>JAURVT010000024.1 GCA_030655315.1 Nocardioidaceae bacterium | reverse complement strand
GGTTGCCGTGCGACACGGCAACCGGCGGCCCCCGTCAGCCTCAGGCGGGAATGGCCTCCTGGTCGCCGGCGGTCCGGGTCACGTGGATCCGGCGAGGCTTGGCGCGCTCGGCGACCGGGATGCGAACGGTGAGGACCCCGTCGTCGTAGGTCGCGCTGATCTGGTCGACGTCGAGGGTGTCGCCGAGGATGACGCGGCGGCTGAACACACCGCGGGGGCGCTCCTCGGCGATGTACTCCTCATGCTCCCGGGGCGGGCGGACCGCCTTGACGGTGAGGACGTTGCGCTCGACGTCCAGATCGATCGAGTCGGTCTCGACGCCGGGCAGGTCGAGCTCGAGGACGAGCGTCTGCTGGTCGCGCCAGGCGTCCATCGGCATCGCCGACGGCCGGGACGTGGTCCCCAGCACCTGCTGGGTGAGGCGGTCGAGGTCACGGAAGGGGTCGGTGCGCAGCATCATGGTGAAGAACCTCCAGACGTTCGATCACGGCCGGTCGACGGCCTCGATCTGTGTTGATGAGTACATATCCTTTATAGCAACGACCACAGATACACTCAAGTCATGAGTACAGATTCTCCACCCGCAGCCGGTAGCCACGGGCATGCCCAGTTCGGCATCTCGGTCGCGGCCGAGCTCGTCGGAGTCGGCGTGCAGAATCTTCGGGCGTACGAGGAGCGCGGCCTGGTGGCCCCGTACCGCACACCCGGAGGCACGCGCCGCTACAGCCCCGCCGACCTCGAGATCGTGGAGCGGATCACCGACCTGCTCGAACGGGGACTCAACCTCGCCGGCATCGCGATGGTGCTGCCCTTGGAGGACGAGAACGCCCGCCTGCGCGACGAGCTCGACCGGCGTCCCCGCCGGTCACCCCGAGGCCCACGACCGTGAGCCTCACCATCCGCCGGGGCCGTGGCGCCCGACACCGGGCTCGTCGCACCGCGCGCCGGTGCGCGAGTGCTTCCGCTGCCGTCGCCTCGAACGAGGACCAGGACAAGGACAAGGACAAGGACTAGCTACCGTCGCCCGCCACGCGGACCGTACGGCGGCCCACCCCTCACGCAGGCACCAGGCGTCCGGGATGACTGCACCTCGCGCCGCGGGAACTGCAGGTCGAGCTCTGCAACTGCAGGTCGAGCTCTGCGTCCACGAGCGGAACGACGTCGTCCCGTTGACGACCAGGCCACCGGGGAACAGGTCATGACTGTCGACGTCGAGTCCATTCACACCGACACCGTGCATCACCACACCGCGCACCTGGGCACGTCGCAGGGTGGGGACCTGAAGCCCATACCGATACAAGGCAGCGCCCTCGAGGCCCGTCGAGCCCGCGTCAGCCGTCATCGATCAGTCACGCACCCGTCGAGGCGGGTGCTCCACCGCACAGCCACCGTCATCCGTGGCCGGCGCCGGGTCACCGAGCCAGCGGCTCGACGTAGCGCTCGTCCACGTGGAGCGTGCTCTCATGGGCGAACCCGGAGTGCACGACGTCGATGTCGACTCGGGCTGAATGGCCACCCAGGTCGAAGGCGTGCCTGCTGCCGGTGTCGAAGAACTTCCTTCCCTCGTCCACGACCACTCCGTTCACGGTGATCTGCCGACTGCCACTGATGGTGCCGTGCACCAGCTCCACCTCGTACTCGTGGCCGTCGAGCTGCACCCGCCACGCGTTGTTCGCCTCGCTCATGGCCCGATCGTAGGCAGTCACGGGGTCTCCGCGCGGTCGTGACCCAGGTCACGTCCGGCCGACGTGACGAACAGACGGCTCCGCCCGACCAAGTGGTGTTCTCAATCACATCAGGGCCGACGCTGACCGACAGGTCCGGCGCCGATCGAGGGAAGGGAGTTGCCCCGATGCTCACACCGCGGACGTC
Organism: Nocardioidaceae bacterium; assembly: GCA_030655315.1. GTDB lineage: Bacteria > Actinomycetota > Actinomycetes > Propionibacteriales > Nocardioidaceae > JAURVT01. The sequence goes on along the minus strand of JAURVT010000024.1, from coordinate 32,998 downwards.
GCGATTCGACGCACTGACCGACTCCATGAGGGCAGCGTGCTGGAGCCGGGGGTACCTGGCGCCCCTGCCGTGGATCCGGTGGTACATCACCCTGGAGGTCGAGCGGGTGGCCGAGCGCGATGGATCGTCCTTCGACGACGCCGTGCGGACCATCACGTTCGACGATGCAGAATCCTGGGGGAAGCTGGTGGTCGATGTCACCGAGGAGCACGCGGCAGGCCGTTCGGTCAAGGACTGAGCCCACCACGAGACGCCGAAGCGCGCCCGACACGCGGCCGGCTCACTCCCCGGCCGCGCACCGAGGCGAAGTCGTCCCGACAGCAGAACCTCACGCGAGGCGCGACCACAGCGGGAACCCCACCGACAACCACACGCTCGCCTCGTGCCCGCGAAGCGAGCTGGTCGTGACCGTCGAGCGGTCCAGTCGGATGCGAGCATGAGCAGATGGATTCTCGTCTGCTGCAGGTGGCGTTGAACGGCGCGGCTCTGCACGACGGGATGCCGCGCACGCCCGATGAGTCGGCTGCCGACGCCGCGGCGGCGGTCGCGGCCGGCGCCAACGCGATCCACCTGCACGCCTTCGACGACGACGGCATCGAGACGTTCGAGGACCGGTACGTGTCCCGGACGCTGCGGGCGGTGCGCGAGCGGTGCCCCGGGGTGCCGCTCAACATGACGACGTTCGCGGTGATCGAGCCGGATCCGGACGTGCGGCTGGCGCAGATCTCAGCCTGGACCGTGCTGCCCGACCTGATCCCGGCCAACCAGGGAGAGCAGGGTGTGGACGAGATCGCCCAGCGTCTCGCCGCTCGCGGGGTGGGTGTCGAGGCGTGCCTGCTCTCGGTCGACGACGCTCACACCTTCGTCACGCGCCAGAGCCCACTGCGGTACGAGAGGATCTTCGTCGAGCCGACAGATGTGGAACCCCGGCGCGCGGTGGCCGATGCCGAGGCGATGAACCGCGTTCTCGACGACGCTCACAACACCCTGGAGCGCGTGTTCCACGGCGTGGGCATCGCGACGTGGGACGTCCTGCGGTGGGCCGCCGCGCGAGGCCACGGTCTGCGCGCCGGGCTCGAGGACACCGACCGGTTGCCCGACGGCAGCCGTGCGGCGGGCAACGCCACGCTGATCGCAGCCGCCAAAGGCCTACGCATCGATGCCGGCGGCCGACCCACGTAGCGAGTTGATCGTGCAACGTCTCTGCGCCGTCGTCATCGAGGCGTGCAGGTCGGACGTCACCGGCTCCTTCACCGGGACGCGTCCGTTCACCCGCCCAGCAGTCGCACCTGGGTGGTTCGACGGTGCGCCCGCACGACCTGCGTCGGCGCTGCCGGACGCGCTCGGCCGGAGGGGATCTGCCGTTCCGGGGTCAGGATGCGATCGCGACCAGGACGGCGAAGGCGCAGCTCGCCCCCACGAAGACGACCGCGGCCGTCGCCAGCTGAAGGCCGACGAGCCGGAGGGTCGTGAGGCGCGCGGCGGCCACCGCGAGCAGCAGCACGGAGGTGACCACCAGGACGAGCGTCCAGTAGACCGGACTGGTGGTGTCGGCCACTACGGTGAGCCCGTAGACGGCGTCGGCGACCGGCACCCCGCTGAGCAGGCCGGACCCGATCGCGGCCGCGCGCCGGCCGGACTGCAGCACCGCCGCCGCAGCGGCCTGGCAGCCCTTGGACGAGCAGGTCAGCGGCTCGGTGGCGGTCTCGGCCACGTCGACCTCAGCCACCGATCGCCGACATCGGGCGGACGGGCTGCAGGAACCCGGGGTCGTCGATCCCGTGGGCGGGCAGCTTGGGCCTGGGTGTCGGTGAGGTCGGGGCCGAGGACTGCATGTTCTCCAGCACCGTGCGGCGAGACGGTCCGGCCGTGACGGTGGCCGGGCGCCGCGACACCTGACGCATGTCCCGGTGGTGGCTCCCACCTGTTCGGCAGGATGCCCCGCTCCCCCGCGGGCCCTCCGAGGACACGTCGTCGCCGCGCCCGTGCGCCCACCACGTCAGGGGTGCATCGCGGCTCCCTTGACGGTCTTGTCGACGGCGTTGCGCGGGCCGAGCAGGGCCACGCCGACCAGGTCGAGGTCTGCCCCGGCCACCGCGGCCACGACCTCGCGGTTCGCCTCGTCGTGACCCGTGCCGAACATCTCACGGGTGTAGACCGCGAGCGCGAGCTCTCGTCGCACCGCCCGCTCACGTACCTGACCCAACACCTCGGCAGCGGCCGAGAGGACCACCACGGGCTGACCCAGGAGAGGCAGGTAGGTCTGACCGTCGGCGTCGGCATAGGGCTCGCCGATCGCGCCCGGGTGGGCGGCGGTGACACCGCTGGCCAGGAAGGCGGTGACGTTGAGCTCCTGCCAGGGCAGAAGGCCCTCGGCCAGGACGACGGCGATCTTGGTGTCGAACTTCATCTGTCGATCGTCGCGCCCGGCACGGACCGGGGTCTTGTACGTTCGTGTGGTGGACCGGCCGTCGCTCGTACGAGCGTGGCGACCCGACGTGGACGGTGTCGTCGAGGTGCTGCACGCCCGGTTCGGCAACCACGCCTATCCCCTGCACACCCACGCCGCCTGGACCCTGATGATCCTCGACCGTGGTTCGGTGCGCAGCGAGCTCGGGCGCCACGAGATCGGCATCGTCCCGCGCGGGGTCACGCTGCTGCCCCCACACGTGGCCCACGACGGCCGGGCAGGCACGGCCGGCGGCTTCGTCAAGCGCGTGCTCTACCTGGCCGAGGACACGATCGACACCGCGCTCGTCGGAGCGGCCGTCGACCGCCCCACGCTCCACGACCCCGCCCTGCGCCGACAGCTCGACGGCCTGCACCGATCGATCGAGGCCGACCCCGGCGGCCTGGAGACAGCGTCACGCCTCGCCCTTGTCAGCGACCGAATATCGGAGCACCTGCGGCCGTCGTCCGAGGACGCCGCCGGCACACCCGCGGCCCACGCCCTCGCGCTCCGCGACCTGATCGACGCAAACGTCGTGCCCGGGATCGACCTCGCCGACGCCGCGGCGGGGATCGGGGTCTCGCGCGCCCACCTGATCAAGGCCTTCACGTCCTGCTGGGGCCTGCCGCCCCACCGCTACCTCATCGGGCGCCGGATCGACCTGGCACGTCGCCTGCTGCTGGAGGGCAGATCCGTGGCGGACGTCGCCGTGGCTGCCGGCTTCTACGACCAAGCACACCTGCACCGTCACATGGTCCGCATGCTCGGCGTGCCGCCGGCGAGGTACGCCAGGCCGCGACGAACACTCGAATGACGCAACTCTCGGCAGGCCCCTGCCGGTGTGCAACCGAGCCTCAACCCATCTGTTCCCAGACAGCCGCGCGGTCGACGACCGACCAGACCGACGCGATCTTGTCGTCCCGGTACAGGTAGAAGACGTTCTCGGAGAATCGGACGTGGCTGCCATCGACGTGGACGCCGAAAAGCTCGCCTGCGGGGGTGCAGTCGAAGGTCAGGCGCGCGGCGAGGCGCGGTGCCTGGACCACGAGCAGTTCGACGTCGAATCGCAGATCGGGGATCGCAGCGACGTCGTCCTCCAGCATCGAGCGGTAGCCGGCGACGCCCAGAGTCTGGCCGTTGTGCTCGACGTCCGGGTGCACGTGATGGCCCAGGTCGTCCCAGTCTCGAGCGTTCAGACAGGCGAGGTAGGCGTCGTACGACGCGCGCAGATCAGTCATGGTCGTCCCCACGTGGCGCAACTCGAAGGTGGACGGCAAGTCAAGCAGCCCGCGACTTCACAGGCACCGGTCAGCGCTCAACGAGCGTCGCGGAAGAATCCCTGGACGTCGTGGACCAGGACAGCACGAGGTGAGCCGATCACGCACCGCGTGGCCCGCGAACACGCCCGCACTCGGCACGAGCGGGCGGTTTCACCGAACCCCATCTGGCGCACTCGCAGCTGTTGGCCGACGACGTGCGTCATGAAGGCGACACCGCGCCCACCCGATAGACGAACGGGGCCCTGGGACCTTGGGGGCCGGGGGCGTTGGATTGGAATTCCTGCTGAGCGCCCGTGATCGGCCTCGCGGCAGACAACCTGCAGCCCTGATCGGGCTTGGCACTCTCTTGGGCACGCCCATCGGTTCGGCGGTTCAGACCTGCCGCGGCAAGCGACGCCAGAGCCAACCCCTCGATCTGACCGGCCTCACGCGGCTCGCAACCCGGACCGTGCAAAGCCAGCCAAGTCACCGCGCTCGGGTCATCCCAGCCGTTCGACCACCGCGTACCAGGTGACGACGACCTGCTCGTCGTCGTCGGGGACGAAGGTGGGGTCACCCAGCTCGCCGCGGACCTCGTTGGAGGTCCAGAACTGCTCGTGTCCAGCCCGCCACTCCGCAGCGGAGGTGTAACCCTCCCCCTCGGCCAGGGCCACCTCGAGCCCGACGTCGGCGAGACGTACCTGCTCAACCCGCGTCACCTCGAGCACGGCCACCGGTCGCGCGTCGGAGTCGACCATCACCTCGCGGTCGCCGACGACGGGCATCGGAACGCCTTCGGTCTCGAACTCCCGCCGCAGACTCGAGCCTGCGGTCTTGGTGCCGTCGAGATAGGCCGCGACCAGCTGGGCGCGCAACGGCCCAGGTGAGCCCATCTCCGCGACCGCCGCGTCCGCGAGGTCAGGGCGAACCCGTCGAAGCTCCTCGATCGTGGCTGCCACGCGAATCACCGTACGTCGTGGCGATCGTCGCTCACCCCGTCTACGCGGCACCGGGACACCGGTCGCTCGTCGGAGCCGCACGCAGGAGAAACACGATCTACCTCGGCTCCGGTCCGAGAAGCGCGGAGCATGACCACAGCGGGAACCTCACGCGGACGCCGGCGGACGACGATCGTCCGAGGCGGCGACACCTACGATGAGCGACCCGGCGATCGTCGGGCCAACAGATCACGGCCAACAAGGACGCTGCTCCTCCGGTCCGGGATGTCTCGCCGGATCGGACACGTCAGGCGCCCGCGCCGCCGTCGACCGGCAGGATCGCGCCGGTCACTGCCGACGCGCGGTCGCTGAGCAGCCATGCCGCCGCCTCGGCGACCTCGCCCGGCTCGGCCATCCGACCCAGCGGGGTGGAGGCGTTGATCGTGTCGACGACGCCCGGAGTCGCCGCCTCCCACTCCTCGATCATCTCGGTCGCGGTGCCGCCAGGGGTGATCCCGTTGACCCGGATCCCCTGCGGCGCCCACGTCACGGCCGCGGTCTCAGTGATGCTGTTGAGCGCGCGCTTCATGGCGCCGTACGCCGGCAGCGCCGGGTTCGCCCGCCGGCTCCCGATGCTCGAGGTGTTGACGATCGCGCCACCGCCGTTGCGCCGCATCAGCGTGGCTTCGGCGTTCATCGCGACCCAGTGCCCACGGAAGTTCACCGCGAACTGCACCTCGAGGTCGTCCCCCGTCGTGGTGTCGAGCGGCCCGGGCTGCTGCTGTGCCACACCGGCGTTGTTGAACGCTCCGTCGAGCCGTCCGTGCAGCTCGGTTACGCGGTCGACGGCGGCGCCGATGCTGGCCCGGTCCGCCAGGTCCATCGTCACGGCGTCGGCCATACCTCCTTCCTCGCGAATCTCGGCCACGAGAGTGTCCAGCGCGGTGGTGCTGCGCGCGGCCGCCACGACTGCCGCGCCCTCCCGGGCGAAGACGCGGGCCGCTGCTGCGCCGATGCCGCGGCTGGCGCCGGTGATGAGCACGACCTTGCCGCTCAGCAGGCCGACAGGGTTGCTGATGTTGTTGTTGGTCATGTCGCCAGCGTGGCCCGAACTCAACCGCGGAGGCAGGCACAACTGGTACCAGGACACGGCGCTGCCGATCGCGGAGACTGGAGCCATGGACAAGAAGGAGCTCGCGAGCTTCCTGCGTAGCCGCCGCGAGAGGCTGCGGCCGGAGGACGTCGGCCTCCCGTCGGGCCCGCGGCGACGAACACCTGGCCTTCGCCGGGAAGAGGTCGCCGTGACCGCCCACATCTCGACCGAGTACTACGTCCGGCTCGAGCAGGCACGCGCCCCGCGCCCCTCGGCCGAGGTGCTCGCGGGAATTGCCGGTGCATTGGCACTGACCGAGGCGGAGTCCGACCACCTTCACGTTCTGGCCGGGACCATGCCGACCCGGCGCGATCGGCACCGGCGCGACGTCCGCCTTAGCATTCTGGCCCTCCTCGAAAGGTTGCCCCAGACGGCGGCGTTCGTGATGTCTGCTGCCTTCGAGGTGCTGGCCTGGAACGACCTCGCCGCCGCCCTGATGGAGGACTTCGGCGCCGTGACCCCCGACGAGCGCAACCTCGCAAGGCGCGCTTTCCTCGCGAGCAACAGTCCCGGCGCGACGCTCTACGGCGTCGTGGACGGTACCGCCTTCCGGCACCACGTCGTGATGGAGCTGCGCGCCACCTCGGCCCGCTACCCGGCCGATCCCGACGTCAGCGGTCTGGTGACCGACCTGCGCGCCGGCAGCACCGAGTTCGAGCGACTCTGGCAGCGGCACGACGTCCAGGCGGCACCCATGCTGACCAAGACCTTCCAACACCCTGCCGTCGGTGAGCTCACCCTCGACTGCGACGGTCTCGCACTGCCCGACTGCGACCAGCACCTGGTGCTGTACACCGCGCCACCAGGATCACCGGCCGCCCAGGCCCTGGCCCTCCTCGACGTACTGGGCCCCGAGGGTGCCCACGACCTCAGCCACCACCGGTAGCCGCTTCATCGATCACCGCCGGCGGAGCGTGACCGTAGCGGGAACGACTTCCGGGACGACCCGCGCGCTTGTGCGCTTGTGCGCTAGCGCGGCGTCTCCCGCTCCGGTGGGATGGTGTTTGCGATGATTCACCGGCGGAGGAACGGTCGGTCGAAGAACTTGCCTCATCGGTAGCGGCTGCGCCAGACGACGGGCAGTTGGCGTTCGAACACGCCTCGGCTGGATGCCGCGGATCGAGAAGTCGAGGCGATCGCAATCTATCGGCACGTGCTGGCTGGCGCGTGCCGTAGATCCTGAGGTGGAGTTCCGGGCGATGGTGCAGCTTGGCAGTTCTTTGCGCGTGGTCGGCGACGCCGCTTCGGCCATCACGGTGCACCAGAAGGTAGCGGCCCAATGGCCGCATCGGGCAGCTGACCACCTGTTCCTAGCCCTGGCGCTCCTCGAAGCCGGCGAGGCGGCCGGGGCCGTCGCCGGTACCTTCTCAGTGGCCCTCCAGGTCGAAGACGATGACGTCGCTCACTACCGCCGAGCGTTGACCGAGTACGGCGAGCAACTACAGCGGACCTCGTCCTAGGCCTGGTGACCGAGGGTGGCCGTGATGCCGATGTCCACCAGGCTCGCGCCGAGTCATAGGTCCTCGGGTGGGGTGCACTCACGGCACGAACCTGACGCCGAGCCCGGGCTCGGTGACGAAGTGGTCCGGACGTGACGGGTCGACCTCCAGCTTCCGGCGCAGACGGCCGAGGTAGACGCGCAGATAGTTCGTGTCGCGCTCGGAGGCCGGACCCCACACCGTCCGCAGCAGGTGGCCCTGGCGGACCAGGCGCCCGGGATGCTCCAGGAGCACCTCGACGAGTCGCCACTCCGTGGGCGTCAGGTGCACCATCTCCCCGCCTCGCTCGACGCGACGGTCCTCGACGTCGATCCAGAGCTCGCCCGCCTCGATCGGGGCCTGACGTGCCTGCGTCCCGCCACGCCTGGCAGCCGCGCGCACCCGCGCCAGCAGCTCGTCCATCCCGAACGGCTTGGTCACGTAGTCGTCGGCGCCCGCGTCGAGCGCCTCGACCTTGTCGTCGGACTCGTGCCGCGCCGACAGCACCACGATCGGCACCGTGCTGGTCGCGCGCACCTGACGGATCACGTCGACCCCGCCGATGTCGGGCAGACCGAGATCGACCAGGACGACGTCGAAGACCGCGTCGGCGAACGCCTGGAGCGCGGTGCGCCCGTCAGCGACCAGCTCGACCTCGTAGTCGCGCGCCCGCAGGTTGATCCCCAGGGTGCGCAGGATGCCGGGGTCGTCGTCGACGACCAGCACCGCGGTCATGAGAGGGGCTCCTGCGCCGGCAGGTCCACGGGGGCGTGCGCGGGCAGCTCGAGCACCATCGTGAGTCCGCCGCCGGGAGTGTCCTCGACGTCGAGGGTGCCGCCCATCGCCTCGCAGAGTCCGCGCGCCACGGCCAGTCCCAGGCCCACACCGTCGCCCTGCGGAACGTCTCCGAGGCGTTGGAACGGCGCGAAGACCCTGTCCGAGGCTCCTGACGGGATGCCGGGTCCGTGGTCGACGATCCGGACCGACACCCGGTCGGCGCCCTGCTCACGGTGGCTCGACACCCGAACCTCGACCGGTGTGCCGGCGGGCGTGTGGCGGATCCCGTTCTCCAGCACGTTGGCCAGCACCCGCTCGAGCAGTCCGTCGTCCGCCACCGCCATCGGCGGGTCCTCGACCGGACGACAGACGGTGACGCGTCCTGGCTCGGACAGGGTCGCGACGACGCGCGTCGCGAGGTGGACCAGGTCGACGGCCGCCCGGCGGGGGGTGACCGATCCGGTCTGGAGCCGGGACATGTCGAGGAGGTTCGCGACCAGGGCCTCGAGGCGGTCGGCCGACTCGTCGATGGTCTCCACGAGGGCGGCCTCGTCGGTCGGTGACCAGTCGACGTCCTCGGACCTCAGGGACGTCGCGGCGGCCTTGATGGCCGCGAGCGGGCTGCGCAGGTCGTGCGAGACCGCCGCCAGCAGGGAGGTCCGCACCCGGTTGCCCTCGGCGAGCTCGGTGGCGCGGACGGAGTCCGACCGGGCCTGACGCCGCTCGAGGACGATCGCGGCGTGGGCGGCGTACGCGGTGAGGAGCCGGCGGTCGGCCGCGGGGAGTCGGCGACCGGCGAGCGCGAGAGCGAGCCCGGCGCTGATCGGGACGTCGACGTCGGAGTCCTCGATGGACGTGGGTGCCTCGGCGTGCTGCACCACGACCGAGGTCCCGTCCGCGTCGGTCCGCAGGATGGCGGCACCCTTCATCCGCAGCACCTCGGTGGTCTGCCGCAGCAGCTCGGAGATGTCGTCGCCGGCGTGCAGGAGGCTGTGGGCGAGGACGGACAGGGCATCGGCCTCGCTCCTGGCTGACGCGGCCTGGGACGTGCGCCGCGCCGCCAGGTCGACGACGGACGCCACCCCCACCCCGACCAGCACGAACACGAGGATCGCGAACGCGTTCTCCGGGTCGGCGATCCCCAGCGTCCCGATGGGCTGCACGAAGACCAGGTTGAGGAGCGTCCCGCTGATCACCGCGGCGAGCAGCGCGGGGATGAGACCGCCCACGAGTGCGGTGGCCACCACCAGGGCCATCAGCACCAGGGACTCGGTCGGCAGACCGTGCAGGTCGTCGGTCACCAGGAGCAGCAGGGACAGGGCGAACGGCCCCAGCACGCCCAGGAGGTAGCCGGCGGCCAGCCGCCGGGGCCCGATCTCACCCCGTCGCGGTCGCCGGGTGGCGTGGTCACCACGGGCGTAGTCGTGGCTGACGATGTGCACGTCGATGTCGCCGGAGTCGGCGATCACCGTCTCCCCCACGCCCGGGCGCAGCACCGCGGACAGCCTGCTGCGGCGGGAGGCACCCACGATGATCTGGGTGGCGTTCTCGGCACGCGCGAACTGGAGGATGCCCTCGGGCACGTCGTCGCTGACGACGGTGTGGAACGTGCCGCCCATGGCCTTGATCATCTGGTGCTGCCGGGTGAGCTGGTCGGCACCCGGCCCGACCAGACCGTCGCCGCGGGCGACGTAGACGGCCAGCCACTCGCCGCCGGCCGACCGGGTGGCGATGCGCGCCGCCCGGCGGAGCAGGGTCTCGGACTCCGGACCACCCGTGACGGCGACGACGACGCGCTCGCGCGTGGCCCACGTCGAGTCGATGTCGTGGGACTCGCGGTAACGATCGAGCCCCGCGTCGACGCCGTCGGCCACCCACAGCAGCGCCAGCTCCCGCAGGGCCGCCAGGTTGCCCTCGCGGAAGTACTTCGACAGCGCCGCGTCGATCCGCTCCGAGGGGTAGATGTTGCCGTGCGCCATCCGTCGCCGCAGGGACTGCGGGCTCATGTCCACCAGCTCGATCGCGTCCGCCGCCCGCACGAACGAGTCCGGGACCGTCTCGCGCTGGCGCACGCCGGTGATGGACTCGACCACGTCGTTCAGCGACTCCAGGTGCTGCACGTTGACGGTCGTCACCACGTCGATGCCCGCGGCGAGGATCGCCTCGACGTCCTGCCACCGCTTGTCGCGGCCCGCACCGGGGACGTTCGTGTGGGCGAGCTCGTCGACGAGGACGACGTCGGGCTCGCGGACGAGCACCGCGTCCACGTCCAGCTCGGTGAGGCTCGTCCCGCGGTGGTCCAGCAGCTGGCGCGGCAGCACCTCCAGGTCGCCGACCATGTCGGAGGTCCTGACCCGGCCGTGGGTCTCGACGATCCCGACCACGACGTCGGTGCCCCGTTCGGCCCGACGCCGCGCCTCGCCGAGCATCGCGTAGGTCTTGCCGACGCCGGGCGCTGCACCGAGGTAGATCCGCAGGCGCCCGCGTCCGTGCCGAGCGGTCACCGGCCCGCGGCGAGGACCGCCAGGTTCAGCTGCAGGACGTCGACCTTCGGGTCGCCGAGGAAGCCGAGCGAACGGCCGTGGGTGTGCTCGGCGACGAGGGTGCGCACCTCGCCCACCGTCAGGTCCGAGGCCTCGGCCACACGCTCCACCTGGAGGGCCGCGTAGGCGGGCGAGACGTAGGGGTCGACGCCCGAGCCGGACGCGGTGACGGCATCGGGCGGCACGGCCGACGGCGCGACGCCGTTGGTCCGCGCCACGTCCGCGCGACGCTGCTCGATGCTCCTCACCAGGTCGGGGTCGGACGGTCCGAGGTTGGACGGCGCGGTCGCGAGCGGGTCGTACCCACCCGCGGACGGGCGGGAGTGGAACAGTCCCGGCGCGGTCTCGGCGTCGAAGGGCTGGCCGATCAGGGCCGATCCGACGACGGTGCCGTCCTGCTGGACGAGCTGGCCGTCGGCGCGGTCGCCGAAGGCGAGCTGCCCCACGGCCCAGACGACGACCGGGTAGACGACCCCCAGCACGACGGTGAGCACGAGGAGCGCGCGGAGCCCGGTCCAGCCCTGCCGGAGCAGGTCGGTGGCCAGCGACGCCACCGAGGGCCGAGTGGTCACGGGCGTGGAGGAGGTGGTCGTGGTCATGTCAGGGATCCCGATCCGGTCAGAGGGAGAGCAGCGGGGAGACGACGAGGTCGATGAGCTTGATGCCGAGGAACGGCACGACCACTCCCCCGACGCCGAAGACGAGCAGGTTGCGGTTGAGGACCGATGCCGCCGAGGCCGCGCGGTACGCCACCCCACGCAGAGCGAGCGGGATCAGGCCGACGATGACGAGCGCGTTGAAGATCACCGCGGAGAGGATGGCCGACTCCGGCGAGCCCAGGCGCATGACGTTGAGCGCGTCCAGGCCGGGGTAGGCCGCGACGAACATGGCCGGGATGATCGCGAAGTACTTGGCGACGTCGTTGGCGATCGAGAACGTGGTGAGCGCCCCGCGGGTGATCAGCAGCTGCTTGCCGATCGCGACGACGTCGATGAGCTTGGTGGGGTCGGAGTCGAGGTCGACCATGTTGCCGGCCTCCTTGGCCGCCGACGTGCCGGTGTTCATCGCGACGCCGACGTCGGCCGCGGCCAGCGCGGGGGCGTCGTTGGTGCCGTCGCCGGTCATCGCGACCATGCGCCCGCCGGCCTGCTCCTCGCGGATGAGCGCGAGCTTGTCCTCGGGGGTGGCCTCGGCCAGGAAGTCGTCGACCCCGGCCTCGTCGGCGATGGCCTTGGCGGTCTTGGGGTTGTCACCGGTGATCATCACGGTGCGGATGCCCATCCTCCGCAGCTCGTCGAACCGCTCGCGCATGCCGTCCTTGACGACGTCCTTGAGGTGGACGACACCCAGCACGCGTCCGCCGGTGCCGGACCGCTCGGCCACGACCAGCGGGGTGCCGCCGGCCTCGCTGATCTCGTCGACGGCGTCAGCGAGCTCGGGTGCGACGTCGCCGCCGACCCAGCGGTGCACGGCCGACGCGGCGCCCTTGCGGACCAGCCGACCGCCCGCGAGGTCGATGCCCGACATCCGGGTCTGGGCGGTGAACTCGACGAACTCGGCCCCCTGCGGCACCCCACCGGAGCCTCCCTGCTCCTCGGCGAGGGTGACGATCGAGCGACCCTCGGGCGTCTGGTCGGCCAGGCTCGAGAGCCGGGCGGCGTCGCGCAGCTCGTCGTCGCCCACACCGGGCATCGCGACGAAGCGCGACGCCTGGCGGTTGCCGATGGTGATGGTGCCGGTCTTGTCGAGCAGCAGCGTCGAGACGTCGCCGGCGGCCTCGACGGCGCGCCCGGACATCGCGAGGACGTTGACCCGCACCAGCCGGTCCATGCCCGCGATCCCGATGGCCGAGAGCAGCGCGCCGATCGTCGTGGGGATCAGGCAGACCAGCAGCGCGACCAGCACGACGGTCGACTGCGGTGCGCCCGCGTACCGGGCCATGGGCGCGAGCGAGGCGACGGCGAGCAGGAAGACCAGCGTCAGGCTGATGAGCAGGATCGAGAGGGCGATCTCGTTGGGGGTCTTGCGGCGCGACGCGCCCTCGACGAGCGCGATCATCTTGTCCAGGAAGGTGTGGCCGGGCGCCGAGGTGATCTCGACGACGATCCGGTCCGACAGGACCGTGGTGCCGCCGGTGACCGCGGACCGGTCGCCGCCGGCCTCACGGATGACGGGCGCGGACTCGCCGGTGATGGCGGACTCGTCGACGCTCGCGACCCCCTCGACGACGTCACCGTCGCCGGGGACCACCTCGCCCGCCTCGACGACCACGCGGTCGCCCGGACGCAGCTCGGTGCCCGCGACCTGGGTCTCGACGCCGTCGGTACCGAGGAGACGGGCGACCGAGTCCTGGCGTGCGGCGCGCAGCGAGTCGGCCTGGGCCTTGCCGCGGCCCTCGGCGACGGCCTCGGCGAGGTTGGCGAACACGACGGTCAGCCAGAGCCAGACCGCGATCGAGATCGCGAAGGCGCTCGGGTCGGCGATCGCGAGGACGGTGGTGAGCACCGAGCCCAGCCAGACGATCAGCACGACCGGGTTGCGCCACAGGTGGCGCGGGTCGAGCTTGCGGACCGCGGGGACGAGCTGGGCGACCAGCTGGCGGCCGGTCAGGCCCTGCTGGGTGGGGATCCGCTTGGACGACGTGTGCGTCGTCGGTTCCGGCGGGGTGGTGAGGGTGGTCATGAGAGGGCCTCCGCGATCGGGCCGAGGGAGAGGGTCGGGAAGAAGGTCAGGCCGGCCACCAGGGCGATGACGCCCACGGTGAGGGCGGCGAACTGCACGGTGTGGGTGGGCAGGGTGCCGGCCGTGGTGGGGACGGTGCCCTGGCGGGCGAGCGACCCGGCCAGCCGCAGCACCAGCAGGATGGGGACGAACCGGCCGAGCAGCATCGCCGCGGCCAGCGTCAGCTGGAAGAACGTGGACGTGACGGTGATGCCGCCGAACGCGCTGCCGTTGTTGTTCGCCGCCGAGGTGTAGGCGTAGACCACCTCGGAGAATCCGTGGCCGCCGACGTTGCCCATCGCGTCGGCCGACGAGGGCATCGCGATCGCGACGCCGACGCCGATGAGCACCAGGGCCGGCGAGGCCAGCGTGTAGAGCGCGACGTAGGTCATCTCCGTCGTCCCGATCTTCTTGCCGAGGAACTCCGGCGTCCGCCCGACCATCAGGCCCGCGACGAAGACCGCCAGCACCGCGACGATCAGGAAGCCGTAGAGGCCGGCACCCACTCCGCCGGGGGACACCTCGCCGAACATCATGTTGAGCATCGCTGCGCCCCCGCCGACCGGGGTGAAGGAGTCGTGCGCCGAGTTGACGGCGCCGGTCGAGGTGCCCGTCGTGCTGATCGCGAACAGGGTCGAGGCCCACGTGCCGAGCTGGGTCTCCTTGCCCTCCATGGCCGCACCGGCGGCGCGGGCGGAGTCGCCGTGGCCACCGACCTCGGAGACGAGCGCGACCGTGAGCATCGCGCCCCACAGGAACGTCATCGCCCCGAGCACGGCGTAGCCGTGCTTGCGGCTGCCGATCATGGTGCCGAAGGTGCGGGTCAGGCAGACCGGGATCAGCAGCAGCAGGAAGATCTCGATCAGGTTCGACAGCGCCGTGGGGTTCTCGAACGGGTGGGCGGAGTTGGCGTTGAAGAATCCGCCGCCGTTGGTGCCGAGCTCCTTGATCGCCTCCTGGGACGCCACCGGTCCGAAGGTCAGCGTCTGCTGCCCGCCCAGCACGGTGTCGACGACGCGGTCGGGCGCGAAGCTCTGCACGGCGCCGAGGCCGACCAGCACCAGCGCCGAGACCAGCGCGAGCGGCAGCAGGATGCGCAGGTTGATCCGCACCAGGTCGACCCAGAAGTTGCCGAGGTCGTCGTTCCTGCGACGGGTGAAGGCGCGCACCAGGGCGATGGCGACGGCGATGCCGACGGCGGCCGAGACGAAGTTCTGCACCGCCAGACCGGCCATCTGGGCGGTCCACCCGAGCGTGGACTCCCCGGCGTAGGACTGCCAGTTGGTGTTGGTCACGAACGAGACGGCGGTGTTGAGCGCCATGTCCCACGGCATGCCCGGCAGCCCGCGGCTGAACGGCAGGACCGACTGGCCCACCAGGATCGCGAACAGCACCACCAGGCTGACGACGCTGAACCCGACGACGGACAGCGCGTACCCGCGCGCGCTCTGCCGGCCCTCCGGATCGACCCCGATCACGCGGTACCCCAGCGTCTCCACCTTCGAGTGCCTGGTCGACGTCAGCACGCCGGCCATGTAGTCACCCAGGGGCCGGTAGACCAGGGCGAGCACCCCGACGAGGGCGAGGATCGTCAGCAGTCCCGCTGCGGTCGCGCCCATCAGAACTTCTCCGGCCAGACGAGGGCGGCAAGGAGGTAGCCGCACAGGCCGGCCACGGCCAGCAGCAAGGCGGCGGAATCAAGATCCATGTCCCCAGGCAACACCCGGTCGGAGGGCCGTCCGCCGATCATCACGGGACTTTGACGGCCGTTGACGCGATCTTGCCCCCGCCTCCTCTGCCGCACGGCGCTCGTCGCCGGACGGACCGCGCTCGCCGCGGCGGAAGCATCTGTCGGCCGGGGCGCTGCGTCACGCCTGGCCGTCCGCGCGGACAGATGGCTCGCACGACCGGCCACGTGATGCCGGCGAGCTCGACGGGCGGCGGTCGGCGCGGATGCCTCGGTGGAGCCGGTGAGCCTGCGACTGAGACTGCGTGAGTCGCGCCCCTCGGGTGGACCCGCGCCGCTCGCTCCCGTCGGCGACCCGCCGAGGATCGACCCGGCGGGCGTCGAGGATCCAGGCCCGGAGCGTCGACGTCGCGACACGATCCATCACCACGGTCGACACTCTTTTTCACGATCTCTTGACGCCCCGTCGTCTCGATCCTTGCCGTCGTCCCGGCCTAGCGTCGACGGCGAACGTGCGCACCGCGCACACGCCGACAGGAGACGACCATGACCACCACGCACCCCCACCACGACCCCGAACGCCCGGCCCGCCCGTGGACCGACCGGTGGGAGCGCGACGGAGGCGCGTTGCTGGTCGTCGCCGCGGTCGCTCTCGCCGCCACCCTGGCCGTGACGATGCGGATGCTGCTGCCGTGAGGTCGTCGGTCCTCACGGTCGCCGCCGGCGCCTGGAGCGCCTCGTGCCGCACCCGAGTCCCGGGCCGGACCATCGCCGTGGCGGCCATCGCCGACCTCGACGCGGTCTCGTCGAGATGCCTCGAGGCGGCGCTGTCCGTCGACGCGCAGGAGACCATCGCCGTGCACGTCCACGGCCGCGACGGCTCGACCGACGAGAAACGCCTGCAGCGGATGTGGACCAGCTGGGATCTCGACGTCACCCTCGTCACGCTGTGGTCGGCCGACGGCCAGGTCGGCGTCCCGGTGCGCGACTGGATCCGCCGTCGGCACGCCACGCACCAGGTCGAGCTGTTCACCAGCGAGCTGCGACGGCCCGCCACCTCGGGTCCGTCCCTGCACGCCACCGAGATCGAGGCCGCCCTGGCCGAGGAGCCGAACGTCGTGGTCTACCACCAGCTCCTCACGGCCTGATCCCCACGCGGTTCGGGCGCTGGGCCAGGATGACGGCATGCTGCACGTCAGACTGACCGCCCCGAGCTCCCTGTGCTCCCGGGTGGTCGAGCGGATCGAGACCGATCCCGGCGTCGTCAACGTCGTGGTCGTCCCCGGGGTGGTCCGTTCGTGCGACGGCGACCTCGTCATGTTCGACCTGGCCCGCGAGGGTGCCAACCGGGTCCTCGACGACCTGCGACGCCTCGACGTGCCACGACTCGGGTCGCTGGTGATCGAGGAGTCGCAGACCGTGCTGTCCGACGCGGCGACCGACGCCGAGCGTGCCGTCCCGGGGTCGCCGGCCGACGCGGTGATCTGGGACGCGGTCGAGCAGGACGCCTGCCGCAACGCCACGCTGACGTGGACGTTCGTGTCGTTCATGGTGCTCGCCACCTTGATCGCGAGCATCGGTCGCTACCTGGACCAGCCGATCCTGATCATCGGCGCGATGGTCGTCGGACCCGAGTTCGGCCCCCTCGCCGCCGTCTGCTTCGGGCTCGCCCGTGGACGGTGGCGGCTCATCGGCCGAGCGGTCCGCACCCTGGCCGCGGCCATGGGTGTCGCCGCCGCGGTGGCCTGGCTGCTCTGGGCCGTCGCGAGCCTGCTGGGCGCCGTCGACGAGGTCGCGGCCACCAGTGGCGACCTGACCGAGTTCATCGTCGCGCCGGACGTGTGGTCCCTGGTCGTGGCCATGCTCGCCGGCGTGGCGGGCGTGCTGTCCCTGACGGCGGCGAAGTCCTCGGCGCTGGTCGGTGTCTTCATCTCGGTGACCACCATCCCGGCCGTCGGGACGTTCGCCCTGACCCTCGCGGTGGGCGACCTCCACGAGGCGGCCTCGGCGTTGGCGCAGCTGGCCATCAACCTGGCGGGCATCGTCGTGGCCGGCACGATCACCCTGGCCGTCCAGGCCACGCTGTGGCGACACCTCCAAAGCCCCGACCGCTGACCCTGGTCCTCGGCAGGCAGCTCCAGGGCGGCGCGCCGGCGTCGCTGCACATCGGTTCCCGGCGCGGCGGTGGTCGTGTCGACGTCACCCTCGCACCCCGACGCGACCTCGACACGGGCTGCCACGAACACCCACGTCGTCCCAGCTCGTCGACCCGCGACGGTCTGCGTCCCGAGGGGAGTCCGGACGGCCGCCGCCTCCGACGACCGCACGAAGCGGTGCTGGTCCGAGACGGTCAACCGAATCGTGTCCATCGCCCTTCGGACACCACCTCGACACCTGACCCGTCGACCCGGATGGCCGTCTGCTCGTCGATGGCATACCCGGGGATACCGATGCCAGCCGCCCATCGCGCGGCGTCGTCCGCGGTGTTCTCCGCGAATGCTCCCAGGTGCGGGAAGATGCCGAAGTCGACCACTCCGAGAGCGCGGTCATCTGGCGCGTGCGACCACTGGACGAACTCGGCGCCGACACGGGGGGCCATGACCATGCTTCCGGCGCTCACCCCCACCCAGACGGTCTCGTGCAGCGAGGGAAGCAGATCGGCCAGACCGGAGGTGCGCATCCAGTGACACAGGTAGGTCGCGTCGCCACCGTCCACCAGCAGTGCGTCGGCCTCGTGGACCCAGGGCATCCACCGCTCGGCGCCGACGGTGGCTAGCGCGGTGAGCTCGAGGAGGCCGAGGGAGGCCCAGCCCAGGCCCGACAGATGGGGGGAGTCAGAGCCCGCGGCTAGTAGTCGCCGTGCCGACACCGGCCCGCACATCGGATGCCCCCACTGCGGGTAGGAATGCAGAGCGCATGACTCGTGGCGATGGACTTGCCGAGCTGCTCCTCGAGGGCCGCCCTGATGCTGGCGTTGGTGACGCCTCCTGAGGTGAGCAAGAGCTCCACCGGTCCTCCTTCCCACCGCTGCTGCCAACGGGTCCTGCTCGTACCGACCGTCCGACGCCCGGAAACTGGGCGGGTCCGTCCCGCCCGGCTCGTCGGATCTTGAGGCCGTCCGCACGAGGATCGGGCCGTGGGAGGTCGTCCGGACACCTACGCTCAGATGGTGACCAAGGTGTGGGCACCGAAGGCTGCAGGCGTTCTGCGGTTGCCGTCCGGGCGGCTCATCAGGGGCCGCGGACTGCGACGACCGATGCCCCAGGATGGCGCGCCGGACTTCGGGCTCTATCTGCTTCGGCGGCCACCGGCGCCCATGGGGTGGGAACAACGGTGGGTCCGCTGGCCGGACTTCTGGTTGCCCACGGACAAGCGGGACGCTCGAGACGCATTCGTCGATGCCTGGCAACGGTCGGGGAACGAGCGAGTCGAGATCGCGTGCGGCGGAGGGCGCGGCCGGACCGGTACCGCGCTCGCATGCATCGCGGTGCTGGAGGGCGCTTCGGCTGACGAGGCCGTCAGCCTGGTCCGTGAACGATGGGACGTCAGGGCGGTCGAGACGCCGTGGCAACGACGATATGTCGCGCATTTCGACGGCGCGCATCAGTAGCTGATCAGCCAGCGGCGAGCGCGATCAGACGGGGACAGTCGCCCGGAGCGTGACCATGGCGGGAACCTCGACCGGCGCGCTCCCCGCTCGTCGCCAGCAGTAGCCGGCGCTCCGCAGGGGATCCTCTAGCGGTCCGAACTGGAGCTCAGGTCACGGGCAGGCTGTTCAATGAGCTCCAGGGTCGCGCCGTCCTGATCGTGCAGGTAGGCGAACCGCGTCCCGGCTCGAGGACCGGCCGTCATCGTTCGAGCTGCTCCTGCTAGGCGCCAGTCGTGCGCACCGCACCGCGCGGCAGTGAGGTCCAGATCGGTCACCTCGAGTGCCAGGTGCCAGGAGCCGAGGTCGTTGGGCCGCGGCTTCAGATGCTCCCTGTGTGTCGGCTGCAGGTACTCCAACAACTCGATCCGGTGCCCACCCAGCAGGAGCACGGCTGCACTGATCTGGGCACCCGCTACACCGGTCACGTCGGACGCGAAGTCGCCCTCCAACGCGAACTCCCGCTCCACACTGGCGCCAAGGGCCTGCACCCAGAACGCCGTCGCCGCCTCGAGGGAGCGAACGGTTATCCCAGTATGGGCGACAGTCACCACGGTCGTCATGGCGTCAGTGTGCCTAGTGAACGATGGTGTCCATCGGGGGATCCGTAAGCGGCGTCTCCCGTCAGTGCTCTCACCCGCTGACGGGACCTGCCTGAGGCGCCATGAGCCGAACCTCCATCGGCGCCAGCCGCCGGCTCGTCGCCGACAGCCGCCGGCCTCCCGCGCGGGATCCCGCTTCGGTCCCTACGGGAGGGCCGTTCCGGCTCCAAGGCGCTCACACCGCGCCGCCCCGAGCGACCCAGCCGCACCGGTCAAGGGTGATGCACCATCCAGACCTGGACCGGCCACCCCGCCACCTCCGGAGCATCCCGCCGGAGTTCAACGAAGCCGTGATGCTCGTAGAACACGGCAGCACGAGCGTTGCCCTCGCTGTACTCGAGCAGCACCGCGCTCCCGGGCGGAGCCGCAACGAGAAGCCGGGCCATGAGTGCATTCCCAGCACCACACCCGTGGTAGTCAGGAAGCACGTAGAGCTTCCAGATGATGGGCTTCTCGTGCCGGAGGTCGATGTTGCCCATGCCGACGACCTCGCCGTGGCTCTCGGCGACGAACGTTCGAGTCGCATCAATCCCGCGAAGCACAGCCTCCTCGGACCACCAGGTCTCAAGGCCGTGGGCGATGTACTCCTCACCCGCAAACCCATAGGTGCTCGGCCAGGTCTCTCGCCCCACGCGCTCGATCGCAGGGGCGTCCGAAGACGTCGCTGGCCGCACCTCGACGTCGCTCATCTCCCGAACCTATAGCGGCCGTCTGACGGCTGCTCGAGGGTCGGACTCACCGCCCTGATACGCCCCTGGGCACGTCCTTGAGGAAGCTTGATACCAGCGGCCCTGGTGTTGCCACCTCGCTTGGCGTCGTACGTCGAGCCTGACACGGGTTGAGACCGCAGCGGGAACTGCTGCCGGCACCGATCCAGCGCGTCCGATGCAACGCTTCTCACATCTGAAGAGAGTTGGGACGGCTGCGATTGACCGCAAGTGGTGGCGCATGCCGACGTCCGGCCTGCCGTTCGGGTCTCGACGGTCACCGCTCCCAGCGTGTATGACGTGCAGGTGGACGTGATGGCGATGGCGGCGGCCGAGCGCGGCGAGATCGCGGACTTCCTCGAGACACTCGCGCCCGAGCAGTGGGACCGACCCAGCCTCTGTGCGGGCTGGCGGGTCCGCGATGTCGCAGCCCACCTGATCAGCTACGAGGAACGCAGCCAGCCGGAGGTACTCGGGATGCTGGCCCGCGCCGGTCTACGACCCAGCCGGTTCAACGAAGCGGCCCTCTCGGGCTACCGCGACATGGCCCCGGCCGACCTTGTTGCGTTCATCCGCTCCCACCTGCGACCTCGCGGCACGACCGCGGCCCGCGGGGGTGGCGTCGGCCTGGTCGACGCCGTGATCCACCATCAGGACATGAGACGGCCGCTCGGCTTGCGACGGCAGATCCCGCCTGAGCGCCTGCGCTACGCACTGCCGTTCGCGGTCACCGCCCCGCCGCTGGGTGGATGGCGTCACGGACGCGGGGTACGCCTGATTGCGACCGACCTGGACTGGTCGCGCGGCAGTGGTCCCGAGGCCCGCGGCACCGGCGAGGCGGTCCTGCTGACGCTGGCCGGACGTCGCGGAATCGCCGACGAGCTCCACGGCCCGGGTGCATCAGTTCTCCGAGAGCGCCTTGGATGACGAGAACTGGCGATACAGCGGGAACGCCATCCGGGACGACCTCGCCCGTCGCCGAGCAACGGCCGCTGAACCGCTGAACCGTCAGGGACGGTCTTGCGGCCCCCGTCCGCCGAACCACCCCGGCGGACCAACGCACCCTCTTCGACGCGGTCAGCCGCGCGGAGCGCCGGTGCTTCCGCGGTCGACCAGGACTGGAGGCAGAAGGCGCACCACGTGGGGCTCCGCGGCAGCCTCCTCCTGCTCGATGCGGCGGACGAGTTGGCGCACCGCCATCTCGCCGAGTCGGTCCGGTGCGCTCTCGACGAAGCTGTAAGGCAACGAGAAGTACCGGGCGAAGTCGGCGGACCAGCGTCCGACCACCGAGAGCACGTCGGGTACGGACGCCGAGCGGGCGTCGAGGACGGCCGGCAGGGCGGCTGCAGCGGCCTCGTTGTTCAGCAACACACCCGTCGCACCGGGGTGGGCGTCGAGCAGGTGGTGGAGGAAGGAGCCCACCTGCGTCTGGTCGGCAGGACCGAAGGCGGCGTGGAGGGTGATGCCCCGACGGTCCGCCTCGTCGAGCGCCGCGTCGCGGAGTCGCCGGACGTAGGCTCCGCCGCGCTGCACGACGTGCTCGGGTTGGGACACCAGGACGATCTCCCGGTGCCCCAGCTCGCCGAGGTGGGCCACCATCGCGCGTCCGGTCTCGGGGAAGTCGAGGTCGAACACGTCGACGCCGTCCGGGTCGGCCGGCAGCCCGACCAGTGCGCCGGGACGGCCGGTGTCGCGGAGCACGCCGAGCCGATCGTCGTGCTCGGCGACGTTGAGCAGCACGACCCCGTCGACCATCCGTGACGCCAGGACGCGGTGCAGCGCGGCCGGTCCGTCGGGCTCGCTGATCAGCAGCACGTCGTAGCCGAACGTGCGCGCGGTCTCGGTCACGCCGAGGAAGTACTGCATCATCGCCGGGGCGAACTCATCGGGCAGGAACTCCGCGAGCAGGCCCAGCACCTTGGTCTGCGAGGTGGCGAGGGCGCGTGCGCCGGCGTTGGGCGTGTAACCGAGCTCGTCGATCGCCACCGCCACCCGTCGGCGCACCTCCTCGGTGAGGGGGCGCTTGCCCGAGAGGGCGTAGGACACGGTGCTCCGGGACACGCCGGCGCGGGTCGCGACGTCTCCGATCGTGACCACCGGCTCCACCTCCGACCTCGCGCGCGACGCGCGCGGTGGTCGAGACCCTACCGGCAGCCAACGCCTCCCAGAGCGACGAAACCGCACGAGCCACACCCGTCGACTACCGCGAATCGAATCGGTTCGACGTCCCGGGCGGCTCGAATTCATCGAACCGCTTCCCAATTGGCCCGTCGACGTGAGAGTGTGAGCCACGCCATTCGAACCGGTTCGACGATTGGAGGAGCGGGTGGTCACCATCACCGACGTCGCCCGCGCCGCGGGGGTCTCCCGCAGCACCGCCTCCTACGCCTTCTCAGGTCGACGCACCATCTCCACGGTCGTGCGCGACCGCGTGGCCGCCGCGGCGCACGACCTCGGCTACACGCCCAACGCCGGCGCACGGGCTCTCAAGACGTCCCGCACCCACGTGATCGGGCTGCTCGCGCAGTTCCTGCCCGATGAGTTCGCGCCCGCCATGCTCCAGTACATGCTCGGCGTCTCGGACACCGCCCGCGACCTCGGCTACGACATCCTCCTCGCCATCGACGACGACGGCGTGGGCGCGCTCCGACGCCTCACCAGCTCGCGCATGGTCGACGGGGTCGTCCTGCTCAACGTCGCCGAGGACGACCCTCGCCTGCCGGCACTGCGAGCCGCGCACCAGCCGGGCGCCCTGGTCGGGCTCCCCCGCGACTGCCGCGGCGTCGACGTCTTCGACCTCGACTTCGCCGAGGCGGGTCGGCTGATGGTCGACCGTCTCGTCCGGCAAGGGCACCGCGAGATCCTCCTGGTGTCACAGAGTGAAGACGTCGTGGCGCGAGGCGGCGCCTACGTCTGGCGTCACCAGGAGGGCGCCCTCGAGCGCGCCGCCCGCCACGGTGTCCAGCTGACCTGCGTCTTCGGGGCCTCGGCGCAGCCCGAGATCGGGCACCAGCTCGACCGGCTGCTCACCGACCACCCCGGCGTCACCGCGCTCATGCTCAACAACGAGGCGGCCGCCGCGGCGCTGCCCGGCGTGCTCGGCGGTCGGGGGTTGCGCGTGCCCGAGGACCTCTCGGTCGTCGGTCGGTACTCCCGCGAGCTCGCCGAGACGTTCGCGCTGCCCTTCAGCGCTGTCGAGAGCGCGCCGGACGTGCTGGGCCGGATGGCCGTCGAGCAGCTGGTCCGGCGGATCGAGCGCCGCGGCCCCGACGAGCCCCACACCGTGCGGCTCGTCGCCCCCACCCTCGTCGACCGGGGCAGCATCGGTCCCCCGCCGACGCCCTGACGCACCACCGGCCACACCCCAGGACACGACCGATCCCGGTCGCCCCAGATGTGAACGCTCACATCACTCACCCAGGAGGACAGCACATGAACGGTTCGTGGACACGCGGACGGCGGACGGCGATCGCCCTCGCGGTGGCGACCCTGGCCACCGGAGGCCTCGCGGCCTGTGGCGGAGGCGACGACGGGTCGTCCGCCGCGGGCGGCAGCGGCGGCACCTACACCTGGTGGGACCCGTACCCGCAGCACGCCGCCGACTCCGACTGGGCGCAGCGCGTCGAGCGGTGCGGTGAGCAGGCGGGCGTCAAGATCAAGCGGACCGCGTACGACACCACCCAGCTGACCAACCAGGCGCTGCTCGCCGGACAGCAGGGCGAGGCGCCCGACGTCATCCTGCTCGACAACCCCGCGGTCTCCACGCTCGCCGAGTCGGGCATGCTCGCCACCACCGAGCAGTTCGGTCTCGACACCTCCGACGTCGACCCGAACCTGCTGGCCGCCGGCGACCTCGACGACGAGAGCTACGGCATCCCGATCGGAGCCAACACGCTCGCGCTTTACTACAACAAGGCCGTCCTGGACGCCGCCGGCGTCGACCCGGCCGGCATCACCAGCTGGGCCACGCTGACCGACGCGCTCGAGAAGATCAAGGCCGAGGGCAACCAGGGCATCACCTTCTCCGCGATCGGCACCGAGGAGGGCAGCTTTCAGTACCTGCCCTGGTTCTGGGGCTCCGGCGCCGAGCTGACGGACCTGGACTCCCCCGAGGCGGTGGCCTCCCTCGAGCTGTGGAAGGGCTGGCTGGACGACGGCCTGGCCCCCAACTCGGTCATCAACAACTCGCAGAACACGGTCTGGGAGCAGTTCCTCACCGGCGACTTCGGCTTCGCCGAGAACGGCACCTGGCAGGTCAACAGCGCCGCCGACGCTGACTTCGAGACCGGCATCATCCAGATCCCGGCCGAGGCCGGCGGCGCGGCACCGGCTCCCACGGGCGGTGAGTTCGCCGTGGTCCCGGTCCAGCAGGACACTCAGCGCTACGACACCACGACCAAGATCGTCGAGTGCATGACGACGGCCGAGGGGTTCGTCGAGACGGCGAACACGTTCGCCTACTACATCCCGCCGACCGAGGCCGGCCAGAAGGAGCTCCTCGCCGAGAAGCCCGACCTGGAGGTGTGGGTGGACGCGGTCCGCGAGGCCCGCGGACGCACCAGCGACAACCTGGGCACCGACTACCCGAAGATCTCCGAGCCGCTCTGGACCGCTGTCCAGCAGGCGCTCAGCGGGTCGGCCTCGCCGCAGGAGGCGCTCCAGACGGCGCAGAAGGCCGCCGACCAGGCCACCGGCTGACCTGCCGCACCGCCACCCACCCCACGACCGGAGGACCATGATGGGACCGCAGTCACTCTCGCGCCGCAAGCGTGAAGAGACAAGGACGGCGCACGACGAGGGCGTCACCGCGCCGCCCTCGGCTGCGGCCCCACCACGAGGCGACCGTCCCGTCGTCGACCCGGCACCCGCCGGCTCGACGGCGCGGCGCCTCGACCCGCGCCGGCTGGCCGCCCTCGGCTTCCTGCTCCCGCTGCTCGCCTACCTGGTCGCGTTCTACGCGTACCCGCTGTGGCGGAACATCGACATGAGCCTGCACGACTACAACCTGGCAGCCTTCGTCCAGGGCAACGCGCAGTTCGTCGCCCTCGACAACTTCCGTGCGGTGCTGAGCGACCCGACGTTCCGGCCCGCGCTGGTCAACACCGTCCTGTTCACCGTCGGCTCCATCGCCGTCCAGTTCACGCTCGGCCTGGCGCTGGCGGTCTTCTTCCGGCGCACGTTCCCGCTCTCGGCCCCGCTGCGCGCGATGTTCCTGGTGCCGTGGCTGCTGCCGCTGATCGTCTCGGGCTCGACGTGGTCCTGGATGCTCAACAGCGACAACGGCGTCGTCAACAGCGCGATGCAGGCCGTCGGGCTCGACGGCGTCAACTGGCTGACGTCGCCGGGAACCGCCCTGCTGTCGGTGACCATCGCCAACATCTGGCTCGGCGTCCCGTTCAACCTCGTCATCCTCTTCGCCGGGCTGCAGAACATCCCCGACGAGCTCTACGAGGCCGCCGAGCTCGACGGCGCCTCGAGCTGGCAGCAGTTCCGCAGCATCACCTTCCCCCTGCTCAAGCCGGTGTCGGCGATCACCCTGCTGCTCGGGCTGATCTACACCCTCAAGGTCGTCGACATCATCTGGATCATGACGCGCGGCGGCCCGGGCGACAGCTCGACGACGTTCGCCACGTGGTCCTACCGCGAGGCGTTCGGCACCGGCCTTCCGGAGTTCTCCCCCGCGGCGGCCGTCGGCAACCTGCTGATCCTCGTCGCACTCGTCGCCGGCTTCGTCTACATCCGACTTCAGCGCAGGCGGGAGCACGCATGACCAGGCGAGTCCCCCGGTGGAGGACGGCGGTGGGCGTGCTGCTCGTCGCGGTCATGCTCTTCCCGGTCTACTGGATGTTCAACGTCTCGCTGACGCAGACGTCGGACCTGCGCTCGGACCCGCCGCGGCTGGTCCCGTTCGGCGGAACGCTGGACGGGTACCGGGCCGTGCTTGACCAGCAGCTCCCGGCGCTGGGCACCAGCCTGCTGATCGGGTTCGGGACGGTCCTGGTGACGCTGGCGATCGCGGCACCCGCCGGGTACGCGCTCGGCAAGCTACGCCCTCGCGGCTCGGAGGCCCTGAACTTCCTGCTGCTGGTCGCGCAGATGATCCCGGCCGTCGTCATGGCGATGGGGTTCTACGCGGTCTACCTCAACCTGGGTCTGCTGAACTCGGTCTGGGGCCTGATCCTGGCCGACTCCACCATCGCCGTGCCGTTCGGCGTCCTGCTGTTCACCACGTTCGTGCGCGGCATCCCCGACGATCTGCTCAAGGCGGCCCAGATCGACGGCGCGGGCACGGTCCGCACGTTCGTCTCGATCGTCCTGCCGCTGAGCCGCAACTCGCTGCTGACGGTGTCGTTGTTCGCGTTCCTGTGGGCGTGGTCGGACTTCATCTTCGCCTCCACGCTCAACCGCACCGGCGACCTCATCCCGATCACGCTCAGCATCTACGCGTTCATTGGCAACAACACCACCCAGTGGAACGCGATCATGGCGACCGCCGTCGTCGCCTCGATCCCCGCCGCCGTGCTGCTCGTGGTGGCCCAGCGTCACATCTCGGCCGGCGTCACCGCCGGCGCCGTCAAGGACTGACCGCCCTCCGGGCGACTCCCCTCCCACCTTCACGAAAGAGAGCCATGACCTCGGTCATCCTTCCCGACTCCGTCGAGCGCGCCCCCGACCGGCCGCTGCCGCCCCACCCGCCGTCGGTCGCCCCCGTCGTCCCGTCCGACGGCGCGCTGACTCCCCTCGCGCTGGACGCCGTCCGCATCAAGGGCGGCTTGTGGTCGCATCTGCAGGACGTCAACGCCTCCGCGACCATGCCGCACGCGCTGACCTGGATGGAGCAGGTCGGCTGGCTCGACAACTTCGACGCGGTGGCCGAGGGCCGCACCGACGCGCCGCGACCCGGCCTGAGCTTCTCGGACTCCGAGGCCTACAAGCTGCTCGAGGCCCTCGCCTGGGAGTCGCACCGCACCGGCGACGCGTGGGCCGAGCGGACCGTCGTCGAGCTGACGGCCCGCATCGCGCGGGCGCAGGACGCCGACGGCTACCTCGACACCTGCTTCGGCCACGACGGCCAGGACGCGCGCTGGAGCGACCTGCCGATGGGGCACGAGCTGTACAGCATGGGCCACCTGCTCCAGGCGGCCGTCGCGCGCTACCGCACGGCCGGCGAGGACGAGCTGGTCGCGGTCGCCCGTCGCGTCGCCGACCACGTGTGCGACGAGTTCGGCCCCGGCGCGAGGGAGGGCATCTGCGGGCACCCCGAGATCGAGACCGCCCTGGCCGAGCTCGGCCGCGCGCTGGACGAGCCGCGCTACCTGGACCAGGCACGCCTGTTCCTGCAGCGCCGCGGGCACGGCAGCCTCGGAGACCAGCCGCACGGCCGCGCCTACTTCCAGGACGACGTCCCGATCGCGGACGCCGTCGCCCTCCGCGGTCATGCGGTGCGCGCGCTGTACCTGACGGCCGCCGCGGTCGACCTGGCCGTCGACGACGGCGACGCCGACCTGCTGCGCCGCCTCGGCGCGCAGTGGGACCACACCGTGAGCCGCCGGACCTACCTCACCGGCGGCATGGGCTCCCGGCACCAGGACGAGGGCTTCGGCGAGGACTTCGAGCTGCCCAACGATCGCGCCTACTGCGAGAGCTGCGCCGGGATCGCGTCGGTGATGGTGGCCTGGCGGCTGCTGCTCGCCACCGGCGACGTCCGCCATGCCGACCTGATCGAGCGCACCCTCTACAACGTCGTGGCCACGTCGCCCCGCACCGACGGCAAGGCGTTCTTCTACGCCAACACGCTGCACCAGCGCACCGAGGGCGAGCCCGTCGCCACCGACCGTCCCAGCCCCAGGGCCGAGAGCTCGACCCGCGCCCCCTGGTTCGACGTGTCGTGCTGCCCCACCAACCTCGCGCGCACGTTCGCGAGCCTGTCCTGCTACGTCGCGACGGTGACGTCCGACGCCGTCCAGGTGCACCAGTACGTGGACGCGTCGATCGCCGTCACGCTGCACGACGCCGGCCCGGTGTCGCTCGAGATGCGAACCTCGTACCCCGACGAGGGCGTCGTCGAGATCGAGGTGGCGTCCACGCCCGATCGCCCGTGGACGCTCCAGCTGCGCGTCCCCTCGTGGGCGCACGGAGCCGTGCTCGAGGCGCCCCGGCAGCCGGCGCGACCGGTCTCACCCGGCACCTGCGTCGTCGAGGCCGACTGGCAGCACGGCGACGTCGTCCGGCTCGTCCTGCCCCTGGAGCCACGCGTGACGCACCCCGACCCGCGGATCGACGCCACCCGCGGGTGCGCCGCCGTCGAGCGCGGACCCGAGGTGATGTGCCTCGAGGGCCGTGAGCTCCCGGAGGGCTGGGACCTCGACGACGTCGTGCTGACCGGACTGGTCGCCTCGGACTCCGGCGACGAGGTGGTCGCGGATCTCACCCGGCGCCCGCAGCCCACTGACGGGTGGCCCTACACGAGCGCTGACGACGGCGGCGCCGTGGCGTCCGAGCACGCCGAGGTCAGGCTCGGGCGCTACCGGTCGTGGGGAGAGGCCGGGCCGACGACCATGCGGGTCTGGATCCCGATCTCTTCCACCTCCCGGGACTGACGACGACCACGACCCGGGTGCCGCGCGCCCGCGAGGAGGAGGCGCACCCCGTCGGGGCCGACGTCACCCGCCGCGGGGTCGCGCACCAGACGGTGTCGGGTCGCTGCACGCGGCGATCGACCACCTGCTCGCGCGGGGCCGTCGAGGGCTGGGCTCGGTGACGACGCCGTCGCCGAGTCGGCCGCCGTGTGCCGCCGTGGACGCGCAGGGACCTCAGGACCGCACGGACCGCTCGGCGAGCAGCAGGTAGGCGCTCGCCGTCCAGGTGTAGGCACGGTCGCGCAACCCCTCACCGGTGAGAGCGTCGAAGTTCTCTGCGAAGCCGCTGCGTTCGCACAGCCGCAGGAATCGTTCGGACACGGTGTCGGCCAGCTGCACGTGGCCGGTGCGTCGCAGGCCGTCGACGAGGAGGATCGTCGACGGCGCCCAGATCGGGCCGCGCCAGTAGCCGTCGGGCTCGTAGTCCGGGGAGTCGACGGGCTCGGTGGCCAGGCCGTGGTCGGTGAGGTGCTCCTCGACCAGGCTGCCCAGGGCCGCCGCGACGTCGTCCGGCAGCCACTCCCCCAGCACGAGCGGGACCTTCGTGAGCAGCGATCGCGAGCGTCGGACGTCGCCCGTGACCAGGGAGCGGGAGACGAACTGCTCGCCGTCCCACAGGTGCCCGAGCAGCGCCTCCTGGACCTCCTCGGCCCTCGCGGTCCACACCTGCGCGCGGTCGGCCAGGCCGAGACGGTCGGCGATCGTCGACAGATGACGCATCTGCAGTGAGAGCAGTGCGGCTACGTCGGCCGTCTCGAGCACCTGCCCGTCGGCGAACACCGTCGAGTTGTCCCAACCACTGTCATTGCCGTGCTGGTAGTAGGGCAGACCGCGGTCGGGGCTGGAGCGCAGCTCGGCCCACCAGGTGGTGGAGCGCTCGACTGCCTCGAACGCCGCGAGCAGCTCGTCGTCCGGCGGCGGCGTGCCGAGACGGTCGAGGAGCTGGAGGAGGGCCCAGCCGTGGACGGGTGGCTTGACGAAGTTGCGCAGGACCTCGCCGTGGGCGACCGAGTCGGGCAGTGCGCCGTGCTCGTCCTGGTGGTCGAACGGGAGGAGGAACTGGTGCCACGCCAGCTCGGGGTCGCCGGGCGCGAGGGCGAGTGCGTTTAAGCAGTGGTCCCAGCTCCAGACCTTGTCCATCCAGTGCTTGGACATCAGGACGGCTGGACGCGCGAGCAAGCCTGCCGGCACGACGGTGGCCGACCAGAGGACGTAGGCGGCGAGGGCGGCCGCCGGAGTGGTGGCGTCGCGCCAGGGAACGACCCGGTCGAGGAAGCGGTCGAACTCGTCGGTCACGTGGTCGCGCAGCTGATCGAACGACGGCTCGCCGGTCCGGGCGGGCCGGGTGTTCGCCAGCTCCTCGATCGAGAGCTCCCACATGCCGTCGTCGTCCGGGCCGACGAGGACGGCCCGCTCGCAACGGCCCACGGCCTCAGCGCCTCGCACCGAGCAGGTGCCGCGGTGCACCGTCACGCGGTACCGATGACCGGTCTCGTAGGAGGTGAAGACGTACGAGTCGCTGGCCGGGTCGGGCGTCAGGTAGGTGCCGGTGTGCGGGGTCAGGCTCGGCTGGGCGGCCTCGATCGCGAAGTGACCGCCGAGGCCGCGGATGCGCAGGCCGTCGACGCCCTCGAAGACCGCCGTGACCAGCCCGCCGTCGCCGCCCGTCCAGACGAGGCGGGCGGGGTTGGCGTGGGTCTCGGTAGGACCGGCCCACAGTGGGAGGAGCCGCAGCACGCCGCAGATGCCGCCCCGGTGCGACACCAGGTGCACGTCGGCTCGCACGTCGTGCTCGGCCACCACGGGCGACAGCCCGAACCACGACCCGGCTCGGCTGAACGGGACCTGGGCGAGGTCGAAGGGGGGAAGCGAGGACGGCATGCACGGGCTCCGTGGGAAAGGCGAGGGTGGTCGGAAGACCGCCGGCGGGGCGACCCGGGGTCGCCCCGCCGGCGGGGATGGTCCTGGAAGGATCAGCGCTGCGCCGTCACCTCACGGTGATGCTGTCGAGCTCGGCGAAGCCGGTGCCGCCGCCGAAGTTCGGCGACCCCTTGGCGAGCCTGACCACGTTGAGACCGGCCTTGAGCCGGACCGTCCGGTCGACCGATCCGAACTGCGCCCAGCCCGCCGTCGCGGGGTAGGTCACCGTCTCGAACGCGCCGCCGTTGTAGGCCAGTCCCTGGGTCGCGGGGGCGCCGGTGCCGTTGGCGTAGCGCACCGTCATCGTGTAGTCGCGAGCCTGCGGGACGTCGACGGTGAAGTCGACGAAGCTCTGGTCGCGCATGTCGGCGCTGCCGTCGATGCCGCCGACGTACGAGCCGTTCGAGGCCCCCGACGCGCTGCGGGTGTCGGCGTTGACGACCGAGGCGTTCTCGGCCTCGTACGTCTGCTGGTACGACGTCGTCGGGCCGTTGGCCGGCGTCACGACGAGCTGGTAGGCCTGCTCGGCGGTCATGCCGCTGACCGGGACCGCGATGCTGCCGTTGCTGACCGGCAGCGTCTGCGTCGACACGGTGGTGGGTGCGTCCACGTTGGTGAAGCGACCTGTGCCCGGGGTCGAGCTCAGTGTCACGCGAACCGAGGAGCCGAGGGCGCCGAGGCCGTTGACTCGGACCGTGTTCGTGCCGCTGTCGCCGCCGAAGACGACGTTGACGATCTTGCGCGTCGAGTCGTACGACGCGACGCCGTCGAGCCACGACTGCGGTGTGGTCCGGACGATGTTGCCGGTCTGGTCGGCGTACCACTTGTACGCCCAGTACGAGGCGGTCGGTCGACCGTTGTGGAACAGGCCGTCGAAGGTGCCGGCCTCGAACCAGTACGCGCGCTCCGCGTCGTGGACGCCGTGCCGCTCGAACACCGACATGTAGTGCACGTTGGAGCTGGGGATGTCGACCTGGTTGGGCGAGCCGTACTCGTTGATCGAGATCTCGCGCGGCGAGATGCCGAGGTCGCGCTCGATCTGCCGGTAGTCGGCCACGTGCGCGGCGACGTTGTTGTAGCTGTGGTCCTGCAGCTCGTGCCAGACCGCGACCTGCGGCAGCGTCCCGGTGTCGCGCGCGTGCCTCATGAAGGCACGCATCAGCGAGCTGTCGTAGTAGGAGTACCCGGGACCGATGATCGGCGTCTTGGTGTCGAGCGCGCGGATCCGACGGTAGCTGCGGGTCCAGCCGTCGAGGTAGGGGCCGGCCTTGGCGGTGTCCCACGTGCCGTCGGGCTCGTTCCAGATCTCCCAACCGGCGATGTTCGTGGTGCCGGTCGCGCCGAGGCGGTCGCGCACCATCAGGTCGATCTTGGCCTCCCAGTCGGCCCAGCCCTGCCACTGGTACGGGAAGGTCGGGTAGATGTCGGGCATCCGGATGTACTGCTCGGCGCCGGCGGCGGTGATGTTGCCTGCGACCTTGAGCGCATCACAGCACACCTGCGTCGCGCCGTTGCCCTGGTGAGTGGTGCGCGGCGGCGGCTGGGTGAACATCTTCGGGCGCAGCGCCAGCAGCGACTCGGTCGTGGGAGTGGTCGAGGACGACACCCCGAACAGTCCGCCTGCTGCGACATGGCTGACCGGCTGCACCACCGTGCCGACGTCCACGATCAGGGTGTTCCCCGCGGCCTGCGCAGAGCTGGGGACCAGCAGGGCCCCGAGAGCGGCGGTCGCGATGACCGCTGCGGCGAGCTGACGTTTCATGGTGTCCTCCCATGCCCGGCTCGATCGTCGAACCGGTTCGATGCTCGGAAAGTAGCAGGGTGATCGGAATCACACAAGGGGGACGAACTGCCCGGGATGGCGCAAGCGAGGGTTCCAGGTTCACACGCGGATGGGCGGCTCTGACCGACACCGCCCGCCGCTTCCAGCGCGCGGCTGTCTCCACGCCCCCGGGGAATCCGTCTGGGCCCCTGCCCGAGGACGGCGGTGCCAGACCTCCGACTGCTCGGCCTGACGGGGAACCTCACGCGGAGCGTGACCATAGCGGGAACCTCGACCGGCACGCTCCCCGCTTGTCGCCAGCAGAAGCCGGCGCTCCGCACGGGATCCCGTTCCGGAGAACTGCCACCCTCCTCCACAGCAAGCGTGTGGGCAACAGATGATCCCGTCGTGCCCGTCTCGAGCACGGCCACGCATGAGGTCATCAGGTGCCCATGCATCCGCACGGCCGCTCGCAGTCGGCGTCGGCGTCGGCGTCGGCGTCGGCGTCGGTGTCGGTGTCGGGAGAGCCGTACCGCTTCTGAACGAGGCGCTCGTCAACGGGACTGGGTCAGGCAGTGCAGTCGTCACAGTGAGCTGGGGTACCTCCTCGGCGTGCACGGCAGGTCCTGTGCGACCTCCTTCGCCCCTGACGGCCCTCCGTCGCGCCGAGATCTACTCACCCGCCGCGAATCGCCGAGAAGGCAGATCGAGTCGACG
>JAURVT010000011.1 GCA_030655315.1 Nocardioidaceae bacterium | reverse complement strand
GACCGCGGCGACGGTCCCGACGGCGCCGGGTGCCAGCGAGCCGGACGCGCCGAGCGCGACGGCGAGCGCCTCGGGCGTCCGGACCGACGTGGTGGTCCAGGCACCGGCACCGGCGACGTCGGCGAGCTCGTCGCCACCCGGCAGCACGCGGGCGGTGCGGGCGCCCTCGCCACGGCGGCGCACGCCGACGTCGGCCGACCCGGTGGCCAGACCGACCTCCGCGACGCGACGCCCGCCCACCCCGGGCACGGGGCAGGTCGTCGTCACGGCCGTGACGGCCGTCGCCGCCGGTGCCGCGACGTCGTCGACGCCCGGGTCACCACGCAGCGCGGACGCCCCGAGCAGCAGGGCCGCCACCAGCACGACCACGCAGGTGAGCACGAGCGGTCGACGGTCGGTCGGGGTCTGCGCGCGGCGCGGCTCGACGCGGACGCGACGCCCGCCGGGTCGGTCGGTGCTCATCGCGTCCTCCTCCGACGTCCGGGCAGGGCCAGCACCAGCACGACGGCCGCGACCAGCAGCCGCGCCCAGGCGCCGACGGCGGTCCAGGCCGACGAGGGAGCCTCGGGCTGGACGACGTCGACGTCGGCCGCGAAGGTCCACACCCGCGAGCCCGGGTCGGGGCTGCCGGACGGCTGCAGCCCGGCCACCGAGTCCAGGGTCGACGCGACGGCCGCGTCCGCGGGCGCGCGGAGGTAGACGGCGCTGATGCCGCGCCGCGCGAGCGACGTGACCGCCTCGGGCGACGGGTCGGAGACCAGACGGGCCACGACGGCCTCGGTGGCCCGCTCGCGCGACGCGTCGACCGGCACCGACTCGTCGCCGAGCCGTGGGCCGTCACCGCGCAGCACCTGGTAGCCGAGACCGTCGGCGCGGCCACCCTCGAGCACGAGCGTGGCCTCCCCCGCCGCCGCACGGTCGACGAGGTAGGCCGGCACGTCGGTCGCGGCGCCGCGGGCCAGCGGGTCGTCGGCACCGCGCACGACCCACCAGCCGGCGGTCAGCACCGGGCCGAGCAGTGCGAGGACCGCCACGACGGGCACGACGCGGCCGAGCGCGTCCGGCCCGCGACGGGACCGGGCATCGCGCCAGCCGTCGACGGCGAGCGCCGCCGCGAGCGCCAGCGCGCCCGCCCACACGAGCGCCGGGAGCCCGACCCAGGCCGGGGCGGACGCGGTGGTGCCCGGGACGTCCCAGCGGGTGCCGGCACCCAGGACCGCGAGGGCCAGCCCGACGAGGCCGACGGCCCACGCGGACAGCACCGCGGCACGACGGTCGGCGCGGACCAGCGCCAGCAGACCGGCCACGACCACGCCGAGCGCGAACCACGCGGGGGCCGCACCCGGTCCGCCGGCGCGTCCGACGAGCAGGTCCAGCACCGACGGGTCGAGCGGGCCGACGCCCGCGTCGGCACGACCGGCCTCCCACCACCAGGTGCCGGGGCGCAGCACGCGCTCCCAGGTCCAGGGCCCCACGACCGCGAGCGGCACCAGGAGCACGATCACGAGCGGGACGAGGTGGCGGCCGGACCATCTCACCAGGGCGGCGACCAGCACCGCGGGCACGGTCAGCCAGAAGGCGACGGGCGCGAACGCCGTGGCGAGCGACAGCCAGGCGGCCACCCGGACGGCCGGCTGCCAGCCGGGGGTCTCCAGCATGGTCAGCACCGCCCCGACCAGGACGGGCGCCACGACGACCGCGACGAGCGTGCCGAGGCGGCCCTGCGCCGTGGCCCCCACGGCGACGGCGCCGAGCGCCCAGGTGAGGGCGAACCAGGCCTGCAGCCGGGCCGAGCCGAGCAGCCGGACCGCGAGCCGGTGCGCCGTGGCGGCCGCCAGCGGCACGGCGCCGAGCACCAGCACGTCGACCACCAGCCCGGGGTGCGCCCAGACGAGCGTGGCCGGTGCGGCGAGCGCGAGGACGAACGTGGGCGCCGAGCCCGACGTCCCGCTGCCGAGGTCGTGGGACGAGGACAGGAACAGCGACCACCACGCGCCGGCGGACTCGGGCGAGGCCGCGAGCACCCCGCCCACCAGCGAGCCGCCGCCGACGAGCCCCCGCGCGGCCGCGATCGCGGCGAGCACCACGACGACCACGGTCGCGAGCCACGGTCGACGCGCCCACAGCGAGCGGTCGTCGTCGGGCACCTCCGCACCGAGCTCGTCCAGGCCGCGCGCCTGCACCCGACGTCCGGGCGAGGACGCGCGACGGCCGGTGGACCCGGCCGGGACGGGGCGCACCAGGGCGGTGACGACGTCCAGGAGCGAGTCGAGCCCGTGCTGGTAGGGCTGGGCGGGCGACGGGAGCAGCTCGCGGACGGCCGCCGGCGGCACCGCGGCGGTGGCCGCACGGCGGCGCCGAGCCGCGAACATCTCGCCCGGACGGCGGTAGACCGCCAGCATCCCGAGCAGCTCGTCGCGGGCCTCGGTGGGGGCCTTGGCGACCAGCAGCGCGAGCACACGGAGCACCGACCCGACCACCAGGCGCACCGACTGCCAGGCGAAGCCGGCCGGGCTCGCGTTGGCGAGCAGGGTGAACAGCGACGCGCGGCGCTGCTCGCGCACCGGCGATCCCGGGAGGCCGTCCTCGCGCAGGGAGCGCGACGCGGCCTCGAGGTGGAACACGACGGCCCGGGGAGCGACCCGGACGCGCAGGCCCGCGCGGTTGGCGCGCCAGCCGAAGTCGACGTCGTCGCCGTAGCGCGGCAGGCCGGGGTCGAAGCCGCCGAGCCGGTCCCAGGCATCGCGGCGGACGAGCATCCCGGCGCTGCCGACGGCCAGGACGTCGCGCGGGCGGTCGTGCTGGCCCTGGTCGGGCTCGCCCCGCTCGAGCCCGGTCTCGCGGTGCCCGGTGCCGGTGATGGTGACGCCCACCTCGACGAGGCGGCGCAGCGACGGCCACTCGCGCACCTTCGGCCCCACCGCGGCGACGTCGTCGGCGCGGGTGGCCTCGTCGAGCAGGCACGCGAGGGCGTCGGCGTCGGGGGCGCAGTCGTCGTGCAGGAGCCACACCCAGTCGGCGGGCGCGGCACGGTCGAGCCCCACCTGCACCGCGGCGCCGAACCCGGACCCGGTGGGCGCGTTGTGCACGGGGTGCCCGGGCAACCGGGCGGTGACGAGGTCGGCGCTCCCGTCCGAGGAGCCGACGTCGACCACGACGAGCTCGTCGGGGACGTGCGACTGGGCGGCCAGCGCGTCGAGCGCGGCCGGGATCCACCGGGCCCCGTCGGACAGCACCAGCACCGCGACTACGCGGGGCGGCTCGAGCCGCCAGGCGCCGTCCGGCTGGACCTCGTCCTCCAGGACGTCGATCATGCGGCGGCTGCACCTCGCGGGTCGGGGGACGGACGGGGTCCCGCAGGACCGTCCGTCACCCTACCGGCAGCGAAACGACTCCCTGGCGCCTGCGTGGGTGCGAAGCAGTGACCGCGCACGGGTCCGAGGGAGCCGTGCGGCGTCTGTCGTCTGAGTGCGTGCCGGGCAAGGCGCGCCGGCGAAGGCGGACCGGGTTCGTCCGCCGAAGCCGGCAGCAACGCCGCCAGGTGCGTGCTCAGACGTCAGACGGCGTCAGACGGCGCGCTTCTTGAGCTTGCGCCGTTCCCGCTCGGACAGCCCGCCCCAGATGCCGAAGCGCTCGTCGTGCTCCAGTGCGTACTCCAGGCAGCTGCCCCGGACGTCGCACGTGAGGCAGACCCGCTTGGCCTCGCGCGTGGAGCCGCCCTTCTCGGGGAAGAACGCCTCCGGATCGGTCTGCGCGCACAGGGCGCGCTCCTGCCAGCTCATCTCTTCGGCGTTGATGTCGAGCAGCTCGAGCTCAGCCTCCACGACGATCGCCTCCTGACCCCTGTAGTGACCCCGTGCTCGCCCAGTAAGGACGACACGGGTGAAATTACATGCCTGTCAATGCCCGCACGTCAAGCCAAACGGTGGTATTCACGAAACTCGCCACGCTGCTCCGTACGTGGTAGGAGCAGCGTGGCGAGTGGGGTGCGACGGGTTCAGCGGTTGCCGGGGTTCCACCATCCGGAGGATCCGTCGGCGTCGTCGCCGGCATCACGTCGCGGCTCGTCGGCCGTGACGTCGCTCACATCGGTGCCGTCACCGGCGCCCTCGGCGGGCTGCTGGGGGGCGTCGTCGCGGATGGGCTCGAACTGGCTCGTCGACTCCATCGGGGACTCCGGCGCCGGGTCGGAGCGGTCCTCGGACGGGGCCGCGGTCGCCTCGGACGTCTGCGGCGTGCCGTACTCCTGCGACTGCACCGGCTCGCCCCAGGACGGAGCGGGCTGGGCCTGCTCGGGCTGTCCCCAGGCCGACGGCTCGCCGCTGCCGTACTCCTGCGACTGCACCGGCTCGCCCCACGACGGGCTGGGCTGCTGCTCGCCCCAGCCGGACTGCTGCGCCTGCTCGGGCTGACCCCAGCCCTGCTGGCCGTCAGCCTGCTGGCCGTGGTCCTGCTGCTGCCCCGTGCCCTGCTGGTCGTAGCCCTGCTGGCTGTAGTCCTGCTGGGCGTACCCCTGCTGGCTGTAGTCGGGCTGGCCGTAGTCCTGCTGCTGGCCCCAGCCCTGCTGCGCGTAACCCTGCTGGCTGTAGTCCTGCTGGGCGTAGCCCTGCTGGCTGTAGTCGGGCTGGCTGTACTCCTGCTGTCCGTAGCCCTGCTGCTGGCCCCAGCCCTGGTCGGGCTGCGACTGCGACGACTGCGACGACTCGGCCGGGGACTGCTCGGGCTGGCCCCAGCCGCTCGACGCCGCACCGGCGGCGGCACCACCGGCGGCACCGCTCGCGGCGCCCCAGGCCTGCTGCGCGTCCTGACCCTGCTTAGCGCCCTGCGGCTGCTGCTGTCCCCAGCCCTGCTGACCGCCCTGCGGCTGTCCCCAGCCCTGGTTGCCCTGGGGCTGGTTCTGCCCCTGCGGCTGGCCCCACGGGCCGCCCTGGCCCTGCTGGCCGGACCACTGCTGCTGCGGCGGCGTGGCCCGGACCGGCTTCGGCAGCGCCGAGAAGGAGACGAGCACGAAGTAGAGCGCGGCGCCGGCGAGGGCGAAGTAGGTGAGCAGCGACAGCGTGCCGGCGAGCTTGCCCGCGAAGGGCAGTCCGCCGAACTGGCCGAGCGCCTCGGTGCCGTCGGAGGTGAGCGCGGCGATCCAGGTGACCACCCCGAGGAGCAGCATGATCCCGAGGATCACCAGGCCGGCGAGGCTCAGCGGCCGGGCCAGCCTGGTCGGCTCACCCAGGTGCGTGACGAGCAGGACGGCGACCGCGACGATGATCGTCAGCGTCGGGTCGACGAAGCGTCCGGCGAGGACCGTCGAGGTCTCGGCGAACCCGGCGTCGAGGCCGAGGTCCTTGAACAGCAGCGCGAACGCGAGCACGAGCTGCACGGCCACGAAGGCCAGCAGGACGATCGCGAGCACGTCGCGCAGCTTCTTGGTCTGTGCGGTCACCACGGGGACTCCTTCGAGGCGGAGAAAGACGAGCCCACCCTGCCACAAGCGGGGGCCGCCGCACGTCCATCCGCGCGGGGCGCCGACAATGGCTCCCATGCGGGTCTGCGTGCTGTCGGGCGGTATCGGTGGGGCGCGGTTCACCGAGGGGCTGCGCAGCACCCTCGGGCCGGACGACCAGATCACGGTGGTCGCCAACACCGCCGACGACATCTGGCTCTTCGGCCTCAAGATCTGCCCCGACCTCGACACCGTCATGTACACCCTCGGCGGCGGCATCGACGACGAGCGCCGCTGGGGTCGCGCGCACGAGACGTGGAACGCCAAGGAGGAGCTGCTGGCCTACGGCGTGCAGCCCGACTGGTTCGGGCTCGGCGACCGCGACCTCGCCACCCACCTCGTGCGCACCCAGATGCTGTCGGCCGGCTACGGGCTGTCCGACGTCACCCGCGCGCTCTGCCGACGCTGGGACACCGGCGTCGAGCTGCTCGCGATGAGCGACGACCGCGTCGAGACCCACGTCCTGGTCGACGACGACGAGAGCGACTCCGGCCAGCGCGCCATCCACTTCCAGGAGTACTGGGTGCGGCTGCGAGCCTCGGTGCCCGTGCGCGGCGTCGTGGTCGTGGGCCTGGAGTCCGCGACGGCCGGGCCCGGCGTGGTCGACGAGATCGAGCAGTCCGACCTCGTCGTGGTGGCCCCCTCCAACCCGATCGTGTCCGTGGGCCCGATCGTCGGCGTCGCCGAGATCCGCGAGGCGCTGCGCCGCACCACCGCACCCGTGGTCGGCGTCTCCCCCATCGTGGGCGGCGCCGCCGTGCGGGGCATGGCCGACCAGCTGCTCTCCGGGCTCGGGGTCGAGGTCAGCGCCGCGGGCGTCGGACGCCACTACGGCGCGCGCGACCGCGGTGGCCTGCTGGACGCGTGGCTGGTCGACTCGGGCGACGAGGCCGAGGTCGCCACCCTGCGCGAGGCCGGCGTCGAGGCGCACGCCCGTCCCCTGCTGATGAGCGACGACGCCCTCACCACCGCACTGGCGGCCGACACCCTCGAGGTGGGCCTGGCGCTGCGCGACCGGCCGCGACCGTGACCCTCGAGGTCCTTCCG
Organism: Nocardioidaceae bacterium; assembly: GCA_030655315.1. Lineage (GTDB taxonomy): Bacteria > Actinomycetota > Actinomycetes > Propionibacteriales > Nocardioidaceae > JAURVT01. The sequence continues at coordinate 157,993 of JAURVT010000011.1, read as the reverse complement.
TCCACGGGGTTCCCCGAGGTCGGGGCCGGCGACGACCTCGCGGCCCTCGTGGTCCGCCACCTCCCCACCCTGCAGGACGGCGACGCCGTCGTCGTGACCAGCAAGGTGGTGAGCAAGGCCGCGGGCCTGGTCGTCCGGGGCCCGCGCGAGGACCTCCTCGACGCCGAGACCGACCGCGTCGTCGCCGCCCGTGGCCCGCTGCGGATCGTCCGCACCCACCACGGGCTCGTGCTCGCGGCCGCGGGCGTCGACGCGTCCAACGTCGGCACCGGCGAGTCGGTCCCGCTGCCGCCGGACCCCGACGGCGACGCGCGCGCCATCCGTCGGGCGCTCCTCGACCTCACCGGGGCCCGCGTCGCGGTCGTCGTCTCCGACACCGCGGGCCGGGCCTGGCGCGACGGCCAGACCGACATCGCGATCGGCGTCGCCGGCCTGCGCCCCCTCGTCTCCTACGACGGCAGGACCGACCCGCACGGCAACGAGCTGCACGTCACGGCGCCCGCGGTCGCCGACGAGGTGGCGTCCGCGGCGGACCTCGTGGCCGGCAAGCTCGACGGCATCCCCGTCGTGCTGGTCCGCGGCCTCCCGCGCGAGGTGCTCACCACGGACGACGGAGACGGCGCGCGTCGGCTCGTGCGTCCCGAGGACACCGACCTGTTCGGCCTCGGCGCGCTCGACGCCGTGCGCGCGGCCGTCCGGCGCGACGACCCGCTCGGCCGTGGGTTCCCCGCACCGGCGGCCGACGCGCTCGAGACCGTGCTGCGCGAGGCGTCGGCCGGGTCGACCGCGGCGGCGCGGGTCGACGGCGACACCGTGCACGTGCGGCCCGCGTCCGCCGAGCCCGACGCGCTGGTGGCCGCCGGCGTCCTCGCGGAGCGGCTGCGGGTGCTCGCCGCCGCCCACCGGCTCGCGCTGCGGGTCGTCGTCCTCACCTGACAGGCTGGGCGGCGTGACCTCCACGCCCGACACCGTCCCGGCCCTGCTCGCGTCCGCCCTGGGCGCCGACCCCGGCCGCCCGCTCGTCACCTACTACGACCACGCCACCGGCGAGCGCATCGAGCTGAGCGTCGCCACCACGGCCAACTGGGTCTCCAAGACGGCCAACATGCTGCAGGACTCCCTGGCCGCCGACGGCTCGACCACCGTCTCGCTGCGGCTGCCCACCCACTGGGAGGACGTCGTCTGGCACCTGGCCTGCTGGAGCGTCGGGTGCCGCGTGGTCGGTCCCGACGCCGACGCCGACCTCGTCGTGGTGGGGCCCGAGGTGCTCACGGGCGACGTGCCCGTCGCCGACGAGGTGGTCGCGCTGTCGCTGCGTCCGCTCGGCGGGCGCTTCGTGGAGCCGCTCCCCGCGGGGGTCGTCGACTACAACGCCGAGGTGCTCGGCCACGGCGACGTGTTCTCCGCCCACGCCCCGCCGCGGCCGGCCGACCACGCACCGCTGCTCGAGCGGGGACGCGCCCTCGGGCTCGACCCCGGCGACCGGCTGCTCGTCACCGGCGCCGACGACCCCGTCGACGCCCTGCTCGCCGTTCTCGTGGTGGGCGGGTCGCTGGTGCTGCTGGTCGACTCCAGCGGTGCCGCGGTCGACGACGCCCGGGTGGACGCCGTCGCCGCGACGGAGCGCGTCAGCAGGCGGCCTGGAGGTCCTGCGTCTCGTTGACCTGCGTCGAGTGCTGCTTGTCGACGTCGGGCGCCTGGCCGGCGACCCTCGCCGCGGCCTCGCGCTCGGCCTTGACCTGCTCGGCCGGCTTGGCGACCTTCTTGCCCTCGGACGCGTCGACGGCGCGCGACACCATGTCGCGGACCTCGGAGAAGTCGGGGTCGGAGGTGTTGACCGCGGGCGGCACGATCGACACCGTCGACACCTTGGCCGAGCGCGCCTTGAGCGCGAGGTCGATGAAGGTGTCGAGCTCGCTCTGCGGGATGTCGGTCTCGAGCATCCGCTTGGACGAGTCGGCCAGGGAGTTGACGTTCAGCAGCACCGTCTGCGGGCTCAGCTGGTGCAGCATCGCGCTCATCACGCACTTCTGGCGGGCCATCCGCGAGTAGTCGTTGTTGGCGACGCGGCTGCGGGCGAACCAGAGCGTCTCTCGGCCGTCGAGCTGACGGGTGCCCTTCTCGACGTAGCCGACGACCGGCGATCCGATGCCGCCGATCGGGACCCGCTCGGGGACCGTCAGCCGCACGCCGCCGACAGCGTCGACGAGGTCCTTGAACCCGTGCAGGTTGACCATCGCGTAGTAGCCGACGTCGAGGCCGGTGGTCTGCGAGACCGCCTGCTTGGTGGCCTCGATGCCCGGGTGCACGACGCCGGGGAAGAGCTCCTTGTTGTCCTCGGCCCAGGTGTTGACGCCGTTGAGGTAGCAGCCGTCGCAGTCGAAGCCCTGGGGGAACTGCTCGCGCATCGTGGAGCCCTTGGGGAACGGGACGTTCGCGAGGTTGCGCGGCAGGCCGACGAGGACGGTCTGCCCGGTGTCGGCGTCGATGCTCGCCACCATCAGGGAGTCCGGACGCAGCCCGACACGGCCTTTGCCCGAGTCCGCGCCGAGCAGCAGCACGTTGTAGCGGCCCTGTTGGGCCAGTGACACCGTCTGGTGGCCGAACACGTCGTCCATGAAGCTCTTCTGCACGGCCAGCACGTTGGCGCCGAACAGCAGGCTGCCCGCGGTGACGAGGCAGAGCACCGAGTTGACGCCCGTCATCGCGAGGCGGTGCGGGCGGCGCAGCTCGAGCGGCGCGCCGAGGCGCCAGGCGTCGACGAAGAGCGCGACCCACCCGAGCGCGGCACCGATGAGCAGCATCCGTCCGACCCACAGCAGCGACCCGCTCGTGAAGACGCTGATCAGGCTGCTGCGCGACGTCAGGGCGACGAGGAGGAGCAGCAGGGCGACGATCCACGCCGCGAGCCAGACCCGGATCGCGATCCGCCCCACGCGCTTGTTGCCCATGACGAGCTGGGCGGACCCGGGCATGACGAGGGTCATCGCCATCAGGACGAGGGCCCGACGGAACCTGACCCGGGCCGAGACGTCCTCAGCGGGTTCGGGCCCGAACGAGAACGGACGGGGGTGTGGCATCAAAGATTTTCCTCACGGGGGAAGACGCGAGCAGTGCCCGTCAGTATCACCTCGCCGGAGGCCCTGACCTGCTCCGACGCGCCGGGCGCTCGGGTACCGTCGTCGCCATGCCCCAGCGCGACCACGGCCCCGGCCAGGGCTCCTCCTCCGACGACCAGTACGGCTGGCTCTACGGCGGCCCCTCGGACACCGGCACCCCGGCGGCCCCCTCGCAGGGGCGTCCCGGCAGCGCGCTGCCCCCGCCGTCGCTGCCCCCGCCGTCGTGGGCGTCCACGCGCGAGCCCGGCTCCGGCCGGTCCGGCGGCGGCACTCCCCCACCCCCGACGCGGCGCTCGTCCCGCCCCCCGCGCGGCAAGGGCCGCCGGGTCCGTCGCATCGTGCTCGCCCTGGTGCTCGTGTGGGTCGTGTTCCTCGTCGCCGTGCCCTTCTGGGCCTGGGGCAAGATCACCAAGGTCGACGCCGACCCCGCCGGCGACCGCCCGGCCGAGCAGCCGGGACAGACCTTCCTGCTGGTCGGCTCCGACAGCCGCGCCGGGCTGAGCAAGGCGCAGCAGAAGGAGCTCACCACCGGCTCCGACGGCGGTGGCCGCGGGCGCACCGACACGATCATGCTGATGCACACCGGCAGCGGCCCGACCCTGCTGCTGTCGATCCCGCGCGACTCGCAGGTCGACATCCCCGGACGCGGACGCGGCAAGATCAACGCGGCCTACGCCTTCGGCGGCCCCGAGCTGCTCGTGCAGACGATCGAGCAGAACACCGGCGTGCGGGTCGACGACTACGTCGAGATCGGCTTCGGCGGGTTCGTCAACATCGTCGACGCGGTCGGCGGCGTGCAGATCTGCCCCAAGCAGCGGCTCAAGGACAAGGCGGCCGGGATCAACCTGCGCAAGGGCTGCCAGGAGGCAGACGGCACCACGGCGCTCGGCTACGCGCGCTCGCGCAAGCAGTACGCCGACTCCGACATCAGCCGCGTGCAGAGCCAGCGCGAGGTGCTCGGCGCCATCGCGTCCGAGGTCAAGTCGCCCGCCACGGTCCTGAACCCGTTCCGGTACGCCGACGTGGCCGGCAGCAGCGCCTCGTCGCTGTCGATCGGCGAGGACGTCGGCCCGATCGCCCTCGGACGGTTCGCGCTCGGCCTGTCCTCGGCCATGGGGGGCGGCGGGCTGAACTGCACGGTCCCGATCGCCGACCTCAGCGTGCGCTGGGACCGCGAGCGGGCGCTCGAGATGTTCGGCTACATCAAGCAGGACCGCACCGCCGACATCGGCGACCTGTGCACCGCCAACGGCCAGGTCGGGGGCTGACGTGACGCTCGTCCCCGCCGCCGTCCTCGTCGACGACGCCCGTGAGGCCGACGCCGCCGTCGGGGCGTTCAACGTCATCACGCTCGAGCACGCCGAGGCCGTCGTGGCCGGCGCCGAGCGCGCCGGGCGCCCGGTCGTGCTGCAGCTCAGCGAGAACGCGATCGCCTTCCACCGCACCCCCGACGCCATTGCGGCGGCCTGCGTCGCCGTCGCCCGCACGTCGAGCACCGACGTGGCGCTGCACCTCGACCACGTCACCGGCGACGAGCTCGTCCGCCGCACGGCCGACCTCGGCTTCAGCTCGGTGATGTACGACGGCTCGAAGCACCCCTACGACGCCAACGTCGCCCGCACCGCCGACGCCGCCGCGTGGGCCAGCGAGCACGGGATCTGGCTGGAGGCCGAGCTGGGCGAGGTGGGCGGCAAGGACGGCGCGCACGCGCCCGGCGTCCGCACCGACCCCGCCGAGGCGCGAGCGTTCGTGGAGGCCACCGGCGTCGACTCGCTCGCCGTCGCCGTCGGCTCCTCGCACGCCATGACCTCGCAGGACGCGCGGCTCGACCACGACCTGATCCGCGCGCTGCGCGACGCCGTCCCCGTCCCGTTGGTGCTGCACGGCTCGTCGGGCGTCCCCGACGACGAGCTGCGCGCGGCGATCGGGGCCGGGATGGTCAAGATCAACGTCGGCACCGCGCTCAACGTCGCCTTCACCGGCGCCGTCCGCGAGCACCTCGCCGCGGACGGGACGGTGACCGACCCCCGGAAGTACCTCGCCGGTGCGCGCGACGCGATCAGCGACGTCGTGGCGCACGTGCTCGGCGTGCTGGCGCTCAGTCCTCGTTCGTGATCGAGGCGCGGAACCGGTAGCGGTCTCCGCGGTACGCCGCGACGGTGTACTCGAGCGGCCGGTGCGCCTGGTTGTACGAGAGCTGGGTCGCGACGAGCACGGGCACCGGCACGTCCGCGAGGTCGAGCAACCGCTCCTCCTCCGCGCTGGCCTGCCGCGCCTCGACCGAGTAGTCGGCGACGGTCGGGACCTGCGGTGGTCGACCGGCGGCGAGCGTCGCGTAGAGCGACGCGTGGGTGAAGTCGGTGCGGGCCAGGCCCGGGCACATCGCCAGTGGCAGCCGGTTGTGCTCGTGCACGACGACGATGCCCTGGAGGGAGCGGAGCCGGACGAGGTCGACGAGCTCGATGCCCGGCGCCACCCTGAGCACCTCGGCCTCGGCCACGGTGCAGGGGCGGACCTCGTGGCGCAGCACCTCGCACCCGGTCTCCAGCCCCTGCGCCGCCGCCCAGTCGGCGAACCCCTGGACGTGGGCGCCCTGCGCGGGCGCCGAGCCCTCGTCGTCGACGAACCAGCCGCGCGAGGCCGACGGTCGCACCACCCGTCGACGCTCGAGCTCGGAGAGCGCCGAGCGCACGGTCACGCGCGAGACCCCGTACCGCTCGGTGAGCACCCGCTCGGACGGCAGCCGGTCCCCCGGTCGCGCCCCGGCGTCGCGGAGGTCGTCGCGGAGCCGGGCCGCGACCTGCTCGAAGAGCGGCAGCGCGTCGTCGGTGAGCAGTCCGCGCGGCAGTCGGTCCTCAGGCATACCGGTACCATACCAGTATCAGACAGTTGACGGACCGGTCGACCGGGTCTAACGTCCCGCTGTGACCTCGACCACCACCCACCCCCTGCTCGCGGCCCACGACGACGGGGCGCGGTGGACCACCGCCGAGATCGGCCAGCAGCCGCGACTGTGGCGCGCGCTCGCCGCCCGTGCGGCGGACGACGCCGAGACCGCGGCGTTCCTCGCCCCGCTCCTGGCCCGCGGCGACCTGCGGGTGGTGCTCACCGGTGCCGGCACGTCCGCCTTTGGCGGCGAGATCCTGGCGCCCGCGCTGCGCCGCGCGATGGCGCGTCGCGTCGACGCCGTCGCGACCACCGACCTCGTCAGCGACCCCCACGGCACCTTCGCCGAGGACCTCCCGACGCTCCTGGTCTCGTTCGCACGGTCGGGCGACAGCCCCGAGAGCGTCGCGGCCACCGCCCTGGCCGACCAGCTGCTCACCGACGTCCACCACCTCGTGGTCACCTGCAACCCCGACGGCGCGCTCGCCCGCGACCACGGCGGACGCGCGTCGTCCCGCGTGCTCGTGATGCCCGACGGCGCCAACGACCGCGGGTTCGCCATGACGTCGAGCCTCACCTGCATGACCCTCGCGGTGCTCCTGGCCTTCGACCGGGTCGACACCGACGCCGTGGCTCGCCTCGCCGACGCCGTCGACCGTGCGCTGCCCACGCTCGAGCTGGACGCGGCCGCGCACGCCGACCTCGACCCCGTGGCCCGCGTGGTCCACCTCGGCAGCGGCCCGCTGACGGGGCTCGCCCGCGAGTCCGCGCTCAAGCTGCTCGAGCTGACGGCCGGGCGCGTCATCACCTGGTTCGACTCAAGCCTGGGCTTCCGTCACGGGCCCAAGGCGCTGCTCGACGACAGCACCCTCACCGTCGTGCACGTCTCGACCGACCCGCACACGCGCGCCTACGACGTCGACATGGTCACCGAGCTCAGCCGCTCGCTGCCCGCGGGGCGCGTGGTCGTCGTGACCGCCGACCGGCTCCCCACGCTCGACCTCGAGCAGTGGACCTTTCCCACGCTCGCGGGCGACCCCGACGAGCTGGTGGCGCTGGCGTTCGTCGTCGCGTCGCAGGTGCTCGCGCTCCGCACGTCGCTCGCGCTCGGCCTCACCCCCGACAACCCGTTCCCGAGCGGGGAGGTGAACCGTGTCGTCGCCGGCGTCACCATCCACGGGCTCGACGGCTGACGCGGAGGTCTTCCTCGGCGCCGACGGCGGTGGCACCACCACGTCGCTGTGCGTCCTGCGCGGCGACGGCACGGTGCTCGCGCGCCACGAGGCCCCCAGCTGCTACTACCTCGGCCAGGACGTCGGCCTGGTCGAGAAGGTGCTCGGCGACGCGGTGCCGGTCGTCTGCGACGCCGCCGGGGTCGACCCGTCCGACCTCACCTACGCATTCTTCGGTCTCCCCGGCTACGGCGAGGTGAGCGCCGACGTCGCCCTGCTCGACGCCGCGCCCGCGTCCGTCCTGGGTCACGACCGCTACCGCTGCGACAACGACATGGTCTGCGGGTGGTCGGGCTCGCTCGGCGCGTCCGACGGCATCAACGTGGTGTGCGGCACCGGCTCGATGACGTACGGCGAGCGAGGCTCGCGCGGGCTGCGTGTGGGCGGCTGGGGCGAGGTGTTCGGCGACGAGGGCTCGGCCTACTGGATCGCCGTCCGCGGCCTTGGGCTGTTCTCGCAGATGAGCGACGGACGTCGTCCGCGCGGACCGCTGCACGCGATGGTCCGCGAGCACCTCGAGCTCGACGCCGACCTCGACCTCGTCGACGTCGTCCTCAACCGGTGGGGCGGCGCCCGCGGCCAGGTGGCCGCGCTCAGCCGCGTCGTCGTCGCGGCCGCGGAGGCCGGTGACGCACTGGCCGAGTCGGTGCTGCACGAGGCCGCGCACGCGCTCGTCGACCTCGTCGAGGCCACCCGCACGGGCCTGCGCTGGGACGACGGCAGCCCCGTCCCCGTCTCGTGGTCCGGCGGCGTCTTCGCCTCGCGCACCGTGCGGGAGTCCTTCACCCGCGGCCTCGCGAACCGCTCGCCGCACTACGAGCCGCGCGACCCGCTCCACGACCCCGTCCTCGGGGCCGCCCTGTACGCCGCCCGCATCCACGGCACGCCCGTCGTGCCACGCCCCGAGGAGACGCCATGACCCGATCGCGCAGCTGGATCCCCTACGCCGGACTGCTCGTCCTGTTCTGGGGCGTGTGGGGGGCCTTCTCGGGCGAGCCGACCGCCCGGTACGGCTACCCGGACGAGATGGTCTACGTCATCTGGGCGTTCACCATGCTCATCCCCTGCTGGTTCGCGCTCCGCGGGGGTGTGCGGATCGACCGCCGTCCCGTCGCGATGCGCTACGGCCTGCTCGTCGGCCTCACCGGCGCCGGCGGCCAGCTGATCCTCTTCAAGGCCCTGACCATCGGCCCGGCCTACCTGATCTTCCCGCTCATCTCGATCTCGCCCGCCATCACCGTGCTGATGGCCGTGGCGATCCTGCGCGAGCGGATCCCCCGCCTCGCGGTCGTCGGCGTCGTCACCGCCCTCGTCGCGATCGTCCTGTTCAGCATCTCCGGCGACGGCGGCAACGCCGACGCGGGCCTGTGGCTCCCGCTGGCCCTGGTCGTCGCGGTCGCGTGGGGCGTCCAGGCCTACTTCATGAAGAAGGCGGCCACCGTCGGCGTCAACGACGGCACCACGTTCATGTGGATGACCGTCAGCGGCCTGGTGCTCGTGCCCGTCGCGATCATCATGATGGGCGGCATCCCCACCGACGCCCCGTGGCAGGCCCCCGCCCTCACCGTGGGCACCCAGCTGCTCAACGCCGTCGGCGCCCTGTTCCTGGTGATGGCCCTCAGCCGCGGCAAGGCCTCGATCGTGGCCCCCAGCACCAACGCCCTGGCCCCCGTCCTCACCATCGTCCTCTCCCTGATCGCCTACCAGACCCTCCCCTCGGCCTTCGCCGCCATCGGCATCGTCCTCGCCATCGCCGGCTCCACCCTGATGGTCTACGCCGACGAGTCCCGCGGCGAGGACCTCCAGCACGCCCCCGACGACGTCCTCCAGGCCCCCGGGACCAGGGTCCGGTAGCAACCAGGGAGCCGATCCGTCTGTTCGGCCGCACCTGTCCGCCCCGTCCACCTACGCGCGGAGATCTGACCTCCGAGCGGATGGGTGCGGACGAACTGACGGATCGGCGCCGACGCGCGAGCACCCCCACGCACCGTGCGCTGGTGAAAAACAGACTGTCCGACCCTCGCCCTAGGTTGAACACATGGCCGCAGAAGTCTGGTTCGACCCCCGCGAGGAGCTCGCCGACGCCCTCGACCTGGGTGTCACCATCCGGCGCGCAGAGGCCGAGCGGATGCGCACCATCGCGGCCTGGGCCGCGTCCCGCACCACCTCCCAACGAGGCCCCGCCCGCGTCCTCCCCGGCCAGGAACGCCGCGTCCCGTTCGGCGGCCCCGGATCCCCCGAGGTCCCCGAGTTCCTCCCCGCCGAGCTCGGCTCCACTCTCGGCCTGTCGGCCTTCGCCGCCCAGAAGCTGTTGTCGGACTCCCTCTCCCTGGTCCACCGCCTCCCCGACCTCCTCACCCTGCTGGAGCACGGCGAGGTCGACGCGTGGAAGGTCCGCATGGTCGCCGCCGCCACCCGCGAGCTGCCGCAGACGGTCGCCGGCATCATCGACTGCCAGCTCGCCGCACCCGCCCGCCGGGGTGCACCACCCAGGATCGTGCGCCTGAGCCGGTCCACGTTGCAGGTCGTGATCGACCACCACCTCCGCGCCCACACCGACCCACCTCGAAGCGTGCAGCAACCAGGGAGCCGATCCGTCTGTTCGGCTGCACCCATCCGCCCCGGACGTCTGCCCGCGGGGATCTGACCTCCGAGCGGATGGGTGCGGACGAACTGACGGACCGGCGCCGTCGTGCGAGCACCCCGGCAGACCGGCCGCTGACCGGCTCGTCGTCCACCCCGGCCTCGCCCAGACCGTCCTGTACCTGCACCTCGACCGGGTCTCCGGCACCTGGTCCGCCGACGGCATCGGCACCATCAGCGTCGACGAGGCCGAGAGCATCGTCGGCCACGGCAACGTCACCATCAAGCCCGTCATCGACCTCGCCGCCGAGATCACCACCACCGGCTACGTCGCACCACCCCGCCTCCGCGAACAGCTGCGCCTGGCCCAGCGCGACCTGTGCGCGTTCCCCTACTGCGACCGCCGCGGCACCACCGGCTTCGACGTCGACCACGTCACCCCCTACGACTCAGGCGGCCAGACCACCTCGTCCAACACCCACCTGCTGTGCCGCTACCACCACCGCGTCAAGACCCACAGCAGATGGAGAGCCACCAAGACCGCCCCCGGCACCACCGTCTGGACCAGCGCCACCGGCCAGGTCTTCGAGGTCGCCCACGGACTCACCACGCGGCTCCGGACCTGAGCCCCGCGCCACCAGACCGGTGGCCGCACGAGCGCGGGGCGAGGCACGATGTCAACCATGTCCCTGCCCACACCGACGCTGACGACCGCCCGCCTCCGGTTGCGCCCGTTCACGGGCGCTGACGAGCACGCTCTCTACACGATGCACTCCGACGCCCACGTGCTGCGCTACTGGGACGCGCCGCCGTGGACCGACCCTGCGCGCGCGACCCGGTTCGTCGCGAGCTGCGCGGACATGGCCGAGGAGGGCACCGGGGCGCGCCTGGCCATCGACCAGGTCGCGGACGGGGCGTTCGTCGGCTGGTGCAGCCTGTCGCGGTGGGACCCGGTGCACCGCAGCGCCTCGCTGGGTTACTGCCTCGACCGGTCGGCGTGGGGACGCGGCCAGGCGACCGAGGCGGCCCATGCCGTGCTCCGGTGGGCGTTCGACACCTTGGACCTGAACCGGGTGCAGGCCGAGACCGACACCCGCAATGCCGCGTCGGCCCGCGTCCTCGAGAAGCTCGGGTTCCGCCGCGAGGGGACGCTGCGCGAGGACTGCGTGGTGGACGGGGTCGTCTCGGACTCGTGGGTGTTCGGGCTGCTCAGGGACGAGCTCGACGCGTCCCCGCCCCCGCACCCCGATGACGGGACCCGCAAGACCCTCGCCTCGTGACCCGGTGCAGGAGCACAGTGACCCCATGGACCGACACCTCCTCCGCCGGGTGGGCACCGTGGTGCTCGCCGCCTCCGTCCCGCTCGCCGGGCTCGCCGCGACGCCCGCGTCCGCCGCACCGGGAGGGGTGGTGGTCAGGCGGGACGTGGACGGGGACGGGCGCAAGGACACCGTCTCCGTGAAGACCGGGACGGGCAGCGCGACCGTGACCGTCGACCGGGCGCGGGGCAGGACGCTGACCAAGCGGCTGCGCACCGAGGGGGTGCCGGCGAGCGCGGTGTGGCACGGGTCGGCGGCGATCGACGGGCGACGCGGGGCCGAGCTGGTGCTGGTCACGACGGCCGGGGCGCACACGCTGTTCAACACCGTGCTCACGATCCAGGCAGGCGAGCTTCGGGTGAGCAGGACGCCGGGCGGGGCGTCGACGTGGGTCACCGACGGCGCCTACACGGTCAACGTCGGGTGGCGCCGGTACACGCGGGACGGCCAGGTGTTCATGACCAAGCGGGTCGTCCTGCGCGAGATCAGCGAGACCTGGAGCGGCCGGGCGGTCACCTGGCGCTGGACGTCCGGCGGGTGGGTGCGGTCCGGGCGGGCCAAGGCGCTGCGACCCACCGACGACCGCGTGGCCTACCGCTACGGCGGCTGGCGCGTCGCGGGGTTGAAGACGTACCCCTAGGGCCGAGCCTCAGGCCGACAGGAACGCCGCGACCCGCGGGACGACGACGTCCGCGTCCTCGTCGAAGAACCCGTGGCGGCCGCCGTCGGTGAGCTCGACCTCGGCGCCGGGCACGCGGGAGGAGATGAGCGCCGCATTGCCGGCCGGGACCATGCGGTCGTCGGTGCCGTGGAGGACGAGGGTGGGTGCGGTGATCTCCGGCAGGCGCTCGAACGCGTCGTGCCGCGCGCTGACGCGCAGGTGCGCGCGGCTGGCGAGCGGTGACATGCCCGGGTCGCCGAACAGGTGGCTGCGACGCCCGGACGCCCGCCACGCCGGGGTGTAGAACAGGTCGACCAACGCCTCCAGGCGGGCGTCGTCGTCGCGCTGGGCCAGCGAGAGCCGCACCTCCTGGTCCCGCTCGAGCGCGTGCGGTCCCCCGGGCGAGCTGCAGGTGAGGACCAGACGGTCGACCCGGTCCGGGTGCTCGATCGCCAGCATCTGCGCGACGCGGCCACCCATCGACGTCCCCCAGACGTGCACGCGGTCGAGGCCGAGACCGTCGAGCACCGACGCCGCGTCGGCGGCGAACGTCGACGTCGTCCAACCGCGCTCGTCGCCCTCGGCGCCGACGCTGTCGCCGGTGCCGCGGTAGTCGAACGTGACCGTGCGCCACCCGACGAGCCGCTCCCGCAGGCCCGTCCACCAGTCGTGGGAGTTGGCCTGTCCCGGCAGGAGCAGGACGGTGGGGAGGCCGGGCTCGCCGACGTCCTGCACGGCGAGGTCGTCCACCTGCGGCCTCAGAGGTTCGACTGGATGCCGGCGAGCAGCTGCCGGGCCATGACGATGCGCTGGACCTGGTTGGTGCCCTCGTAGATCTGGGTGATCTTGGCGTCGCGCATCATCCGCTCGACGGGGTAGTCGCGGGTGTAGCCGTAGCCGCCGAGCAGCTGGACGGCGTCGACGGTGACCTGCATGGCCGTGTCGGACGCGAAGGCCTTGGCCGCGGCACCGAAGAAGGTGAGGTCCTTGTCGCCGCGCTCGGAGCGGCCGGCGGCGGCGTAGGTGAGCTGGCGCGCGGCCTCCACCTTCATGCCCATGTCGGCGATCATGAACTGCAGGCCCTGGAACTCCGCGATGGCCCTGCCGAACTGCTCGCGCTCCTGCACGTACCCGATCGCGTAGTCGAGCGCGCCCTGCGCGACGCCGACGGCCTGCGCGGCGATCGTGATGCGGGTGTGGTCGAGGGTCTTCATCGCGGTCTCGAAGCCGGTGCCCTCGGCGCCGATCATCCGGTCCTCGGGGATGCGGACGTGGTCGAGGTAGACCTCGCGGGTGGGCGATCCCTTGATCCCCAGCTTCTTCTCCGGGGCACCGAACGACACCCCCTCGTCGGCCTTCTCGACGACGAACGCGCTGATGCCGCGCGAGCGCTCGTCCGGGTTCGTGGTGGCGAGGACGGTGTAGAAGTCGGACTCGCCCGCGTTGCTGATCCACCGCTTGACGCCGTCGAGCACGAAGTGGTCGCCGTCGCGGACGGCCCGCGTGCGCTGGTGCGCCGCGTCGCTGCCGGCGTCCGGCTCGGAGAGGCAGTAGGAGAACAGCGACTCGCCCGACGCCACCGGCGGCAGATAGCGCTGCTTGAGCTCGTCGGAGGCCGAGATCATCAGCGGCAGCGTGCCGAGCTTGTTGACCGCCGGGATGAGGGAGGCCGAGACGTCGGCCCGCGCGACCTCCTCGATCACGAGGACGGTGGCGAGCGCGTCTGCACCGGCGCCGCCGTACTCCTCGGGGATGTGCGGCGCGTGGAAGTCGGCGGCGCGCAGGGCGGCGTACGCCTCGGACGGGAAGCGGGCCTCGGCGTCGACGTCCGCGGCGTACGGCGCGACCTTGTCGTCGCAGACCGCCCGCACCGCCTCGCGGATCGCGCGGTGCTCCTCCGACAGCGTGAACATCTCCTCGGCACTCATGGTCCCCATGTTAATCGTCGGTAACTTCTGGGACCAGGGCACCCGCCTATGCTGACGCGGTGACCCAGGGACACGAGATCACGACCGTCGAGGAGCTGCGCGAGGTCGTCGGCTCACCGAACGAGCGGGCGGCCACCAAGGTGCGTGACCGGCTGGACGACCTGCACCGCGCGTGGCTCGCGCGGTCGCCGTTCCACCTGGTCGCGACGGCTGCCGCCGATGGCTCGATGGACGTCTCGCCCAAGGGCGACCCGGCCGGCGCGGTGCACGTGGTCGACGACCGGACGATCGCCCTTCCGGACCGCCCGGGCAACCGCCGGGTCGACGGGTTCCTCAACATCCTGCAGAACCCCCGCGTCGGGCTGATCTTCCTGGTGCCGCGCCGCGGCGACACGCTGCGCGTCAACGGTCGCGCCCGGCTGCTGGTCGACCCGCCCTACGCCGGGGCGATGGAGGTCAAGGGCCACCGGCCGACGGTCGTCACCGAGGTCGCCGTCGACGAGGTGTTCTTCCACTGCTCCAAGGCGTTCCTGCGCTCGGACCTGTGGGAGCCGCAGGCCTGGCCCGACGACGACCTGCCCACGCAGGCCGAGATCGCCAAGGCCGCGAGCCCCGCCACCCCGATGGACGAGCTGCAGCGGCACTACGACCCGGAGCACTACCGCTCCCTGATGTACTGACCCTTCGCCCGCGCCACGTCGGCGAGGTCGGCCTGGAACGCGATCATCCGCTCACGCAGGGCCTCGTCCGAGGCGGCGAGGATGCGCACGGCGAGCAGCCCCGCGTTGCGCGCGTTGCCGATCGCGACGGTGGCGACCGGGACGCCCGCGGGCATCTGCACGATCGACAGCAGCGAGTCCATGCCGTCGAGGTACTTCAGCGGCACCGGCACGCCGATGACGGGCAGCGGCGTGACGGCGGCGAGCATGCCGGGCAGATGGGCCGCTCCCCCGGCGCCGGCGATGATCACCTGGATGCCGCGGGTGTGCGCGTCGCGGCCGTAGGCGAGCATCTCGTCGGGCATCCGGTGCGCGGACACGACGTCGGCCTCGTAGGGCACGCCGAGCTCGGCGCAGGCGAGACCCGCGGCCTCCATCGTCGGCCAGTCCGAGTCCGAGCCCATGACGATGCCGACGCGGGCGGGGCCGGTGGGGTCGCTCATGGTCACTCCTGCTCGTCGGGGAGGGTGCCCTCGAACCACGCGGCGGCGTGCCGGGCGCGCTCGAGGACGTCGTCGAGGTCGTCGCCGTACGCGGTGACGTGCCCGACCTTGCGGCCCGGCTTCACCGCCTTGCCGTAGAGGTGCACCTTGACCGCGGGGTCGCGCGCCCACACGTGCGCGTAGCCGTCGTACAGGTTCCCGACTTCGCCGCCGAGGACGTTGACCATCACCGTCCACGGTGCACGGGCGTGGGGCGCTCCCAGCGGCAGGTCGAGGACGGCCCGCAGGTGGTTCTCGAACTGGCTGGTGATCGCGCCGTCGATGCTCCAGTGGCCCGTGTTGTGGGGCCGCATCGCGAGCTCGTTGACGAGCACCTGGCCGTCGCTCGTCTCGAACAGCTCGACGGCGAGCACGCCCACGACGTCGAGCTCGGACGCGATGCTCATGGCGACGTCGGCGGCCTCGCGCGCGAGGTCGTCGGACAGGTCCGGCGCGGGCACGACGACCTCCTTGCACACGCCGTCCAGCTGGTACGACTGCGCGACGGGGTAGGCGGCCACCTGGCCCGAGGGCGAGCGGACGACGAGGGCCGACAGCTCGCGGACGAAGTCGACCTTCTGCTCGGCGAGCACCTGCACGCCCGACGCGAACGCCTCCGCGGCGCCGGCCTCGTCGTGCACGACCCAGACGCCCTTGCCGTCGTAGCCGCCGCGCGTCGCCTTGAGCACGACCGGGTAGCCGTCCTCGGAGCCGGCGAAGGTGCTCACCTCGGCCGGCGAGCCGACCAGCGCCCAGCGCGGGCAGGGCACGCCCATCTCGGACAGCCGGCGTCGCATCTCGCCCTTGTCCTGGGCGTAGAGGAGCGCGTGCGGGCCGGGACGGCAGGCGTGGCCCTCGGCCTCCAGCGCGCGCAGGTGCTCCGGCGGCACGTGCTCGTGGTCGAACGTGACGACATCGCAGCCCTCGGCGACGCGGCGCAGGTCGTCCAGGTCCGTGTGGTCGCCCACCTCGGGGTCGCGCGCGACCTGGGCGGCGGAGACGTCCGGGCCCTCGGCGAGCAGCCGGATCGGGACGCCGAGCGCGACCGCGGCCTGCTCCATCATCCGGGCCAGCTGGCCGCCTCCCACGATCGCGATGACCGGGGCCTGCGTCGGGTTGTCCACGGCCGCGAGCCTAGGCCTCACCGCGTGCGATCGTCGACGGGGGTGAGCACGAACCCGTCGGCGACCGTGCCGAACCGGCGCACGTCGCCCGGACGGTGAGCCGCGTGCAGACCGACGTAGGCGCAGACGACGGCGTCGACGCGGTCCTCGACCGCCTTGAGCTCGCTCTTGCGGGCGGCGGACGCCACCTGCGCGACGATCCCGCGCCAGGCGGGCAGGTCCAGCGTCATCGACGGGTCGGCGCCCGCGAGGCCGTCGAGCAGGCCGCACAGCCGCAGCAGCTCGTCGCGCAGGAGCGGGAGGTCGCGTCCGGGCTTGTGCTTGTAGCGCAGCACCCGGTCGAGCCCGAACAGCGCGACGGTGGCCGCGTGCGGGTAGACCTCCAGCGCGACGCGGTCGGCGCCCGGCGCGTCGGGATCGAGACCGAGGTCGAGCGCGGTCGCGAGGCGGTGGGCTCGACCGCCGTCGGCGAACTCCGGACGGGCCAGGCTCGTGGGGTGGCAGCCGGCGCCGTAGCGCGCGAACACCGCCGACAGCGCGGCCTCGGCCGGGCGCCGGCCCGAGGCGTTGCGCACCACGAGCGGGGCGTCGAAGCAGACCACGCACGGGCCCTGCACGTGCGGCTCGAGCCACCCGAGCACGTCCGCGTCGTCGCGGCCCTCGGCGACGTCGAGCAGCCGCCCGTCGCCGTCGAGCACCGCGAGGCCGGTGCGGGCCCTGAGCCCCCAGGCGAGGTCCACTCCGACGTAGCGCACACCGCAGGCTAATCTCGACGTTCGCCCGCTCTCGGCCACACCCGTCTCGAGGAGTCCCCATCGTCGCCCTGCTCCGTGCTGCGCTGACGCGCCTCGCGGACCGCGGGCTCGGGCGCGAGGTCGTCCTGTTCGGGATGGTCGGGCTCACCGGGTTCGTCACCGACGTCGGCCTGTTCAACCTGCTGCGGTTCGGCGACGGCGCGCCGCTCGCCGACAAGCCCGTGACGGCCAAGATCATCTCGGTCGTGGTGGCCACGATCATCACGTACATCGGCAACCGCCAGCTGACGTGGCGGCACCGTCCCCGCGGCGACCGTCGGCGCGAGCTCGTGCTGTTCTTCGTGTTCAACGGCATCGGGCTGCTCATCTCGGTGGGCTGCCTCGCCGTCTCGCACTACGTCCTCGGCCTCACCAGCCAGCTCGCCGACAACCTCTCGGCCAACGGGGTCGGCCTGGTGCTCGGCACCACGTTCCGGTTCTGGGCGTACCGGACGTTCGTCTTCCCGCCCGAGAAGCAGACCGCGGAGTAGGTCCGCTAGCCCTGGTAGACCCAGGCACGGCGGACCGCGATGGGCTCGATGTTGCCGAACCCGTGGAGCGGGCGCGGCGGCAGCGTCCGCGTCTCGAAACCGTCGTCGAGCTGGTCGGCCGTCGGCTGGTCGGTGATGGTGCGGTTGCGCCGGGCCACCGAGGTGAGCCGGGCCGCGAGGTTGACCGGCGGGCCGTACACGTCGCCGAGCCGGCTGATCACCGGTCCGGTGGCCAGGCCGACGCGGACGTCGGGGAGCGACGCGTCGCGGCCGATGCCCTCGATCACCGCGAAGGCGATCTCGACCGCGGCCTGCGGCGTCTCGGTGACGAACAGCACCGCGTCACCCAGCGTCTTGATCGGACGGCCGCCGCCGGCGGTGACGAGGTCGGCGCACCGGCTCTCGAACCCCTCGACGAGGTCGCCGAGGGCGGTGTCGTCGATGCCGTTGGACAGCGCGGTGAAGCTGACGAGGTCGACGAAGCCGACCGTCAGCACCTGGTGGGAGAGGTGCTCGTCGGTGGCCGCGCCGAGGGTCTCGACGCGCACGAGGGCGGCGGCGAGGTGCCGGCGCCAGGCGTAGACGAGCAGCCGCTCGAAGGCCGGTCCGACCTGACGGGTGAGCTCGAGACCGGAGGCCAGCCGGCTGGTGGACGTGCCGTCCTCGACCTGGCCCTCGACCAGCTCGGCGAGCGTCGAGACCTGCCAGTCGGCCAGGCGCGACATCGTGTTGCCGAGCGCGCGGGTGAGGCGCATCGCGGTGACGCGGTCGAGCACGCCCGACTCGACGGCCTGGTGGACGGTGCGCAGCGCGTCGAGGTCGGCGTCGACGAACGCGCGCGACCCGCCGGAGTCGGGGAAGCCGAGCGCCCGCCAGAGGCGGTTGGCCTCGTCGAGGTCCATGCCGGTCTTCTCGGCGACCTCCTCGTTGGTGTACGTGGGGTCGGCGCCGAGGATCACGCGCGACAGCGCGTCGCGCGGGTCGGGTGCGCCGGTGCCGTCAGACTCGCTCATCGTCGCCTCGCTGTCGGTGGACGTCGAAGACGAGGGTGCTGAGGGTGCGGTGCACCGACTCGACGTGGGGCACGTCGGGGAGCCGCAGCCCGCTCTGCTCGCTCGCGTTGGACACCACGAGCGTGCCGCAACCGAGCAGCCGGTCGTTCAGGTTCTTCTCGAACGCCACGTCGTTGACGAGGTTGAGCGGGATGACGCGGCCCGAGCGCGTGAGGATCCCCTTCTGCTCGATCAGCCGCCGGTTGGTGATCGTGTACGAGGTGGTGAACCAGCGCAGGAACGGTCGCAGCACCCACCACACCAGGACGACGGCCCCGACGGCGAGCACCGCGATGGTCAGCGCGCCGGCACTGCCCCCGGTGTCCTGGACGAGCGCGACGAGGTAGCCGCCGACGCCGCAGGTGACGAGCAGGACGAGCACCGGGAGCGCGAGCACCTTCACGTGGGTGCGGACCGACAGGACGACCTCCTCGCCCTCGGTCAGCAGCTTCCGTGACACTCCCATGGTGTGGATGGTGTCACGGTCGACGTCGGACGTGCACGACGTCGCCGGCGCTCAGCGCGTGCCGGGCGCCGCCGGCGCGGACCACGAGGCGGCCCCCGGCATCGATCGCCTCGGCGGTGCCGACGAGCGGCTCGCCGTTCGGCATCTCCACCCGCACGTCCTGGCCGAGGGTCGAGCAACGGCGGACGTAGGAGTCCAGGAGCCCCACCCGCGGGTCGCCCTCGGCCGCGGCCCAGGCCCGGTAGAGGGCCTCGAGCACCCGGGCGTACGAGCGCAGCAGCACCGTGCGGTCGGTGGTGGCGGCACCCGCGAGCGCCAGCGAGGTGGCCGTCGGCACGGGCAGCTCGTCGGCCCGCTGGTGGACGTTGAGGCCGACGCCGACGACCGCGGCGGGACCGGCGTCGGTCTGCACCCGCTCGACGAGGATGCCCGAGATCTTGAGGTCGTCGACGAGCACGTCGTTGGGCCACTTGACGGTGGCCTCGACCCCCGCGGCCTGGACGGTCTCGGCCACCGCCACGCCGACGAGCAGCGGCAGCCACGACCAGCGCTCGGCCGGCACCGGGTCGGGACGCAGCAGCACGGACACGCTGATGGCGGCCTGCGGCGGCACCGTCCACACCCGGTCGAGCCGCCCGCGCCCGGCCTGCTGGTGGTCGGTGGTGACGAGCGTCCCCTCGGGCGCGCCCGCCGCCGCGAGCGTCGAGAGGTCCGCGTTGGTGCTCGCGGTGGACGGCGTGACCTGCACGTCGCGCCACCAGGTGCCCGACCCGACGAGTGCGTGGGTGAGCGCCGCGGCGTCGAGCGGCGGCCGGTCCAGGTCGGCGTAGGTCACGTCCGGGAGCCTGTCACAGGGGTCGGCGTTAGTGTGTCGCGCGTGAGCGAAGCCGCCGCCCCCGACGAGGGCCCAGACCTGCAGACCACCGCCGGCAAGATCGCCGACCTGGACCGCCGCCTCGACGAGGCCGTGCACGCCGGGTCCGCGCGGGCCGTGGAGAAGCAGCACGCCAAGGGCAAGATGACCGCCCGCGAGCGGGTCGAGAAGCTGCTCGACGAGGGCTCGTTCGTCGAGCTCGACGAGCTCGCCCGTCACCGCTCGACCGCCTTCGGCCTGCAGGACCGGCGCCCCTACGGCGACGGCGTCGTCACCGGCTACGGCACCGTCGACGGCCGTCAGGTGTGCGTGTTCAGCCAGGACTTCACCGTCTTCGGCGGATCGCTCGGCGAGGTCTACGGCGAGAAGATCACCAAGATCATGGACCTCGCGATGAAGACCGGCAGCCCGATGGTCGGCATCAACGAGGGCGCGGGCGCCCGCATCCAGGAGGGCGTCGTCTCGCTCGGCCTGTACGGCGAGATCTTCCGCCGCAACGTGCACGCGTCGGGCGTCATCCCGCAGATCTCGCTCATCATGGGCGCCTGCGCCGGCGGCCACGTCTACTCCCCCGCGGTCACCGACTTCACCGTGATGGTCGACGGCACGTCCAACATGTTCATCACCGGCCCCGACGTGATCAAGACCGTCACCGGCGAGGACGTGACGATGGAGGAGCTCGGCGGCGCGCGCACGCACAACACCAAGAGCGGCAACGCGCACTACATGGGCAGCGACGAGGACGACGCGCTCGAGTACACCAAGGCGCTGCTGTCGTTCCTGCCGCAGAACAACATGGAGGACGCGCCCGCCTACGACGAGGACGCTGACCTCGAGCTGTCCGAGACCGACCGTGCGCTCGACACGCTCATCCCGGACTCGCCCAACCAGCCCTACGACATGCACACGGTGATCGCGTCGGTCGTCGACGACGGCGACTTCCTCGAGGTGCAGTCGATGTTCGCGCCGAACATCATCATCGGCTTCGGTCGCGTCGAGGGCCGCAGCGTCGGCGTCGTGGCCAACCAGCCGATGCAGTTCGCCGGCACCCTCGACATCGACGCCTCGGAGAAGGCCGCACGGTTCGTGCGCACCTGCGACGCGTTCAACATCCCCGTGCTGACCTTCGTCGACGTGCCCGGGTTCCTGCCCGGCACCGACCAGGAGTGGAACGGCATCATCCGCCGCGGCGCGAAGCTGATCTACGCCTACGCCGAGGCCACCGTCCCGCTGGTCACCGTCATCACCCGCAAGGCCTACGGCGGCGCGTACGACGTGATGGGCTCCAAGCACCTGGGCGCCGACGTCAACGTCGCCTGGCCGTCCGCGCAGATCGCGGTGATGGGCGCCCAGGGCGCCGTCAACATCCTCTACCGCAACGAGCTCAAGGAGGCCGAGGACCCCGAGGCCCGTCGGATCGAGCTGATCGACGACTACGAGCGCACCCTCGCCAACCCCTACACCGCCGCCGAGCGCGGCTACGTCGACGCGGTCATCCAGCCGCACGAGACCCGATCCGAGGTCGTCCGGTCGCTGCGTCTGCTGCGCACCAAGCGCGAGACCCTGCCACCGAAGAAGCACGGGAACATCCCCCTGTGAGTGCGGACGAGGTCGAGGCACCGCAGCCGCCGATGCTGCGCATCGTCAAGGGCCGGCCCACCGACGACGAGCTGGTCGCGCTCGTCACGGTCATCGCCGCCCGCCGCGCGGCCGCGGCCGAGGCGGCACGCGACGACGGGCCGCGTCGCCGCTCGGCCTGGGGCGACCCCGCCCGCGCCGTCCGCCCGCCGCACTCGCACGGTCCCGGCGGCTGGCGCGCGTCCGCCTTCCCCGGCTGACCGCATGATCGGACCGAGCACGGACCTGACGCCGGCGGCCTGGGTCACCGAGTCGTGCCGCACCGAGCCCTGGGGACGGCTGGTCGCGATGGGGCCCTCCGGGTACGAGGCGTACGCGCGACTCCGGTTCCTGCCCGACCCGACCGCCGCGGGCCAGGAGGAGGGCGACGTCGACCCTGATGTCGAGGACCCCCGCCACGAGGAGCCTGGCGCCCTGTTCCGCGCCTGCGCGACGCTGGCCCCGTTCACCGCCACGCCCGACGCGCTCCACGTCGCCCTCTGGGAGGGCTGGGGCCTCGAGCTGGAGCTGCCGCGGTTCCACCTCCACTCCCCCGACGTCCGAGGGGCGATGCGGTCGTACTGGCTCTTCACCGCCGGGTCGTCCGACCTGTCCGGCTGGCCGCACGAGCCGCCCGCGATGGTCTGGCCGGACGACCGGGCGTGGTTCGTCGCCTACGACGTCGATCCGCACTACGCGGGCGTCGCGGGCAGCCGCGAGGCCATCGTCGCGCTGCTGGCCGACCCGTCGGTCGACGCGGTGGGGGCCGACCTGCTCGCCGAGCAGCCCGGCTACGGACGGATCTCGTGATGCGGTTCGTGCTGGCGTCGCAGTCCCCGGCCCGTCTCGCGACGCTGCGCGCCGCCGGCATCGAGCCCGAGGTGGTGGTGTCGGGCGTCGACGAGTCGCAGGTGACCGGGCCCGACGCGGCCGACGTCGCGTCGAGGCTCGCGCAGCTCAAGTGCCGCGCGGTCGCGGGCGACCTGCCCGCAGAGACCCTGGTGGTCGGCTGCGACTCGGTGCTGGCGCTGGACGGCGCCATCCTGGGCAAGCCCGACGACG
Organism: Nocardioidaceae bacterium; assembly: GCA_030655315.1. Taxonomy (GTDB): domain Bacteria; phylum Actinomycetota; class Actinomycetes; order Propionibacteriales; family Nocardioidaceae; genus JAURVT01. The sequence continues at coordinate 135,584 of JAURVT010000011.1, read as the reverse complement.
CCGCCGACGCGGTCGACCGGTGGCACCGGATGCGCGGCCGATCGGCCGTGCTCCACACCGGCCACTGCGTCTCCCACGAGGGCCGCGAGATCGTCCGTGGCGCGGCGACCACCGTCCACTTCGCCGACGTCACCGACGCCGAGATCGGGGCCTACGTCGCGACCGGCGAGCCGCTGTGGGTGGCGGGCGCGTTCACGATCGACGGCCTCGGCGGCGCGTTCGTCCGCGGGATCGAGGGCGACCACCACAACGTCGTCGGCATCTCCCTGCCCGTGCTCCGTGACGTGCTCGCCGAGCTGGGCGTCGCCTGGACCGACCTGTGGGCGCCGCGCCCCTGAGTCACTCCACCGGCAGGCCGAGGCCCTTGGCGATGAGCATCCGCTGGACCTCCGAGGTGCCCTCGCCGATCTCGAGGACCTTGGCATCGCGGTAGAAACGCGCGATGGGGTACTCCTCCATGAAGCCGTAGCCGCCGAAGACCTGGGTGGCGATGCGGGTGGCGGTGACGGCCGACTCGCTGGTGTAGAGCTTGGCGATCGACGCGGCCTGCTTGATCTGCTTCGCGGGCGCGCCGGCGTCCTTCATCGCGGCGGCCTGGTAGGTCAGCGCGCGGCCGGCCTCGGCCATCACGGCGAGGTCGGAGATCTGGAACGCGACGCCCTGCTTGGACCCGATCGGGACGCCGAACGTCGTCCGCTGGCCCGCGTACTCGACGCAGAGGTCGAGGCAGGCCTGGATGCAGCCGACGGCCAGGGCGGCGATCGCGATGCGGCCGTCGTCGAGCGTGGCCAGGAACTGCGCGAAGCCGCGGCCTCGCTCGCCGAGGAGGTGGTCCTCGGGCACGTGGACGTCGGTGAAGGTGAGCGGGTGGGTGTCGCTGAGGTGCCAGCCGAGCTTGTCGTAGGCCTTCTCGGCGACGAACCCCGGTGTGCCGGACGGGACGCAGATGGCCGAGATCTCCGGACGGCCGTCGGGGCGGTCGCCCGTGCGGGCGGTGACGGTGACCAGCGACGTGATCGCCGAGCCGGAGTTGGTGATGAACTGCTTGGCGCCGTCGAGGACCCACTCGCCGTCCTCGAGACGGGCCCGGGTGCGGGTGCCGCCCGCGTCGGACCCGGCGCCGGGCTCGGTGAGGCCGAACCCGGCGAGCGCGCGTCCGGCCACGAGGTCGGGCAGCCACTGCTTCTTCTGCGCGTCGGAGCCGAACGCCTGCAGCGGCGCGATGCCGAGGCCCACGCCCGCCTCGAGCGTGATGCCGACGGACTGGTCGACCCGCCCGAGCTCCTCGATCGCGATGCACAGGCTGGTGAAGTCGCCGCCCGCGCCGCCGAACTCCTCGGGCGCGGTGAGGCCGAACAGCCCGAGGTCGCCCATCTCGTGCACGAGCTCGACCGGGAAGTGGTGGTCGCGGTCCCACTGGGCCACGTGCGGCGCCACCTTCTCGGCGGCGAAGTCGCGCACCATCGCGCGGAAGTCTGCGTGCTCGGGAGTCAACGTCATGGACCCGATGTTAATGGTCGTTAACACACCCTGTCACCCCCGCGGCGGCGCTGGTCCTAGACTCGCAGGCGCGCAGCCGCCGACCCAAGGAGTCCCGACGTGAGCAAGCACCAGGGCAACCGCCCGTTGACCAAGGTCCTCGTCGCCAACCGTGGCGAGATCGCGGTCCGGGTGATCCGTGCCTGCCAGGACTCCGGCATCGCCAGCGTCGCCGTCTACGCCGAGCCCGACCGGGACGCCCTGTTCGTCCGCCTCGCCGACGAGGCGTACTCCCTCGACGGCAGCACACCGGGCGACTCCTACCTGTCGATCGAGAAGATCGTCGCGGCCGCGCAGCGCTCCGGCGCCGACGGCGTCCACCCCGGCTACGGGTTCCTCGCCGAGAACGCCGACTTCGCCCAGGCCGTCATCGACGCCGGGATCACCTGGATCGGTCCCTCGCCCGAGGCGATCACCGCGCTCGGCGACAAGGTCCAGGCCCGCCACATCGCGCAGAAGGTCGGCGCCCCGCTCGTCCCCGGCACCAAGGACCCCGTCGACTCCGCCGCCGAGGTCGAGGCCTTCGCCGACGAGCACGGCCTGCCCATCGCCATCAAGGCCGCGTTCGGCGGTGGCGGACGCGGCCTCAAGGTCGTGTGGAAGCGCGAGGACGTCGCCGACCTCTACGAGTCCGCCGTCCGCGAGGCCGTCAGCGCCTTCGGCCGCGGCGAGTGCTTCGTCGAGCGCTACCTCGACAAGCCGCGCCACGTCGAGACCCAGTGCCTGGCCGACCAGCACGGCAACGTCGTCGTCGTCTCCACGCGCGACTGCTCGCTGCAGCGCCGGCACCAGAAGCTCGTCGAGGAGGCACCCGCGCCGCACCTGAGCGACGAGCAGATGACCACCTTGTACGAGTCGTCCAAGGCGATCCTGCGCGAGGCCGGCTACACCGGTGCGGGCACCTGCGAGTTCCTCGTCGGCACCGACGGCACGATCAGCTTCCTCGAGGTCAACACCCGCCTGCAGGTCGAGCACCCGGTCTCCGAGGAGGTCACCGGCATCGACCTCGTCCGCGAGATGTTCCGCATCGCCGGCGGCGAGGAGCTCGGCTACGGCGACCCCCAGACCCGCGGCCACTCGATCGAGTTCCGCATCAACGCCGAGGACGGCGGCCGCGGCTTCCTGCCCGCGCCCGGCACCCTCACCGCGTGGTCCACGCCGTCGGGCCCCGGCGTGCGCGTCGACGCCGGCTACGAGGTCGGCGAGACCGTGCCCGGGTCGTTCGACTCGCTCGTCGCCAAGCTCGTCGTCACCGGACGCACCCGCACCGAGGCCCTGGAGCGCTCGCGCCGCGCGCTGTCGGAGTTCGTCGTCGACGGCATGCCGACCGCCATCGCGTTCCACCGCGTCGTGGTCGACGACCCCGCCTTCATCGGCGACGACGACTCCTTCGGCGTCTACACCAGCTGGATCGAGACCGAGTTCGACAACCAGATCGAGCCCTACTCGGGCTCTACGGACGCCGACGAGCCCACCGAGCGCGACCGCGTGACCGTCGAGGTCGGCGGCCGCCGGCTCGAGGTCGTCCTGCCCGGCGGCCTCGGCGCCGCACCCGCCGCCGCGGGCGCCAAGAAGCCCAAGCGCTCGTCGGCCGCCAAGGCCGGCGCCGCCGTCAGCGGCGACGCGCTCGTCTCCCCGATGCAGGGCACCGTGGTCAAGGTCGCCGTCGAGGACGGCGCCCAGGTCGCCGAGGGTGACACCGTCGTCGTCATCGAGGCGATGAAGATGGAGCAGCCCCTCACCGCGCACAAGGCCGGCACCGTCACCGGCCTCACCGTCGCCCAGGGCGAGACCGTCACCGCCGGCGGCGCCGTCTGCGAGATCAAGGACGCCGAGTAGGTCGATGGGTCTCCGGGGGACCCTGACGGCGGTGCTGCTCGCAGCCGTCGCAGCGGGGACGACGACCGTCTCGAGCGCCGACGACGCCGTGCCCGCAGCCGACACGGTCCGCACGACGCAGGGCATCGTCGACGGCCTGCGCACCGATCCGGTGATGGTGGCCCAGACCATGGGCTCGGGCGACACCGCCGGCGCGTACCGCCGCCTCTCGGCGCTGGCCGCAGAGGTGCGCGAGAGCACGGGCACACGCGTCTACGTCGCCCTCGTCAACGCCCCCGACGACGCGATCTCCGACGAGCCCGCGAAGGACCTCGGCGTGATCCTGCCCCGCCGCCTCGGTGACGGCGTCTACGTGGTCGCGACGCCGGAGGGGCTCACCTCGGTGACCCAGCGCGGCACGGACCTCGACGACACGCTGTTCTCCCTCGGCCGGAGCCAGGTGGGCGACGCGGTGCTGCAGGACGACCGCGGACTCCTGCCCCCGGTGGTCGAGGCCGACGCCGCCCTGCGTCTGCTCCGCAGTGACGACCCGCGACTGTTCGAGGACGCTCCTCGCGACGACGACCAGGACGAGGGGTACGCGACCCTGCCCGCGGCGCAGATCGACGAGCTGCGCCGGCTCTACGCCGGGTCGCGCGACCCCGCCTCGTTCGACGACTCCGCGGCCGACGTGGTCGAGCCCGCGTCCACCGGCACGCTGACCGTCTGGGGCACCACCACCGGCTTCCTGGTCTTCCTGCTGGTGCTGTTCACGGCGCGCGGCTGGTGGCCGTTCACCCGCGGGCTCGGCCCGGCCCTGCGTCGCCGCGGAGGCACGCGCGAGCGAGCCGTCGTCGACCTCGTGGCCCTGCGCACCGAGCTGGACGACGGCCTGACCACCCTCGCCCGCCGGATCGCGTCCGCACCCCGCCAGCCCAGCGACCCCGACGCGCTCGAGCGTGCGGTGGCGGCGCGGGAGGCCGCCGAGCACCTCGTCGGCACGTCGGACGAGCGCGACCTGGTCGGGGCCGTGACGCTGGTGCGCACCGGCCTGCACGACGTCGCCACGGCCTCCCGGCGTCGAGGCCGCACGCCGCGCGCCTGCTTCCTCCACCCCCTGCACGGCGATGCCCCCGCCACCGCCCCCGTCGAGGTCGACTCCGCCACGCTCGACGTCCCGGTGTGCCGGGCCTGCGCGGACGACCTCGCCGCGGGCACCCGGCCGGACGCCTACCGACCGACCCGCGTCGGCCGCGACCGTCCGTACTACGAGCGCGACGACGTCTGGGCCGCGACGGGCTACGGCTCCCTCGACGCCGACTACGCCCGGACGGTCCTCCGCGAGCAGGCGGCCCGTCGATGAGGGGCGTCGCCGGCCTGCTGGTCGCCCTGCTGCTCGGCTCGGTCGTGGGCGGCGGGGCCGTGGCCTGGCGCGAGTCACGCACCACCGAGACGGCCGACGTCGAGACCGCCGCCGCGAGGGCCTCCGTCGTGACGAGCGACCGCACGCAGGAGGCCATCGACGCGCTGGGCACGACACGGCTCTACGTCGCCCCCGAGCTCGCCGACCAGCTCGACGACGCGCAGCGCCGGGCCGTGGTCGAGGCGCTCGAGGCAGCCCCCGTGCCCACCTACCTCGTCTACACGACCGTCTCGCGCGACGCCCGCACCGGCAACCAGTACGACATCTCCCGCCAGGTGATCGCGAGGCTCGGCGACGACGACTCCCCGGCACGCCTCGCGGTCGTCACCGCGGAGCGGGAAGCCATCGTCGACGGCATCGGCGAGCGGTCGGTCTACCCCTCCCAGGGGCTGCTCGGCGGACGGCTCCCGCAGGGCATGGTCCGGTACGCGCAGGCCCTCGCGGCCGAGGAGAGCGAGCCGCCGTACGTCGACCGCGACGTCGAGGAGTTCAACCTCGCCGGAGGCGACTATTACGGCGGCCTCGTGGGCGGGTTCTTCGTCGGCCTGCTCTACGGCGGCGGCCTGTTCCTGGTCCTGCTGGTGCTCGTGGCCCTGACCGCGCTGCTGCTGCGGCGCCGGCTCCCCGCGGAGGACCGATGAGCGACGATCCCGACCTGGGCGCCGTCCAGCAGGCGCTCACCACCACCGGCGTCTACGTCGACCCGGCGCTCGCCGACCAGGTGCCCGCGTCGGTCGCCCGGCAGCTCGTGGCCGACGTCCGCGGCTCCGACCCCGCCGTGTACGTCGTGGTCTACCCGCTCACCAGGGGCGACGCCTTCCAGGGCGACGGCGCCTCGCTGGCCCGCACCCTGTTCGACGACGGAGGCCCCGCCGGCACCTACGTCGTGGCCTACGAGGACTACGACGGGCCGACCGTGAAGGCCGTGGCGCTCGGGTCGACGCAGCAGGACCTCCGCGACTCCACGGTGCCGCTCCTCGCGCGCGCCACGTCCGAGACCGACCTCGCGGCCCAGGTCGGGGCGGTGGTCCCGGCCGTCGTCGACGGCACCGTCGAGAGCCAGGTCGAGCAGGCCCGGCAGGAGGGCCGGCTGGACTACTCCACCAGCACCGGCGCGTCCGGCGACGGCTCGGTGGTGGTCCCGGCCGTCGGCGGCGGCCTGCTCGTCGCCCTGCTCGCGGTGGCCGTCGTGCTGCTGCGCCGCCGCTCCCGCGCCCGCCGCCGGCTCGCGCTCCCCCGCGCCGTGGTGCGACGGGTGCGCCACGCGTCCGACCGCCAGCTCGCGCAGCGCGCCGAGACCGAGGTGCTCGCGCTCGGCGAGGCGATCGACGCGCACGAGATCTCGCCGCGCGACGACACCGCTGCCTGGCAGGCGGCGCTCGACCACTACGAGCTCGCTCGACGCGTGATGGAGCGGGCGACGGGCACGGCCGACGTGGTGGGTGCGGTCGTCCTGGCCGAGCGCGGCACGGCGGCGCTGCGCCGGGCCGGCCGCGGCGAGACGTGGACGCCCGAGAAGCCCTGCTACCTCAACCCGCTGCACGGACGCGCCACGACGACCACCCGCTGGCTCGACGCCCGCTTCCCGGCGTGCCGCGCGTGCGACCGCGACGTCGACGCCGGCCGCGAGCCCGACACCCTCGTCGTCACCGTCGACGGCAGGTCGGTGCACTACGCCGAGGCCGACGTGGAGCCGTGGGCGTCCACGGGGTACGGGTCCCTCGATCCGGACCTGGTCGCGGCACTGCAGCGCCGCCTGTAGGTTGTTGCGCGCAGCCCCGACGACGTGGCCGCGCGTCCTACCCGTTCGTCCCCCGATCGGAGACCGCCGTGTTCCGCAAGGTCGTCGTCGCCAACCGTGGCGAGATCGCCATCCGAGCCTTCCGTGCAGGCTATGAGCTGGGCATCCGCACCGTCGCGGTGTTCCCCTACGAGGACCGGGGCTCCGAGCACCGGCTGAAGGCCGACGAGGCCTACCAGATCGGCGAGAAGGGCCACCCGGTCCGCGCCTACCTCGACCCGGCGGGCATCGTCGCCACGGCCGTCGACGCCGAGGCCGACGCCATCTACCCGGGCTACGGATTCCTGTCCGAGAACCCCGACCTCGCGCAGGCCTGCGCCGACGCCGGCATCACGTTCGTCGGGCCCAGCGTCGACGTCCTCAAGCTCACCGGCAACAAGGCGCGCGCCATCGCCGCCGCCCGCGACGCCGGCGTCCCCGTGCTCGCCTCGGTGGAGCCCACCGACGACGCCGAGGCGCTCGTCGCGTCGGCCGACGACCTGCCGTACCCGCTGTTCGTCAAGGCCGTCGCCGGCGGCGGCGGGCGCGGCATGCGACGCGTCGAGGACCCGTCGAAGCTGCGTGAGTCCGTCGACGCCGCGATGCGCGAGGCCGACAACGCGTTCGGCGACGCGACCTGCTTCATCGAGCAGGCCGTCGTGAACCCGCGCCACATCGAGGTGCAGGTCCTGGGCGACGCGACCGGCGAGGTCATCCACCTCTTCGAGCGCGACTGCTCGGTGCAGCGCCGCCACCAGAAGGTCGTCGAGATCGCGCCGGCCCCCGGCCTGGACCCCGAGATCCGCGAGCGCATGTGCGCCGACGCCGTCCGCTTCGCCAAGGCCATCGGCTACACCTGCGCCGGCACCGTGGAGTTCCTGCTCGACCCCGACGGCAACTACGTCTTCATCGAGATGAACCCCCGCATCCAGGTCGAGCACACGGTGACCGAGGAGGTCACCGACGTCGACCTCGTCCAGTCGCAGCTGCGGATCGCCTCGGGCGAGACCCTCGCCGACCTCGGGCTGTCGCAGGACGGCATCACCGTCCGCGGCGCCGCCCTCCAGTGCCGCATCACCACCGAGGACCCGGCCAACGACTTCCGCCCCGACACCGGCCGCATCACCACCTACCGCTCCCCCGGCGGCGCCGGCATCCGTCTCGACGGCGGCACCACCTACGCGGGCGCCGAGATCGGCGCGCACTTCGACTCGCTGCTGACCAAGGTGACGTGCCGCGGGCGCACGTTCGAGCTGGCCGTCGAGCGCGCGCACCGCGCCCTGGCGGAGTTCCGGATCCGCGGCGTCACGACCAACATCGCGTTCCTGATGGCCGTGCTGTCCAACGACGACTTCAAGGCCGGCGGCGTCACCACGTCGTTCATCGAGGACCACCCGCAGCTGCTCAGCGAGGGCCAGTCGGCCGACCGCGGCACCAAGCTGCTCACCTACCTCGCCGACGTCACCGTCAACAAGCCGCACGGCGAGCCGGTCATCTCGGTCGACGGCCGCGCGAAGCTGCCCGACGTCGACATCCGCGCCACCGCGCCCGACGGGTCCAAGCAGCGTCTCGACGAGCTCGGCCCCGAGGGATTCGCCCGCGCGCTGCGGGAGCAGAACGAGGTCGGCGTCACCGACACGACCTTCCGTGACGCGCACCAGTCGCTGCTCGCCACGCGCGTGCGCACCATCGACCTGCTCCGCGTCGCGCCCTACGTGGCACGCATGACGCCCGAGCTGCTGTCGGTCGAGGCCTGGGGCGGCGCCACCTACGACGTCGCGCTGCGCTTCCTGCACGAGGACCCGTGGGAGCGCCTGGCACAGCTGCGCGAGCAGGTGCCCAACATCTGCCTGCAGATGCTGCTCCGCGGCCGCAACACCGTCGGCTACACGCCCTACCCGACGGCCGTCACCGACGCGTTCGTCGAGGAGGCCACCCGCACGGGCATCGACGTCTTCCGGATCTTCGACGCGCTCAACGACGTCGAGCAGATGCGTCCGGCGATCGAGGCCGTCCGCTCCACCGGGACGTCCGTCGCCGAGGTGGCGCTGTGCTACACCGGCGACCTGTCCGACCCGGGCGAGACGCTGTACACGCTCGACTACTACCTGCAGCTCGCCGAGCGCATCGTCGACGCCGGCGCGCACGTGCTCGCGATCAAGGACATGGCCGGCCTGCTGCGCGCCCCGGCGGCGCGCACCCTCGTCACCGCGCTCCGCGACCGCTTCGACCTGCCGGTGCACCTGCACACGCACGACACCCCCGGCGGCCAGCTCGCCACGATCCTCGCGGCCATCGACGCAGGCGTGGACGCGGTCGACGCCGCCACGGCGTCGATGTCGGGCACCACGAGCCAGCCGCCGCTGTCGGCGCTCGTCGCCGGCACCGACCACACCGAGCGGACGACGGGCCTGTCGCTGCGGGCCGTCAACGACCTGGAGCCGTACTGGGAGGCCACCCGCCGGGTGTACGCCCCGTTCGAGTCCGGGCTCGCGTCGCCGACCGGCCGCGTCTACCGCCACGAGATCCCCGGCGGCCAGCTGTCGAACCTGCGCCAGCAGGCCGTCGCGCTCGGCCTGGGCGAGAAGTTCGAGCAGATCGAGGACATGTACGCCGCGGCGAACGACATCCTCGGCAACGTCGTCAAGGTGACGCCGTCGTCCAAGGTGGTCGGCGATCTCGCGCTGCACCTGGTCGCCGTCGGGGCCGACCCGGCCGACTTCGCCGAGGACCCCAGCCGGTTCGACGTGCCCGACTCGGTCATCGGCTTCCTGTCCGGCGACCTCGGCGACCCGCCCGGGGGCTGGCCCGAGCCGTTCCGCACCAAGGCTCTCGAGGGCCGCACCGTCAAGCCGGTCGAGGAGACGCTCTCGGACGAGGACGTCGACGCGCTGGCCAAGACCCCGCAGCGGACGCTCAACCGCCTGCTCTTCCCCGGACCGACCGAGTCGTTCGAGAAGGCCCGGACCGAGCACGGCGACCTGTCGATCCTGCCGAGCCGCAACTTCTGGTACGGACTGCAGCACGACGAGGACAGCGAGGTCGTGATCGAGGAGGGCAAGACGCTCATCCTCGGCCTGCAGGCCATCAGCGAGGCCGACGAGCGCGGCCTGCGCACCGTGATGTGCACGATCAACGGGCAGCTGCGGCCCGTCACCGTCCGTGACCGCTCGGTCGAGACCGACGTGACCGAGGCCGAGAAGGCCGACACCTCCGACGCCAACCACGTCGCGGTGCCGTTCGCGGGCGTCGTGTCACCAAGCGTGGCCGTCGGCGACACCATCGAGGCCGGCCAGGCGGTCGGCTCGATCGAGGCGATGAAGATGGAGGCCTCGATCACCAGCCCCCACGGCGGCGTGGTGGAGCGGCTCGTCATCTCAAGCCCGCGCCAGGCCGAGGGCGGCGACCTGCTGCTCGTGCTCAAGGCCGAGGGCTAGCTCAGCGGTCCTGGGTGCCGCGGACGACGACGTCGCGCGCGCCGGGTGGGAACAGCACCCGGCGCGTGCCGTCGAAGCGGGGGTTCGGGCGCACCAGGTGCCAGGCCCGCAGCGCCAGGTTCAGCAGCCGGTACGGCAGCGTGAGCGAGTCGTGCTCCACGCGCGGCGAGGCGTCGCCGAGGTAGACCTGCAGCAGGTCGTCGTTGAACACGAGCCCTCGTCGGCGGGCGGCCTCGACCATCCAGGTGAGCGTCTCGTCGGCCAGCCCGTGCTCGGGGTAGCCGCCGCCGACGTCGGTGTGCACGCCGTCGAACCAGACCTGCTGCACGCGGGTGAGGTCGTCGTCGGGGCCACCGACCCACAGCAGCGGCTCGAACGCGAGCCGGCGCTCGTCGATCGCGAGGGCCTGCCGGACGTGGCGGACCGTGCGGCTCAGCTCGAGGTCGTGGAAGTCGGCCCACGGGCCGAGCGCCCCGACGGTGTCGAAGACGCCCACGAACTCCAGCGGGGTCTCGGCGTGGCAGTGCGCGGCCTTGAACTCCTCGTTGCGGGCGTCGGCGCCGGCGGTGCGCAGCTCGCGGTAGAGGCGCACGGCGTCGGGCAGGAACCCGTCGACGAGCGCGCGCCGCGTGAGCAGGCCGACGCGGTCGACGATGCCGGCCAGGCTGCGGGCGGTGAACGCGCCCCGGCTGAAGCCGATGACGAACACGTCGTCGCCCGGCTCGTAGTTGAGCGCGAGCCAGCGGTACCCGATGACCAGGTTGCTGAACAGCCCGAAGCCCCACAGCCCGCCGAGCAGTCGGTTGGTGCGGTAGAAGTCCGAGCCCACGCCGCCGACGTAGATCACGCTCTGCTGGACGTCGGTGCGTCCCTCGCGCGACTCGACGGTGCGGGCGATCTTCTCGACGTTGGACAGGTCGTCGTCCGTCGGCCCCTTCCAGGTGCCGTCGAAGCAGATCACCAGGCGCTTCACCGTCGCAGGCTCTCACGCGCCCCGGACAGGGCGGCGGTGGTCAGCTCGCGGTTCGGGCGTCCGGTGGCTCGGTCGCGGGTGTTCCAGGCGAGCGGACTGGGATGGGGGCAGACGACCGCCCGGAGGTCGCGGCCGGGGTGGCCCGCCATGGCGGTGGCTCGGGTCCAGGCCAGCTCCGCCGCCCGGCCCAGGAGGACGACGTGCTCGAGCCCCGTCAGCAGGTCGAGCAGGGCGGCCAGGTGCGGGGCCGCGCGGCGGGTCTCGGCGGCCACCGACCGGCGGCCGAGCAGCGCGTCGTCGGGGCCGGGGTCCTCCAGCCACCACGGGACGACGTTCCAGTGCAGGCGGTGGGTCCGCTCGAGCGCCGCGTCGGCGCAGGCGACGGACAGGTTCTGGGCGGCCAGGTCGTTGGTGTCGGCGCTGGCCATGCGCGCGCCCCGGGCGGCCGAGCAGCGCGGGTCGCGCCCGAGGAGCAGGACGCGGGCGTCGGTGCCGCCGGAGTCGGGATCGACCAGGGGCACGTGCTCGCCGGTCGCGGCGATCTGGTCGACCAGCGCGTTGAGCGGGGCGACGTGCGGCTCGTCGCGGCGGGCCCGACGTCCGGTGACCGACCCGGGCACGTGCTCCTCGCTCAGCAGCGTGCCGTGGGCGTGGGCGTGCCGGTTCCAGATCGTCACGGGACCAGCAGACCACGACCGCCCGGCGCCGGCACCGTCGACGGGGCCAGGGTGCGCACGACGTCGTCGCGCCACGCCGGCATCGCGACCACCCGTTCGACGCCCAGCGCGGGGCCGGGTGCCACGGCGGACGACGCGACCCTGACGTCCCGCGCGCCCGGCGGCGTCAGCGACCGGCGGCCGCGGACGAAGCCCGGGTCGGGCCGGCCCAGTCGGGCGAGCCGGTGCAGGGCGTTGGAGAGCCGGTAGAAAGTCGTCAGCGACGGGTGCACGCGTGCCCGCCCGCCGGTGAAGACGTAGCGCAGCAGCAGGTCGTCGTCGACCTCGAGACCCTCCGCGCACGCCTCGCGGAGCATCCACAGCAGCGCGGTGTCCGCGAGGCCGGTCTCGGCGCCCCCGCCCCCGCCGCCGACGTCGGCGTGCGCGCCCTGGAACCACACCTGCGCGACCCGGTCCGGACGGTGTCGCGTCCCGGTGTCGTCCCCGTCCCACAGCAGCGGCCGGAAGGCGAGACGCTCCTCGTCGATCGCCAGCGCCTGGCGCGCCACCGCGACCACGTCGCAGAGCCCGAAGCTGTTGAACCGCGCCCGCCTCCCGAGCGCGGCGACGGTGTCGAAGACCCCGAGGAAGCTGATCTCGGGGTCGGCGTGGCAGTAGCGGACGCGGAAGTCGTCGGCGCTGCTCGGCGCCTCGCCGCGCGCGGGGTAGTCGCCCGTGTAGCGACGGACCGCCTCGTCGAGCCGCCCGCTCATCAGCCCGTGCACGTCCAGCAGCCCGACCCGCGACACCATCCCCGCGAGGCTCCGCGCCGTCGCCGCCCCCCGGCTGAACCCGAACACGAACACCTGGTCGCCCGGCTCGTAGTTCAGGCACAGGAACCGGTACCCGCGGACGAGGTTGCCCAGCGTCCCGAACCCCAGCGCCCCGCCGAGCAACCGGTCGGCCAGGTAGTAGTTGGCGCCCACGCCCGGCACGTAGCTCACCACCTGCTGGACGCCGCTCTCACCGCCGTCGGTCCGCACCGTCCGCGCGATCTTCTCGATGTTGGACACGTCGACGTCCGACGCGTTCTTCCAGGTGCCGTCGAAGCACAGGACCAGTCTCTTCATGCCTGCCAGGAGCAACCGGGTGGACGTCGTGATACGCCAGGGAGCAGATCCGTCAGCTCGGCCGCACCCATCCCCCCAACGGCGACCGCGTGCCGAGCCGCGCTCGGAAGAAGCGACAGCAACCAGGGAGCCGATCCGTCTGTTCGGCCGCACCCAACCGCCCCGACAAGCGACAGCAACCAGGGAGCCGATCCGTCTGTTCGGCCGCACCCATCCGCCCCGTCCACCTACGCGCGGAGATCTGACCTCCGAGCGGATGGGTGCGGACGAACTGACGGACCGGCGCCGTCGCGCGAGCACCCCCGACCCACCGTGCGATGGCCAAAAACAGACTGTCCGACCCCCGCCCTAGGTTGAACACATGGCCGCCGAGACCTGGTTCGACACCCGCGAGGAGCTCGCCGACGCCCTCGCCCTGGGCGTCACCATCCGGCGCGCCGAGGCCGAGCGGATGCGCACCATCGCCACCTGGGCCGCCTCCCGCACCACCTCCCAGCGAGGCCCCGCCCGAGTCCTCCCCGGCCAGGAACGACGCGTCCCGTTCGGCGGCCCCGGATCGCCCGACGTCCCCGAGTTCCTCCCCGCCGAGCTCGGCGCGACGTTGGGCCTTTCAGCGTTCGCCGCCCAGAAGCTCCTCTCCGACTCCCTCTCGCTCGTCCACCGCCTCCCCGACCTCCTCGCCCTGCTCGAGCAGGGTGAGGTCGAGGCCTGGAAGGTGCGGATGGTCGCCGCCGCGACCCGCGAGCTACCGCAGAGCGTGGTCGGGATCATCGACTGCCAGCTCGCCGCCCCCGCCCGAAGGGGTGCACCACCCAGGATCGTGCGCCTGACCAGGTCCACGCTGCAGGACGTGGTCGACCACCACCTCCTTGCCCAAGCCGATCCCGCCCAGACCACCGACGTCCACCACGACGCCCAGGCCCGCCGCTACGTCGCGTTCAAGCCCGGCCTCGACGGCACCACCGACATCACCGGGACCCTGTCGAACGAGGACGCCCGACGGCTCGAGCAGCACCTCGACCACACCGCGTCCGAGATGGCAGACATCGAGGGCGACACACGCTCACGGGGTGTGCGTCGGGCCGAGGCGCTCGGCCGGCTCGTCGTGCACCCCGGCCTCGCCCAGACCGTGCTCTACGTCCACTTCGACAGAGTCTCCGGCACCTGGTCCGCCGACGACATCGGCACCATCAGCGCCGACGAGGCCGAGAGCATGGTCGGACACGGCAACATCACCATCAAGCCCGTCATCGACCTCGCCGCCGAGATCACCACCACCGGGTACGTCGCCCCACCACGACTCCGCGAACAGCTCAAGCTGTCCCAACGGAACCTGTGCGCGTTCCCGCACTGCGACCGCCGCGGCACCACCGGCTTCGACGTCGACCACGTCACCCCCCACGACGCCGGCGGCGCCACCACGACGAGCAACACCCATCTGCTGTGTCGGTACCACCACCGCGTGAAGACCCACAGCCAATGGCGGGCGGCCAAGACCGCACCCGGTGTCACCACCTGGACCAGCCCCACCGGGCAGGTCTTCGAAGTCGCCCACGGACTCACCACCAGGCTCAGGACCTGAGGCCCACCCGAGTTGTCCGTGTGATCGCGACGATCCAGTCGCAGTGGCCGCCACGCCACCCCTGTGCTGAGCCGCGCCCAGGCATTGCCTCGATCGACCCATGCGCTGATCCGCTGGTGGCGTGTGCCAGCGGCTCGGGGTGACCGGTCCACCGACGAGCCGGCACCGCCTGGGGCACGAAGACCCACGTCCGGATCCGTCCCTCGTTCCGTCGGTGGCGGAGGACGCTCCACATCCTCCGGCCGCCACAGACCCTCAGCGCCGCGAGGGCGCCCACCCCTCGCCCACGACGCAGCCGCACCGCTCGCCGTCGAGCACCTTCGTGCGGCCGGCGCGCACCTGCACGTCGTCGACGTAGACGCCGCGGCCGTGGTAGTTCGTGTCGGTGGTGTGGGTCCAGCGGAGCGTGACCTTGCCGGGGGCGCCGAGGGAGGCGGTGGCCTGCTTCCAGCGGCGCTGGGACTGGCCGGAGACCGAGCCGGTCGGGGCACCGGTGAAGGGGACGGCCGTCCAGGTGGTGCCGCCGTCGCGGGAGGCCTGCAGGGTGGTGAGGTCGACGGGCTCGGAGTCGACGAGGTAGTCGAACGTGAGTCGGGTGCCGGGGCGCCGGACCGTCACGGCGGGCAGGGTCAGCGTCGACGTGGTGGCATCGACCGCTCCGGTGCGCCAGGCGTCGCGTCCGGCACGCGGGGTCACCTTCATGGCGTCGGCGACGCCGTCGACGACGGCGCGGCGGGCCGGGTTGATGGTGCCGTTGTCGCGCGAGGGGTGGACGCGGTTGGTCATCAGGATCGCGATCGAGCGCGAGGCGGGGTCGATCACCATCGAGGTGCCGGTGAACCCGGTGTGGCCGGCGGTGCGGGCCGAGCCGAGGCCGCCCATGTACCAGATCTGGTCCAGCTCGAACCCCAGGCCGTGGCTGTCGTCGGGGAACTTCTGGTTGAAGTTCGTGAACATCGCGTCCACCGTCGACTTCTTCAGGATCCGCTTCCCGCCGTAGGCGCCGCCGTTGAGGAACGCCTGACCGAGGACTGCGAGGTCGTCGGCGGTGGAGAAGACGCCCGCGTGGCCGGCGACGCCCGCGAGGGCCCAGGCCTTCTCGTCGTGCACCGAGCCGCGGATGATCCCGCGGCCGTGGGTGAGGTCCCACTCCGTCGCGGCGATGCGGTGCAGCTTCGAGGCCGGCGGGTTGTACGAGGTGTCCCTCATCCGCAGCGGCCCGGTGATGCCGTCGGCGACGGCACGGTCGAGACCCTTGCCCGTGGCGTGCTCGACGAGGAGCCCGGCGACGATCATGTTGATGTCGGAGTAGACGTACTGCACGCCCGGCGCGGCCTCGGGCTCCACGGCCATCACGGCGGCGAGCCGTGAGGGGATGTCGGGCCAGTCGGTGTCGAGCGGCATCGAGGCAGGCAGCCCCGAGACGTGGGTGAGCAGCTCGCGGGGCGTGATCGTGCCCTTGCCGTTCTGCGCGAACGCCGGCAGGTACGTCGCGACGGGCTCGTCGAGGTCGATCCGGCCCTTCTCCACCTGCTGCATCAGCGCGGTGGAGGTGAAGAGCTTGGTGATCGAGGCGATGTCGAAGATCGAGTCGGTATGCATCCGCTCGCGCTCCGAGACGGGCAGCTCGGTGCCCTCCTCGTCGGCGTACAGCAGCTCGAAGCCCTTCGCGTCACGGGTGACGACCCGGCCGTCGCGCGCCACGAGCGTGACGGCCCCCGGGTACAGCGGCTTGCCGGTGGCAGCCTGCGGCCGGCGGTAGGAGTCCACCGTCGCCAGCATCGAGGTCAGCGTGGCCGGGTCCAGCCCCACCTGCTGCGGGCGACCGTCGCGCAGCCGGGTGTCGGCCGGCATCCAGCCCGAGGACGGCTGGTCGTAGCCGCGCGCGGCGTCGTGGTGCCGCGGCGAGGCCTGGACGGGCGGGGCCGCGAGCGCGGCGCCGGCGACGGCCCCGATCACGGCGAGAGCGAGCGTGCGACGCATCATCGGCGTCCCTTCCCGGGGTAGAGCAGGTACGGGCGGCGGCGCTCGACGAACGCGGCGAGCTCAGCCTTCCACGCGCCGACGATGGCGTCGACGCCCGCGCCGTCCTCGATCTGGTCGCGGACGCGGGTCGAGCCGGTGAGCTTGTCGATCCAGCGGTTCTCCGGCGGGTCGCCCGGACGCCAGTCGAACGTGCCGCCGCCGGTGTCGCGCGCCTCGACGAGCATGGCGATCCCGAGCCGGACGGGGTCGAGCGCGTCCGGGTCGTCGACGTGCACCTGCACGCCGCCGCACACCGTGCCGAGGTGCTTGGAGAAGGTGGGCACGAAGTACGTCTCACGGAACCGCACGCCGCGCAGCCGCTGGGCCCGCAGCGCGGCGGCGTATCCGTAGGGGACGCCGGGCGCGCCCACGGTCTCGAACGGACGCGTGGTGCCGCGTCCCTCGGACCAGGTGACGGCCTCGAACAGGCACGTGCCGGGGTAGAGCAGGGCGGTGTCGGGCGTCGGCATGTTCGGGCTCGGCGGCACCCACGTCAGGCCCGTGTCGGCGAAGAGCTGGTCGCGGCGCCATCCCCGCACCTCGACCACCTCCAGGTCGGTGAGGCGGCCGCCGGTCTCGGCCTCGAGGAACTCGCCGTCGAAGAACCGGGCCAGCTCGCCGACGGTCATGCCGTGCTGCTGGACGATCTCCTTCTGACCGACCGCCGACGTGAAGCCCGCCGTCATCATCGGGCCGCGAGCGGTTCCACCGGTCGGGTTCGGACGGTCGAGCACGACGAACCGGGCTCCGACGTCGACCGCGGCCGTCATCGCGGTGTACATGGTCCAGACGTAGGTGTAGAACCGGGCGCCGACGTCCTGGATGTCGAACACGACGGTCTCGACCCGCGCCTCGCGGAACATCGCGGCGAAGTCGGCCCGGTCGGCACCGTACGCGTCGTAGACGGTCACGCCGGTGCGCTCGTCGACGGTGCTGCCCTCGGACTCCCCGGCCTGCGCGGTGCCCCGGAAGCCGTGCTCGGGCCCGAACACGCCGACGAGGTCGACCTTGCCGGAGGCGGCCATCGCGTCGACGACGTTGGTGAGGTCGGCCAGGATGCCGGTCGGGTTGGTGACGACGCCGACCCGCTGGCCCGACAGCACCGACCAGTCGGCGGCGGCGAGCCGGTCCACGCCGTTCACCACCCGGCCCGGGCCGCCGCGACCGCCCCCTCCCGCACCCAGCGCCGGGGCGGCGACCACCGCCGGCACCGCTGCGCCCACCGTCGTCAGGAAACCTCGTCTGCCCATCGCGACCATGACGGAGTGATCCCCGGTCTAGACCAATCTCAAACATCGCGTTTGCGGGACCGGTGGACGGGGTAGGTCAGGCCCATGCGCCGATCGACCCGAACCGCCACCGCCGCCCTCTCCGCCTGCCTGCTCGCCGGCGGCCTGTCCGCCGCCACCGCGCCGACCTCCGCGACGCCGACGTCGGCGCGACCCGACCGCGCCACGTCCTGGGGCCCGACCCGGGCGGAGGTGCGCGAGGCCAGGAAGTACGTCGACGACCTGTCGATCTCCGAGCTCGCCGGCCAGGTGGTCGTCGCGCGCTACGCCGGGCCCGGCTCCCCGGAGAAGTTCATCGCCGACCGTCACCTCGGCGGCGTGACGATGTTCGCCGACAACATCACCTCCGTCGAGCAGATCAAGGGCGTCAACGAGGGCCTGCAGGCCACGAACGACCGACCGTTCCCGCTGTGGCTGGCGGTCGACCAGGAGGGCGGACGCGTGGCGCGGCTCGGCGCCCCGATGACCCTCTTCCCGTCGTTCATGAGCAACGGCGCCGCGCAGGAGCCGCGCCTGACCCGCGCCGCGGCGAAGGCGTCGGCGCGCGAGGTCCGCGACGCCGGCTTCAACGTCGCGTTCGCCCCCGACGCCGACGTGACGGCCGGCCCGGCCGACCCGGTGATCGGCAGCCGCTCGGCCGGCAGCGACGCCGGCGTCGTGTCGCAGATGGTCACCGCTGCGCTCCGCGGCTACGACGACGGCGGCGTGCTCTCGTCGATCAAGCACTTCCCCGGCCACGGCAGCCTCACCGTCGACAGCCACCTCGGCCTGCCCCGCTACGGCGGCACCCTCGAGGAGCTGCGCAGCAAGGACTACCTCCCGTTCGAGGCGGGCATCGAGGCCGGCGCGCCGATGGTGATGATCGGCCACATCGACGTGCCCCAGCTCGACGACGGGACGCCGGCCTCGCTGTCGCGCCCGGTGATCACCGGCGAGCTGCGCGAGCGCCTGGGCTTCGAGGGCGTCATCGTCACCGACGCCCTCGAGATGGGCGCGATCGTGGAGAAGTACGGCGCCGCCGAGGCCGTCGTCAAGACGCTGCAGGCCGGCACCGACGTCGCCCTGATGCCGGCCGACACCGACGCCGCGATCGCCGCCATCGACGAGGCCCTGCGCGACGGTCGGCTGGACGAGGAGCAGGTCCGCGCGGGCGCCACCCGGATGGTCGCGCTGCTGCTGCACGAGGACGCGCAGAAGCAGCCGCGCCGCCAGATCGGCACGCACGCCAAGGAGTCGCTCGCGCTCTCGCGGGCCGCGCTGACGTCCGTCGCCGGGCCGTGCCGCGGACGCCTGGTCGGTCGCACCGTCGAGGTCACCGGACAGAAGATCCTGACCGACGCGTTCGCGCTGGCCGCCTCGCGGGCCGGGCTGAAGGTCGCCCCGGGTGGCACGGAGGTCGCGCTGCTCGGACGCAACGACGCGCCGGCCGATGCCGACGTCGTCGTCACCACCGACACCCCCTACCAGCTGGGGACCAGCACCGCGACGTCCAAGCTCGCCACCTACGGCCAGGGCCCGCAGGCGATGCAGGCGCTGGTCGAGGTGCTCGTCGGCAAGCGCCGCGCGCCGGGCACGCTGCCCGTGCCGGTCGAGGGCGTCACGCGCACGGGCTGCTAGGGGCTAGCGCGAGACCGTGAACAGGGTCGAGCGCAGCCCGAAGGCGGAGCGGGCGCGGTCGCCGGTCACCGAGACGGACTTCTTGGTGCCGGTGAAGCGGATCGCGGTGATCCGGCCGCCCCAGCTGCCGCGGCCGTCGCGCCGGGTCACCTGGACGCTCCTCAGCGTGCCGATGGACGGGTACGCCCGCTGGACGCGCGACGCGGTGAGCCTGACCTTCCACGGGTTGGCCGGGTCGTACGCGTCGGCCTTGGACACCAGGTACGGCACGGTGCCGGCCAGGGTGTAGCCGCCCGAGGACGAGGAGAACTGGGTGAAGGCCGGCTTGCCGGCGTAGGTGACGATGCGGCCCTTGGTCGCCTTGATCGCCGCGTCGGTGGTCCCGGTCTCGTTGCTCTGGCCGCCGTAGACCTGGCACGACGTGGTGTCGCACAGGTGGTACCACTGGCCGGTGCGCGAGCGCTGGATGTTGACCGCGTAGGTGCGGGCCGCGACGGCCTGCGCCTGCAGCGCGGCCGGACGCCACGAGGCGGGCATCTCCGAGGCGACGACGCCGCGCACGTACTTCTCGAGCGGGATGACGTTGAGCGTGCCCCGGGTGCCGCCGCCGGACGGCGTCCGCGCGTTGCGCAGCCAGCCCCGGTAGGCGCGCGTCGAGCCGCTCGGGAGCACCAGGCGGGTGGGTACCGAGGCCTTGAACTCGCCCTCCTTGCGCAGGTTGGTGCGCCCCGGGACGGCCCAGCCCCGCCACGTGCCGCCGCTGAGGTACTGCACCTTGGAGACCGACGTCGAGCCGTTCGGGACGATCCGCCAGCGCGTGATGCTGCGGGAGGCGGGCAGCACGAAGGTCGCGCCGTCCGCGGTGTCACGCAGGCGCAGGTTGCGCGCGGGCAGCACCACGGTGTCGTTGCCGGTGTCGGCCGTGAGGCGGACGCGGAGCGTCGTGCTCACCGAGGTGAGGGCGGTGCCCGGGTAGTAGAAGGCCAGGATCTGCGCGGCCGTGAGGCCCTTGGCGGCCGCCCCGTTGGCCCCGTACTGCGACATGCCGTGCCCGTGGCCGTAGCCGAGGCCGGTCAGCGTCACCCCACCACCGGCGGGGACGGTGACCGCCGGGTCGGCCTGGGCCGGTCCGGCCACCACGAGGGAGCCGGACGCGACCGCGAGGGCGGCGACGCCCAGGCCGAGCGCCCTCACCGGTACTTCACCGAGTACTTGTTGGTCCGGGCGTTGTACGTGATCGAGCCCGAGCGGTAGTCGGCCTTGTAGTTGCCCGAGGCCGTGCGGTAGATGCTCGAGGTCGGGTAGCCGAGGCGGCCCGAGACGCCCTTGAGCGCGCGGTGGCGCTTGTCGATGGCGCCGTAGCTCAGGTAGGCCGAGGTGCCGCGGGAGTAGATGCGTCCGGCGGCGAAGTTCGCGTACCAGACCCCCGACACCTTCGTGGGGGCAGCGCTCCCGGTGGGGACGCCCATCACGCCCGAGGTGCCCTTCGCGGCGCGGTGCGCCCTGTCGATCGCGCCCCAGATCACGTAGCCCGCCGAGCCCTTGGCATAGACGCGCCCGTTGGTGAAGTCGGCGTAGACGTAGCCGGCCTTGGCCGCCTTGGTCCCCGACTTGGCCGTGCCCACCTGCTTCTTGTAGGCGTACTTGTTGTAGGTGGTGAGGATCGTCGGGCTCAGGCGCGGCGACGTCGCGGGCGGCGTGACCGTGCCGCCGCCACCGCCGCCACCCATGCGGGCCGCGACCATCTGGCGCAGGCCGCCCGAGCCGGTGTCGGTGAGCCAGGCGTACCCGTAGCGCCCCGGGCACGCGGTGGCCTTGACGTCGCGGTGGCCCGAGATGCGGTTGATCGTCCGGCCGTCCATCGCCATCGTGCCCTTGGCGGGCGTGCCGAAGAGGCTGAGGCGCCAGGCGATCAGGTTCGCGACCGAGGTCTTGAGCGGCGAGGTGAGCGCCGCGGTGTCGTAGTTGCCCATCATCGAGACGCCGACCATGTACTTGTTGGCGCCCGTGGTGCCCGAGTGCGCGCCGCGCACCATCTTGGTGATGCCGCCGCGGCGTCCCTCGTAGATCGTGCCGTACTTGTCGACGAGGAAGTTGTAGCCGATGTCGCACCACTTCTGCGTCTTCGTGTGGTAGAGGTGCGCGGCCCTGACGTAGGCCGGCGACTGCGCCTGCGTGTAGTTGTTCGACCCCGCGGTGTGGTGCAGCAGCGCACCGGACTGGGTGCTCGCGGTGGTGGGCGAGCTGCAGCTGGACTGGTAGGCCTGGTTGGGCTGCCACGACGAGCGCAGGACGATCGACGGCTGCGAGACCGCGGCGGCGCGCATCGCGCTGCCGAACGACGCGGTGGTGACCGGGAGGGCCGAGGAGTCGAGCGAGACGTCGGCGGAGGCCTGGGCGGTGATCGCGGCGTCCTCGGGCTGGCGCGGCGACTCGACCACGGCCACCTTGACGTCGTCGGGCGAGGTGCCGTCGGCGGACAGCACGCGGGCCGCCACGCCGTCGGCGTCGCCGACCCACATGGGGTCGGTGCCGGCGAGCGCACCGGGGTCGGCCGGGTCGGGGTCGGAGAGGTCGAGCTGGGTCCAGGCCGACCAGACGTCGTTCTTGCGCGTGCGCACCTCGGCGGTCAGCGAGGCGTCGTCGACGCCCGGCTTCCAGGTGATGCCCACCATCTGGAAGGTGTCGGTGGCGGTGCGCTCGCGCGAGGCGACGACCTCCTCCTGGGTGCCGGCGATCCGGGTCTGCGCCTGCGGCGCGACGTCCGGGACGGCCATCGACGTCGCCGAGGGCTCGGCCACCACCGGGGCCACCGCGTCGTCGCCGGCGTCACCGGGGGTGAGGGCCCCGACGGGGACGGTTCCTGCGAGGGCGAGCACCGGGGCGAGCACCGAGGCGCCGGCCAGCCGGACGAGAAGAGAAGACATGAAGGGGGACGTCCTGTGACTCGTGTGACGGATGAGGAATCTGTGACTCGACCCCTGATTATGCGCACTCTAAATCCGCTCGCGCCACACATACGCCAATTTAGGTAAATTGCATCGGCGTAATTACAACGGTGTTATTCAATGCATTCCCTGAATGTCGGGAAAAGGGGTCGCGAAAGCGGTCCACCTCGCGATGGACAGATCGACGCGGCGGGCGCGGGAGGCGCGCCCGGCGGGGGTCAGGTGCGCTTGTGGAGGCGGCGGGCCGCCTCGGCGACCGAGCCCGTCATCGACGGGTAGACGGTGAAGGCCTGCGCGACCTGGTCCACCGTGAGGGAGCACGACACCGCGAGCGACAGGGCGTGCACCAGCTCGCTGGCCCGGGGGGCGACGACGACGCCGCCCACCACGATGCCCGAGCCCGAGCGGGCGAAGAGCTTGACGAAGCCGTCGCGGACGCCGTCCATCTTGGCGCGCGGGTTGCCGCTGAGCTCGAGCATCACGCACTCGGCGTCGATCTCACCGTCGTCGACGGCCTTCTGGCCGTAGCCGACGGTGGCGATCTCGGGGGCGGTGAAGACGTTGCTGACCACCTGGCGGAGGTCGAGCGGACGGACGGCGTCGCCGAGGGCGTGCGCCATCGCGATCCGACCCTGCATGGCGGCCACCGAGGCCAGCATCAGGACGCCCGTGCAGTCGCCCGCGGCGTAGACGCCGGGAGCCGACGTGCGCGAGACCTTGTCGACGGTGACGAAGCCGCCGTCACCGGTCTCGACGCCCGCCTCGGCCAGGCCGAGCCCCTCGGAGTTGGGGATGGAGCCGAGCGCGAGCAGGCAGTGGCTGCCCTGGACGGTGCGACCGTCGGTGAGCGTCACCAGCACGCCGTCGCCCTGGCGCTCGACCGAGGCCATCCGCGAGCGCGAGAGCACGTGCATGCCGCGTCGCTTGAAGACCTCCTCGAGCACGCCGGCGGCGTCGGAGTCCTCGCCGGGCAGCACCTGGTCGCGGCTGCTGACGAGGGTGACCTCGCTGCCCAGCGCGTGGTAGGCCCCCGCGAACTCGGCGCCCGTGACGCCGGAGCCGACGACGACGAGGTGGCTCGGGAGCTCGGAGAGGTCGTAGACCTGCTCCCAGGTGAGGATGCGCTCGCCGTCGGGACGGGCGGTGGGCACCACGCGCGGGTGCGCACCGGTGGCGACGAGCACGACGTCGGCCTCGATGCGCTGCTCACCGTCGTCGGTCTGCGCGACGACGACCCCGCCGCCCTCCAGACGGGCGGTGCCCCGGACGACCGTGATGCCGTCGCGGTCGAGACGCCGGGCGATGTCGGTGGACTGCGCCAGCGCGAGGCGCTTGACGCGGGCGTTCACGGCGGAGAGGTCGGCGCTGACCTGCGAGGCGGACCGCAGCCCCAGCTCGGGGGCCCCCTCGACACCGGTCATCAGGTCGGACGTGGCGATCAGCGTCTTGCTCGGCACGCAGTCCGTGAGCACGGTGGAGCCGCCGAGCCCGTCGCGGTCGACGACGCTCACCTGCCCGCCGAGCTGGGCTGCCACCAGCGCAGCCTCGTAGCCACCAGGTCCTCCGCCGACGATCGCCACGTGAGTCACGGGTCCATCATCGCGCACCCCGCTGACGGCGCCGTCAGCAGATAGGCTGCGGCACGTGACGCTCTACGCGGCGTGGGCCTCCAACCTCGACCCGGGGCGGATGGTCGAACGGTGCCCGCACTCCCCCGTGGCCGACGTCGGCTGGCTCACGGGCTGGCGGCTGACCTTCGGCGCGGAGGACCAGCACTGGGACGGCGCCCTGCCCATGCTCGTCCCGTCCGAGGGCGACCGCGTGTTCGTCGCCGTCTACGACATCTCGCCGCTCGACGAGCAGGGGCTCGACGCGTCCGAGGGCATCGACCTCGGCCTGCACGAGAAGCTGCACGTCCGGGTGGAGGTGCCGGACGGCGAGGTCGTCGCCTGGACCTACGTGCTCGACGCCTACGAGGGCGGGCTGCCGTCGGCCCGGACGCTCGCGATGGTCTCGGACGCGGCCGAGGCCGCCGGCGCCCCGCACGACTACGTGCTCGCGCTGCGCGAGCGTCCCTGCCAGGCCGGCTGAGCGACGTCCTAGGGTGCACGGGTGAGCGACGACACCCAGACCACCGGCCCGCACGCCCTCGCCCAGGAGGCCGCCGCGCGGCTCCGCGAGCTCACCGGCGGCGGTGACCACGACGTCGCCCTCGTGATGGGCTCGGGCTGGCTGCCCGCCGCCGACGTGCTCGGGGAGCCCGAGCACGAGGTGGAGCTGGCGAGCCTGCCCGGCTTCAGCGCCCCGGCCGTCGCCGGCCACGGTGGCACCGTGCGCTCGATCCGGATCGGCGACCTGCGCGTGCTCGTCTTCCTGGGCCGGACCCACCTGTACGAGGGACGCGGCGTCGCCCCCGTCGTGCACGGCGTGCGCACCGCCGCGGCCGCCGGGTGCCGGGCGGTCGTCCTGACCAACGGCTGCGGCGGCCTCGACCCGTCCTGGACGCCCGGCACGCCCGTGCTGATCTCGGACCACGTCAACCTCACCGCGACGTCGCCGCTGGTCGGCGCGACCTTCATCGACCTCACCGACCTGTACTCGAGCCGCCTGCGCGACCTGTGCCGCACCGTCGACCCCGGCCTCGCCGAAGGCGTCTACGTGCAGTTCCCCGGGCCGCACTACGAGACGCCCGCGGAGATCGCCATGGTCCGTGCCATCGGGGGCGACCTGGTGGGCATGTCCACCACGCTCGAGGCGATCGCCGCCCGCGAGGCGGGCCTGGAGGTGCTGGGCATCTCGCTGGTCACCAACCTCGCCGCCGGCATCAGCGGCGAGCCGCTCGACCATGCCGAGGTGCTCGAGGCCGGACGCGCGTCCGCCTCCCGCATGGGCGCCCTGCTCGCCGACGTCCTCCCCCGCCTGTGATGCGCGTCCTCGTCACCGGCGCCGCCGGATCCATCGGCCGCACGCTCGCCCAGGGCCTCCCCGCGCTCGGCCACGAGCTGCGCGGGCTCGACGTCGTCGACGCCGCCGAGCTCGCGCCCGCGTTCGCGCTCGGCTGGACCACGGGCGACTGCCTGGACGCCGACCTGGTCGACACGGCGGTCGCCGACGTCGACGCCGTCGTGCACCTCGCGGGCGTGCCCACCGAGGGGTCGCTGGCCTCGAGCCTGGAGTCCCACGTCCACACCACCGGGACGCTGCTCGACGCGATGGTCCGGCACGGCGTCGGCCGGTTCGTCTACGCGGGCAGCAACCACGCCGTCGGCCGCACGCCGCGCACCGACCTCGTCCCGGCCGACGCCGAGCCGCGTCCGGACACCTTCTACGGCGTCTCCAAGGTCGCGGCCGAGGCCGTGATGCGGCTGTACGTCGACCGTCATGGCATCGACGCGGTGTCCTGCCGGATCGGCAGCTTCCTGCCCCAGCCCGAGACCCGCCGCAACCTCGCCACCTGGCTGTCTCCGCTGGACTGCGTCCGGATGGTCGACGCGTGCCTCACCGCGCCGTCGCCAGGCTTCGCGCAGATCTGGGGCATCTCGGCCAACACCGACCGCTGGTGGGACCTCGCCGCCGGACGGGCGCTCGGCTACGACCCGCAGGACGACGCCGCCGGTTGGGCCGACGACCTGCCGCCGCGCGCGGCCGACGAGGCCGAGGCGGCGTTCGTCGGAGGTCCGTTCGCGACGGCCGAGCACGAGCGTCCCGCGTTCGACCGGGAGTCCCGATGACCGACCTCGACGGGCAGGTGCGGGCCTGGATCGGCCAGGACCCCGACCCGGTGACCCGCGACGAGCTGCAGCGGCTGCTCGACGACGGGTCGCCCGAGGCCCGTGCCGAGCTCGCGGAGCGCTTCGACGGCACCCTGACGTTCGGCACCGCCGGCCTGCGCGGACCGCTGCGCGGCGGACCGCAGGGGATGAACCGGGTCGTCGTCGCGCGCGCCGCGGCCGGCCTCGCCGCCCATCTGCTCGCCGAGGACGCCGCGCCGTCCCTGGTGATCGGCTACGACGCGCGGCACGGCTCCGAGCGCTTCGCCCGCGACACCGCCGAAGTGGTGGCCGGCCTGGGCGTCCGCGCGCACCTGCTGCCGAGGCCGCTGCCCACGCCGGTGCTCGCGTTCGCGATCGGCCACCTGGGCACGTCCGCCGGGGTGATGGTCACCGCGTCGCACAACCCGCCCCGCGACAACGGCTATAAGGTGTACCTCGGCGACGGCATCCAGATCGTCCCGCCCGCCGACGCCGCGATCGCCGGGCGGATCGACGCGGTCGGCCCCGTCGACGCGCTGGTGCGCAGCGAGGACTACGTCCTGCTCGACGACGCCGTCGAGCAGGCCTACGTCGACGCCGTCGCCGCGGTGCCCGACGACGGCCCGCGCGAGCTCGTCGTCGCGTACACGCCGATGCACGGCGTGGGCGCCGACGTCGTCGACGCCGTCGTGGCGCGGGCCGGGTTCGCCCCGCTGCACGTGGTGGCCGAGCAGCGCGAGCCCGACCCCGACTTCCCGACCGTCGCGTTCCCCAACCCGGAGGAGCCGGGCGCGATGGACCTCGCCCTGGCGCTCGCTGCCGAGGTCGGGGCCGACGTCGTCGTCGCCAACGACCCCGACGCCGACCGATGCGCCGTCGGTGTCCCCGCCGGCCAGGGCTGGCGGATGCTCACCGGCGACGAGACCGGCGTGCTGCTCGCCGACCTCCTGCTGCGGCGAGGCGTCGAGGGCACCTACGCGTGCTCGATCGTGTCGTCGTCGCTGCTCGGGCGTCTCGCCGCGGCCCACGGGCAGCGGTTCGAGCAGACGCTGACCGGATTCAAGTGGATCGCGCGCGCCGAGGGCCTCGCCTTCGGCTACGAGGAGGCGCTCGGCTATGCCGTCGCCCCGTCCGTCGCCCGCGACAAGGACGGCATCTCGGCGGCCGTGCGGGTGCTCCAGCTCGCCGCCGAGCTCCGGGCCGAGGGCCGGTCGCTGACCGACCGGCTGGACGACCTCGCCCGCGAGCACGGCCTGCACGCCACCAGCCAGCTGTCGGTGCGCGTCGAGGACCTCTCGCTGATCACCGACGCGATGGCACGGCTCCGCGCCGACCCGCCCGTCGCCCTCGGCGGCCTCGACGTCGTCGGCGTCGACGACCTCGCTCACGGCGGCGACGGCCTGCCCCCCACCGACGGGCTGCGGATCCGGCTGGCCGAGGACGCCCGCGTCGTCGTCCGTCCCTCCGGCACCGAGCCCAAGCTCAAGGCCTACCTCGAGGTCGTCCTCCCGGTCACCGACGACGCCCCCGACGCCGTCGACGCCCTCCGCATCTCCGCCGCCGGCCGCCTCGACGCCATCCGCGGCGACCTCGCCCTGCTCGTGGGCGGCTGACCACCTCACGATTCGACCGGTCCGGGTCGCTCCCCTCGGCGTGTCGACGACCGAGACGCGTCGAATCGTGAGGACGGGCGGTCACCCCAGGAGGGCGAGGACCACCACGGCGACGAGCAGGGCGACGGGGGCGACCACGAGGGGCCAGGCGACGGTGCGCACGACCGCGTCGTCGGGTCCGGCCTCGTGGAGGGTCTCGGACGGGGACCGCCGGGTGGAGGCGTAGGTCTGGACCTTGAGGGCGACGTAGTCGGCGTAGTCGGTGCCGACGACCTCGGAGCCCTCGAGCGTGGGACGGGTGGCGAACTCGCGCGAGCTCTGGGAGCCGAACGCACCGCTCGGTCCGGCGCCGGGCAGGTTGCCGCGCAGGATCTTGCGCGCGCTCTTGCCGATCGCGATCGCGTGGTGGACCTCGTCGCCGGTGCTCACCTGGAGGGTCTGGCGCACGTCGACGTCGGTGACCGCCCGCCACGGGATGCGCTTGGACGTCCAGGCGTTGCGGATGAGCAGGTGGTCGCTGCGGGCGTGGACGGTGGGCCGCACGAGCGCGGCGAACGTCAGGACCCCCAGCAGCGCGCAGATCGCGAGCACCAGGACGGTGGCGCGGTCGAGGCCCGCCATGAGCACCGCCACCGCCACGAGGGCCAGCACGACGAGGCCGACCACCCCGACCCAGCGGCCGGCCGTCGGCGTGAACCGTTCGAGCACCTCGGGAGGCTGGTGGTCCGCCATGTCCCCATCCTCCTACACTCCCCAGGTGACCACGACGGCGAGACGGGTGCTGCGATGAGCGAGCTGCGACGGGTGCTGGAGGGACTGCCCGGCGTCGACCAGGTCGGGCTGGAGGGCCGGGCGGCCGCGCTGTCGACCCGGTCGATCAAGGCCGCGTCCAAGGCGTACGCCATCGACCTCGCGATCCGCATGGTCGACCTCACCACCCTCGAGGGTGCCGACACCCCGGGCAAGGTGCGCTCGCTCGCGGCCAAGGCGGTCCGCCCGGACCCGTCGGACCCGGGCTGCCCCTCGGCGGCCGCGGTGTGCGTCTACCCCGACATGGTCAAGATCGCCAAGGACGCCCTCGGCGACGCGCCGGTCAACGTCGCGAGCGTCGCGACGGCGTTCCCGTCCGGCCGCTCGAGCCTCGCGATCAAGCTCGCCGACACGCGCGACGCGGTCGCGGCCGGCGCCGACGAGATCGACATGGTCATCGACCGCGGGGCCTTCCTGGCCGGCGACCTCGACCGCGTGCACGACGAGATCGTGGCCGTCAAGGACGCGTGCGCGCGGCCCGACGGCACCCACGCCCACCTCAAGGTCATCCTCGAGACCGGCGAGCTCGCCACCTACGACAACGTCCGCCGCGCGTCGTGGCTCGCGATGCTCGCGGGCGGCGACTTCATCAAGACCTCCACCGGGAAGATCCAGCCCGCCGCGACGCTGCCCGTCACGCTGCTGATGCTGCAGGCCGTCCGCGACTTCCGCGACGCCCACGGGCGCCAGGTGGGCGTCAAGCCGGCGGGCGGCATCCGCACCAGCAAGGACGCGATCAAGTACCTCGTCGTCGTCAACGAGGTGGCCGGGCCGGACTGGCTCGACCCCGACTGGTTCCGCTTCGGTGCCTCCAGCCTGCTCAACGACCTGCTGATGCAGCGTCAGAAGCTGACCACCGGGCACTACTCCGGCCCCGACCACGTCACGATCGACTGAAGGCTGCGCCATGAGTTTTTTCGAGTACGCACCCGCCCCGGAGTCCCGCGGCGTCGTCGACCTGCGGTCGTCGTACGGCCTGTTCGTCGACGGCGAGTTCACCGAGGGCGACGGCCCGATGTTCAAGACCATCAGCCCGGCCACCGAGGAGGTGCTCGCCGAGGTCACCGCGGCGAGCGCCGCCGACGTCGACCGCGCCGTGGCCGCGGCCCGCCGGGCCCACTCGCGCGTGTGGTCGCGGATGGCCGGCTCCGAGCGCGCCAAGTACCTGTACCGGATCGCCCGGATCATCGCCGAGCGCTCCCGCGAGCTGGCCGTGCTCGAGACCCTCGACAACGGCAAGCCGATCCGCGAGTCGCGCGACGTCGACGTGCCCCTGGTCTCGCAGTGGTTCTTCTACTACGCCGGGTGGGCCGACAAGCTCGACCACGCCGGTCTCGGTCCCGACCCGCGCTCGCTCGGGGTCGCCGCCCAGGTCATCCCGTGGAACTTCCCGCTGATGATGCTGGCCTGGAAGGTCGCCCCGGCGCTCGCCGCCGGCAACACCGTGGTGCTCAAGCCGGCCGAGACCACGCCGCTCACGGCCCTGCTGTTCGCCGAGATCTGCCAGCAGGCCGACCTGCCGCCGGGCGTCGTCAACATCGTCACCGGCGCCGGCGAGACCGGACGCGCTCTGGTGGAGCACGACGGCGTCGACAAGGTCGCCTTCACCGGCTCCACCCCCGTCGGGCGCCAGATCGCGCGGGCCGTCGCGGGCACCGACAAGCGCCTCACGCTCGAGCTCGGCGGCAAGGCCGCCAACATCGTCTTCGACGACGCCCCGCTCGACCAGGCGATCGAGGGCATCGTGTCAGGCATCTTCTTCAACCAGGGCCACGTCTGCTGCGCCGGGTCGCGGCTGCTCGTGCAGGAGAACGTCTACGACGAGGTCATCGGCAAGCTCAAGGACCGGATGGCCACGCTGCGCGTCGGCGACCCGCTCGACAAGAACACCGACGTCGGTGCGATCAACTCGGCCGAGCAGCTCGCCCGCATCACCGAGCTCGCCGCCACCGGTGACGCCGAGGGCGCGGAGCGGTGGTCGCCGCCGTGCGAGCTGCCGTCCGACGGGTTCTGGTACGCGCCGACGATCTTCACCGGCGTCTCCCAGGCGCACCGGATCGCGCGCGAGGAGATCTTCGGGCCGGTGCTGTCCGTGCTGACGTTCCGCACGCCCGACGAGGCCGTCGCCAAGGCCAACAACACGCCGTACGGCCTCTCGGCCGGCGTCTGGACCGACAAGGGCTCGCGGATCCTCGCGATGGCCAGCCGCCTGCGCGCGGGCGTCGTCTGGGCCAACACGTTCAACAAGTTCGACCCCGCGTCGCCGTTCGGCGGCTACTCCGAGTCCGGCTACGGCCGCGAGGGCGGAAAGCACGGGCTGGCCGCGTACCTGCAGGGAGGCACCCGATGAGCCGGGTCGACGTCCGCAAGACCTACAAGCTCTACGTCGGGGGCGCGTTCCCCCGCAGCGAGTCCGGGCGCACCTACGAGGCGCTCGACGCCAAGGGCGCGTTCCTCGCCAACGCCTCGCAGGCCTCGCGCAAGGACGGCCGTGACGCCGTCGTCGCCGCCCGCAAGGCCTTCGGCGGCTGGTCCGCCCGCACGCCGTACAACCGCGGGCAGATCCTGTACCGCGTCGCCGAGATGCTCGAGGGGCGCCGGGAGCAGTTCACCTCGGAGGTCGCGGCCACCGAGGGGCTCACCCGCACGCAGGCCGGACGCGTCGTCGACGCCGCCGTCGACCGCTGGGTCTGGTACGCCGGGTGGGCCGACAAGCTCGCCCAGGTGGTCGGCAACGCCAACCCCGTCAGCGGCCCGTACTTCAACCTCTCCAGCCCCGAGCCCACGGGCGTCGTCGCGGTCGCCGCGCCCCAGGACTCGTCGCTGCTCGGCCTGGTGAGCGTCATCGCGCCGGTGGTGGTCACGGGCAACACCGCCGTGGTGGTCACGTCGTTCGGGCGCCCGCTGCCGGCGATCACGCTGTCGGAGGTGCTGGCCACGTCCGACCTGCCCGGTGGCGTGGTCAACGTGCTCACCGGCGACGTCGCCGAGGTCGGCCCCTGGCTCGCCACCCACCGCGACGTCGACGCGCTCGACCTCACCGGTGCCGGCGACGCCGCCACCGACCTCGAGCGCGACGCCGCCGAGGGCCTCAAGCGCGTGCGGCGTCCCCGCTCCGAGGACTGGACCGCCCAGCCCGGGCTCGACCGGATGACGACCTTCACCGAGACAAAGACGGTCTGGCACCCGATCGGCGTGTGAGGGCACGTGGGTGAGCGCGAGGTCGTCGTCGCCGCCGATCCACGTCAGGGGCACGACCGCCGCAGGGTGCAGGAGCGTGACGGAACTAGAATTCGCCGTCGACCGGTGTGCCGGTGAAGTCGTCCTCGAGGGCGCGGACGGTGGTCTCGTCGAGGCCCCCCTCCGGGGCGGAGTACACGACCCGCCACCCGCCGGCGACGACCACCACCCGCTCGTAGGCGGCGCCGAGCCCGTCGACGGTGACGCGGGAGCGGCCCTCTGACGCCGCCCCCGGCGCCGGCGCGAGCACGATGCTCCGGCCGCCGGACGCGCTGGCGCGGCACGGGGCGATGGTGCCCGCCTCGAAGCGCCACCGCCGTGGCACGGGGGCGACGGCGACGCGGGTGGGGCGATCGACCGTCGAGCAGGTCAGTCCCCGCAGGCGGGTCGACCCGGCCCAGGGGTCGTCCGGATCGTCGAGGGCGGTGGGATCGACGTCGACCGGCTCGGCGTCGGTGGACGGCGGCACCGACGGCCGCGGGTCGAGCACCTGCTCACGGGCGTCCTCGAGCGTGGCGCGGAACCGGTCGGCCGACTCCGGGGCGGTCCGGACGCCGACGTACCCGACCGTCGCGGTGGCGTTGCCGAGGAACCAGGTCCATCCCTCGATCACCTCGCCGTCGCGGTCGGTCCAGCGGTAGAGCACCTGCCACCCGTCCTGCCACGGGCCGCGCGCGCTCGCGGGCAGCCGGCTCAGCCGGTTCTCCTCGTAGCCGGTGAGCGTCGACGAGCGGCGTGCGGCCAGCTCGGCCACCAGCTCGGGCGGGAGGTCGACCCTCGCGACGTCGAGCGACAGCCGGGTGCCGTCGTTGCGGTCGTAGTCGGCATGGGTGCGGTCGCGCGGGCGCCGGTCCCAGTCGCTCCCGAGGCTCATCGCCGGCGCCCGCAGCAGCGGGTCGGACACGCTCTGCCCGTCGGGGACCGGCGCGTCGGACCCGACGAGCGTCGCACCGCCGACGGCCGCGCCGAGGAGCAGGAGCACCGCCACGGCGGCGCCCACGAGGACCACGGGCGTGCGACGGCGTCGGGGCGACGGCGCGGCGTCGGCCAGGATCGTGCGCCCGTCCTCCGGCGTCCCCCCGGCCGCCCGGGTGAAGGCGTCGACGAAGCTCCGCACGTCGGGCCAGCGTCGCTCGCGGTCGGGGTCGACGGCGCGCTCGACCACCGCGCGCAGCGCGTCGGGCACGGGTGCCCCGGGCTCCGCGTCGCGGATCGTGCGGCCGGTCAGCAGGGTGTGCGCGACGGCGCCGAGCGCGTGCACGTCGGCGCGGACGTCGACGCCGCCGACCGGGTCGGCCTGCTCCGGCGCCATGTAGGCGGGCGTGCCGACCACCTGCGTGATGCCCGAGCCGAGCTCGAGGGCCTTGGCGACGCCGAGGTCGGCCACCATCAGGCGCCGGGCGCCGTCGGCACCCGTGGTGAGCAGCAGGTTCCGCGGCTTGACGTCGCGGTGCACGACGCCGAGCCCGTGCAGACGCTCCAGGCCGGCGCCGGCCTGCCGCACGAGATCGACCACCTCGGCGGGCGGCCGCGGCTCCCCGACGAGGTCGGCCACCGTGCCGCCGTCGGCGTAGGTCATGACGAAGTACGGCGTGCCGTCGCTCTCGCCGACGTCGTGGACGCGCACGACGTGGTCGGAGTCGGCCCGGCGCAGCAGGCGCGCCTCGTCGAGGAAGCGCTCGCGGACGTCGTCCCGCTCGGCCCAGTGGTCGGCGAGCGCCTTGACGGCGACGTCGGAGTCGAGCTCGGGGTCGCGGTAGAGCCAGACGGTGGCGAAGCCGCCCGCCCCGAGCCTCCGGACACGCGTCAGGCGACCGAGCCGCGACGCGAGGGCCATGGCGGTCATTATGCTGCAGGGATCATGGGAGACGACGCCGACGACCTCGACGACCTCGACGACCTGGCCAGGCGGGCGCACACCGTCGCCGCCGACCCGCGCACCACCAGCGTCATCGCCGGCGGCCGCGTCGACCTGCTGGAGGCGCTGGAGACCCTCGAGGCCCAGCAGCCCGACCTGGTCGAGGCCCTGGTGCTGCGCGACGTGGGCGAGCTGGACCACGCCGAGATCGCCCGGCAGGTCGACGTCCCCGTCGGCACCGCCACGTCGCGCGTGCACCGCGCGCGCCAGGCCATCCGTCCGCTGCTCGTGACCGGTCCCTGACGCCGTGGCCCAGGTGATCGTCCTGGCCGGGCCCTCGGGGTCGGGCAAGTCGAGGCTGGCGCAGCGGCTCGGTCTGCCCGTGCTGCGGCTCGACGACTTCTACCGCGACGGCGACGACCCCTCGCTCCCCCGCTCCACGCTCGGCATCGTCGACTGGGACGACCCGGGCTCGTGGGACGTCGACGCCGCGTGCGACGCGATCGAGGAGCTGTGCCGCACCGGGCGGGTCGCGGCACCGGTGTACGACATCGCCGCCAACGCGGCCGTCGCGACCCAGGTGGTCGAGCTGGGCCCGCACGAGCGCTTCGTCGCCGAGGGGCTGTTCGCCCCGCTCGTCGTCGCCGAGTGCCGCGACCGCGGCGTGCTCGCCGACGCGGTGTGCGTCCGCCACCACCGCCTCGTCACCTTCGCGCTGCGGTTCGCGCGCGACCTGTCCGAGCACCGCAAGCCCCCGTGGGTGCTGCTGCGCCGCGGCCGGCGGCTGATGCGGGACGAGCCGCACGTCGTCGCCGAGGCGGTCGCCCACGGCTGCCGCCCGATGTCGCCCCGGCGCGCGGAGGCGGTGCTCGGACGGTCGTCCGCGACCACCCGATGAGTCGGGCGGGCGGCGGCGGTCTACCCCGCATGGACACACTGAGGACCTGCCTGTGGCTCGACACCCAGGCCGAGGAGGCCGCGGCCTTCTACTGCTCCGTCTTCGACGGGAAGATCACCGGCACCACGCACTACACCGAGGGATCGATGCGTGAGGCCGGCATGGTCATGACGGTGGACTTCGAGGTCGCCGGCATGCGGTTCACGGCGCTCAACGGCGGCGACCAGTTCACCTTCGACGAGGCGGTGTCGTTCCAGGTGCCGTGCCGGGGCCAGGAGGAGCTGGACCGCTACTGGTACGCCCTCTCCGAGGGCGGCTCTCAGGGACCGTGCGGCTGGCTCAAGGACCGGTTCGGCCTGTCGTGGCAGGTCTACGACCCCGAGGCGATGGAGCGGATGCTGGGTGGCGACCCCGAGGGAGCCGCCCGCGCGATGGCGGCCATGATGCAGATGTCGCGGATCGACGTCGCCGAGATGGAGCGGGCCTACGCCGGTGGCTGACGCCGTCGGGTGAGGCGGGCCCGGGCGCGGTCGCGCAGCAGCTGCACCAGCTCGGCCGTCGTGGGCTCGGCCACGGGGGTCCTGGCCTCGGAGCGCGCCTCGTGCCGCACGTGGCGGCGGGTGCCCACCACGGCCGCCACGAACGCACGGGCGGCGATCTCGGGCGTGACGACGGGGGCCGCCGACGGGTCGCCGCGGAGCAGCGGCTCGGCACGCAGCACGTCGAGGTCGCCCACCACGCGGACGCCGGAGGCCTCGATGCCGTCGGCGCTCGCGCGACCGATCCCACCGACCCGGGGCAGGGCCCAGGCAGGCGTGGAGACGGCGGGCTCGTCGGCGGCGGGCGGACGGCCCTTGAGGTAGGTGATCGCGCCGTAGCGCATCAGCCCGGAGTAGGTGCGGCGGTCGACGCCGGCACCGTCAGCCAGCAGGTTGACCTGGCGGACGACCTCGGCCTCGCCGAGCGTGAGCGAGCGGTTGGCGTTGGTCTCGTCGGGGGGCGGGACCAGCGAGTCCTGCGGCAGGCCGAGCATCTGCTCGAAGGCGCGGGTGAGCGCGGTGCGGTCGGCGGCGTCGACCACGACGACGGTGACGTTCTCGGTGCCCACGCGCGACGCCCACCGTCGCACCACGTCGTCGTGGCGGTGCCGGCGCCACATCGCCCGGCCGAGCGAGCCGTCGGGATCGTCGAGGAGCGAGCGGAGCCAGTCCTCGTAGGTCAGGCGCTCGCCCAGCTGCACCCGCTGCTGCCACTGCGAGGGCAGGATGCTCGCCAGCGGCCGCACGGTGACGACCACGTGCACGCGGTGGCGCTCGACGTCGTCGAGCATCCGCTCGGCCGCGGCGTCGTCGAGGTCGGAGAGCACCTCGCTGCTGAGCACCACCCGCTGCTCGCCGGCTCGGCGCACCTGACGCGCCAGCGCACGCCAGCGTCGTCCCTCGGGGTCGGCCCGGCGGTGCGACGGCGCCTGCCCCGTCAGCGACTTGACCGCCACCGAGGAGTGCTGCCGGTCGCCCGCGTAGAGCACGCCGTGCTCGGCGAGGAGCTCGCGGTGGTGGAACAGCGCGCTCTGGATCGCCGTCGTGCCCGTCTTGTGCGGGCCGACGTGGACGAGTCGGGTGCCGGGCGGCAGCAGGAGCGGGTCGCTCACGGGCCTGGTCTCACTCCGCGCCGAGCGCCGCGTAGCCCGGCTTGACGACGTCCTCGATGAGCGCGAGGCGGGCGTCGTAGTGGGTGAACGCGCTCTTCATCGCGTTGATCGTGAGCCAGCGGAGGTCGTCCAGGCCCCAGCCGAACGCGTCCACCAGCAGGCCCATCTCCCGGCTCATGGACGTGCCGCTCATCAGGCGGTTGTCGGTGTTGACGGTGACGCGGAAGCGCAGGTCCTTCAGGACGCCGATCGGGTGGGTGGCGATGGACTCGGCCGCGCCGGTCTGGACGTTGGACGACGGGCAGAGCTCGAGCGGGATGCGGCGGTCGCGCACGTAGTTGGCCAACCGGCCGAGCACCGGGCGGTCGGGGTCGGTGAGGTCGATGTCGTCGATCAGCCGCACGCCGTGGCCGAGCCGGTCGGCGCCGCACCACTGCAGCGCCTGCCAGATCGACGGGAGGCCGAACGCCTCGCCCGCGTGGATGGTGAAGTGCGCGTTGGCCCGGTGCATGTACTCGAACGCGTCGAGGTGCCGGGTGGGAGGGAACCCGGCCTCCGCGCCGGCGATGTCGAAGCCGACCACGCCGGCGTCGCGGTGGGCCACGGCCAGCTCGGCGATCTCGAGCGACCGCGCCGCGTGGCGCATGGCCGTCAGCAGCTGCCGGGCGACGATGGGGCGGCCGACGGCGGCGGCGTTCTGCATCCCGGTCTCGACGCCCTCGGTCACCGCGGCGACGGCCTGCTCGAGGTCGAGGCCCTGCTCGAGGTGCTGCTCGGGGGCCCAGCGGAGCTCGGCGTAGACGACGCCGTCGGCGGCGAGGTCCTCGACGCACTCCTGCGCGACGCGGGCCAGGTGCTCGCGGGTCTGCATCACCGCGACGGTGTGGCCGAACGTCTCCAGGTAGCGCTCCAGCGACCCCGAGTCGGCCGCGCTCGCGAACCACCCGCCGAGCGCCTCGGCGTCGTCCGCGGGCAGGGTGTGGCCGACCTCGCGGGCGATCTCGAGGATCGTCGACGGCCTCAGCCCGCCGTCGAGGTGGTCGTGGAGCAGCACCTTCGGCGCCGCCTCGATCTGCGCCCGGGTCACCATGTCGCCACCCTACCGACGGCGTCGCCGGGTCGGCCAAACACCACGTTCACGTGGTACCTGCGCCGAAGCACGGGAGATCTTCCGTGCTTCGCACCGTCTGCCGTGGTCGTTGGTGCGGGTGGGGCTAACGTCGCCGCATGGCGGTCGAGGTGGTGGATCACGACCCTGCGTGGACGACGGCGTTCGAGCAGGTGCGTGACGACCTCCTCCGCCTGCTGCACGACGTGCCCGGCGCGCGGGTGGAGCACGTGGGCAGCACCGCGGTGCCCGGGCTCGCCGCCAAGCCGGTGGTCGACGTCGGCGTCGTCGTGGGCGCGGACCAGGTGGGTGTGGCCGTCGCCGCGCTCGTCCGCTCCGGGTACGTGCACCGCGGCGACCTCGGCATCCCCGGCCGCGAGGCGTTCACCTCACCCGACGACGTGCCCCGCCGGCACGTGTACGTCTACGCCGCGGGCTCGCTGCCGCTGCGCAACCACCTCGCCGTCCGCGACGCGCTCCGCGCCGACGACGCCCTGCGCGACGCGTACGGAGCACTCAAGCGGAGGCTCGCCGCCGCCGGGCTCGGCGTCGACGCCTACACCGAGGCCGAGACGCCCTTCCTGCGCGGCGTGCTCGAGCAGGCAGGACTGGCGCCGAGCGAGCTCGACGACGTCGAGCGGGCCAACCGGGCCTGACGGCGTCCGGGCGCAGGACGTCGGCGGACCCCACCCGTCACACCGACCGTGGCAGACCCCCGCTGACCGTGGCGAGCACGCCTCGGTCGGCGGGGGTTCACCACGACGTCGTGGTGAAGGTGGGACGGGTGGGACTACGCCGCGAGGAGCAGGACGACGGTCTCGGCGACGCAGGCGGGACGCTTGCCACCCTCGATCTCGATGGTGTGCTGGAGGACGACCTGCTGGCCCTTCTCGATGTCGGCGACGTCGAGGACCTTGACGCGGGAGCGGACGCGGGAGCCGACCGGGACCGGGGAGGGGAAGCGGACTTTGTTGCAGCCGTAGTTGATCTTGGCGCCCTCGCCGGCGAAGGCGAAGACCTGCGCGCCGAGGTAGGGGATCAGCGACAGCGTGAGGTAGCCGTGCGCGATGGTCGCGCCGAACGGGCCCTTGGCGGCCTTCTCGGGGTCGACGTGGATCCACTGGTGGTCACCGGTCGCGTCGGCGAAGGCATCGATCCGCTCCTGGGTGACCTCGAGCCACTCGCTCAGGCCCAGCTCCTCGCCGGCGGCGGCCGACACCTCCTGGGGGTCGTTCATCACGCGCATGTTCGGGTCCTCTCGTTCAGGGTGTGGTCTCAGCTGATCGTGTCGATGACGAGGGGCCGCGCCGCGACGGTCGCGCCGGCGGGCGCCACGTCGAAGCCCTCCTCGAGCGCCTCGAGGGCGCGGGGGAATCGCTCAGGGGTGTCGGTGTGCAGCGTGAGCAGCGGGTCGCCCGCCCGCACGACGTCGCCGGGCTTGGCGTGCATCTGCACGCCCGCCGCCGCCTGCACGGCCTCCCCGGGACGCGAGCGCCCGGCGCCGAGGCGCCACGCGGCGAGGCCGACGGCCATGGCGTCGAGGCGCGACAGCACGCCGTCGGACGGTGCGGTCACCACGTGCAGGTCGGTGGCGACGGGCAGCGTCGCGTCGGGGTCGCCGCCCTGCGCACGGACCATCTGCTTCCAGACGTCCATCGCGCGGCCGTCGGCGAGCGCGTCGGCGGGGTCGACGTCGCCCCGACCCGCGGCCCGGAGCATCTCGCGGGCCAGCGCCAGCGTCAGCTCGACGACGTCGGACGGTCCCCCGCCGGCCAGCACCTCGACCGACTCGACGACCTCGAGCGCGTTGCCGGCGGTGAGGCCGAGCGGCGTGGACATGTCGGTGAGGAGCGCGGTGGTGGCGACGCCGGCGTCGGTGCCGAGCGCGACCATCGTCTCGGCGAGCTCGCGCGCGTCGGCCTCGGTCTTCATGAACGCCCCCACGCCCACCTTGACGTCGAGCACCAGCGACCCGGTTCCCTCGGCGATCTTCTTGCTCATGATCGAGCTCGCGATCAGCGGGATGGCCTCGACGGTGCCGGTCACGTCGCGCAGCGCGTAGAGCTTCTTGTCGGCGGGCGCGAGACCCGATCCCGCGGCGCAGATCACCGCCCCGACCTGCTCGAGCTGGTCCATCATCTGGTCGTTGCTGATCGACGCCTGCCAACCCGGGATCGACTCGAGCTTGTCGAGCGTGCCGCCGGTGTGCCCGAGCCCGCGGCCCGACAGCTGCGGGACGGCCACGCCGCACGCCGCGACGAGCGGGGCCAGCGGGAGCGTGATCTTGTCGCCGACGCCGCCGGTGGAGTGCTTGTCGGCCGTCGGGCGCGACAGGCCGGAGAAGTCCATCCGCTCGCCCGACGCGATCATGGCCGCCGTCCAGCGGGCGATCTCCCGGCGTCCCATCCCGTTGAGCAGGATCGCCATCGCCAGCGCCGACATCTGCTCGTCGGCGACCACGCCGCGCGTGTACGCGTCGACGACCCAGTCGATCTGGGAGTCGGCGAGCTCGCCGCCGTCGCGCTTGGCGGCGATCACCTCGACGGCGTCGTGCTGCTCGGGCTGGGTCACGGGTGGGGTCCTCCGGTCAGGGTGACGTCCAGGTGCTCGAGGCCGCGCAGGACGAAGGTGGGACGACGGGGCGCGTGGGCCGTCGCGCGCAGGTCGGGGTGGCGGTCCAGCAGCTCGCCGAGCGAGATCTGCAGCTCGAGGCGGGCCAGCGGCGCACCCAGGCAGAAGTGCACGCCCATGCCGAACCCGACGTGCGGATTGGGGTCGCGGGCGACGTCGAGCTCGTCGGCGGCGGCGAAGACGGCCTCGTCGCGGTTCGCCGAGCCCATCAGGCAGGCGACCGTCTCGCCCGCCGCGACCGGGGTGCCGAGCACCTCGGTGTCGCGCAGGCAGGTGCGCTCGAACAGCTGCAGCGGCGCGTCGAAGCGCAGCAGCTCCTCCAGCGCCACCGCGACGGGCACCTCGCCGGAGGTGACCCGCGCCAGCTGGTCGGGGCGGGCCAGCAGCGCCGCGAGCCCGTTGCCGAACGCGTTGACCGAGGCCTCGTGCCCGGCGTTCAGCAGCAGGACGACGGACGCGACCAGCTCGTCCTCGCTGAGCCGGCCGCCCTCGTCGGTGGCCGCGATCAGGTCGGTGACGAGGTCGTCGCGCGGGTCGCCGCGTCGCTCGGCGACGAACGCGCGCACGTAGTCCGAGAACGCCGTGCTGGCGGCCACGGCCGCGTCCCGCGTGGGGGCGTCGACGTCGTGCTCGTACATCCGCACGATGGCCTGCGACCAGTCGCGCAGCAGCTCGTGGTCCTCCCCCGGCACCCCGAGCAGGTCGGCGATGACGAGCACCGGCAGCGGCTCGGCGTACGCCCCGACGACGTCGACGACCGGGCCGTCGAACTCGTCGAGGAGACGGGTGGTCAGGGCGTGCACGCGCGGACGCATCCGCTCGACGTGGCCGCGGCCGAACGCCCCGGCCACGAGCCGCCGCAGCCGGGTGTGCTGCGGGGGCTCGTTCTCCATCATCTGGTGGCGGTGCAGGGCGTTGAACGGTGCCATCTGCGCCGCGGGCTCGTGGTCGGTCCAGACCCGGCCGAACGCGCGGTCGCGCAGCACGGCGCTCACCGAGGCGTGCGACGTCGCCAG
This sequence comes from Nocardioidaceae bacterium, assembly GCA_030655315.1. Lineage (GTDB taxonomy): Bacteria > Actinomycetota > Actinomycetes > Propionibacteriales > Nocardioidaceae > JAURVT01. The sequence continues at coordinate 94,790 of JAURVT010000011.1, read as the reverse complement.
CCAGGTGCCGCGCGCCTCGTGGCGCACCACCGGGCCGAGCGCGCGAAGGTCCGCGAGCACCGGGTACGGGTCGGCGACGAACGCCGGGTCGGTGAGGTCGACGTCGGTGGCGAGGGTGGCCGTGGTGCTCATCGGGTGGCCAGGTCGTCGGCGCCGAACGCGTCGGGCAGCACCTCGGACATCGGACGGACGCCGCGCGGGGTGGCGATCTCGCAGGTCGGCCCGCCGTTCTCCCACAGCAGCTGGCGGCACCGGCCGCACGGCATCAGGAGGGCGCCGGCTCGGTCGACGCACACGACGTGCGTCAGCCGGCCGCCGCCACCGGCGTGCAGGGCCGAGACCATGCCGCACTCGGCGCACAGGGCGACCCCGTACGCGGCGTTCTCGACGTTGCAGCCGACCACGACGCGCCCGTCGTCGACGAGCCCGGCCACCCCGACCTGGAAGTCGGAGTAGGGGGCGTAGGCGCGACCCATGACCTCGGTCGCCCGAGCGTGCAGGTCCGGCCAGGGGCCGGTCTCGGGAAGAGCGTCCACACCGGGCAACCTACCCCGCCTGGCCCTTCCGGTACGGCTTGCCGTCGGCCGCGGGCATGCGCAGGCGCTGCGAGGCCACCGCCAGCACGAACAGCGTGATGACGTACGGCGTCATGCCCACGAACGCGCGGGGGACGCTGTCGGTGCTGAGGTACCAGACGAGCACGGCCACGGCGATGACGCCGATGGTGAGGGCCGACCTCAGGTTCCCCTGGCGCAGGCGCCACAGCGCGAGCGCGGCGAGCACGAGGGTGATCAGCAGGAGCAGCGCGTGCACGACGATGCCGCCCGACGGCAGCAGGCTGACGCCGTCGGTGTAGCCGAACATCAGCGACGCGGTGACGATGCCGCCGGGCCGCCAGTTGCCGAAGATCATCGCGGCCAGGCCGATGTAGCCGGTGCCGTTGGTCTGGCCCACGGTGAACGAGCTGGACGAGACCATCGTCAAGTAGGCGCCGCCGAGGCCCGCGAGCGCGCCGGAGACGAGGACCGCGACGTACTTGTAGCGGATGACGTTGACGCCGAGGGTCTCGGCGGCCTCGGGCGCCTCGCCGCACGAGCGCAGGCGCAGGCCGAAGGGGGTGCGCCACAGGATGTAGGCGCTCGCCGCGACGAGGACGACGACGAGCACCGTCAGCAGGGACACGCCGGTGGTGGCCGCGGCGACCAGCGCCGCGACGTCCGAGATCCCGAAGACGTGCCGGTCGGCCAGCCAGGCGGCGCCGTCGGAGACGCCGGGCACGGTGACGCGCGGGAGCGTCTGGTAGCCCGACAGGTTGCGCGGGCCGCCGCCCTCGAGGTCGTTGAAGTAGGCCTTCGCGAGGAACCCGATGGCTCCCAGGCCGATGATGTTGACCGCGACGCCGGACACGATGTGGTCGACGCCGAACGTGACGGTGGCGACGGCGTGCAGCAGCGCGCCGAGCAGGCCCATCGCGGCCGCGCCGAGGACGCCGGCGTACGGACCGGCGTGGTAGGCCAGGAACGCCGCCCCCCAGGTGCCGAGCAGCATCTGGCCCTCGAGCCCGATGTTGACGACGCCGGCACGCTCGGCCCACAGGCCGCCCAGGGCGGCCAGCAGGATCGGGCAGGCCGACAGGATCATCGCGCGCAGCGTGCCCGTCGCGGTGAGCTGGTCGGCGCCGGTGACGACGCGGACCAGGGCGACGGTGACGACCGCGACCAGCGCGAGCAGCAGCCACGCGTGCTGGAAGGTGCGGATCCGGGAGTCCGACCGCGGGGTCGTGGTGGTCGTGCTCATCGGCTCGCCTCCTCGGCGGTCGGGCGGGCCGAGGCGAGCTCGCGGGCGACGCTCTCCTGCTCGCGCCTGATCTGCAGGCGGCGGACGATCTCGTACGCGACGACCACCGCGAGGACGACGACGCCCTGGGTGATCGAGATGATCTCGGGCGCGACGCCCACCGACTGCAGGTCGTTGGACTGCGCCGACAGGAAGGCGAAGAGCAGCGAGCCGACCAGGATGCCGATCGACCGGTTGCGCCCGAGCAGCGCCACCGCGAGACCGGTGAAGCCCAGACCGCTCTGGAAGTTCTCGGGGATGCCGAACTTGTGCACCGAGCCGAAGAACGCGGGCATCCAGACCAGGCCCGCGACGCCGCCGGACAGCGCCATCGCGATCAGCGTCATCTTCTTGGCGTCGACGCCGCTGGCCGCGGCCGCGGTCGACGACGCGCCGCTGGCGCGCAGGTCGAAGCCGAAGCGGGTGTGGTTGATCAGCACCCAGTACCCGATGGCCACGAGCACGGCGATGATCGCGAGCGCCCAGACCTGGTACGGCCCGTCGACCACCTGGAAGCCGACGGGCTGCTGGTTCAGCTCGAGCGGGTTGGTCGTGAACGTGTAGCCGCTGGCGACGCCGTAGCGGTTGACCAGGTAGCCGGCCATGGTGAGCGCGACGTAGTTGAGCATGATCGCCGAGATCACCTCGCTGACGCCGCGACCGACGAGCAGGAAGCCGCCGATGCTCGCCCAGGCGGCTCCGGCGACGACCGCGACCACGAGCGTCGCGGGGATCACCGCGGGGCCCGCGACGAGCCCGGACCCGGCGAAGAAGGCACCGGCGCAGCTGCCGGCGATGTACTGGCCCTCCACCCCGATGTTGAACAGGTTCATCCGGAACGCGATGGCGGCGGCGAACGCCGAGATCGCGATCATCGCGGTCTGGTTGACGATCGTCACCGACACGCGCGGGATCGGCACGGAGAGGATCGTGGAGTAGAACTGACCCGCCGAGCCGCCGGTGAGCGCGATGACCAGGCCGGTGACGACCATGGCGAGCACCACCGCCACGACCGCGGGCAGGAGCGAGAAGAAGCCCCGGCGGATCATGCCGCCTCACCTCCACCGGTCATCGCCGAGCCGAGCTCCTGCGCGGTGACCCGTCGGGGGTCGAACTCGCCGACGAGCCGTCCGCGCAGGATCACCTCGATCCGGTCCGACAGGCCGATCAGCTCGTCCAGGTCGGCCGAGATGAGCAGCACCGCGAGACCCTCGTGGCGGGCGGTGCGGACGTGGTCCCAGATGGCGGCCTGGGCACCGACGTCGACGCCGCGCGTGGGGTGCGCCGCGATCAGCAGCACCGGGTCGCCCGACATCTCGCGGCCGACGATGAGCTTCTGCTGGTTGCCGCCGGACAGCGCGCGGGCCGTCGTGTCGATCGAGGGGGTGCGCACGTCGTAGGAGCCGACGATCCGGTCGGTGTCGCGGCGGGCTCCCTTGCGGTCCACGAACAGGCCCCTGACGTTGGGCTTGCGGGTCTGGTGGCCCAGGATCCGGTTCTCCCACAGGGGGGCGTCGAGCAGCAGGCCGTGGCGGTGCCGGTCCTCGGGCACGTAGCCGACGCCGGCCTCGCGCACGCGTCGGTTGCTCCAGCCGCTGATGTCCTCGGTGCCGAGGTGGATGGTGCCGCCGCTGAGGGTGCGCATGCCCATCACGGCCTCGACCAGCTCGGCCTGGCCGTTGCCCTCCACGCCCGCGATGCCGAGCACCTCGCCGCGGTGGATCGTCAGGTCGATGCCCTGGAGCACCTCGCGTCCGTCGGAGGCGAAGACGCTCACGCCTTTGAGCTGCAGCTGGGCCACGTCGGTGACCGTCGACTCGGTCGTCTCGGGGCTCGGCAGCTCCTCGCCGATCATCAGCTCGGCGAGCTGCAGGCGGGTGGCCGTGGCCGGGTCGGCGGTGCCCACGGTGGTGCCGCGGCGCATCACCGTGATGTCGTCGGAGATCGCGAGGACCTCGTCGAGCTTGTGCGAGATGAACAGCACCGAGTTGCCGGCCGCGACGAGCACGCGCAGGTTCTCGAACAGGGCGTCCACCTCCTGCGGCACCAGGACGGCGGTCGGCTCGTCGAGGATGATGATGCGTGCGCCGCGGTACAGGACCTTGAGGATCTCGATCCGCTGCCGGGCGGCGACGCCGAGCGTCTCGACCAGGACGTCGGGGTCCAGGCCGAACCCGAACCGCTCCGAGATCGCCCGGATCTCCCTGCGCGCCCCGCCGCCGATGCCGTGCAGCTTCTCGGCTCCGAGCACGACGTTCTCGAGCACGGTGAGGTTGTCGGCGAGCATGAAGTGCTGGAAGACCATGCCGATGCCGCGTGCGATCGCGTCGGTCGGCGACGAGAACGTCACCGTCTCGCCGTCGACGGTGATGGTGCCGTCGTCGGGCGCCTGCACGCCGTAGAGGATCTTCATCAGGGTCGACTTGCCCGCGCCGTTCTCACCGATCAGGGCGTGGACGGTGCCGGGCCGGATGCTCACGTCGACGTCGTGGTTGGCCACGACGCCCGGGAACCGCTTGCCGATGCCGGTGAGGACGACGGCTGCCGCAGGTGCTGTCACGGGCTCTCCCAGGTCGAGGTACTTCTGTTCACGACTGACGCTGATCGCGACTGACGCTGATCATGAGTGACGCTGATCATGAGTGACCCGGGGCCGTCTCGCGACGACCCCGGGTCCGGGTGCTCGGCCCTGCGTCAGGGAGCGGTCGGCACCTTGATGTCGCCGTCGACGATCTGCTGCTTGAAGCCGTCGAGCTGGCTGATCGTGTCGGCGGTCAGCAGGTCGCCCGAGGTGGAGTAGCCCACGCCGTCGGCCTTGAGGTCGAACGTCGTGTAGCCGGTCTGCGGCGAGCCGCTCTCGACCGAGGCGATGAAGTCCTTCGTCGCGACGTCGACGCGCTTGAGCATCGAGGTCATGATGTGGGGCTTCTGCTCCGCGCTGGCGCTCTGCCACTGGTCGGAGTCGACGCCGATGGCGAACTTGTCGGCCTGCGTCGCGGCGTCGAACACGCCCGCGCCCGAGGCGCCCGAGGCGTGGTAGACGATGTCGGCGCCGTCGTCGTACATGGCGGTGGCGGCGGCCTGACCGTCGTCGGGAGCATTGAAGCCGCTGACGTCGGTCTCCTCGAGGTAGGTCACGGCGACGTCGATGTCGGGGTTGACCTCCTTGGCACCGGCGACGTAGCCCGCCTCGAACTTCTGGATCAGCGCGTTGTTGACGCCGCCCACGAAGCCGATCTGGTCGGACTCGGTCTGCAGCGCGGCCGCGGCACCGACCAGGAAGGAGCCCTGCTCCTCGGCGAAGGTCAGGTACGCGACGTTGGCGTTCTCCTCCTCGTCGGGGTCGAACCCGTCGATGATGGCGAAGTTCACGTCGGGGTAGTCCGGTGCGACGGCGTTGACCGACTCGCTGTAGGCGAAGCCGACGCCCACGACGACGTTGTAGCCGTCGTCGGCGAAGCCGCGCAGACGGTTCTCGCGGGTGGCCTCGTCCTCGTCGGTCGACGCCTCGCCCTCGGTGGACTCGAACTCGGCGGCCTTCTTGGCCTCCTGCAGACCCGCGTAGGCGGCGTCGTTGAAGGACTTGTCGCCGCGGCCGCCGACGTCGTAGGCCAGGGCGACCTTGAGGTCGCCGCTGCCCCCGGACGAGGCGCTGGCGGAGCCCTCGTCCGAGCTCGTGTCGGCGTTGGTCCCGCAGGCGGTGAGGAGCAACGCGGAAGCGGTGATCCCGGCGGCGGCGAACGTGCTGAGTCGGCGCAACGTGACTCCTTGGAGTGCGTGTGGAGGTGGGCCGGGAAGGTCCCCCGGCGACCCAGACTCTAGACGCTCGATGTTTCGCTCCGGGGTCTCGAAGGCACTCGATACGAGACTGTGACCTCGGGTCGGCTCAGGTCAGGCCTGCGAGGTGAGCGCGGCCGTCGCGAGCACCTTGGCCCCGATGGCGACGGCGCGCTCGTCGACCCGCAGGTTGCCCTGGTGCAGGTCGAACGTGGGGCCGTCGGGCGTGCGGGTGCCGAGGCGGCCCATCGCCCCGGGCACGGACTCGACGTACCACGCGAAGTCCTCGCCGCCGAGGCTCTGCGAGGTCGGCGCGACGGCGCTCGGGCCGATCGCCGAGGTGACGGCCTCGCGCAGCAGCTGGGTGGAGCGGTGCTCGTTGACCACCGGCGGCACGCCGCGGACGTACGTGACGTCCGCGCTGACGCCGTAGGGCGCGATGATGTCGCCGATCAGCCCGCGGACGAGGTGCTCGGCCTCGTGCCAGGCGTTGACGTCGAGCATGCGCAGCGTCCCGGAGATCTCGCCGGTGGACGGGATCACGTTGGGGACGTTGCCCGCGTGGACGCTCCCCCACACCATGCTGGCGCCGGCCCGGGGGTCCAGGCGTCGCGAGAGCACCCCGGGCAGACTGGTGACGAGCGTGGCCAGGGCGTAGGTGAGGTCCTGCGTCAGGTGCGGACGGGACGTGTGCCCGCCGCGGCCGTTGAGCACGATGCGGATCTTGTCGGACGCGCCGGTGATGGCGCCCTCGCGCAGACCGACCTGGCCGACGTCCAGGGACGGGTCACAGTGCAGCGCGAAGATGCGCGACACCCCGCGCAGCACGCCGCCGGCGATCAGCTTGAGCGCGCCGCCGGGCATGATCTCCTCGGCCGGCTGGAACACGAGCCGCACGCGGACCGGGAGCGGCGACACGCGGTCGACCTCGGCCAGGGCCATCGCGGCCCCCACGAGGGAGGCCACGTGCACGTCGTGCCCGCAGGCGTGCGCGGCCCCGGGCACCGTCGAGCGCCACGGGTCGGTGGTGGTGTCGTCGACCGGCAACGCGTCGAGGTCGGCCCGGAGCGCAACCAGCGGGCCCTGCCCGCTGCCCACCTCCGCGACGATCCCGGTGCCGTCGAGTCGCTCGTGCGCGACGTGACCCTTGTCGAGCCAAGCCGACACCACGTCGGTGGTGCGCTCCTCGTGCCAGGACAGCTCGGGGTGCGCGTGCACCGTCCGCCGCAGCTCCAGCAGGTCGGGTGTCAGGGCGTCGACGGCGCTGACGAGGTCGCTGGGGCTGGGCACCACGACAGGCTAGACCGTCAGCCCTCGCCGCGGGCGAGGGCTCCGAGGAGGTCCTTGTTGAGTCGCGAGATGGTGTGCAGCGGGATGCCCTTCGGGCACGCCGCGGTGCACTCGCCGATCTGGGTGCACCCGCCGAATCCCTCCGCGTCGTGCTGGTCGACCATGCCGATCACACGGCTGTCGCGCTCGGGCTGGCCCTGGGGCAACAGGCCGAGGTGCGTGATCTTCGCGGCCGTGAACAGCATCGCCGAGCCGTTGGGGCACGCCGCGACGCAGGCGCCGCAGCCGATGCAGGTGGCGGCGTCGAACGCGTGGTCGGCGTCCTTCTTGGGCACCGGGGTGGCGTGCGCGTCGGGCGCGGTGCCGGTGGGTGCGCTGACGTAGCCGCCGGCCTGGATGATCCGGTCGAACGAGCTGCGGTCGACCACGAGGTCCTTGACCACCGGGAACGAGCCCGAGCGCCACGGCTCGACGTCGATCGTGTCGCCGTCGGCGAAGCTGCGCATGTGCAGCTGGCACGTGGTGGTGACCTCGGGGCCGTGCGCGATGCCGTTGATCACGACGCCGCACGAGCCGCAGATGCCCTCGCGGCAGTCGTGGTCGAAGGCCACCGGCTCCTCGCCGGAGACGCTGAGGCTCTCGTTGAGCACGTCCAGCATCTCCAGGAACGACATGTCCTCGGACACGTCGTCGAGCTGGTAGTCGACCATCTTGCCGTCGATCTCGGGGTTCTTCTGTCGCCATACCCGCAGGTTGATCTTCACTTGTAGCTCCGCTGCTTCAGCTCGACGTAGTTGTAGACCAGGTCTTCCTTGTGCAGGACCGGACCGGAGTCACCGTGCTCCCAGGCCGCGACGTACGCGAACTCGTCGTCGTGGCGCAGGGCCTCGCCCTCCTCGGTCTGGCTCTCGGCCCGGAAGTGGCCGCCGCACGACTCCTGCCGGTGCAGGGCGTCGATGCACATCAGCTCACCGAGCTCGAGGAAGTCGGCCACGCGGCCGGCCCGCTCGAGGCTCTGGTTGAGCTCCATGCCCTCGCCGGTCACCAGCACGTCCTCCCAGAACTCCTTCTTGAGCTCCCGGATCCGGCTGATGGCCTTGCGCAGGCCCTCCTCGCTGCGCTCCATGCCGCAGTAGTCCCACATCACGTGGCCGAGCTCCTTGTGGAAGGAGTCGACGGTGCGGGTGCCCTTGATGGAGAGGAACTTCGCGATGCGCTCCTCGACCTGCTGACGCGCCTCGAGCACCGCCGGGTCGGACTCGTCCACCTTGGTGAACGGTCCGGCGGCCAGGTAGTCGTTGATCGTGTTGGGCAGGACGAAGTAACCGTCGGCCAGGCCCTGCATCAGCGCCGAGGCGCCGAGACGGTTGGCGCCGTGGTCGGAGAAGTTCGCCTCGCCGGTCACGAACAGGCCCGGGATGGAGCTCTGCAGGTCGTAGTCGACCCACAGGCCGCCCATCGTGTAGTGCACGGCGGGGTAGATGCGCATCGGCGTCTCGTACGGGTTCTCGCCCGTGATCCGCGCGTACATGTCGAAGAGGTTGCCGTACTTGGCCTCGACCGTGGCGCGACCCATCCGCTCGATCGCGTCGGCGAAGTCGAGGTAGACGCCGAGCCCGCCCGGGCCCACGCCGCGACGCTCGTCGCACACGTTCTTGGCCGCGCGCGACGCGATGTCGCGGGGCACCAGGTTGCCGAACGCCGGGTAGATGCGCTCGAGGTAGTAGTCGCGCTCGTCCTCGGGGATCTCGCGCGGGTCGCGGTCGTCCTCGTGGGCCTTGGGCACCCAGATCCGGCCGTCGTTGCGCAGCGACTCGCTCATCAGCGTCAGCTTGGACTGGTAGTCGCCGCTGACCGGGATGCAGGTCGGGTGGATCTGCGTGTAGCAGGGGTTGGCGAAGTAGGCGCCCTTCTTGTGCGCGCGCCACGTGGCCGTGACGTTGCAGCCCATCGCGTTGGTCGACAGGTAGAAGACGTTGCCGTAGCCACCGCTCGCCAGCACGACCGCGTCGGCGAGGTGGGTGGAGATCTCGCCGGTCTTGAGGTCGCGGACGACGACGCCACGGGCCTTGCCGTCGACGACGACGACCTCGAGCATCTCGTGCCGGGTGTGCATCTTGACCGCGCCGGCCGCGATCTGGCGCTCGAGGGCCTGGTAGGCGCCGATCAGCAGCTGCTGGCCGGTCTGGCCGCGGGCGTAGAAGGTGCGCGACACCTGGACGCCACCGAAGGAGCGGTTGTCGAGCAGGCCGCCGTACTCGCGGGCGAAGGGGACGCCCTGCGCGACGCACTGGTCGATGATCTCGACGCTGGTCTGGGCCAGGCGGTAGACGTTGGACTCGCGCGAGCGGTAGTCGCCGCCCTTGACCGTGTCGTAGAACAGCCGGTAGATCGAGTCGCCGTCGTTGCGGTAGTTCTTGGCGGCGTTGATGCCGCCCTGCGCGGCGATGGAGTGCGCGCGGCGCGGGCTGTCCTGGTAGCAGAAGCTGGTCACGTGGTAGCCGGCCTCGCCGAGCGTCGCGGCGGCCGAGGCCCCGGCCAGGCCGGTGCCCACGATGATGACCGACAACTTACGACGGTTGGCCGGGTTGACCAGCTTGGCCTCGAACCGGCGCTTGTCCCACATCTCGGAGATGTGGTCGACGACCGGAGCCTTGGTGTCGGCGACCGGGGCGCCCTCGGTGAAGAACTCGTCGAGTCCTGAGCTCTGTGTCATGTCAGCTCCCGTAGCCGAAGATGGCGATGGACAGCGGCGGGACGAGGAAGCCCCCCGCGATGACGACGGCGAGCACCGTCGCGAAGATGTTGAGGTTGCGGCGACGCTTGGTGCTGGTGTTGGCGCCGAGCGTGGCGAAGGCGCTCCACAGGCCGTGGCGCAGGTGGAAGCCGACGGCCAGGATCGCGACCACGTAGGCGAGCGTGACGTACCAGATCGAGAAGCTGTTGACCATCGCCTGGTACTTGCTGTCGGTGTCGCCGCCCGGGTGCAGGACGCCCGCGGTGAAGTGCAGGATGTGGAAGACGATGAAGGCGAGGATGATGATCCCGCCCCAGCGCAGCGTGAACGAGGCGTAGGAGCGCTGGACGCCCCGACGGTTCTGGTTCGAGTGGTAGCGCTTGGCTCCCTGGCGCGCGCTCGCCGTGCGGGCCCGGCGCCACAGGGCGACGGCCGAGTAGGCGTGGGCGATGACCGCACCGAGGAGCACCACGCGCAGGATCCAGAGCGCACCGCCGTGGGGCAGGTACGGGTACAGGATGTTCCGCAGCCCCTCCAGGTAGGAGTCGAAGCGCTCCTGGCCCTGGAAGAACTTCAGGTTGCCGTACATGTGGATCAACAGGTACGTGACCATGATCAGCCCGGAGACTGCCATCAGGGCCTTGAGCGCCACCGTCGAGCGGCTCGCCTGCGCGCGGGGGGAGAGAGTCTTGATCGCCACCTCCCCACAGTAGGTCCGGCCGGACGGATCCGCTAAGTCATAGTGAGGTCGCCTTTCATAGCCGTTGGCTATCGAGTGGGTAGGCTCGGGCCATGGCGCTGCAGATCCACCAGCTCGCGTACTTCGTCGCCGTCGCGCGCACCCGGCACTTCACCCGCGCGGCCGAGCTGTCCGGGGTCTCGCAGCCCAGCCTGTCCAAGCAGGTCAGGGTCCTGGAGAACACCCTCGGCGCCCGGCTCCTCGACCGCGAGCGCGGAGCCGTCACGCTCACCGCCGCCGGCGAGGCCCTGCTGCCGCTGGCGCAGCGGATCCTGATCGACGTCGAGGCCGCCCAGCGGGCCGTGGCCGAGGTGAGCGACATGCGACGCGGGCTGCTGCGGCTCGGCGGCACCCCGTCGCTGTGCGCCGGGCTGCTGGCCGGCGCGCTCGCGCGCTTCCACGCCGAGTACCCCGGGATCGACCTCCAGGTGCGCGAGGGCGGGTCGCGCGACCTGGTGGCCGCCCTGCACCGCGGCGAGCTCGACCTCGCGCTGATGATCGACTCCCCCCAGGGCGACGACCCCGACCTGCACCTCACGCCGATCCTGCGCGAGAGCCTGCTCGTCGCCAGCCCCGCCGACGCCCCTGCCCCGACGACGCAGGCACGGATGCCCGTCGCGGACCTCCGCGGCCGTCCGCTGGTGATGTTCCGGGAGGGCTACGACCTTCGCGAGCGTACCCGCGCCGCCTGCCTCGCGGCGGGGTTCGAGCCGACCCTGGCCATCGAGGGCGGCGAGATGGACGCGGTGCTGCAGTTCGTCGAGGCCGGCATCGGCCTGGCCGTCGTGCCGAGCATGGTGCTCCGCACCCGGCCCACCCTGCGCGGCACCCCGCTCGAGCACCCGCACCTCGAGCGCACCGTCGCCCTCGCCTACCGCCGCGAGGCCAGCCTCCCCGCGTCGGCCGTCGCCTTCCAGACCGTCCTCGCCGTCCACCTCACCACCTGGGGCGCCGACGAGCTCGGGGACGACCTGCGGCTGCTGTGAGGGTCTTCGGTCTCGGCCACCCGGGTGGGCGACCGGCTCACGGCTGCCGGTGGGCCCTGCCGGACGGAGGAATCGGCGTATGACCGTCCACGAGGGTCATACGCCGATTCCCTGGTCGCCCGCCCCGCGCCCTACGGGATGGAGGGGTTGTTGCCGCCGCTGACCACGACCACGACGACCTCGCCGGGACGGACGGCGACGGCGCCGGTCATCAGGGCGGCGAGGGGGGTGGCGGCGCCGGGCTCGGCCAGCACGCGGCAGCGCTGCCAGAGCCAGCGGCGGGCCGCGACGATCGCGTCGTCGTCGACGAGCACGGGTGGCAGGTCGAGCTCGGTGGACACCGCGAAGGCGTAGCGGCCGACGGTGGAGGAGCCGAGGGAGTCCGCGGCGACCCCGCCGACCTCGATCTCGACGGGCTCGCCCGCCGCGCGTGCCGCGGCGAGGTTGGCGCAGCGCTCGGGCTCGACCGGGACCACCGGCACCTGGTCGCGCAGGGCGAGGGCCGTGCCGGAGAACAGACCCCCTCCCCCGCACGCCACGAGCACGTGGTCGGCGGCCTGCACCTGCTGCGCGATCTCCAGGCCGAGGGTGGCGGCGCCGCACGTGATGGTGCGCTGGTCGTAGGCGTGCACCATCTCGACCGGGTGGGAGTCGACGAACGCGCGCGCGGCCTCGGCGGCCTGCGGGTAGTAGCCCTCGACCACGTGGGCGGTGGCACCGTAGCCGCGGATGCGGTCGACCTTCTCCTGCGGCGAGGTCGAGGGGACGAAGACGTCGGCCGCGATGCCGGCGTGGCCCGCGGCCCAGGCGAGCGCCGCACCGTGGTTGCCGCCCGACGCGGCGGCGACGCCGGTGGTGCCCTCGGGCAGCGAGAGGACGGAGTTCAGCGCGCCGCGCGCCTTGAACGAGCCGGTGTGCTGGGTCAGCTCCAGCTTGAGGACCACCCGGGCGGGCACGCCGAGCTCGTCGCCGTGGACGTCGAGGACGGGCGTGCGACGGACCTGGCCGGCGAGGCGGGCCGCCGCCGACTCGAGCTCGGCCCGGCTCGGCAGCACGAGCGGTGCGCTCACCGGCCGGCCCGGTCCTTCGCGTCCTCGCTGCGCACCCAGGCCCAGAGCAGCGCGATCAGCGCGCCGAGCACCGCGACCGGCCGCAGCACGGCCACCACCTGCGCCGGCGCGGGCAGCGGACGCGCGTCGGAGGCGACCCGGATCGTCGACGTGGGCTCGTGGCCGATCGCGTAGGGCTCTGCGGCCGCCGCGGTGTCGAGCGCCGCCACCCCGGGCACCGTGTAGGCCCAGGCGGCGCCGTAGACGGTCAGGCGCGAGCAGTAGTTGATCCAGACCACGAGCGTGATGGCGAGCGCGAGCGGCGCGAAGGCCGTGCCGCCGACGCTGCCGAGCACGTAGACGACGAGGAACTTGAGCGCCTCGAAGCCGATCGCGGAGAGCAGCGCCCCGGCCCGTCGGGCCTTGGCCGGCACGTGCGCGCCGCGCCCGAGGATGCTGAAGATCGCGAAGAACAGCAGGGTGCTGGCGGCCAGGCCCACCAGCGCGCCCGCGACGTAGACGACCACCTCGGCGATGACGCCGGGCGTCTGCACGAGGTCGAGGATGACGTCGGTGAACCCGCCGACGAGCGAGGTGATCGACACCGAGATCGTCAGCACCAGGCCGATGACGACCAGCGCGAGCAGGTCGGTGGCCTTGCCGATGAGGAAGCTGGGGCGGCGCGCGACCGAGAGCTCGAAGGTCGCGGCCACGGACTCGCGGAGCGCCTGGATCCAGCCCAGGCCGGTGTAGAGCAGGCCGACGAGCGCGACGAGGCCGACCGTCGCCGCCGCCTCGGTGATCTGGTCGAGCGTGATGGACCCGTCGCCCGGCTGGTCCGAGATGATGCCCGGCAGGATCCCCTGCACGGCCGTGACGACGGTGTCGTTGGCCTCGGGGTAGATGTTCGAGACCCAGCCGGCCACGGCGAACGCCATCGCGAGCAGCGGGAAGAACGACAGGAACCCGAAATAGGTGACGCCGCCGGCCAGCAGGTTGCCGCCCACCCGGGTGTAGCGGTCGTTCATGCGGAAGACGTGGTCGAGGAACGGCGACCGGGCGCGCGCCGCCTCGAGACGGGCGGCGATCTTCGCGCCGATGCCCTGCTTCTCCTCGGCGTCCGGCTTCGACTCGGCGCGGTCGTCCGACCTCGTGGTGCTCACAGTGCGAACTCCCGGTGGGTGATCCAGCCGTCGTCCTCGTCGTGGAGGTAGAGCGAGAAGGCGTTGACGTCGAAGGTGCACTCGAAGTCGGCCAGCGCGTCGAACGCGTGGTCGAGCCCGGCGTCGTCGAGGTGGTGCGCCACCGTGACGTGCGGGTGGTACGGGAACTCCAGGTCACCCCGGAGCAGCGCGGTGCGGATCGACTTGGCGAGCAGCTCGGTCGGGGAGATGCCCTCGGCCACCGCCACGAACACCACCGGCGAGATCGGTCGGAAGGTGCCGGTGCCCCGCAGGTGGATGCGGTAGGGCTCGTGGTCGGCCGCCGCCTCCGCCAGCCGCGCGTAGACGCCGTCGAGCTCGTCGGCGTCGGTCTCCTGCGGCGGGAGCAGCGTCACGTGCGTCGGCACGGTCTGGGCGGCGGGGTCGCCGAAGCCGGCGCGCTGCCTGCGCAGCTGCTCGCCCCACGGCTCCGGGACGGGCACCGCCACACCGATCGTTGGCATGCGCCGAACCCTAGGCCATGCCGGGGACCGACGGGCCGGGCGTCCGCGCCGGGACGAAGCCCACCCGGTCGTAGACCTCGGCGAGCGTGGCGGCGGCGACCTCGCGCGCCCGCTCGGCGCCGACGGCGAGCATCCGGTCGAGCTCGGCACGGTCGTCGAGCAGCGCCATGGTGCGGCCTCGGAAGTCGGTGACGAACTCGCCCACGACCTCGGACAGGTCGACCTTCAGGTGCCCGTAGCCCTTGCCCTCGTACTTCTGCTCGAGCGCGGCGACGGTCTCGCCGGTGAGCGTGGAGTAGATCGTCAGCAGGTTCGAGACGCCGGGCTTCTCCGCCTCGTCGAAGCGGACCTCGGTGCCCGAGTCGGTGATCGCCGACCGGATCTTCTTGGCCGACCTCTTGGGCTCGTCGAGCAGGTCGACGATGCCGGCCGGCGACGAGGCCGACTTGCTCATCTTGGACGTGGGGTCCTGCAGGTCGGTGATCTTGGCCGTCGCCTTGACGATGTGCGGCTCGGGCACGGTGAACGTGTCGCCGAACCGGTGGTTGAACCTGCCCGCGAGGTCGCGCGTGAGCTCGAGGTGCTGGCGCTGGTCCTCGCCGACGGGCACCCGGTCGGCCTGGTAGAGCAGGATGTCGGCGGCCTGCAGGATCGGGTAGGTGAACAGGCCCACGGTGGCGCCCTCGGCCCCGCCCTTGGCGGACTTGTCCTTGAACTGCGTCATCCGGCTGGCCTCGCCGAACCCGGTGATGCAGCCCAGCACCCAGGCGAGCTGGGCGTGCTCGGGCACGTGGCTCTGCACGAACAGCGCGCTTCGCTCGGGATCGACGCCCGCGGCGACCAGCTGCGCCGCCGAGCGCAGCGTGCGCTCGCGCAGCGCCGCCGGGTCGTGCGGCTGGGTGATCGCGTGCAGGTCGACCACCATGTAGAAGGCCTCGTGGTCGTCCTGCAGCAGCGGCCACTGCCGCAGCGCCCCCAGGTAGTTGCCCAGGTGGAACGAGTCGGCCGTCGGCTGGATGCCGGACAGCACGCGGGGACGGGGGGACGAGCGCGGCATGGCGCCGATTCTGCCAGTGCCCGGGGACACCTTCTCCACAGCCGCCGCACCGCGTCCCCGCTCCGGCCCGGGAGAGTCCAGACTGTGCGGGTGACCGCGACCAACGACGCCTCCGTCCGCACCTGGGCCGCACCCGGTCGGGTCAACCTGATCGGCGAGCACCTGGACTACAACGGCGGTCCGGCGCTGCCCTTCGCGATCGACCGGACCACGCGCCTCAAGGCCCGCCCCCGCACCGACGGGCGCGTGCGGGTCTGGAGCTCGATCGCCGAGGGGTCGGTGGAGTTCGGCGTCGACACCGAGCCCGGGCAGGTCGAGGGCTGGGCGGCCTACGTCGCCGGGGTCGTCTGGGCCTACGCCCGCGACGGCCACGCGCTGCCGGGGTACGACCTCGTGCTCGACTCCGACGTGCCGCTCGGCGCGGGGCTGTCGTCGTCGGCGGCGGTCGAGTGCGTCGTCGCGCTCGCGGTGCGCGACCTGCAGGGGCTCGACCTCGGCGCGGCCCAGGTCGCCCGGCTCGCCCAGACCGCCGAGAACGACTACGTCGGCGCCCCCACCGGGTCGATGGACCAGCTGGCGTCGGCGTGCAGCGAGGACGGCCACGCCCTGCTCGTCGAGACGCGCACCGAGCCGCCGACCCTCACCAGCGTCCCCGCCGACTGGGCCGCCGACGGCCTGGCCGTCGTGGTCGTCGACACCCGGGCCGAGCACTCCCACGCCACCGGCGAGTACGCCACCCGCCGGTCCGAGTGCGAGCAGGTCGCCGAGATCATCGGCGTCGAGCAGCTGGCGCTCGCGCCGCCCGACGCCGTCCTGAAGGTCGAGGACCCCGTGCTCAAGGCGCGGCTCCGCCACGTGATGACCGAGACGACGCGCACCCGTGCCGCCGTGCGCGCGCTGCGCGAGCGCCAGTGGGAGCACCTCGGCACGCTGCTCACCGCGTCCCACGTCTCGCTGCGCGACGACTACCAGGTCTCGTGCATGGAGCTCGACGTCGCGGTCGACACCGCGCTCGGCGCCGGTGCGCTCGGGGCCCGGATGACCGGCGGCGGGTTCGGCGGCAGCGCGATCGCGCTCGTCGCCCGCGACGGCGTCGACCGGGTCGTGTCGGCCGTGGAGTCCGCGTTCGCGGGCGCCCGGCTGACGGCGCCGCGGACGTTCGTCGTCACCCCCGGGCCGGGCGCGCACGAGGTGCGAGGATGACCGCCGTGCCGACCACCGACGGACGCCTGACCATCGCCTACCAGGGCGAGCCCGGCTCCAACTCCGACATCGTCTGCCGCCGCGAGTACCCCGACGCCGAGCCCGTCGCGTGCGCGTCGTTCGAGGACGTCTTCGCGCTCGTCGAGGGCGGTGGCGCCGACCGCGCCATGATCCCGATCGACAACTCGATCGCGGGTCGGGTGGCCGACATCCACCACTTCCTGCCCACGTCCAGCCTGCACATCGTGGCCGAGCACTTCCTGCCCATCCACTTCTCGCTGATGGTGGTGCCCGGGGGCCGGCTGGAGGACGTCCGCACCGTGCACAGCCACGTGCACGCCCTCGGCCAGTGCCGCAAGATCATCCGGCAGCACGACCTCGTCCCGGTGATCGGCGGCGACACCGCCGGCTCGGCCCGCGAGGTCGCCGAGTGGGCCGATCCCTCGCGTGCCGCGCTCGCGACGGGGCTCGCCGCGGAGATTTACGGACTCGACGTGCTGGCCTCCGACGTCGAGGACGAGGACCACAACACCACCCGCTTCGTGGTGCTGGCCCGCGACCCCGAGTGGGTCGAGCCCGGCGTCGGTCCCACCGTCACCAGCTTCGTCTTCCGGGTCCGCAACGTCCCGGCCGCGCTCTACAAGGCACTGGGCGGGTTCGCCACCAACGGCGTCAACATGACCAAGCTCGAGTCCTACATGGTCGAGGGCGAGTGGACGGCCACGCAGTTCCTCGCCGAGGTCGACGCGCACCCCCACGAGCGTCCCCTCGCGCTCGCGCTCGAGGAGCTGGGCTTCTTCACCACCCACGTGCGGATCATGGGGGTCTACGCCGCCGACCCGTTCCGTCTCGACGCATGAGGCCCCGCTGGCCCGCCGACGTGCCCGTCCTCACCGACGGCGCGGTCACGCTTCGCCCGCACTCCGAGGACGACGTCGACGAGATGACGCAGATGTGCCAGGACGCGCAGATGGTCCGCTGGACCAGTGTCCCGCACCCCTACGCGCGCGACGACGCCAAGCGGTTCGTCCGCGAGATCGTGCCGCAGGGATGGGAGCGGGACCACCGCGGCTGGGCCGTCGAGGGCGTGGACGACGACGGCGAGCCCCGCTACGCGGGCAACCTGGACGTGCGCGGGCTCCCGGTGGCCGACGTCGGCTTCGCGCTGCACCCGTGGGCGCGCGGACGCGGGCTGATGCACCGCGCCGTGGCGCTGGCCGTCCAGTGGGCGTTCGTCGAGGGCGGCGTCGAGGTCGTGCACTGGCGCGCGCACGTCGGCAACGTCGACTCCCTGCGCACCGCCTGGCGCGCCGGCTTCTCGCTCGACGGCACCACGCCGGGGCTGCTGCACGAGCGCGGGCGGCTGATCGACGCGTGGACCGGGCACGTCCGCTTCGGCGACCGTCCCGAGCCGCGCACCACCTGGTGGGACACCCCGGTGCTCGAGGGCGAGCGGGTGCGGCTGCGTCCGTTCGCCGAGCACGACCTCGTCCGCGTCGTCGAGGCCGCGCGGGACGACCAGACCCACCGGTTCCTCTCGATCGTCGACCTCCCTCGCGATCCCGCGGCCGCGCAGCGGTGGCTCGCCCGCCAGGCCTGGGGCTCGGCCACGGGCCGCTCGGTGCACTGGTGCGCGGCCGACCCCGGGACCGACGCGTTCCTCGCGACGGTCGCCGTCGTCGAGCTCGGCGGGATCGACGCCACGTCGGGCGAGCTGGCCTACTGGGCCCATCCCGACGCCCGCGGGCGTGGCGTCGTCGGCGAGGCGGCCCGGCTGGTCGTCGCGCACGCCGTGGCGCCGCAGGACGACGGTGGCATGGGCCTGCGACGCGTCGAGCTGCTCGCGGCCGCGTCCAACGTCGGCAGCAACGCGATCGCCCGCCGTCTCGGCTTCAGGCACGTCGGCACCGAGCGGGCCGCGGAGCCGCTGGCCGACGGGTCGTTCGACGACCTCGAGCGGTACGACCTGCTGGCCTGACCCGCCCGCGTCAGTGCGAGAGCGAGACGCGCAGGTGGTCGCGTCGCTCGAGCGTCGCCGAGACCACCAGGACGAGCAGCCCGGCCGCGGCCAGCACGACGCCGACGCCCGCCGGGGCGGTGTAGCCGAGGCCCGCGGCGATCACGAGTCCGCCGAGCCAGGCACCGAGGCCGTTGGCGATGTTGAGGGCCGAGTGGTTCAGTGCGGCGCCCAGCATCTCGGCGTCACCGGCCACGAGCATCAGGCGCAGCTGGAGCAGCACCGCGAGCACCGAGGCGTTGACCGAGATGAGGAACAGCACGACCACGGCGCTGACCGGGTGGTGCGCGGCGCCGACGAACAGGGCGAGGAAGCCTCCGATGGTGACCATCGCGCCCACGAGCGAGCCGAACAGCCAGCGGTCGCCGAGCCGTCCCCCCAGGGTGGTGCCGACGATGCTGCCGAGGCCGAACGTGAACAGGATCCACGGGATCGCTCCGCGTCCGAGGCCGGTGACCTCGGTGATGGTGGGCGCGACGTAGCTGTAGACGGCGAACATGCCGCCGAAGCCCACCGTGCCGATGCCCACCGTCAGCCAGACCTGCGGGCGGCGCAGCGCGCCGAGCTCGCGGCGGACCGACGCGGTGCGGTCGCGTCCGGACGCGGGGACGACGGTGGCCAGGCCGACGGCCGTGACCACCGCGAGCGCGACGACGGCCCAGTAGGCCGAGCGCCAGCCGAGGGTCTGGCCGAGCCAGGTGCTGGCGGGCACGCCCGCCACCTGCGCGACGGCCAGGCCGAGCATCACCGAGCTGACGGCACGTCCGCGCTTGTCGCGGGTGACCAGCGAGGTGGCGATCAGGGAGGCGACGCCGAAGTAGGCGCCGTGCGGCAGGCCCGCCACGAACCGCGCCGCGATCAGGCTGCCGTACGACGGGGCGAGCGCGGTCAGGACGTTGCCGAACGCGAGTGCGAGCACCAGCCCGAGGGCCAGCCCGCGACGCGGGAGCCGGGCCCCGAGCGAGACGATCAGCGGCGCGCCCACGACGACGCCGGCGGCGTAGGCGGTGATGACGTGCCCCGCCTCGGGGATCGTCGCGCCGACGCCGGTGGCGATGTCGGGCAGCAGGCCCATCGTCACGAACTCGGTGGTGCCGATGACGAAGCCGCCCAGGGCGAGGGCCGTGATCGCGGCCGCCACCCGGGCCGGGCTGTGCGGTGGCACGCCCGTCCGGTCGTGGGTCGGGGCCTGCACCTCACTCGTCATGGTCATAGTGACCAGTAAGGCACAGGCCCCGCCGGATGTTCCCCTCGCGGGCCCGTGAGAGCCCTCACAGGGCCCGCGGACGTGACGTCAGCCGAGCCAGGCCGTCACCTTGTCGGGGTTGGCCTCGATCCACTTGTCGGCCGCGTCGTCGGCGTCCATCTTGTCCTCGGCGATGTACTTGGCCACGATGTTCTGGTCGTCGTTGGTCCACTGGAAGTTCTTCACCACGGTCCAGGCGTCGCCGCCGTCCTCGGTGAAGTCGGTGGCGACGATCTTCTTCAGCGGCGTCTCGGGGTAGTCGCAGGTGATCGCCTCGGGGTCGGCGTCGCAGCCCTCGGTGTAGGGCGGCAGGTCGACCTTGACGAGCGGGACCTCGGAGAGGAACCACTGCGGCGCGTAGAAGTACCCGAGGACGGGCTTCTGGTCCTGCTCGGCCTGGCGGAACGCGGTGATGAGCGCGGCCTCGCTGCCGGCGTAGACGACCTTGTAGTCCAGCTTGTTGTTCTTGACCAGGGCCTCGTCGTTGGTGACGAAGGACGGGTCGCCGTCGAGCAGCTGGCCCTTGCCGCCGGACTCGGACGTCTCGAACAGGTCGGCGTACTTGTTGAGGTTCTTGTAGTCGGTGATGTCGGGGTACTTCTCGGCCATCCACGGCGGCACGTACCAGCCGATCTGACCGACGTTGCCGTTCGGGCCGGCATCGACGGCGGTCTTGGAACCCTCGATGTACTTCTTCTCCAGGTCCGGGTGGCCCCAGTCCTCGATGACGACGTCGACGTCCTTGCCGAAGCCCTGCCAGGCCACCTCCTCCTTGAGGTTCTTGTAGTCGACCGTGCAGCCGAGCTCGGTCTCGATGACGCGGCCCACCACGTGGGCGGAGGCCTCGAAGCCGACCCACGGGTTGATCGCCATGTTGACGGTGTCGGTGCAGTCGCCCTCGGAGGAGCCGGAGCCGGCGCTCTCGATGTCGCCGCCCCCGCACGCGCTGAGGGCGAGCGCGAGGCTCGCGGCAATGGACACGGCGACGCCGCTCCTGCGCAGGTTCTTCATGTGGACTCCTTGCTGGTGGACTTCTGGGGGTCGACCCGGGACACCCAGCCCTGGGTCATGCGGTCGAACAGGACGGCGAGCGCGGTGATGGCGATGCCGGCCGCGACGCCCTTGCCGTAGAGCTCGGTCTGGGAGAACCCGGCCACCACGAGGTAGCCGAGCCCGCCCGCGCCGACGAAGCCGCCGATGACGATGACGGCGAAGACGTAGAGCAGGCCCTGGTTCGCCGCGAGCGCGACGCTGGATCGCGCCATCGGCAGCTGCACCTTCGTGATCAGCTGCATCCGCGACGACCCGACCGACCGGGCGGCCTCGACCGTGGTCGGGGCGATGCCCTGGATGCCGTCGCAGATCAGCTTGATCGCCACGGGGGCGCCGTAGACGATCGCGGCCACGATCGCGGTGAACCGCGTCGGCCCGAACAGGGCGAGCGCCGGGACCAGGTAGACGAACGGCGGGATCGTCTGGGCCGCGTCGAGCAGGGGGCGCAGGACGACGTCGGTGCGTCGGCTGTTGGCCATCAGCACGCCGAGCACGACCGAGATCGCGAGCACGATGACCGTCGCGGTGAGGGCCGTCGCGAGCGTGACCATCGCCTCGTGCCACACGCCGACGCCGAGGATGACGCCGACGCAGGCCAGCGCGATCACGCCCGAGCGCCAGCCGGCGATCAGGAACGGGGCCACGACGAGCAGCAGCGCGGTGGCCCACCACGGCGAGTCGGCCACCAGCGACTGGAAGGGGTTGAGGAGGGCGACGGTGAACCCGTTGGAGATCGGCTGGGTCAGCCACGAGCCGTTGTCGTTGGCCCAGTCGGCGACGGCCTGCGCCGCCGTGGACACCGGGCGGCCGAGGTCGGGCGAGTCGGGGAAGATCGCGAGGTCGAGGTAGAGGCGCGAGAGGTAGACCGAGACGCCGACGAGGACGAGCGCGACGGCGAGGCCGACGCGGCGCTGACGGACCTTCTGGGCGGTGCGCACCAGCCGCGTCCGCTCCCCCGCCGCGGTGGTGACGCGGTCGAGCAGGATCGCGATGAAGGCGATCAGGACGCCGGCGGTGAAGGCGGTGCCGACGTCGAGCGACGAGAGCGCCGTGACCACGGGCACGCCGAGCCCCGGCGAGTTGATGAAGGCCGCGATCGTGGCCATCGAGAGCGCCGCCATGATCGACTGGTTGATGCCGACGATGATCGTGCGCCGCGCCATCGGCAGCTGGACGCCCCGCAGGCGCTGGCCACGCGTGGTGCCGAGCGACTCGGCCGCCTCGAGCGTGCCGGTCGACACCCCGCGGATGCCCTCGGCGGTGATGCGGACGACGGGCGGCAGCGCGTAGAGCAGCGTCGCGAACACCGACGGCGCCCCGCCGATGCCGAAGACCAGCGTGATCGGCAGCAGGTAGACCAGGGACGGCAGCGTCTGCAGGAGGTCGAGCACGGGCGTGACGACGGCCGTCGCCCGTCTGCTGTTGCCCATCCACAGACCGAGCGGGATGCCCAGCACTAGCACGATGAGCACCGACAGGAACGTGATGATCAGGGTGTCGATGCTCTCCTGCCAGTACCCGAAGGTGCCGAACGCGGCGAACACGACGGCGCAGGCGACCGCGAGCCGCCAGCCCGACACGAGCAGCACCAGCCAGACGGCGATCGCGACGACGCCGAGCCAGCCGATCTCGGGCACGGGACGGCCGGCGGGGGCGTCGCTGAGGAAGCCCTGGAGGGTGGTGATCACGGTGTCGAGGCCGTCGGAGACGGTGCCGAGCGCCACGAGCACCGGGTTGTCGCCGCGCGAGGCGTCGATGCTGTCGCGCAGGTCGTTGACCCAGCGCGCGAACGGGGAGAGGTCGCTCCGGGCGACCGCCAGGGTCTGGCGGCCGTCGAGCACGAGCGAGACGACGACCCAGGCGGCGAGGAGCACCAGCAGCGCGAGTCCGCGTCCGGGACGGCGTCGGGCGGGGGCGTCGGACGTCGGCGGGGTCGGCTGCTCGACCACCGGCGTCTCCTGCTCGACCGTCGTGCTCACGAGGCGACGGCCTCCTCGGCGACGATCACGCGCAGGATGTCCTCGTCGGTGACGACGCCGAGCAGGCGGTCGCCCTCCATCACCCGGATCGGACGGTCCGAGGCGATCACCTCGCGGGCGGCGGCCTGCACCTTGGTGTCGGCCGGGAGCATCGGCCCGGTGAGGTCGTCGCCGTCGCGCGGGGCGCGCATGACCCACTTGAGCGTGAGCACGTGGGACTTGGGGACGTCGGCCACGAAGTCGCGGACGTACTCGTCGGCCGGCGCCCCGACGACCTCGTCGGGCGTGCCCACCTGCACGACCTCGCCGTCGCGCATGATGAGGATCCGGTCGCCGAGGTGCAGGGCCTCGGAGAGGTCGTGGGTGATGAAGACCATGGTCTTGCTCATCTCGTGGTGCAGCCGCACGACCTCGTTCTGCATGTCGCGCCGGATGAGCGGGTCGAGCGCCGAGAAGGGCTCGTCGAACAGCAGGATCGACGGGTCGACGGCGAGCGCCCGGCCGAGGCCGACGCGCTGCTGCATGCCGCCGGAGAGCTGCTCGGGGAAGGACATCTCGTTGCCGGTCAGGCCGACGAGGTCGACGATCTCCTGGGCCCGGGCGAGGCGCTTGGACCGGCGCTCGCCGCGGACCTCCAGGCCGTAGGCGATGTTGTCGATGACGCGGCGGTGCGGGAGCAGCCCGAAGTGCTGGAACACCATCGCGACGTGGCGCCGGCGCAGGGTGCGCAGCTTGCCCGCCGACATCCTGGCGACGTCGCTGCCGTCGATGAGCACCTCCCCGGCGGTGGGCTCGATCAGCCGGGTCAGGCAGCGCACGAGCGTCGACTTGCCCGAGCCCGACAGGCCCATCACGACGAACACCTCGCCGGGCTGCACCTCGAACGACACGTCCTTGACCGCGGCCACGCAGCCGGTCTTGCTGCGGAGCTCGTCACGGCCCAGCTGGGCGTCGGGGCTGCCCGGGATGCGCGAGGCGCGAGGCCCGAACACCTTCCACAGGCCGTTCACGTGCAGGGCCGGGTCGGCCATCTGGTGCTCCCGTCGGTTCGGTATGGGTCAGTAAGCCACGTCCGGTGACCCGGGTGAGGGATTTCGAGGTTTCAGTTCGATGACGTCTGCTCGACTCGTCCAGTCGGACGGTGTCCGAGGCGACGTGACGAGTCGTCCGCCGCGGCGACCACGAGCTCGGTCGCGCGGGCCAGCTTGGCCGCGTCGAACCGGAACGTCGGCCCCGAGACCGACAGGGAGGCGACCACGTCGCCGTGCACGCCGCGGACGGGCGCGGCCACGGCGGTCAGGCCGTGCTCGAGCTCGTCGACGACGACGACGTGGCCGCGCTCGCGCACCCGCGCGACCTCGGCCAGCAGCACGTCGACGTCGACCACGGTGGTGGGCGTGTAGGCGCGCAGGTCGGGGCCGACCTCGGCCCGGACCTGGTCGTCCTCGAGGCCCGACAGCAGGACCTTGCCGTTGGACGTGGCGTGCAGGGGGACGCGCTGGCCCACCCAGTTGTGCGGCTGCAGCGCCGACGAACCGGCGATCTGGTCGAGGTAGAGCGCGGCGCCGCCGTTGAGCACGGCGACGTTGACCGTCTCGCCGGTGTCGGTGGCGAGGCGCCGGGCGAACGGACGCGCCTCCTGCACGACGTCGAGCCGCGCGGTGGTGGCTGCCGCGAGCCGCAGGATCGCCACCCCGAGCCGGTACTTGCCGCGCTCGGCGGTCTGCTCGACCAGGCCACGCGCCTCGAGCGAGCCGACCAGGCGGAACGCCGTCGACTTGTGCACGCCGAGCTGCGCGCCGATGTCCGTCACGCCTGCCTCGCCCGCGTCGGCCAGGATCTCAAGGATCGCGAGCGCACGGTCTACCGACTGGACCGGACTCGCGGTAGAGTCAGCGCCACGTTCCGAGTTGTTGCTCATGGCGCGACACGGTAGCACCATTCAGAACAGTACCGGAGGCCCTCATGCCGACCTACGTCCTCACGATCCGCTGCCTGGACCGCCCCGGCCTGGTGCACGCCGTCGCGGCGTTCCTGGAGGCGCGCGGCGCCGACATCATGGAGTCGCAGCAGTTCGACGACCCGCTCGGCCACGAGTTCTACATGCGCCTGGAGTTCCGGGCGCCCGGCGTCGAGGGCGGTGGCGGCGTCGAGGTGCTGCGCGAGGAGTTCGGCTCCGTCGCGTCGCTGCACCAGATGACGTGGTCGCTGGTCGACGCGACCGCACCCTGTCGCACCCTCGTGATGGTCTCGAAGTTCGGGCACTGCCTGAACGACCTGTTGTTCCGCCACAGCACCGGCGCGCTCAACGTCGAGATCCCCGCGATCGTGTCGAACCACCGCGACCACGAACGCCTCGCCCAGCTCTACGACATCCCGTTCCACCACCTCCCCGTCACGCCCGACACCAAGCCCGAGGCCGAGGCCGAGCTGCTCCGGCTCGTCGACGACCTCGACATCGACCTGGTCGTCCTGGCCCGCTACATGCAGGTGCTCTCGGACGAGACGAGCAAGCGGCTCGAGGGCCGGACGATCAACATCCACCACTCGTTCCTGCCCAGCTTCAAGGGCGCCAAGCCCTACCACCAGGCCTTCGACCGCGGCGTCAAGCTGATCGGCGCCACCGCCCACTACGTCACCGCCGACCTCGACGAGGGCCCGATCATCGAGCAGGACGTCGTCCGCGTCGACCACCGCATGACCCCCGAGCAGATGGTCCGTGCCGGCCGCGACGTCGAGGCCGTCGTCCTCTCCCGCGCCGTCGCCTGGCACGCCGAGTCCCGCCTCCTCCTCGGCCGAGGCCGGGTCGTGGTCTTCCCGTAGAGGAGCCCCGCGCTCCTCCCCCGTCCGCGATCTGATGCGTTGTGGGGGTTAAACACCCCACGTAACCCCCACAAGTCATCAGATCGCGGACGAGGCGGGGCCGGTGGGGAAGGTGGTGCCTGTGAGGTCCCGGGAGGCAGCGACGGACGAGGCGCTGTCCCTCGCCGCGCCTTGCGTCGCGGCGAGCACCGCCCACGTCAGAGCCGACCCTGCGCACCGACGCCCCCGTCCGCGATCTGATGCGTTGTGGGGGTCAAAACCCCTGTTCAAGCCCCACAAGTCATCAGATCGCGGACGGGGAGGTCAGGCGAGGCGGGAGGTGACCCAGTCGTGGAAGAGGGCGATGTGGTGCTCGGAGGGGACGAGGACGCCGCCGGCGGCGTAGGAGCGGGAGGCCATGGCGGGCTGGCAGCGCTCGCAGGCCTCGAAGTCCTGCTCGTTCACGCGGTGGAACAGCTCGACCGAGGCGGTGAGGTCGGCGCCGCTCTCGACCACGCTCGGCAGGTAGAGCCAGTCGACCTCGACGCGGGTGCGGTCGGCGGCGAGCGGGAACATCCGGTGCACGATCACGTGGTCGGGCACGAGGTTGACGAACACCTGCGGCTTGATGGTGATGGCGTAGTACTTGCGGTCGCGGTCCTGGCCGATGCCCGGCAGGGTGTCGAGCCCGACCGAGCCGTCGACGGTGAAGCCCTGGATCTCGTCGCCGAACTCGGCCCCGTGGTCGACGAAGAACTGCGCGGCGAGACCGTCGGCGAACTCCGGCAGCACCTCGGTGAGCTCGGGGTGGATGGTCGCGCAGTGGTAGCACTCCATGAAGTTCTCGATGATGAGCTTCCAGTTGGCCGCCACGTCGTACGAGATGCGCTTGCCGATCGCGAGCTCGGAGACGTCGTACGCCTCGAGCTTGGACATCGCGCCGAGGCGGTCCAGGATCTCCTGCTCGACGGTGTGCTCGAACGACTCCGGCTCGTCGGCGAGGCTGACCCAGACGTAGCCCAGCCACTCCTTGACGTGGACCGTGCGCAGGCCGTACTCCTCGCGGCCGACGTCGGGCATGGACGTGAGGTTGGGGGCGGCGATCAGCTTGCCGTCGAAGTCGTAGGTCCAGGCGTGGTACGGGCACTGGAAGGAGCGGCGCGCCTGGCCGGCGTCCTCGGTGCACAGCTGGGCGCCCCGGTGTCGGCACACGTTGTAGAACCCGCGCAGCTCGCCGCGGCGCGAGCGGGTGAGCAGGATCGACTCGCGGCCGACCTGCACCGTGCGGAACGAGCCGGGCGACGGGAGGTCGCTGACGTGCACCGCGCAGAACCACATCTGCTCGAAGATCCGCTCGCACTCGGCGTCGAAGACGGCGGGGTCGACGTAGGCGCGTCCTCCGAGCGTGCGCAGCAGCGACTCGCTGACGCGGTTGTCGGGGGCTGCGTCGGGGGCTGCGGTCACGCGGCTGCTCCGTGGAGGTCGTGGCTGAGGCCGCGTCGCCAGCGGCCGAACTGCTTGGGCTGGTCCATGCCGAGCACGGCGACGGGCTTGCCGTGGCGCCAGTAGACGGCGAGGAGGTCGGCGTCGTCGACGCTGCCGGCCTCGAAGGTGACGGTCTCGTCGCCGACGCGGCGTCCGGCGAACTGCAGCCGCACGCCGTACTGGTCGGACCAGAAGTAGGGCGCGCCCAGGGTGGCCGGCGCGGCGGGGTCGTAGCCGTTGAGCAGGGCGTCGACGGTGATGCGCGGGCGGTCGCGCGAGTCCGTCCAGTGCTCGACGCGGTGGTGGTGGCCGCGGGCGGGGTCGAACCAGGCCGAGCAGTCGCCGACGCCGAAGACGTTGGCCGCGGCGGTGGCGCCGACCTGGTTGCAGAGCAGGCCGCGGGTGACGTCGAGCCCGGTGTCGGCGAGCCAGCCGACGGCGGGCACGGCGCCGATGCCGGCGACGACGACGTCGGCGGGCAGCTGCCGTCCGTCGGCGAGCTCGACGCCCGTCACGCGCTCGGTGCCGAGCAGCCGCTCGACCGGGGTGCCGCAGTGCAGCGGGACGCCGTGGCGGGCGTGCAGACCGGCGACGGCGTTGCCCAGCAGCGCGCCGAGCGGACCCGCGAGCGGGGTGTCGGCGGCCTCGACGACGGTGACGTCCATGCCGAGCCCCCGCGCCGTGGAGGCGATCTCGGCGCCGACGAACCCCGCGCCGATGACGCACAGGCGGGCGCCGGGCTTCATGTCGTCGCGCAGCGCGACGGCGTCGTCGATGGTGCGCAGGGTGTGCACGCCGCTGAGCGAGGTGGGCAGACGACGGGCCGACGAGCCGGTGGCGACGATGACGGCGTCACCGGTGATCCAGCGGCCGTCGGACAGCGTGACGGTGGTGGTGCCGGGGTCGAGCGCGACGGCACGGGTGCCGAGCACCCACTCGACGCGGAGGTCCTCCTCGTCGCCCTCGAGCGCGAGGTCGGCCTCGGTGGTGCGACCGGCCAGGAAGTCCTTGGACAGCGGCGGGCGGTCGTAGGGGCGCTTGAGCTCGTCGCCCACCACCACGATGTCGCCGTCGAAGCCGCTGCGGCGCAGCGCCCGGGCGCTGGAGTGGCCCGCGAGCGAGGCGCCGATGATGATGACGGTCCGGATGCGTGCGCCCATCAGGCACCGACCTCCACGCCGGGAGGCAGGTTGGGCGCCTCGGTGGACAGGGTCACCCAGACCTCGCCGTCGGTGACGACGACCTCGTGGGTGCGGACGGGACGCTTGGCCGGCGGCTCGTCGACCTGCCCGGTGCGCAGGTCGAACTTCGAGGCGTGCAGCGGGCACTCGACCCAGCAGTCCTCCAGCCACCCGTCGGCCAGGGACGCGTCCTGGTGCGTGCACGTGTCGTCGACGGCGAAGAACGCGTCGTCGTCGGTGCGGAACACCGCGATGGGCGGGGAGACCTGCGTGATGCGCAGACCCTCGCCCTGCGGGACGTCCTCGACGGAGCAGATGTGGAGCAACGGTCGATCCTTCTTCGGGCCGGCGCGACGACCAGGAGGCGCTTGTAAGGAGATCGTGCGTCCCACGACCCCGGGAAGTCAATGAGGTGACGGCGTGTCTTGACCCCACAACTCCAGAATTTTCACGGCGTTCACAAACAGCCGTCCTCGCCCGGGCTTGCAGGCCAGGCCCGTCGCCGCGAAGCCGGACCCTACCCTCACGACGTGGAAGTGTGGTTCCATGACGTGGAACTCTGATGGACCCACCGGCTCGGGAGGCTGCACAGGATGTCCGTACATGACTGAGGCCGTCGCATGAACGAGGCGACCGGGACCCAGTCGCTCGACCGCGCCCTCGCGCTCCTGAGGCTCGTCGTCGGTGCCGACGAGGCCCGGACGTACACCGACCTCGTGCACGAGTCCGACCTGGCGCGCTCGACGACCTCGCGGCTGCTCAACGCGCTGGAGCGCGGCGGCCTCCTCGAGCGCGACCGCGCCGGCGCCTACCGCGGCGGCCCCCTGTTCGCTGAGTACGCCGAGCGGTTCGACCGCGTCGGCGGGCTCGTCGCCCTGGCCCACCCGTTCCTCGAGGACGTCGCCGACGAGACCGGCGAGACGGTCAACCTCGCGGTGCCGCGCCACGACGCGGTGCAGCACGTCGCCCAGATCGACAGCCGCTTCGTCGTGGGCGCGGCCAACTGGATGAGCATCGAGGTGCCCGGGCACTGCTCGGCCCTCGGTAAGGTGCTGTACGCGTGGGGCGCGCTGCGGGTGCCGCGCGGGCACCTGGAGCGGCCGACCGAGCACACCGTTCCCACGCGCGCGGCGCTCGAGCGCGAGCTGGAGAAGATCCGGCAGAAGGGGTTCTCCGAGACGCAGGGAGAGCTGGAGGTGGGGCTCGACGCGATCGCCGCGCCCGTCCGCGGTCCGCAGGGCTACGTGATCGGCGCGATCGGCGTCTCCGGCCCGACGTTCCGCATCGGCGACAAGAAGCGCGACATCGCCGAGATGCTCGTGCGCCAGTGCGACCTGCTCACCCGGGTGATCGCGCGACGGGCCCGCGCGTGACCGCCCCACGCGTCGGGGCGGACGAGCGCCGGTCCCGGATCGGTCGGCGTCACGCGCTCGCTGCGTCCGCCCGGGTGGCCACGCCGGTGGAGACCGCGCGCGCCGTCGTCGCCCTGCACGGCACCGACCCCGCCAGCACGTTCCTGTCGGCGTGCGCGCGGATGGTCTCCCCCGACCTCGCCGCGGTCGACCGCGCGCTGCACGACCCCGTCCCCGAGGACGAGGCGCTCGTCCGCGTGCTCGCGATGCGACGCACGGTCTTCGCGGTGCCGTCCGACCTCGTCGGCGCGACGCACGCGGGCGCGTCCGACGTCGTCGCCAAGGAGCAGCGACGACTGCTGCTCAAGCTGCTGGTGGACTCGGGGATCACCGACGAGCCGGAGCCGTGGCTGCGCGGCGCGGAGGACGCGGCCATCGCGGCCGTCGGCGACGGCCAGGTCACCAGTGCCGACCTCGTCGCGTCCGACGAGCGCCTGGCCACCCGCGTCACCCTCGGCGTCGGGCGGGCCGACGCCACCGAGGTCAGCGTCGCGAGCCGGCTGCTGACGATGCTCTCGGCCGAGGGGCGCGTGATGCGCGCACGCCCCCGCGGAGGGTGGACGTCCACGCAGTTCCGCTGGACGCTCCCCCGCCTCGATCCCGGGTCCACGACGGCGGAGCAGGGCGCCGCCGAGCTGGCCCGACGATGGCTCGCAGCGTTCGGACCGGCGACCCTCGAGGACCTGCAGTGGTGGGCGGGGTGGACCAAGACCCGTACCCGCGCCGCGCTCGCCGCCGTCGGTGCCGTCGACGTCGACCTCGACGGCGCACCGGGCGTTGCGCTGCCCGACGACCTCGACCCGGTGGAGCCGGTCGAGCCGTGGGTGGCTCTGCTCCCCGCGCTCGACCCCACCGTCATGGGCTGGAAGCAGCGCGACCACTACCTCGGCGAGCACCGGGCGCGCCTGTTCGACGCGACGGGCAACGCCGGCCCCACCCTGTGGGCCGACGGCCGGGTCGTCGGCGGGTGGGCCCACCGCGACGACGGCGAGGTCGTCACCCTCCTCCTCGAGGACGTCGGCACCGAGACCTCCGCCGCCCTCGACGCCGCGGCCGCCCGCCTCCAGGACCTCCTCGGCGACGTCCGCCTCAAGGCCCGCGCCCGCCGCTGGACCCCCGTCGAGAAGGAGCTCCGCGCGTAGGTGCCGCCCCAGGGCCGCGGTGGAGTCGCCGAGATACGGGTTCTGCACCACCGAGAGGCGGATCTTGGTGCAGAACCCGTATATCGCGGGCGGGGGGGCCGCGGGCTAGAGGTACTCGACCGAGGCGTCGCGGAGCCAGGCGGCGAGGTGGCGGGCGAAGGAGGCGCGGACGTGGAGGCGCAGCGCGTCGGCGTCGGTGCGGCCGATGGACACCTGGGCCTGGGCGAGCATGCCCTGCACGCAGGCGCCGACCGGGAGCACGCGGGGGTCGAGGTCGAGCGAGCAGCCGTGGGCCAGCACCGCGCGGGCGTCGGGGCCGGTGAGGACGAAGACCGTGCGCAGCGAGGACACGTCGACGACGCTTGCGCCCGGGAGGGCCGACCGCAGCGACGTGGCCACCGGCGACTCCAGCGCCACCGCGTCCGACGCCGGTGCGTCGACGAGCCACCAGTCGGGGCCGAGACGCCACGTCCAGGCGCCGTCCACGACCGGGGCCGTGGTGGTGCCGCGGACGTCGACGAGCGTGCGGAACGGCTCGTCGACGATCGTCAGTGCCGGGCCCGACACGTCCAGACGCTCAGTGCCCAGCGGACCTTCTCGCAACGCGAGGACCTCAGCCGTCACGTCGTTCCCCCTCGGGGTCGTAGGGCACGGGCTCGGTGACGCGGACGCGCACCGGCACGCGGAGGTCGACGGCGTCGAGCTCCTCACCGAGGCGGTCACGACCGCCGTCGAGCAGGGCCAGCGCGAACGGCGTGCCGAGGGCCACCGACGCGTAGGCCGACGTCACGTGGCCGTGCATCGGCACGGGCACCGCCGCCAGGTCGGCGCCGGCGTCGACGAGCTGCGACCCCTCGGCGATGGCGGTGCTGCCGTCGACGGGCACGAGCCCGACGAGGTGGCGGCGGTCGGGTCGGTTGGACTCGTCGCGGACGAGCGAGCGCGCCCCGACGAAGTCGCGGCCCTCGCGCACCTTCTTGGGCGAGATCGCCCAGGCCATGCCGAGGTCGACCGGCGTCACGGTGCCGTCGGTGTCCTGCCCGACGATCGGGTAGCCCTTCTCGGCACGCAGCACGTGCATGGTCTCGGTGCCGTAGGGCGTCACGCCGCCCGCCGACGCGACCGCGTCCCACAGGGCGCCGCCCCACGCGGCGGGCACGTGCAGCTCGTAGGCCAGCTCGCCGGAGAACGAGATCCGCATGACGCGCACCGGGAGGCCGGCGACCGTGGCGTCGCGCCACTCCATGAAGGCGAAGCCCTCGGCGGAGACGTCGAGGTCGGGCGCGAGGCCGGCGAGCACGTCGCGCGAGCGTGGCCCGGCGAGCGCGACCACCGCCCACTGCTCGGTGACCGACGTGAAGCGCGCGTCGAGGTCGGGCCACTCGGTCTGCTGCCACTCCTCGAGCGTGTCGAGCACCGACGCGGCGTTGCCCGTCGTGGTGGTGAGAAGCCACTCGTCGTCGGACAGCCGGGCGACGGTGCCGTCGTCGGCGACCATGCCGTCGGGGCTGCACATCACGCCGTACCGGACCTTGCCGACCTTGAGGGACGACATCAGGCCGGTGTAGACGCGGTCGAGCATCTCGCCGACGTCCGCGCCGTGGCAGACGATCTTGCCGAGGGTGGACGCGTCCATCATCCCGACGTCCTCGCGCACGGCCCGGCACTCGCGCAGCACGGCGTCGTGCATGCTCTCGCCGCGCTGCGGGAAGTACCAGGGGCGCTTCCACTGGCCGACGTCCTCCAGCGGCACCCCGGCCGCGAGGTGGCGGTCGTGCATCGCGGTGACGCGCACCGGGTCGCTCAGCGCGCCGCGGTCGCGCCCGGCCAGCAGGCCGAACGGCAGCGGCGTGTAGGGCGGGCGGTAGGTGGTGGTGCCGACCTCGGTGACCGGACGGCCGAGCACCTGGGCGAGCACGCCGACGGTCAGGACGCCGAACCCGCGGCCCTGATCCGACGCGGTGCCGATCGTGGTGAAGCGCTTGACGTGCTCGACGCTCGTCAGGCCCGCGAGGTGGGCGTGACGGACGTCGGCGAGCGTCGCGTCACGCTGCGGGTCGAGGTAGACGCGGGCCGCGTCGGCATCGTCGACGTCGCCGCAGAAGAACGTGGCCGGAGCCGTGACGGCCCCGGTCGCCCCCGTGAGCGCCGAGCCAACGACGCTCAGCGGGTAGGCCGCGTCGGGCGGCGGCGCGGCCGGGACGAACCCCGCCGCCTCGGTCGACCAGGCCAGCTTGCCGCCGGCCTGGCTCCACAGCTGGACGGCCGGGTTCAGGCCGCCGCTCACCGCGAGCAGGTCGACGTCGTGCACGACCACGCCGTCCGGGCCGCGCAGGTGCACGCGGTACAGGAACCCATCGTCGTCGCCGTCGGTGCCCACCACCTCGGCGCCGAGCACCAGGGGGACCCCCCGCTCGGCGAGCGCGTCGGCCAGGGCGGGGGTGACGGTGGTGCGCACGTCGGCCACCACGAGCAGCTCGACGCCGGCGTCGGCCAGCGCGACCGCGTCGGCGAGCCCGTCGTCGTGGGCGACCCAGACCACGCCGCGGTGGCCGGGCAGCACGCCGTAGCGTCGGACGTAGGTGGCGGCGGCACCGGCGAGCATCACGCCGGGACGGTCGTTGTCGGGGAAGACGAGCGGACGCTCCTGGGTGCCGGTGGCCAGCACGACCTCGGCGGCCTTGACGTGCCACAGCCGGCGGCGGGCGACGTCGGGCGGGGCGTCGTCGCCGAGGTGGTCGGTGCGCCGCTCGACGGCCACCAGGTGGTGGTGGTCGTGGGCGCCGACGACGGTGGTGCGGGTGAGCACGCGGACGTCGGGGTGGGAGACGAGCTCGCCCGCGCGGGCGTCGGTGAGCGCGGGACGGTCGTCGCAGACGACCACGCGGACGCCGCGGGCCGCGGCCTCGAGCGCCGCGGTGACGCCGGCCTCGCCGCCGCCGACCACGAGCACCTCGCAGTGCGCCCAGACCTTGTCGTAGCGCGTGTGGTCGATGCCCTCGGGCAGCCAGCCGCGCCCGGCGATCCGCTCGACCGAGAGACCCTCGTGCACCTCCAGCTCGGTGGCGCGCACCATCGGCTCGCCCGGCCCGGACGTCACCTGGACGAACGCGTTGGACTCCTCGGCACCGACGCCCATGACGCCGCGGGGGCGCCCGGAGTAGATGCCGGCCGACACCAGCCGGACGTCGGACCCGAGGAGGGCGGACGCGAGGGTGTCGCCGACGAACGCGGGCACGTCCTGGCCGTCGATCGAGATCGTCACCGGGCGGGAGCGGTCGAGGCGCGTCCCGCCGGTGGGCAGCCGGCTGCTCATCGGACCTCCTGCGCGGCCGCGTCGGGGACGACCTCGTTGGTGACGGTGTGGCGACGGACGGTGAACCACTGGCGGCATCCCGCGCGGTGCACCCAGCGCTCGGTGAACCACCCGCGCGGGTTGGCGCGCAGGAACAGGTACTCGGCCCAGGCGGCGTCGTCGAGGTCGGCGGGGCGCTCGGGGTAGGCCACCCCGGCCTCGCCGCCGTAGCCGAACTCCGTCTCGTCGCGGGGCCCGCAGAAGGGGCAGGGAAGCGTCAGCATCAGTGCGCCACCGCCGCGGCGCCGTGCTCGTCGATCAGCCGGCCGGAGACGAACCGGTCGAGCGCGTAGGGCTCGGCGAGACGGTGCGGCGCCTCGTGGGCGACCGTGTCGGCGAAGACCGAGCCGATCCCCGGGGTGGCCTTGAAGCCGCCGGTGCCCCAGCCGCAGTTGACGTACGCGTTGGCCCACTGCGCGAGGTGGCCGACGATCGGCGACGCGTCGGGCGTGACGTCGACGATGCCGGCCCAGGTGCGCAGCACGTGCGCCCGGGCGAACACGGGGAACAGCTCGACCGCGGCGGCCATCTGCTCCTCGATCACGTGGAACGAGCCGCGCTGGCCGTAGCCGAGGTGCGCGTCGACGCCGGCCCCCATCACCAGCTCGCCCTTGTGGGCCTGGCTGACGTAGACGTGCACGGCGTTGGACATCACGACGGTGTCGAGCACCTGGTCGAGCAGCTCGGAGACCAGCGCCTGCAGCGGGTGGCTCTGCACCGGGAGCCGCACGCCGAGCTGCGAGGCGAGCACGCCGGAGTGTCCCGCCGCGCAGAGCGCGAGACGTCCGCAGGCGATCCGTCCGCGGGAGGTCTTGACCGCGGTGACGGTGTCGCCGTCGGTCTCGAAGCCCTGCACCTCGCAGTCCTGGATGATGTCGACGCCGAGCGCGGCGGCCGCGCGGGCGTAGCCCCAGGCGACGTAGTCGTGCTTGGCGATGCCGCCGCGGGGCTGGAACGTCGCGCCCATCACCGGGTAGCGCGGGCGGTCGGTGACGTCGAGGACGGGCGCGAGCTTGCCGACCTCGTCGGGCTCGAGCCACTGCGCGTCGATGCCGTTGAGCTGGTTGGCGTTGACGCGGCGGCGGCCCTCGCGGACGTCGCCGAGCGAGTGCGCGACGTTCATGACGCCGCGCTGGCTGAACAGGATCTCGCAGTCGAGCTCCTCCTCCAGCCCCTCCCAGAGCCCGAGCGAGTGCTCGTAGATGCCGGCGCTCTCGTCCCAGAGGTAGTTGCTGCGGATGATCGTGGTGTTGCGGGCCATGTTGCCGCCGGCCAGCCAGCCCTTCTCGATCACCGCCACGTTGGTGATGCCGTGGTTCGCGGCGAGGTAGTAGGCCGTCGCCAGGCCGTGGCCACCCCCGCCCACCACGACGACGTCGTAGGAGCTCTTGGGGTCGGCGGTCGCCCAGAGGAAGTCCGGGTGCCCGGGCAGTCGTTCGCTGGTGCGCATCGGTTCAGCCCCTCAGGCGCGTCATGGTCGGGTCGAACAGCGGCTCGGCGGTCACCGTGTACGGCAGGTCGCGGTCGAAGTAGGTGACGGCGACCTCGGTGCCCGGCTCGGACAGCTCGGCCGGCACCCACGCGTAGGCGATGGCCCGCGCGACGGTGTGGCCCCAGGCGGCGCTGGTGGTGTAGCCCACGACGGCACCGTCGTGGCGCACCGGCTCCTTGCCCATGACGACGGCCTGCGGGTCCGTCGAGGTCAGGCAGACCAGCTTCTTGGACGGGTGGTCGGCGTCCATCGCCAGCAGCGCGTCGCGTCCGGTGAAGTCGCCCTTGTCCATCCGCACCGCGAAGCCGACACCGGCCTCGTAGGGGTCGTGGTCCCAGGTCATGTCGGTGCCGAAGGAGCGGTAGCCCTTCTCCAGGCGCAGGCTGTCGAACGCCCCGCGTCCGGCGGCGATGACGCCGTGCTCCTGCCCCGCCTCCCACAGCGTGTCCCACAGCTTGGCGCCCATGTCGGCCGACGCGTACAGCTCGTAGCCGAGCTCGCCGACGTACGACAGGCGCAGCGCCGTCACCGGCACCATGCCGACGTGGGCCTCGCGGCCGCGGAAGTACTTGAGCGTGTCGTTGCTCCAGTCGTCGGACGAGACCGACTGGACCACCTCACGCGCCTGCGGGCCCCACAGCCCGATGCAGCACGAGCCGGGGGTGACGTCGCGGACGAACACGTCGGCCGGCGCGCGACGCTCGAGCAGGTCGAGGTCGAGCGGTCCGTTGGCACCCACCTGGTAGCGGTCCCTCGCGATCCGGGCGACCGTGACGTCGCTGAGGATGCGGCCGCGCTCGTCGAGCACCAGGCAGTAGGTCACCGAGCCGACCGACTTGGCGATGTTGCCGGTGACGACGCCCTGCAGGAAGTCCGTGGCGCCGCGGCCGGAGACCTCGAGCCGCGTCAGCGCGGTCATGTCGTACATCGCGACGCGCTCACGCGTCACCTGCGCCTCGGCGCCCACGACGGGCGACCAGTAGCGCGACGCCCACTCCCCCGCCCGGGCGATCTCGCGGCCGTCCGCCTCACCGGCGTTGGCCTCGTACCACTGCGGACGCTCCCAGCCACTGGCCTCGAGGAAGAACGCCCCCTGCTCGCGCTCGCGCTCGTGGAACGGGCTGAGCCGCAGCGGCCTGGGCGACTCCATCGGCTGGCGTGGGTGGAGCAGGTCGTAGACCTCGACGAAGTTCTGGCAGTCGCGCTCGGTGACGTAGGCCGGTCCGCGCTGGTGCGGCCAGAACCGGGCGAGGTCGGCCTCGTGCATGTCGACCGACGGGGCGCCGTCGACGAGCCACTCCGCGACGGCCCTGCCCACGCCCGCGGAGTGCGTCACCCACACGGCCTCGGCGACCCAGAAGCCCTCGAGGGCGGGGTGCTCGCCGACGAGCGGGCCGCCGTCGGTGGTGAAGGAGAAGATCCCGTTGATGCCCTCGGCGACCTCCGCGTCCCGCAGGCACGGCAGCAGCGCCTGGCTCTCCTTCCACGCCTCGGCGAAGTCGGGCGGGGTGAAGGCGTGCACGCTCGGCATGTGCTCGCCCTCGCCGGGACGCGTCAGCGCGTGCACGTCGACGGGGATCGGGCGGTGGCCGTACCAGCCGATCGTCAGCCGGTCGTGGTCGTCGCGGTAGTACAGGTCGGCGCCCTGGTGGCGCAGGATCGGGCGGATCGCCTCGACGTCCTGGCCGGCGAGCGCGGGCACCGGGCCGGTGCTCGCGAGCTGGTGCTCCAGTGGCGTCAGCGGCAGCGTCAGGCCCGTCATCGCGGCGATCTTCTGGCCCCAGATGCCGGCGCAGCAGACCACGACGTCGGCCGGGACGTCGCCGTTGCTCGTGCGGACGCCGGTGACCCGTCCGTCCTCGCTGAGCACGTCGAGCACCTCGGTGCCGGGCATCAGGGTGGCGCCGCGGGACTCGGCCCGGCGGGTCTGCGCGGAGACCGCGCGCACGGCCTTGGCGAGGCCGTCGGTGGGGCAGTGCAGGCCGCCGAGCACCTGCGCGGGGTCGAGGAGCGGGTGCAGCTCGAGGCACGCGGCGGCGTCCAGGACGGTGGCCTCGATGCCGTTGGCGTGCAGCCAGCCGGCGCGGCGGTGCAGCTCGGTGAGGCGCTCGGGCGAGGTGGCGATCTCGAGCCCGCCGACCTGCAGGAAGCAGGGGTCGCCGTCGTCGTCCAGACCGACGAGCTTCTCGACCGTGTAGCGCGCGAGCTCGGTCATCATCCGCGAGCCGTTGGCCTGGAAGACCAGCCCGGGGGCGTGGGTGCTGGAGCCGCCGGTGAACGGCATCGGGCCCTGGTCGACGACGGTGACGTCGGTCCAGCCCCGCTCGGTGAGCTCGTCGGCGACGGCCGCGCCGACCACGCCCGCCCCGATGACGACGACCTTGCGTCCTGCCATGATCCGCACCTCCGCTGATCCAGCCGCGAGTTGCGCTTGACGCAACAGCATTCGGCTTGCGCAACAAGAGTACGAAATCAGGTCTCGATCGGGCAAGACCCCTTGACGTCACACCCGGGAGAAACCTACTTTCACCACGTGTCCGTCGACGTGAAACCTGCTTTCACCTCCGCCGTCCTGCCCGCGCTGCGACGGCTCGTCGACGACCTCCCCGGACAGGCCGCCCGCGTCGCCCGCGTGGTGCTCGACGACCCGCACCGGGCGGCCCGGATGCCGATCGCCGACCTCGCCGTGGCGGCCGAGACCAGCGAGGCGTCGGTGACCCGGCTCGCGCAGCGCCTCGGGCTCAGCGGCTACCCCGCGCTGCGCATCGCGCTCGCCAGCGAGAGCGGCCAGGACACCGGCGGCGGCGCGCCCGTCGCCGGCGACGTCACCCGCGGCGACGACCTCGCCACCGTCCGCGCCAAGGTGCTGGCCGACCTCGAGGCGTCGCTGCGCGAGACGTCGGCCGCCCTCGACGACGCCGCGCTGGAGGCCGTGGCGACGGCCGTCGCCGCCGCGCGTCGCACGCTGGTCGTCGGCATCGGGGCGTCGGGCATCGTCGCCACCGACCTCGCCCGCAAGCTCGAGCGCGCAGGACTGGTCGCCGGCGCCCTGACCGAGTACCACGACGCGGTCACCTCGGCCGTCGCCGTCCGACCCGACGACGTGGTGCTCGCGTTCTCGCACTCGGGCGCCACCGTCGACGTGGTGGACCCGGTCCGCCGCGCGGCCGCCCGCGGGGCGACCACCGTCGCGGTGACCTCCCGCCCCGACTCCGACCTCGCCCGCGCCGCCGACCACGTGCTCGTCAGCGTCGCCGGGTCCGAGTCGGCGTTCCGGCCGGCCGCGATGAGCAGCCGGTCGGCGCAGCTCTACGTGGTCGACGTGCTGTTCGTCGCCGTGGTGCAGCGCACCTACGACGCCGCCGAGCCGATGCTCACCGCCTCGTGGGACGCCCTGCGAGCCCGCCATCCCGACCGAGGAGACCGATGACACCCGACCTGCTGGACGCCGACCTGCGCGCCGCGCTCGGCACGCTGTCGACCGAGGAGGTCGGCGGGGAGTTCGCCGGCCTCGACGCGCTCGGGACGCTCGACGCCGCGCGCCTGATGAACGCCGCCGACGCCACCGTGCCGGCCGCCGTCGAGGCCGTCCTCCCGGCCCTGGCCGCGGCCGTCGACCGGATCGCCGACGGCATGCGCCGCGGCGGCCGGCTGCTGTACGTGGGTGCCGGGACCGCCGGACGGCTCGGTGTGCTCGACGCGAGCGAGTGCCCGCCGACGTTCGACACCGACCCCGGCCGCGTCGTCGGCCTCATCGCGGGCGGGCCCGTCGCGCTCACCACCGCGGTCGAGGGTGCCGAGGATGACGGCGACCAGGGCGGGCACGACGTCCTCGCCCAGGGCGTCGGCCCGCTCGACACCGTCGTCGGCATCTCCGCGAGCGGCCGCACGCCCTACGCGATCGGGGCCGTGCGGGCCGCCCGCACCGCCGGGGCGTTCACGGTCGGGCTGTCCTGCAACGCCGGCTCCGCGCTCGGCGGGGCCGCCGACGTCGCGCTCGAGGTCGTCGTCGGCCCCGAGGTCGTCGCCGGTTCCACCCGGCTCAAGTCGGGCACCGCGCAGAAGCTGGTGCTCAACATGCTGTCGACACTGACGATGGTCCGGCTCGGCAAGACCTACGGGAACCTGATGGTCGACCTGCGGGCGACCAACGACAAGCTGCGCGCGCGGTCCTGGCGGATCGTGCGCGAGGCCACCGGCGCCGCCGACCCCGAGGTCGACGCCGCCATGGACGCCGCCCACGGCGAGGTCAAGGTCGCGATCGCCGTGCTGGTCGCCGGCGTCGACGCCGCCACGGCTCGTGCCGCCCTCGAGCACCACGACGGCGTGCTGCGCGCCGCCCTCGACTCCCTCACCACCCCCACGACGAAGGACTGACCCATGCCCACCCCCGACCAGATCGCCCGCGACGTGCTCGCCGCCCTCGGCGGCGGCGCCAACGTCCGCGACGTCGAGAACTGCATGACCCGGCTGCGCGTCGACGTCGCCGACGAGGCACGCGTCGACACCGAGACCCTCGAGGCCACCGAGGGCGTGATGGCCGTCGTGCCCGGACCCACCGTGCAGGTCGTCCTCGGCCCCGGCCTGGTCGACAAGGTGGCCGACGCGATGGACCGCGAGCGGGCCAAGGCCCCGGCCGGCGGGGGGACGTCCGCGGCCGACCTCGCGGCGTCCGGCGAGGCGCTGCGGGCGGAGCAGAAGCGTCGCAACGACACCCCGGTCAAGAACGCGCTGCGCCGGATCGCCAACATCTTCGTGCCGCTGATCCCGGCCCTGATCGCCTGCGGCATCGTCGCCGGCGTCAACGGTGTGCTCACCAACCTCGTCACCAGCGGCGACGCGCCGTGGCTGTCGGGGATCACGCCGCTGCTCGCGGCGATCGGCTCGGGCTTCCTGTCCCTGATCGCGGTCTTCGTCGGCATGAACACCGCCAAGGAGTTCGGCGGCACCGCCGTCCTCGGCGGCGCGATCGCGGGCATCGTCGTCTTCCCGGGCGTCGCCAACGTGACCGTGTACGGCGAGACGCTCGCACCGGGGCAGGGCGGCGTCATCGGCGCACTGCTCGCGGCGCTGCTCGGCGCCTACGTCGAGCGGTGGGCACGCAAGTGGGCTCCCGAGACGCTGGCGATGCTCATCGTCCCGACCGTGACGGTGCTCGTCGCCGGGCTCGCGGCGCTGCTCGTGCTCATGTCGCTGGCCGGCTGGGTCTCGACGGCCATCGCCACCGCCGTCACCTGGCTGCTCGCCAACGGCGGCCCCTTCGCCGGGCTGCTGATGGCCGGACTGTTCCTGCCGATGGTGATGCTCGGCCTGCACCAGGCGCTGATCCCGATCCACACGACGCTGATCGAGCAGGACGGCTACACCGTCATCATCCCGATCCTGGCGATGGCCGGAGCCGCCCAGGTGGGTGCGGCGATCGCGGTCTACGTCCGCCTCAAGCGCAACGCGTCCATCCGTCGCACGATCAAGTCGGCCGTCCCCGCCGGGCTGCTCGGCGTCGGCGAGCCCCTGATCTACGGCGTCACCCTGCCGCTCGGGCGGCCGTTCATCACCGCCTGCGCCGGCGGCGCGATCGCGGGCGCGTTCATGGGCACGATGAACATGCTGGGCACCACCGTCGGGTCCAGCGCGATCGGCCCGAGCGGGTGGGCGATGTTCCCCCTGCTGAACGGCAGCCAGGGCATCGGCACCTCGATGCTCGTCTACGGCATCGGCGAGATCATCGCGTACGCGTCGGGCTTCCTGCTCACCTACTTCTTCGGGTTCACCCGCGAGCGGCTGGTCGAGCTGAACTCCGACGACACCGGCGCGGGTGGGCTGGTCCCCGACGACGACGTGGCGCCGTCCGCACCGACGTCGCCGGAGCTCGTCTCGCGGTAGGCGTCGGCGGGGGCTCCGCGATGGGTTAGGGTTGCCTGGCCTTAGTGACCCGTCGCTCCAGGAGCACCCGCCATGACCGTCTCCCCCGTCCGCCGCCGCAGCTTCCTGCTCGGCGGCCTCGCGACCGCCGCCGTCCTCGCCGTCCCCGCCTGCGGGTCGTCGGCGTCCGACGACGCGTCCGGGGCCGTCGCCGACGGCCCGTGGTCGTTCACCGACGACCGCGGCGAGACCGTCGAGCTCGACACCACGCCCCGGCGGATCGTCGGGCTCGGTGACGCCGTCGCGGCGCTGTGGGACTTCGGTGTCGAGCCCGTGGGCACCTTCGGCGTGCTGTCGATCCAGGACGACGAGCAGTTCACCGGCTTCGACCTCGAGGGCGTCACCGAGGTGGGCACCACCTACGGCGAGATCGACGCCGAGAAGCTCGCCGCGCTGAAGCCGGACCTGATCGTCACGCACGTGTACCCCGAGGAGCTCGGCGGGAGCGTCGAGGGCGTCCTGCTCTACGGGTTCAAGGACGAGAAGCAGATCGAGACGCTGTCGAAGATCGCGCCGATCGTCGCGATCGAGATGGGCGGTTCGGCCAAGGACGTCGTCGTCCGGAACTCCGAGCTCGCCGAGTCCCTGGGCGCCGACCTCGCGAGCGAATCGAACGCCGAGAAGAAGAAGGCCTTCGACGAGGCCGCGACCACCCTCACCGAGGCTTCGCGCTCGGGCCTCAGCGTCCTGGCGCTCGCCGGCTACGAGTCCGAGGGCCTCTACGTGGCCCAGTCGGCCGCCGACCCGAACCTCGCGTACTTCGCCGACCTCGGCGTCGTCTACCCCGACGTGGACGACTCGGAGTACTACTGGGACCTGCTCAGCTGGGAGAACGCCGACACCTACCAGACCGACATCGTCCTGTACTCCCTGCGCGCGATGGACGGCGACGCCCTGCAGCAGCAGCCCACCTTCGCCGAGCTCCCCGCCGCCCGCGCCGGCCAGGTGCACGCCTGGAAGTACGAGCCCCTCTCGTGGGGCAAGCAGGCCGCCTGGATGACCACCCTCGCCGGCTACCTCACCGACGACCAGAAGGTCACCTAGCCGCCCGTCCCCCCGCGTCCCCCGAGTTGTCGGTGCCACGCAGGGTCATGGCCCCCTGAGGCACCGACAACTCCGGGTCAGGCGCGGGACGGGGGGATGCCGATGCTGCGGAGATCGGCCGCGATGGCGGCCGGTTCCAGACGGATCTCGCGCGCGGTGCACCGCAGGACCGTGCGGCCGTCGATCACGATGGCCCGCTCGCGTCGCATGTCGTCCTCCCAGTGCTGCACCTCGAGGTGGTGCGCGCCGTCCACCTCCAGGACGACGACGCTGCCGTCGGCGAGCACCCACTCGGCGTCCAGGTACCGCTTGCGGCCGCTCGGCTCGTACCGGACCCGCTGCCCCACCGGCTGCTGCAGCCCGTAGCGCCTGCACGTCCGCCGCAGGTCGATCTCGCTCAACGCGTCCGCACCACCACGAACGTCGGAGACCGCACACCTCAGGTGCCCCGCATGACGGACGCTCCCCGCCGCGTCAAGCTCTTCGTCGAACCGGTCGGTCGTGCCGAGCCGCTGCTGCACGACCGCCGGCACCAACGCGTACGCGAACCGCGCGCGTCGCTGCCACGCGACTGCGTCGATCGCGGCGCGCTCGGCCGTGCAGGTCGGGAGCCCGGCTCGCACCACGACGTCGTCCGGACCGAACCGCCTGGACTCGTGGATCCGCACACCCCGAATGGGCGCCATCATGCTGGAGCGAGGGACGACCACGTGGATGGTCTTGTCCTCGGCCAGGCCCCGCAGCCCGTGCAACGCCAGAGCGGTGCTGCTCGCGAGGGCAATCAGATCGGGGCCGCTGAGGACGGCGTGCCACCAGCGCTGCCGCGGGCTCAAGGCCCCGTTGGTCAGGGCGACCACGGTCGGCGAGAGCGACCGCCATCGTTCGGCGCGCAGCTGCGCGTCGACCACCGCCAGGCTGATCCCCCTCCGAGCGAGCTGTGCCCGGCTGACGACGGACGCCTGGCGCTCGACCAGATCGTCCAGCGCACCTTCGCGGAACGTCCGCGGCAGCTCGATCGTCACGCCTCGATGGTGGGCCGAGTGGACCGACGACGGAAGGCTCGTCCGCCTCGACTGTGGACAACCCCGAGCTGCCGGAGTTGTCGGTGCCTCACAGGGCCATGACCCCCTGTGGCACCGACAACTCGCGGGAGCTCGGGGTGCGGGAGGATGGACGCCATGGCCAGCCCCAGCTACGTCCTGACGCTCGCGTGCACCGACCGACCCGGCATCGTGCACGCGGTGACGGGCAACCTCGCCGAGCAGGGCGCCAACATCCTGGACTCCCAGCAGTTCGGTGACCGGCGCGACACCCGGTTCTTCATGCGGGTGCACTTCGACGTGGACGGCACGGACGTCGGGGCGCTGCGGGCGGCGTTCACGCCCGTCGCCGACCGGCTGGGCATGGACTGGGAGCTGGAGGACGCCAGCCGGCGCTGCCGCACCCTGATCATGGTGTCGAGGTTCGGGCACTGCCTGAACGACCTGCTCTTCCGGCAGTCCAGCGGAGCGCTGCCTGTCGACGTGGCCGCCGTGGTGTCCAACCACCGCGACCTCGAGCGCCTCGCCGACACCTACGAGGTGCCGTTCCACCACGTGCCCGTCACGCCCGAGACCAAGCGGGACGCCGAGCAGCAGGTGCTGCGGCTCGTCGACGAGCTCGACGTCGACCTGGTGGTGCTCGCGCGCTACATGCAGATCCTGTCCGACGAGGCGAGCGAGGCGCTGTCGGGCCGCACGATCAACATCCACCACTCGTTCCTGCCGAGCTTCAAGGGCGCCAAGCCGTACCACCAGGCGTTCGACCGCGGCGTCAAGCTGATCGGGGCCACCGCGCACTACGTCACCGCGCAGCTCGACGAGGGCCCGATCATCGAGCAGGACGTCACCCGCGTGAACCACCGGATGGGTCCGGACGACATGGTGCAGGCCGGACGGGACGTCGAGTCGCAGGTGCTCTCGCGCGCCGTCCGCTGGCACGCGGAGCGCCGTCTGCTGCTCGACGGGTCGCGCGTCGTCGTCTTCTCGGCCTAGCGAGGCGCGACCCGCGTGGCAGGTGTCACGCCGGGTTGCTAGCGTCGGGACGCGTACGCCGTCGCCCTCGAACAGGAGCCCACCCGTGAGCAAGTCCCCCGTCAAGGTCGCCGTCACCGGCGCCGCCGGCCAGATCGGCTACAGCCTGCTGTTCCGCATCGCGAGCGGCAGC
The DNA here is from genome assembly GCA_030655315.1 of Nocardioidaceae bacterium. Classification (GTDB taxonomy): domain Bacteria; phylum Actinomycetota; class Actinomycetes; order Propionibacteriales; family Nocardioidaceae; genus JAURVT01. The sequence continues at coordinate 50,115 of JAURVT010000011.1, read as the reverse complement.
CTCCTCGGCCCCGACACCCCGGTGCGCCTGAGCCTGCTGGAGATCACGCCGGCGCTCAAGACGCTGGAGGGCGTCGTGATGGAGCTCGACGACTGCGCGTTCCCGCTGCTCGACGGTATCGACACCAGCGACGACGCGAACGTCGCCTTCGACGGCGTCAACCTCGCCCTGCTCATCGGCGCCCGCCCCCGCACCAAGGGCATGGAGCGCGGCGACCTGCTCGAGGCCAACGGCGCCATCTTCACCGCGCAGGGCAAGGCGCTCAACGACCACGCCGCCGACGACGTCCGCATCGGCGTCACCGGCAACCCGGCCAACACCAACGCGCTCATCGCGCTGACCAACGCGCCCGACATCCCGAAGGAGCGCTTCTCCGCGCTCACCCGCCTGGACCACAACCGCGCGCTGTCGCAGCTGTCGGCCAAGACGGGCACGCCGGTCACCGAGATCGACCGCCTCACCATCTGGGGCAACCACTCGGCCACGCAGTACCCCGACGTCTTCCACGCCACCGTCGCCGGCAAGCCGGCCACCGACGTGGTGGAGCAGTCCTGGCTCGAGGACGACTTCATCCCGACGGTCTCCAAGCGCGGTGCCGCCATCATCGAGGCGCGCGGGTCCTCCTCGGCCGCCTCCGCCGCGTCGGCCACGGTCGACGCCGCCCGCGACTGGCTGCACGGCACGCCCGAGGGCAGCTGGGCCTCGATGGCCGTCGTCTCCGACGGCTCCTACGGCGTGCCCGAGGGCCTCGTCTCGAGCTTCCCGGTCACCACGAAGGACGGCGACTGGGAGATCGTCCAGGGCCTCGAGGTCAACGACTTCTCACGCGCCCGCATCGACGCCAGCACCACCGAGCTCGCCGAGGAGCGCGAGGCCGTGAAGGGCCTCGGACTCATCTGAGCCGACCGTGCCCCGTCACGTCGACGTCGACGCCTACGTCGCCACGCTGCCCGCCGAGCACCAGGAGGTCCTGGAGCTCGTGCGGGCAGCGGTGCGTCGGGCGGTGCCCGGCGTGGTCGAGACGATCAGCTACGACATGCCCGCCTTCGTGCTCGACGGGCGGCCGGTGCTGCACGTCGCGGCGTGGAAGGGGCACCTCGGCCTCTACCCGGCTCCCGAGGGCGACGCCGACCTCGACGCCGCGCTGGCGCCCTATCGCTCCGGCGCGAGCACCATCAAGATCCCCTGGGCCGACGGCGTACCGCCCGAGCTGGTCGCTCGCGTCGCCGCGCACCACGCGTCACGGCTCTAGACCTCAGACGGCGGGCGGCACCACCACGGCCAGCACGACGAGCACCGCGCCCAGGCCGACCATCCAGGCGATGTCGAACCGCTTGCGCCGCACGCGCAGCAGGCCCGCGTCGGCGTCGCGGACGACGAGCCGGGCGAGGCCGGCCACGACGAAGCCCCAGCCGGCGAGCCCGACGCCGAAGCGCCAGGGTCCGACAGCGACGAGCGCGAGGCCGACCAGCATGAGCACGACCAGGGCCGCGTAGACGAAGGTGCCGGTGGGCACCGGCGGCCTGTCGCCGGGGGTGGTCACGACGACGGTCAGTCGGCGAGCGACCGCTCGGCCGCCTCGACGACGTTGGTCAGCAGCATGGCGCGCGTCATCGGGCCGACGCCTCCGGGGTTCGGAGAGATCCAGCCGGCCACCTCGGCCGCGGCGGGGTCGACGTCGCCGGCGATCTTGCCCGCGGCGTCGCGGCTCACGCCGACGTCGAGCAGCGCGGCGCCGGGCTTGACCATGTCGGCGGTGATGATGCCGGGCACGCCGGCCGCGGCGACGACGACGTCGGCCCGCGCCACCTCGGCCGCGAGGTCGCGGGTGCCCGTGTGACACAGCGTGACCGTGGCGTTCTCGGAGCGACGCGTGAGCAGCAGGCCGAGCGAGCGTCCGACGGTGATGCCGCGGCCCACGACGCAGACCTGCGCCCCGGCGATCGGGACGTCGAACCGGCGGAGCAGCTCGACGATGCCGCGCGGGGTGCAGGGCAGCGGTGCCTCGCGTCCGAGCACGAGCCAGCCGAGGTTGGTGGGGTGCAGGCCGTCGGCGTCCTTGGCCGGGTCGATCCGCGCGATCACCGCGTTCTCGTCCAGCCCCTTGGGCAGCGGCAGCTGAACGATGTAGCCGGTGCAGGCGGGGTCGGCGTTGAGCGCGTCGACCGCGTCCTCGACCTGCGCCTGGGTGGCGTCGGCGGGGAGGTCGACGCGCAGGGACTCGATGCCCACCTGGGCGCAGTCCTTGTGCTTGCCGCCCACGTAGATCTGGCTGCCGGGGTCGTCGCCCACCAGCACCGTGCCGAGGCCCGGCACGACGCCGCGCTCCCGGAGGGCCGTCACCCGCGTGGTGAGGTCGGCCTTGATCGCGGCCGCGGTGGCCTTGCCGTCGAGGATCTGCGCAGTCACGCAGGCGAGTCTCCCACGTGCCAGGGTGGGCCCATGACCGCCCCGACGCTCGGCCGGCTCGATCTGCTCCCGGCCGCCTCCGCCACCCACCTGCTCGCCGCCCCGGTCGCCGCCGCCGTCGGCGGGCTGGACGACGCGTGGGTCTGCGCGATCGACCCCGACCTCGCCGACACCGCGGAGTTCGGCCAGGCGTTCGACGTGCCGCCCGAGGCGTCGGCCAACTGCGTGGTCGTGCTCGGTCGTCGCGGTGACGACGAGACGCTGGCCGCGTGCATGGTGCTCGCGGACTCGCGCCTCGACGTCAACAAGGCCGTCCGCAGGCACCTCGACGTCCGCAAGTGCTCCTTCGCGCCGATGGACCGTGCCACCTCCGAGACGCAGATGGAGCACGGCGGCATCACCCCCGTCGGCGTCCCGTCCGCCTGGCCGGTGCTGGTCGACGAGCGCGTCGCCGCCCAGCCCTGGGTGGTCGTCGGCAGCGGGCTGCGTCGCTCCAAGCTCGTGCTGCCCGGCGCGGCCGTCGCGTCGCTGCCCGGCGCCGTCGTGGGGGCGTTCGCCACTCCCCTCCCCTAGCCGCCGTCCGGCGGTTCTGCTGGTGCGGTCCGCCAGTTCCGCCGGTGTGCTCCGGCAGAAGTGACGGACGAGTCCAGCAGAACTGACGGACGGGGCCAGCAGAACTGACGGATCGCGGGTCAGTGGAAGAAGTGCCGGGTGCCGGTGAGGTAGAGCGTGACGCCGGCGGCCCTCGCGGCCTCGACGACCTCGTCGTCGCGCTTGGAGCCACCGGGCTGGACGACGGCGCGCACGCCCGCGTCGAGGAGCACCTGCATGCCGTCGGCGAAGGGGAAGAACGCGTCGGACGCCGCGACGGCGCCGCGGGCCCGCTCCTCGCCCGCACGCTCGACCGCGAGGCGGCACGAGTCGACCCGGTTGACCTGCCCCATGCCGACGCCCACCGACGCACCGTCGTGGGCGAGCAGGATGGCGTTGGACTTCACCGCGCGGATGGCGGTCCAGGCGAACGCGAGGTCGGCCAGGGTCGCCTCGTCCGCGGCCTCGCCGGCCGCCAGGGTCCACGTGGCGGGGTCGTCACCGGGGGCGTCGACACGGTCGACCTGCTGCGCGAGCTCGCCGCCGGAGATGCTGCGGACCTCGAGGTCCTCGCGGCCGGCGTCGGCGGCGCAGCGCAGGACGCGGATGTTCTTCTTGCGCGTCAGCACCTCGAGCGCGCCGTCCTCGTAGTCGGGGGCGACGACGACCTCGGTGAAGACCTCGGCCACCTGCTCGGCCATCTCGACCGAGACCGGGCGGTTGACGGCGATGACGCCGCCGAACGCGGACACCGGGTCGCACGCGTGCGCCTTGCGGTGCGCGTCGGCCACGTCGGCACCCACCGCGATACCGCAGGGGTTGGCGTGCTTGATGATCGCGACGGCGGGCCCGTCGAGGTCGGCGGCCGCGCGACGGGCCGCGTCGGTGTCGACGTAGTTGTTGTAGGACATCTCCTTGCCGTGCAGCTGCTCGGCGGCCGCGAGACCGCCGGTGCCGTCGGTGTAGAGCGCCGCCTGCTGGTGCGGGTTCTCGCCGTAGCGGAGCACGGCCGACAGCGTCGAGGCCGAGCCGGCGAACGCCGGCCACTCGCCCTCGCCCGCCACCTGGCCGGCGAACCAGCCGGCGACGGCGACGTCGTAGGCGGCGGTGTGCGCGAACGCCTCGGCCGCCAGCTCGCGACGCTCGACGAGGCTGAAGCCGCCCTCGCGCGCGGCGCGCAGCACGTCGTCGTAGCGCGACGGCGACGTCACGATCGCGACGCTCGGGTGGTTCTTGGCGGCCGCGCGCACCATCGACGGCCCACCGATGTCGATCTGCTCCACGACGTCGTCGGGCGCAGCGCCCGAGGCCACCGTCTCGACGAACGGGTAGAGGTTCGACACCACCAGGTCGAACGGCTCGATGCCGAGGTCGGCGAGCTGCGCGACGTGGGCGTCCAGGCGTCGGTCGGCCAGGATGCCGGCGTGCACGCGCGGGTGCAGCGTCTTGACGCGACCGTCGAGGCACTCGGGGAAGCCGGTGAGGTCGGCCACCTCCGTGACCGGGACGCCCGCCGCGGCGATGCGCGACGCGGTCGAGCCCGTCGAGACCAGCGCGACGCCGGCCTCGTGCAGCCCGACGGCGAGCTCCTCCAGGCCGGTCTTGTCGTAGACCGACACGAGGGCGCGCCGCAGCGGGGTGACGTCGATGGAGCTCACAATCCGAACCTGACCGTTCTGTCGTCGATGGTGATGCCGTCGCGGACCAGGCGGCCCACGGTGTCGACGAGCATCGTGCGCTCGCCGACCTTGATGCGCTCGTGCAGGGACGAGACGTCGTCGTCGGGGTGCACCGGCACCGCGGTCTGGGCCACGATCGGACCGGTGTCGACCCCGGCGTCGACCACGAACAGCGTGGCCCCGGTGACCTTGACGCCGTGCGCGAGCGCGTCGCCCGGCCCGTCCATGCCCGGGAAGGACGGCGACAGGGCCGGGTGGGTGTTCACGGTGCGGCCGCCGAAGCGGGAGAGGAAGGCCGGCCCGGTGAGCTTCATGAAGCCCGCGAGGACGACCAGGTCGGGGTCGTGCGCACCGACGGCGTCGGCGAGCGCGGCGTCCCACGCGGCGCGGTCGGCGTGGTCGCGGACCCGCTCCACGAAGGTCGGGACCTCGGCGCGCTCGGCGCGGCGCAGGCCCTCGATCCCGGGACGATCGGCGCCCACCGCGACGACGCGCGCGCCGTAGCCGGGGGTCTCGCAGGCGTCGAGCAGGGCCTGCAGGTTGGTGCCCGAGCCGGACACCAGGACGACGAGTCGCGCGTCCCGCTCAGTCACGGGCGGGAGGGTCCTGCGCACCCGCCCCACGATAGTGCCCGGCCGCGGCGCCGATCGCGCCGCCCATGGCGAGCGTCAGGACGGCCAGCGCGGCACAGGCGAGCCAGAACGGGCCGGTGTCGGCCATCCGGCCCGGCCCCACCGGTCCGCCCGACAGGGCGAGGCAGGCCGCGACGACCACGCCCGCCGCAGCGCCGGCGGCGGCACCGACCGCGACGGCGTGGGTCCAGGGGCCGTGCTCGAGCCGGCGCGCGGCCCACCAGCCACCGACGACCCCGGCGAGGACCGGCACCGCAGCGAGGGCGAGCGCCCACCCGGGGAAGGCGCCCGGCGCCGGCACGGCCGCGAGGACGGGCAGCCCCGGGACCGCTCCGAGGTCGGAGCCGGTGAGGCTCACGGCCGTCCCTGTGCCGAGAGCGAAGCCGGGCCCCAGCAGCACCGCCGTGGACCAGAGCACGAGGTTGGGCAGGACCAGCAGGCACAGGACGACCAGCCCGGCGCCGCCGACGAGGCCGGGGTCGAGCGCGCCCCAGAGCTCGGCCGCGGTGCCGAGGCCGCGCAGCAGCGCGACCAGGAGGAGGAGGACGGAGCACCCGAGCAGCCCGGCGAGGGCGACGCCCGCACCGCTGACGGCGGCGCGCACGGGCGCAGGGGCGGCGTCCCACAGGACGCGGTCGAGCCCGGAGCCGCGCGCGCCGCCCCAGGCCAGGCCCACGAAGGCGAGCACGAACGACCCGATGCCGGCACGGACGAGGTCGGGCTCGGCCCGGGCGCCGCTGGCGACCAGCACCAGCACGCAGGCCCAGGCGGCGTAGGTGACCGCGCCGACCGTCGCGAGCTCGGCGAGGGCGCGCGGGCCGTCCACCCGGGACGGGACGACGGCGACGCGCGTCACGAGCACGACGGTGGCGAGCAGCAGCAGGGTGAGGCCGAGCGGGACGGCGCCGACGGTGACGGCGCCGACCGACAGGCCGCTGCCGTGACCGACCAGCCAGCCGGCCACCCCCGCGCGCACGGCGTCGCCGATGCCGCCGCCGTTGCCGCCCAGCCATGCGACGACCGCGAGCGCCACGGCCACGACGGTGCCGGCGGCGGCCGAGCCGAGCGCGGCGAGGACGGCGGACAGCGCGACGGGGCGCGGTGGCCCTGCGGGTGCGGCGCCGCGGGGTCCCGGACGGGCGGCTGAGCCGCGGGCGAGCGTGTCGGTCATCGCCGTCCATCGTCCCTGTAAAGTCGATCGCTGGGCGTGAGGCTCGCCGCCCGCACCCGCCAGACCAGCGACGTCAGGAGGACCGATGCCCCGTGCCCCGGAGTTCGACACCTTCTACACCTCGACGCGTCGCCACCTGCTGCACCTCACCTACGCGCTGACGGGCGACCGGACCACCACCGTCGCCGCCGTCACCGAGGCCTACCGGCACGCGTGGCGCGACTGGTCCCGCCTGCGGATGGCCGATCCGGTCGACTACGTCCGCCAGGAGGCGGGCCGGTCGGCCGCGTTCCTCTCCGGCACCCACCCGTGGCGTCGCCGCGACGACGGTGACGACGTGGACGTCGACCTCGTCCGCGCGCTCGCCGCCCTGACGCCGAACCACCGCCGCCTGTTCGTCCTCCAGACGCTCGGCGAGCTGGGGCTCGAGGCGGCCGCCCGCGACGTCGGCCTCACCGACGACGCCGCCGTGGCCGGCACGCAGCACGCCGTCTCCGAGCTCGAGGCGGCGCTCGGTGGCGACCTCGACGCCATCGAGGGGCGGCTCCGCGACCTCGGCCGCGTCACCGACCGGCTCAGCCTGCCGCGTCCGTCGGTGGTCCGGCGCGAGTCGCGACGACGCACCCGCCGCAACACCGTCGCCGCGGTGGCCGCGACCACGGCCATGGTCGTCGCGGCCGGGCTGATCGCCACCGACAGCGGTCCGCTGAGCCGCGCGGAGGCGCAGCCCGACCGCGAGCAGATCGGCGCCGTGCAGGCCGAGGAGGCCGCCCAGCGGGTCCTCGGCGCCGACCAGGACCAGCTGCTCGACCGCGACCAGATCTCCCGGCTCGACCCCGCCAAGACCTGGACCATCGAGAGCACCGACGCCAGCACCACCAACACCGAGCCGTACGCCACGTGCGCGGAGTCCCGGTTCGCCGACGAGCGCCTGCGCGCGGCCTACGTCCGCACCTACCGCGCGTCCGGCGGGGGCGACGAGTCGGCCGCCGAGGCCATCGAGGTGTCGCGCAGCCAGTCGGCGGCGCAGGACGGCTACCGCACGATGCTGCGCTGGTACTCCGACTGCGCCCTGCCGCGCGTGCAGCTCACCGGGTCGTACACCGTCGACCGCCCCGGCCTCGACGTCCGGATCCTGCAGCTGCGCACGTACGCCGACCCCGACCGCACCTTCACCGTCGGCCTCAGCCGCTCCGGCGTCGTCACCTCGGCGCTCGTGCACGAGGTCGACGGCGACACCGGGCCCGACATCCAGCAGTTCGCGCAGTCCGTCCGCGACTCGATGGCCATGGTCTGCGGCAGCTCGGGCGGCGACTGCGGCGCGGGCCTCACCGCCACCGTGGCCCCGCCCCCGGCCACCAGCGACGAGCCCGCGTTCCTCGGCATCGTCGACCTCCCGCCCGTCGCCACGGTCGACCAGCCCTGGGTCGGCACGGCGTCCGCGCCGCTCACCGGCGGCCAGAACCCGTCGGCCACGGTCTGCGACAACGCCGCCTTCAGCGGCAGCAGCGTGCAGGAGGCGCGGTCGCGCACCTTCGTCATCCCCGGCGAGGACGCACTGCCCGAGGAGTTCGGCCTGTCCGAGACCATCGGCCGCTTCGACTCGCCGACCGACGCGCGCCGCTTCGTCACCACCCTCGCGGGTCGCATCGACGCCTGTGCCGACGACAACCTGTCGGCCACCATCGACCAGGACTCCGAGGTCGAGGGCGACGGCATCACCGGCCGGACGTGGCGGGTCAGCTTCGAGGTCGACGCCGACACCACCGTCTACTACCGGGTCGGGATCGTGCGCCGCGGCCAGGACGTCGCGCAGGTGTCGTTCTCGCCGACCGCCGCGTACGACGTCGGCCAGGACGCCTTCGAGGCGTTGGCCGTCCGCGCCGGCGAGCGCCTCGCCTACGTGCGCTGACGGGGCCCGGACGACGACGGCGCCGCCACCCCCGCGGGGGTGACGGCGCCGTCGTGCTCGGCGGCTGGTGGCCGCCCGGCCTCAGAGACCGTTGAGGATGTCGCGCATCAGCTGGGCGGTCTCGGACGGCGTCTTGCCGACCTTGACCCCGGCGGCCTCGAGGGCCTCCTTCTTGGCCTGCGCGGTGCCCGACGAGCCCGAGACGATGGCGCCGGCGTGGCCCATCGTCTTGCCCTCGGGGGCGGTGAAGCCGGCGACGTAGCCGACGACGGGCTTGGTGACGTGGGCCGCGATGTACTCGGCCGCCTTCTCCTCCGCGTCGCCGCCGATCTCGCCGATCATCACGATCGCCTTGGTGTCGGGGTCGGCCTCGAACGCCTCGAGCGCGTCGATGTGCGTGGTGCCGACGACCGGGTCGCCGCCGATGCCGATGGCGGTCGAGAAGCCGAAGTCGCGCAGCTCGAACATCATCTGGTAGGTCAGCGTGCCCGACTTGGACACCAGGCCCACCGGACCGGTGCCGGCGATGGTGGCCGGCGTGATGCCGGCCAGCGCCTCGCCCGGCGTGATGATGCCGGGGCAGTTCGGGCCGATGATGCGGGTCTTGTTGCCCTTGGCCTGGGTGTAGGCCCAGAACTCGGCCGAGTCCTGCACGGGGATGCCCTCGGTGATGACGACCACCAGCGGGATCTCGGCGTCGATGGCCTCGACCACGGCGGCCTTGGCGAACGCCGGCGGGACGAAGACGACCGACACGTCGGCGCCGGTCTTCTCCATGGCCTCGGCGACGCCGCCGAACACGGGCAGCTCGACGTCGCCGTGGGTGACGGTCGTGCCGGCCTTGCGGGCGTTGACGCCGCCGACCACGTTCGTGCCGGCCTTCAGCATGAGCGCGGTGTGCTTGGTGCCCTCACCGCCGGTGATGCCCTGGACGATGACGGTGGAACCCTTGTTGAGGAAGATCGACATGTCAGGCTCCTGCCTTGCTCGCCAGCTCGGCAGCGCGGTCGGCCGCGCCGTCCATGGTGTCCACCAGCGTCACGAGCGGGTGGTTGCGCTCGTCGAGGATGCGGCGGCCCTCCTCGACGTTGTTGCCGTCGAGACGCACGACGAGCGGCTTGGTGGCGCCGTCGCCCAGCAGGTCGAGCGCGCCGACGATGCCGTTGGCGACCGCGTCGCACGACGTGATGCCGCCGAAGACGTTGACGAAGACGGACTTGACCTGCTCGTCCCCGAGGATCACCTCGAGGCCGTCGGCCATCACCTGCGCGGACGCGCCGCCGCCGATGTCGAGGAAGTTCGCGGGCTTGACGCCCTGGTGGGCCTCGCCGGCGTAGGCGACGACGTCGAGCGTCGACATGACCAGGCCCGCGCCGTTGCCGATGATGCCGACCTCGCCGTCGAGCTTGACGTAGTTCAGGCCCTTGGCCTTGGCCTTGGCCTCGAGGGGGTCGGCCGCGGCCTTGTCCTCGAACGCGTCGTGGTCCTCGTGGCGGAACTCGGCGTTCTCGTCGAGCGAGACCTTGCCGTCGAGAGCCTCGAGCACGTCGCCGGTGAGGCGGGCGAGCGGGTTGACCTCGACGAGCGTGGCGTCCTCCTTGACGAAGACGTCCCACAGGCGCTGGACGAACACGACGGCCTGGTCGGTGAGCGCGTCGGGGAAGCCGGCCTCGGCGACGATCTCGCGGGCCTTGGCCTCGTCGACGCCGGTGCCGGCGTCGATCGGGATCTGCTTGACGGCGTCGGGGTTGGTCTTGGCGACCTCCTCGATCTCCACACCGCCCTCGATGCTCGCGATGCACAGGTACGAGCGGTTCGACCGGTCGAGCAGGAAGGAGAAGTAGTACTCCTCCTCGATGCTCGCGCCGGGAGCCACGAGCACGCGGTTCACGGTCAGACCCTTGATCTGCATGCCGAGGATCGCCTCGGCGTGCTGGCGGGCCTCGTCGGGCGTCTTGGCGAGCTTGACGCCGCCGGCCTTGCCGCGACCTCCGGCCTTGACCTGCGCCTTGACGACGACGACCCCGAGCTGCTCGGCGGCGGCCTGGGCCTCCTCGGGCGTGTTGGCCACGATGCCGAGTGTCACCGGCACCTCGTGCTTGGCGAAGAGCTCCTTCGCCTGGTACTCCATCAGGTCCACGATCGGTTGCCAGTCCTTCGGTTGGTCGGGAGGCAGGAAGAGCGGCGTAGGCTCGCTCGGGCTCTCGCGACTCTAACGCCGCCAGGGGGCCCCGACCATGTGGGGTCGGTCACCGGGCAGTCATCTGCAGCCAACGAGGAGTTCACGTGCACCAGGTCCGCTCAGGCGTCGTCCGGCTCGCCGTCACCGTCCGCGGCGACGCGTCCGCGCCGACCGTCGTCGCCGTGCACGGGTTCCCCGACACGCAGGCGATGTGGGAGCCCGTCGCCGACCTCCTGGTGCAGGCAGGCCTGCGCGTGGTCACCTACGACGTCCGCGGCGCCGGTGCCTCCACGGCCCCCTCGACCACCGACGACTACCGGGCCGACCGCCTCGTCGACGACCTCGTGGCGGTCGTGCACGACGTGCAGCCGGACGGCTCGCCGGTGCACCTGCTCGGCCACGACTGGGGGTCGGTGCAGACGTGGGAGTCGGTGCTGCGCGTCGGATCGGACGCGCGCCTGCGCGGCCGCATCGCGTCGTTCACCTCCATCAGCGGGCCGCCCCTGTTCCACTACACGCGCCACCTGCGACGGGCCTGGCGCCGCCGTGACTGGCGCGGGTTCGCCGACCAGGCCCGCCGGTCCTGGTACGTGGCCGCGTTCCAGCTCCCGGCCGTGCCCGAGCTGGTGTTCCGCCGGCTGGGCGGGCGGCTGCAGAGCACGCTGAACGGCTCCCAGCGCCTCGGGGACGACGCCCACTGGGCGCCGACGTTCGCCGAGGACGGCGCGCACGGCGTCAACCTCTACCGCGCCAACGCCCGGGGCACCGCGTCGCCGCGACGGACCGACGTGCCGGTGCAGCTGCTCGTGCCGCTGCACGACACCTTCATCTCCCCCGCCGTCTACGACGGCCTGGAGGAGGTCGCCCCCGACCTGCTGCGCGTCGACCTCGACGCCGGCCACTGGGTGCCCCGGACCCACCCGGCTCTCGTGGCCGACCACGTCAGCAGCTTCGTGGCGTCCCACGGGGTGTAGACCCGCGATCCCGGGCCCGGTGCGACCGCGTCGGATACGCTCGAGGTGATCCATCTCTCGGAGGTCCGTCACGTGTCGACGCGTCGCCCCGCCCGCGGACGCCATCGCCCGGGCCTGCCCACTCCCGCGGCGCTCGTCGCCGTCGTGCTCATCGTGGCCGGGGTCGGCGCGATCGCCGTCTCCAGCACTGCCCAGCCCGAGCCGATGGCCAGCGGATACCGGGCCCTCGCGGCCGACACCGCCGGCGACGTGGTCGCCACGGGCAACACCGTCGGCACCTTCGACGTGAGCCGCGACTTCGACCGCGACCTGCTCGAGAAGCAGGCCCAGCAGCAGGCCGAGCAGCGCGACGTGGCCCTCGGTGACCTGGTCGAGAAGACCCAGGCCCGTGCGGAGCAGCTCAAGACCAACCAGTGGGTGCTGCCCGTGGCGGGCTACCGCCTCACCGCCCGGTTCGGGCAGAGCAGCTCGCTGTGGGCCACCGTGCACACCGGCCTCGACTTCGCCGCCCCCTCGGGCACCACCATCGTGTCGGTCGCGCGCGGCACGGTGAAGGAGGTGTCGTACGCAGGTGCCTACGGCAACCGCACCGTCGTCACCCTCGAGGACGGCACCGAGGTCTGGTACTGCCACCAGTCGGCGACCCGCGTCAGCGCCGGCGATCCCGTGGACCCCGGGCAGCCCATCGGCAACGTCGGCTCGACGGGCAACGTCACCGGCCCGCACCTGCACCTCGAGGTCCGTCCCGGCGGCGGGTCACCCGTCGATCCCGAGGTCGCGCTCGCCGAGCACGGCGTCCGCGCCTGACGCTCGTCGTCCGGGCGACGTGACCGTCGTCTCCTCCACACGGAGGAGATATCCGACCTTCACGGACCATTCACCTGCGTGATACGTGCCACCCGTGTCGGCGAAGGGTTGGAACCGTCCGTCCGGGTCGTCTAGAGTCGGTGACTTCGCGCCCATTCCCCCCGGGCGCCACCCCCGTCACACCCCCGACCGCCGTGGAGGATCGTCGCGTGCCCGAGCCCCGAGCACCCCAGGGTCGACACTCGGCCCCGCGACCCCGGCGCCGGGCCGAGAAGCCCCGCAGCTCCACCCGCTCGATGCTCCTCCGCTCCCCCCTGGTGGCGGGCGTGGCGGCCCTGGCGGTCGCCGCCGGCGGCGCGGTGGCCCTGAACCAGGGCCAGGTCACCCAGACGGTCTCGGACCAGCAGAGCGCGCAGGCGTTCGACGCGGTGGACCAGCCGGTCCGCGGCGCGCAGCCGCAGGTGAGCCGCGGCGTCGACCGTCAGGTCCTCGCCCAGCAGGCCGCCCAGCAGGCCGAGAACCGCCAGGCGGCCCTCGCCGAGCTCACCGAGAAGAGCGGCGAGCGCGCCACCACTCTGGCCAGGGCCGAGCAGGAGCGCCTGAAGAACCAGTGGGTCCTGCCCACCACCGGCTACCGCCTCACCGCCCGCTTCGGCCAGAGCAGCTCGCTGTGGTCCACCGTGCACACGGGCCTCGACTTCGCCGCCCCCGCCGGCACCAAGATCGTCTCGGTCGCCCAGGGCACCGTCACCTCGGTCGGCTTCGACGGCGCCTACGGCAACAAGACGGTCATCACGCTCGAGGACGGCACCGAGGTCTGGTACTGCCACCAGTCCGCGACGTCGGTCACCGCGGGCCAGGAGGTCCAGCCCGGCGAGGCCATCGGCGCCGTCGGCGCCACCGGCAACGTCACCGGCCCGCACCTGCACCTCGAGGTCCGCCCCGGCGGCGGCGACCCGATCGACCCCGCCACCGCACTCGCCGACCACAACGTCAAGCCCTGACGTTCCCGGCATCCGGCCGCTGGCCGGTCACGACGCTCTGACGTGTCCGGCGCCCGGCTCGCCAGGCGTCGCGACGAAGGCGAGCTGATCTCGTTCGTCGATGTCGCGGGCAACGCCGCGAGGGTGGGATGCCGGGGCGTCAGATCTTCTCGACGGGGGCGTAGCGGAGAAGAAGACGCTTGACGCCCTCGGAGCCGAAGTCGACCGAGGCGACGGTCTTGTCGCCGCTGCCCTGCAGGGCGACGACGGTGCCCATGCCGAACGTGTCGTGGACGACGCGGTCGCCGGGGGTGAGGTTCGGGATGTCGCGCTTGGTGGAGGCCGAGGCGGCCGCGGCCGAGCTGAGCGAGCGACCCGGAGCGCGTCGGGTGGTGACGAAGGAGCCGCCGGTCTGGACGCCGCCGGACCAGCGAGTCGCGTCGGCGGCCGTGCGGCGCCAGTCGACGAGGGTGGGCGGCACCTCATCGAGGAACCGCGACGGCGGGTTGTGCGACGGAGCGCCCCACGCGGAACGGACGGCAGCGCGTGAGAGGTGCAGGCGCTCGCGGGCCCGCGTGATGCCGACGTAGGCGAGCCGGCGCTCCTCCTCGAGCTCCTTGGGCTCGCCGATGGAGCGCTGGTGCGGGAACACCCCCTCCTCCAGACCGGTGAGGAACACGACCGGGAACTCCAGGCCCTTGGCGGTGTGGAGCGTCATCAGCGTGACGACGCCGTCGCCCTCGTCGGGGATGGCGTCGGCGTCGGCGACCAGCGCCACCCGCTCCAGGAACGCCTCGAGCGAGCCCGGCGCGAACACGTCGTCCTCGGCGGCCTGCGCGACCTCCTCGGGGTCGACGTCGGCGTCGGCGACGTCGTCGGCGACCACCGACGCGTCGGCCACGAACTCGCGGGCGACCGCGACGAGCTCGGCGAGGTTCTCCACCCGGGTCTCGTCCTGCGGGTCGGTGGACTCCTCGAGCTCGTCGAGGTAGCCGCTGCGGGCGAGCGCGGCCTCCAGGACGGCGTCGGCGGCCTCGCCGGACGCCGCCATCGCGGCGAGCCCGGAGATCACCTCGACGAACGAGCGGATCTGCTTGAGCGAGCGGGTGGCGATGCCCGGCGCCTCGTCGGCCCGCTGCAGCGCGTCCCAGAAGGTGAGGCGCTCGCGCTGGGCGAAGGCGGACACGCAGGCCTCGGCGCGGTCGCCGATGCCGCGCTTGGGGACGTTGAGGATGCGGCGCAGCGACACGTCGTCGGCGGGGTTGACCAGGGTGCGGACGTAGGAGATGGCGTCCTTGATCTCGCGGCGCTCGTAGAACCGGACGCCGCCGACCACCCGGTAGGGCAGGCCCGTCCGGATGAACACCTCCTCGAACACCCGGCTCTGGGCGTTGGTGCGGTAGAAGATCGCGACGTCGCCGGGACGCGCGACCTCGTCGTCGCCCAGCTTGTCGACCTCGTCGGCCACCCACTGCGCCTCGGCGTGCTCGTCCTCGGCGACGTAGCCGACGACCTGTGCGCCGTCGCCCTGGTCGCTCCACAGGTTCTTGGCCTTGCGGCCGTTGTTGCGCGAGATGACGGCGTTGGCGGCCGTGAGGATCGTCTGCGTGGAGCGGTAGTTCTGCTCCAGCAGGATGGTGCGGGCCCGGGGGAAGTCCTCCTCGAACTCGAGGATGTTGCGGATGCTGGCCCCCCGGAAGGCGTAGATGGACTGGTCGGAGTCGCCGACCACCAGCAGGTCGGAGTCGGGCTCCTCGCACAGCTCGCGCACCAGGGCGTACTGCGCGTGGTTGGTGTCCTGGTACTCGTCGACGAGCACGTGCCGGAAGCGCCGCCGGTAGGTCTCGCGGACGTCGGGGAACGCCTGCAGGAGGTGCACGGTGAGCATGATGAGGTCGTCGAAGTCGAGCGCGTTGGCGGCGGTGAGCCGGCGCTGGTACTCCGCGTAGGCCTCGGCGTAGACCTCCTCGCTGCCGTTGGCGGCACGCGTGCGGGCGGCCTCGGCGTCGAGCAGGTCGTTCTTGGCGTTGCTCACCCAGTTGAGCACCGCCCGCGGTGCGAACCGCTTGGGGTCGAGCTCGAGGTCGCGGCACACCTGCGACATCAGCCGCTTGGAGTCGGCGGCGTCGTAGATCGAGAACGACGACGTGTAGCCGAACCTGGTGATCTCCTTGCGCAGGATCCGCACGCAGGCGGAGTGGAAGGTGGAGACCCACATCAGGCGCGCCCGCGGGCCGACGAGCTCGGTGACCCGCTCGCGCATCTCGGCGGCGGCCTTGTTGGTGAACGTGATCGCCAGGATCGAGCCCGGGTGGGCGTCGTCGTGGCCGATCAGCCAGGCGATGCGCCGCGTCAGCACGCGGGTCTTGCCCGATCCCGCACCGGCGACGACGAGCAGCGGACCGCCCGGGTGGCTGACCGCCTGGCGCTGCGACTCGTTGAGGCCGTCGAGCAGCTGCTGGGGGTCGATCTTCGTGCGCCGCGGCGCGGGGCGGTCGTCCTCGTCCGGGTCGGCGGAGGAGCGGTCGGTGCGGGGCACCGCGGGCACAGGGAAACGCAACGTCATGGCTCGCCCAGCCTACGTCCGCGGACCGACAGGCACGCGGGGCGTCCACCGTCCCGGCCGACTTGACTGTAGCAACACAATTGCTACAGTCAGTGGTACAAACTCGAGCCCAGGAGGAGCCCATGACCACGTTGATCGCCGTCACCGTCGCCGTGATCGCGGTGAGCGCGGTGCTCGCGCTCACCGCACGCTCCGACGCCCGCCGGCGGACCCTCGCCACCGTGCGGGCCCGCGACGTCCACCTGAGCGAGGAGCAGGGGGTCGCCCTCGAGCGCGTCGTGACCGGCCGCATCCGCCTCAGCGCCGCGGCGGGCGCGGCCGGGGCGCTGCTCGCCGCGGCGGGCGTCGTCGTGCTGGGCCTGCCGCTGGACTTCGACCTGTTCCCCGACGCGGTCCCGACCCTCGCGGCGTTCCTCGCGGTCGTGTACTGCGTCTCGGTGCTGGTCGAGAGCGTCGCCGTCGCCCGCTCGACCCGGGCCCCGTCCGAGGGGCCACGGGTCGCCGCCCTCGGCGCCCGTGAGGTCGGCTCCTACCTGCGACGGGTGGAGCGCCTGGTCCCCGCCGTTCTGGTCGCCCTCGCCGCCGGCGCCGGCGCGGTCTCCGCGGTCGCGGGCTCCGGGTCCGCCGCGGTGTCGGCCGGACTGGTCGTCCTCGCTGCGGCCGCCGTGGTCGGCACGGCCGAGCTGGTCATGCGACGCGTCGCCGCGAGCCCGCTGCGCGCCTCGACGCCCACCGAGGCCGCGGGCGAGGAGGTGCTGGTCGCCGTCACGATCGACCGCCTGGCCGAGAACGGGATCGCGATGTCCGCGGTGTCCCTGTTCTACGTCGTGCTGGCGGTCTCGGGGTCGGTCGCCACGGGCGTCGCCGTCCTCGTCGTCGGGTGCGTGCTCGTCGGTCTGTCGGTCCAGGACCGCCGCCGCCGACTCACCCCGGCCACGGTGGCCGCGCGGTGAGCGGGCTCGTCGGGATCGACCTCGCGTCGAGCACTCCCCCGTTCGAGCAGCTGCGCACGCAGGTGGCGGCGCAGGTGACCGACGGGGTGCTGGAGGCGGGGCAGAAGCTGCCGACCGTCCGCCAGCTCGCGGCCGACCTCGGGCTGGCGGCCAACACGGTCGCGCGGGCCTACCGCGAGCTGGAGTCCGACGGCGTGGTCGTCACGCACGGACGTCGGGGCACGTTCGTCGCGGACGGTGCGCGCGCCCCGGGGACCGAGGCGGAGGCTCAGGCGGCGGCCGAGTCGCTGGTCACGACGGCCCGCCGGCTCGGGCTGTCGCTCGCCGAGACCAGCGGGCTCGTCGAGCGCGCCTGGGGGCGCTGAGCGGGCAGCTCGTCCCGTCCGGTGGTCGGCGCCGACCGCCCGCGGTCGGTGGGTCGGGGTTCTCGCACGACGGCGCCGATCCGTCGCTTGGTCGGCATCGATCTGCTCGGAGACCCCATCCACCTGCGCGTGGGTGGGTCGGGCGGAGCGACACCGCCCAAGCGACGGATCGGCTCCCTGGTGGAGACTCCGACCAAGGTGTCACCTCCCGCCACGCAGGAACCTCAGACCGGCCGCCGGGACTACTGGGCGGTCTTGTTGGGGGCGCGCCAGGTGCGCTCGAAGGGGAGGCGCCAGGCGCGGGGGGCGATCAGCTGGTGGATGGCGTTGGGGCCCCAGGAGCCGGGCGAGTAGGCCCGGACCGGACGGGGGTCGGAGAGCAGCGGGCGGGACAGCTCCCACAGCCGCTCGATGCCCTGGGCAGTGGTGAACAGGGTGTGGTCGCCGCGCATCGCGTCGTGGATGAGCCGCTCGTAGGCCTCGAGGACGCCGTCGGCCTTGCCGGTGTCGTGCATCGCGAACTGCATGCTCAGCTTGTCGAGCTTCATCCCCGGGCCGGGGCGCTTGCCGTAGAACGACAGCGACATCCGCGACGCGTCGGCGAGGTCGAACGTCAGGTGGTCGGGGCCCTGGGTACCGACGCCGGAGCCGGTCGGGAACATCGAGCGCGGGGGCTCCTTGAAGGCGATCGAGATGATCCGGGCGCCCTCGGCGAGCTTCTTGCCGGTGCGCAGGAAGAACGGGACGCCCGCCCAGCGCCAGTTGTCGATCTCGGCCTTGAGCGCCACGAACGTCTCGGTGTCGGAGTCGTCGTTGACCGACGGCTCCTCGCGGTAGCCGGTGTACTGGCCGCGGACGACGTCGTGCGGCTCCACCGGGCGCATCGAGCGGAAGACCTTGTTCTTCTCCTCGCCGATCGGGCCCGGCTCCAGCGCCGTGGGCGGCTCCATGGCGACGAACGCGAGCACCTGGAACAGGTGGGTGACGACCATGTCCTTGTAGGCGCCGGTGGACTCGTAGAAGCCGATCCGGTTGTCCAGACCGAGGGTCTCGGGGACGTCGATCTGCACGTGGTCGATGAACTGACGGTTCCAGATCGGCTCGAACAGGCCGTTGGCGAACCGGAACGCGAGGATGTTCTGCGCCGCCTCCTTGCCCAGGAAGTGGTCGATCCGGAAGATCTGCTCCTCGTCGAACACCTCGTGCAGCTCGGCGTTGAGGGCGACGGCCGACTCGAGGTCGGTGCCGAACGGCTTCTCCATGATGATCCGCGACCGCTCGACCAGCTTGGCCGCCTCGAGCTGGTGGACCACGGCGAGCGCGGCCTTGGGCGGCACGCTCAGGTAGTGCAGGCGACGGATCGTCTCGCCCGGCTCGGACTCGTCGGCCAGCTCGGCCTCGGCCGCCGCGACGGCGTCGGCGAGGGCCTGCGGGCCGGCGTCCTGGGAGACGTAGGTGAGCCGCTTGGCGAAGGAGTCCCAGTCGTCCTCGAAGGGACGGCTGCTGAACTCCTTGCACGCCTCGTGCGCCAGCTGCACGAAGCCGTCGGTGTCGAGGTCGTCGAGCGAGACGCCGACGACGCGGCAGTCGCTGGACAGGCCCACCTGGTACAGGTGCAGCAGGCCGGGCAGCAGCTTGCGCCGCGCGAGGTCGCCGGTGGCGCCGAACAGGACGATGACGTGGGGCGCCTCCATGCTCGGATCGTAGGAGTCGGAGGTTGCCATGTCGTTACGCTACGCCGACCGGCAGACGATGTCGTCAGATCAGGCGTCGCTCGTGCGCCCAGCGGGTGAGCTCGTGGCGGCTCGACAGCTGCAGCTTGCGCAGCACGCTCGACACGTGGGTCTCGACGGTCTTGACCGAGATGAACAGCTCCTTGGCCACCTCCTTGTAGGCGTAGCCGCGTGCGATCAGCCGCATCACCTCGCGCTCGCGCTCGGTGAGCCGGTCGAGGTCCTCGTCCACCTGGGCCACCTCGATGGTGCCGGCGAACGCGTCGAGCACGAACCCGGCCAGGCGCGGCGAGAACACCGCGTCGCCGGCGGCGACCCGGCCGATCGCGTCGACGAGCTCGGCGCCGGTGATGTTCTTGGTGACGTAGCCGCGCGCGCCGGCCCGGATCACGCCGATGACGTCCTCGGCGGCGTCGCTCACCGACAGCGCGAGGAAGCGGGTCTCCGGCAGGCGCGTCGCGACCTGGCGGATCACCTCGATGCCGCCGCCACCGGGCATGTGCACGTCGAGCAGCACGACGTCGGGCGCGAGCGTGACGACGGCCTCGACGGCCGTCGCGACGTCCTCGGCCTCGCCGACCACGTCGACCAGGCGGCCCACCTCGGCGCGGACGCCGGACCGGAACATCGCGTGGTCGTCCACGATCACCACGCGGTGGGTCATCGGGCCTCCTCCTGCTCGGGGGTGATCTCGTCGTGCTGGTGGTCGGTCCGTGGCCGCAGCGGGAGCCGCAGGCGCACCTCGGTGCCCTCGCCGGGCGCGGTGCGCACGTCGGCCTCGCCGCCGTGCCGGGTCATCCGGTCCTCGATCGACCCGCGGACGCCCATCCGGTCGGGCCCGACGTCGGCCCGGTCGAAGCCCCGGCCCCGGTCGCGGACGAACACCTCGGCCACGCGGTCGGACACCTCGAGGTAGACGTCGACCCGCTCGGCCCCGGAGTGCTGGGCCGCGTTGGTCATCGCCTCGCGTGCCGCCCGGACGAGGGCGCGCACGTCGGGATCACCCTGCACCGCGACGTCCCCGACGCCCACCACCTCGATCGGCACCCGGTGCCGCTCCTCGACGTCGGCGGCGTCGGCCGCGAGCGCTGCCCGCACGGTGTCGGGGACGTCGCCGTCCTCGCCGTAGAGCCAGGCGCGCAGCTCACGCTCCTGCTTGCGGGCGAGGGTGCCGACCGTCGCCGGGTCGTGGGCGTTCTTCTGCAGCAGCGCCAGGGTCTGCAGCACCGAGTCGTGCAGGTGCGCGGCGACGTCGGCCCGCTCCTGAGAACGGATGCGCTCGCGACGCTCGGTGGTGAGGTCGGTGCTGAGCCGGTGGATCCACGGCCCGAGGATCAGGGCGATGCCGACGAGCGCGACGCCCACCGCGGCGACGGCGTCGGTCGCCACCGAGAACCCACCACTGCCGAGCAGCAGGAAGGCCGCCGCGACCACGACGAGCAGCGCGCCGACGGCCCGCCGGCCGGCCGCCTCCCACCCGGTGGTCCGGACCACCCACGTGCTCCACCGGTCGTCGTCGGCCTGGCGCCAGATCACCGCCACGCCCGCGACGCCGACGAGCAGCGGCACCAGCAGGGAGCCGCCCGGGCCGATGCCGAGGCCGAGCACCTGCAGCAGCAGGACGACCCCGACCCCGAGCGCGAGGAGCGCCGCGGTCTGGGCGGCCTCGGTGCGCGACATCGGGGCCGACGACGTCGACGGCCGCAGCCCCCGGCGCGCGGCGGAGTCCAGGCCGTCGCTGCGCACGGGCTCGCCGATCGGCAGCACCCGCCAGTACACGGCGTAGGCGATCACGCCCGCGAAGGCGAACCAGGTGGCGACCACGAACGCGAGCCGGACCCAGACGACGTCGACGCCCACGTTGTCGGCGATGCCGCGGGCGACGCCGCCGACGACGCGGTGCTCGACCGGGCGGACGGCGCGCGGCGCCGTGCCGCGGGGAGGCGCCGAGGTGGTGGTCACCCCCCGATCGTCACACGGCGCGGACCCGCGGCACCACAGGTTCCCCACCCACCCGGACCAGGGTCGGGGGCGGGGGGCCTCAGGGTCGTGCCCGATGCGCCGGAGCACGTCGCCCGCCCACGATGGGGGACATGACCGAAGCCCCGCCCGAGGCCGAGCCGCCTCCCACCGCCGACGCCCCGCCCGACCCGCCTCCCACCCGCGGCTCGGTGGTCGACGCCGTCCGACCCGCCGACGACCGCGTCGTCGCCGGCGTCTGCGCCGGCGTCGCCCGCCAGCTCGGCATCGACCCCGTGGTCCTGCGGGTGGCGATTGGCGTCCTGACGCTGGTCGGGCTCTCCGGCCTCGTCCTCTACGCGGCCGCGTGGGTCGTCCTCCCCGATGCGACCACCGGTCGCAGCGTGGCGCAGGAGCGTCTCGGCGTGGGTGAGCGCGAGCCCCAGGTCCGCGGCGTCGTGCTCGTGGGCGGCGCGGCCCTGGCCGTCGTCAGCGCCCTCGGGCTGGTGGGCGACTCCCCCTGGGACACGCCGTTCCCCTACCTGGGTCTGCTCGCGCTGGGCGCGCTGTGGTGGTGGGTCCTCCGCCCCTCCCGGCGCGAGCGCCGGGCCGCCCGTCCGGTCCAGGCGTACCCCCGCACGGCCACCGGGTGGGACGGGGCCACGCCGGTCCTGCCACCCCCGCCGCGCCCGGTCGACCCGCGCCACGACGGCGGCCGCCTGACCGTCGCCACCCTGATGCTCGCGCTCGTCGCCGTCGGCGTCGTCGGCGTCGTGTCGGCGACCGGGACGCCGCTGGACTGGTCGGTCTACCCGGCCGTCGCGCTCGGCGTCGTCGCCCTCGGCATGCTGCTCGGGACGTACGTCGGCAACGCCCGCCCCCTCGTCCTGCCCGCCGTGCTGGTCGCGGGCGCGCTCGCCGTCGCCTCGGTGCTGCCGTCGGCGTCGTTCGGCGAGCGCGTGCTCCGTCCGGCGTCGGCGTCGTCGCTGGCCGGCGAGTACACGCTCGGGGTCGGCAGCCTGCGCCTCGACCTCACCGCCGTCACCGACCCGGCCACCCTGGCCGGGCGCAGCGTGCGGCTCGAGAACGGTCTGGGCGAGGTGCGGGTCGTCGTCCCGCGCGACCTGCCCGTCTCGGTGGTCGCGCGGTCGCGGGCCGGGCAGGTGGACGTGTTCGACCGCCGCGTCGACGGCGGCCCCAACCGGCTGGCCGTCGCGGCACCCGCGGGCGTCCGGCACCTGGAGCTGGTCGTCCGGCAGGGCGCCGGACAGGTGGAGGTGACCCGCCGATGAGCGTCCACCCCTTCGACTGGCAGGGCCTGGCCTGGGGCGGTCTCGCGCTCGCCGTGGTCGGTCACTGGCTCGCCCGCGAGCTCGGGCTCGTCGACACCGGCGACCTCGCCCTGCTGCTGCCGCTCGTGCTGATCGTCGCCGGCCTGGTGGGCGTCACCGTCTCGGTGCTCCGCCCGCGCCGTCCCCGCACCACCCCCGACCCGAGTCCCACCACCACCCCCGAGGAGCACCGATGAGCACCACCCTGTCCCCCCGCCTGGTCCGCAGCCGTGACGAGCGCTGGTTCGGCGGCGTCTGCGGCGGCCTCGCCGAGCGGTTCGAGGTCGACCCGGCGCTCGTCCGCCTGGTCGCCGTCGTGGCTACGCTGCTGGGCCTCGGCTCGATCGTGCTGGTCTACCTCGCCGCGTGGCTGCTCGTGCCGCTCGAGGACTGAGCCCGGAGCCAGCGCGAGCGCGCGGCGAGGGCGGTGGCGGGGTGGTCGGTGAACACGCCGTCCACCCCGGCCTCGAAGAAGGCCTCGTACTCGGCCTCGGCGTCGCCGCGGGCCGACGGCTCGTCGCCCTCGCGCAGCTCGGCCGGCAGGAACAGGTTCTCGTCGCGCAGCGTCCAGACCAGGACGTCCAGGCCCGCCTCGTGGGCGTCGGCGACCAGCGTGGACGGCTCCGTGGTGCGTCCCTGGTCGTCGCGCGGGAGCACCTGCAGCTTGTGGGCGCCGATCCCGTCGGCGTACTCGGCGATCGCGTCCAGGCCCGCCCGCGTCGACAGGTCGGCGTAGGTGGTGGGGTCGCCCGCGGCGACGAGGTCGTACGGCTCGCCGAGGTCCCACAGCAGCTGGACGATCGACAGGTCGCACGCCGACCGCAGGTCGCGCAGGGCCGTGGTCTCCATGCACTCCAGCTGCACCGGCACGGGCCCGGCGGTCGCGAGCCCGTGCCGCTCGAGGACGTCGAGCACGAGCGTGGGGAGGTCGTGGCCGAGCGCCCTGAAGTAGGTGGGGTGCTTGAGCTCGATGCACAGCCCGACGGGGTCCTCGCGCCGGCGGTTGGTGTCGACGACCAGCTCGCAGAGCTCGTCCAGCGTCAGCAGCGGGTGCCGGTCGTCCTCGCGGGTGTTGGCGGGACGGACGGTGGGCCGCGGCTCGCGGGCGCGCAGCGTGCGCACCTCGGCGAGGGTGAGGTCCTCGGTGAACCAGCCCGTCACCTCCACCCCGTCGACGCACTTGGTGGTGCGCCGGTCGGCGAACTGCGGGAGGTCCGAGACGTCGGTGCAGTGGCCCACCTCGTTGGCGTGCCGCACCAGCACGTGCCCGTCGGACGTCACGACCACGTCGGGCTCGAGGAGGTCGGCCCCCTGGTCGACGGCCAGCTCGAACGCCGCGCGGGTGTGCTCCACCCGCTGCCCGCTCGCGCCCCGGTGTGCCACGATCCACGGCTCGCTCACGGGTCCATGCTGGCACGCCGGAGGGCGTCCGCGGGAGGGGCTCGCGGAGTGGG
This sequence comes from Nocardioidaceae bacterium, assembly GCA_030655315.1. Taxonomy (GTDB): domain Bacteria; phylum Actinomycetota; class Actinomycetes; order Propionibacteriales; family Nocardioidaceae; genus JAURVT01. The sequence continues at coordinate 26,414 of JAURVT010000011.1, read as the reverse complement.
ATCAGGCGGTCGGCTCTGGGTGCAGCGCACCCAGCGAAGGAGGCGCCGCGGACGGGACGGCGGACCGTCGCAGCGCGAGCCACCCGAGCACGTCGGCGGCGGGCATGGGACGCGCCAGCCCGTAGCCCTGGTAGGAGTCGCAGCCCATCTCGGCCACCAGCTTCGTGGTCAGGTCGTTCTCGACGCCCTCGGCGACGATCCGCAGCCCCAGGTCGTGCGCCAGCGTGATGGTCGCCCGCACGATCGTGGAGTCCGCGCTGACCTGCTCGAGGCGGACGACGAACGAGCGGTCGATCTTCACCTCGTGCACGGGGAGGCGGTCGAGGTAGGCCAGGGACGAGTGGCCGGTCCCGAAGTCGTCGATCGACAGCCGGACGCCGAGCCCGTGGAGCGCGGTCAGCACGGTCAGGCTCCGCTCGGGGTCGCGCATCGCGTCGCTCTCGGTGAGCTCGACGACCAGCGACCCGGGCGGGGTCCCGGTCGCGTCCAGCTCGGCGGCCACGCGACCGACCAGGCGCGGGTCGGCCACGTCGGCCGGCGTGACGTTGACCGAGACGTCGAGCCGGTGGCCCGAGGCCGCCCACGCGGCCCGCGCCGTCAGCGCCTCGTGGAGCACCCAGCCGGTCAGCTCGTGGATCAGGCCGGTGCGGTGCGCGACCGCCACGATCTCCGGCGGGGGCACGAAGCCGAACTGGGGGTGGTTCCACCGCAGCAGCGCCTCGAACCCGATCACGGTGCCGGTGCGCGCGTCGGCCTGCGGCTGGAAGTACAGGTCGAGGGTCCGCTCCTCGAGGGCCACCGTGAGGTCGGCGGCGAGCGCGAGGCGTCGCGCCGTCGAGTGCCCGTCCTCGGCCCGGTACGTGCGGACGCCCGCCCGGTCCGACTTGGCGGCGTACATCGCGACGTCGGCCTGCGCGAGGACCTCGTCCGCGCTCAGCGACGTGCCGTGGAACGTCGTCACGCCGATGCTGGCCGAGGTGGTGAGGCCGACGCCCAGCAGCGGCACCGGCGCGCTGAGCACCGCGTGCAGGCGCTCGGCCTGGACGAGGGCGGTCGCGGCGTCGACGTCGCGCATCAGGACGGCGAACTCGTCCCCGCCGAGACGGGCGACGAGCCCGGTGGTCGACTCGGCGAGCAGCCGGCCGGTCGTCGTCAGCAGCCGGTCGCCGGCGCTGTGGCCGAGCGTGTCGTTGACGTCCTTGAAGTCGTCGAGGTCGAGCAGCAGCACCGCGGTGCTCGACTCGTCGCGCATGGCCTCGCGCACGGCGAGCTGGAAGGCGCGGCGGTTCGGCAGGCCCGTCAGCGGGTCGTGCATCGCCTCGTGGGCGCGCTCGTCGGCCTGGCGCCGCAGGCGGTCGACCATCCGGGCCTTGTCCAGGGCGACGGCCGTGTGGGCGCCGACGGTCTCGAACACCCGCAGGTCCTCGGGCCCGAAGGTCTCCTCCTCGAACGTGCGGTCGGTGACCAGCAGCACGCCCGCGACCTCGCCGTCCGAGCGCAGCGGGACCGCGATCCCGTCGCGCACGCCGTCGGTGCGGAGTGCCGACGTCCCGCGTCCCGAGCCCTCGCGCGGCATCAGCACGGGCTCGCCGGCCAGGGCGGCGCCCCACCAGGCGTGCAGCCGCGCGGGGTCGACCGGCTCGTCGGTGAGGTCGCCGGCGCGCCAAGTGAGGCGCCGGCCGGTCTCGTCGTCGGACGCGAGGACGAGGAGCTCGGCGGTGGTGGCGTGCAGGAGCCCGGCGGCCTCGGACAGGATGCTCCGCACGAGCGTGCCCACCTCGGCCTGGTGGCTCGTCGAGCCGACGAACTGGTAGAGCAGCTGCAGGCGGGTGTGGCCGCGGGCCAGCCGGACGTGGATCCGGTACCCCGCGACCAGCAGGGCCGCGAGCACGCCGAGCAGCGGCAGGGCCGCCGGGCTCGCGACCACGAGCGTGACCAGCAGCAGCGCCACGCAGGTGTTCACCATCGCCGCCGGGATGCCGGTACGGATCGCCTCGCGCATCACCGCGGGGTCGAACCGTGAGTCGGTCAGGCTGATCGCCGCGGTGACGGCCGCGGCCGAGATCAGGTCGACGACGAGCACCGCGACGGCCGCCGCCAGCCAGGCCCGGGGCCCGTAGGGGTCGCCACCGGACAGGATCGCGTGGAACACCAGCGAGCCCAGGGCCGCCTCGAGGCTGAGCATGGCGAGGTTGAACGCGAGCTTGAGCCCGCGCACGCGGGTCCAGAGCACGAGGGCCAGGCCGGCTCCGAGCACGTAGGCCGAGAGGTACTGCTGGGGTGCCAGGAACGCCAGGCCCGCGACCGCGGGGATCTCGCGCAGGACGTGGCTGTGCGAGCTGCGCTCGGCCGGCAGGTGAATGACCAGCACCTCGGCGAGGGCGAACAGCGGCAGCAGCACGAACCACGTCAGGGTGGGGACGGCCGCCTGCGGGTCGGTCGCCAGCTGGGGCGCCGCGAGGATGCACGCCACCGCCGCCATCAGCGCGCTGAGCTGGCTGACCCGACGCTCGGGCCGCGCCGCCCGGGGGACGAGTGACCTCATCTCAGGAGACGGAGCGCCAGCTCCGGCCGACCCAGCCACCGGCGCGCCAGCTGCGCCCGAGCCAGGAGTCGGCCCGCCAGCTGCGACCCTCCCAGCCCGAGTTGCGCCAGCTGCGGCCCTCCCAGACCGAGTCGGACCACGTGTGCGCGGCCCACGGGTCGCCGCTCCAGGAGTCGCCGTCCCAGGTGGCCGCCCGGTGGTCGTCGCCGACCCAGCCGTCGCCGGTCCAGGTGCGGCCGTTCCAGGCGCCGCCCTTCCAGGCCTTCTGCCTGCCGGACGCGGCCGACCAGGCCGCGCCGTCCCACACCGAGCCCAGGGCGTCGACCTCGCCGGACAGCAGGCGTCCGGAGTCGGGGTCGACCACGTGCTCGCCGCCGCGGGACGCCTCGAGCGACCCGGTGCCGGTGCCGTCGGGCAGGGAGCTGCCGAGGCGTAGACCGAGGAGCAGCGTGTTCATCGCCCGGACGACGTCGGTGACGCCGGCCCCCATCTCGGGGCGGCTGTTGACCAGGGGGTCGGCCGTGGCCCGCAGGAGGGCCTTGACCTGGTCGGGCGTCAGCGACGGACGGGCCTGCAGGAGCAGCGCGACCTCGCCGGCGGTGACGGCGGTGGCCTGCGACGTGCCCGATCCGCGGAAGAAGCGGCCGGTGGCGTCTCCGGCCACCCGGCCCTCGGGGTGGAAGGTGTCGATGTACGAGCCGGGGACGCGCAGCGAGACGATCGAGCGGCCCGGGGCGATCACGTCGGGGCGACGGGTGGCGCTGCCGCCGTTGCTGAAGTCGGCGACCACGTCGTCGGCCGTCGAGGCGGTGCCGACGTGGTCGACGGCTCCCACGGCGAGCACGTGCGGGTCGACCGCCGGCATCAGCAGCGAGGGGGCGTCGAGCCCGTCGTTGCCGGCGGCGGCGACCACGACGATGCCGGCGTTCCAGGCGTTCTCGACGGCGCGGGCGAGGGGGTCGACCTGCCACGGCTGCACCGACTGGGTGCCGTAGGCCAGGTTGACCACGCGGACGTTCATGCCGCGGTCGCGGCGGTGGGCGACCACCCAGTCCAGCGCCGCGATCACCTGCGAGGGGTCGGCGGCACCGTCGGCGGCACCGACCTTCATGTTCAGCAGCTGGGCGTCGGGCGCGACGCCGGTGAAGCCCGTCGAGCTCGCGTCCCTGCCGGCGATGATGCCGGCCATGTGCGTGCCGTGGCCGAAACCGTCGGCGTAGCGGGTGCCGGCGCGCTGGCCGTCGAACGACAGGTCCGGGCCGTTGACGACCTTGCCGGGGGCGTCGAGGCCCTCCACGCGCGCGATGCCGGTGTCGATGACGGCGACGGTGATGCCCTTGCCGGTGGACCGACGGGTCAGCGCCGACGTGAGGCCGAGGGTCGACGTCACCGAGCTCAGCGAGCCCTCGTCCCGGGTGGCGCGCCAGACGCCGCCGACGAGGGAGTCGGCCACCTCCGTGGCCGAGACGTCGCCCCAGGCGCTGTCGCCCAGCGTGCCGCCGTCGACGGACTCGGACTCGGTCTCGGTCTCGGGCGCGTCCGCGGACGTCGACGTGGAGGCGGGCGTGGCGGTCGCGGGCAGCGCACCGGTGACGCCGACGGCCAGGCAGGCCGCCGCCGCGATCGATGCCCGTGCCGACCACCGGATGCCCCGTGCCGCGTGACCTGGTCCCTGTTCCGTGATCATTCACCGAGTCTCCCCGAGATCTCTCGTCCATTTGAAGGAAAACAAAAGATTGCCTACGCAATCTGTGGCAGTGATCGGGTGTTCTCCGGACGCACCGGGCAAAGGGGCCGCACACCTGTGCAGTGGTCCCGGTCACACCGCGACGGGTGCGGCGAAAACCGGTGGCAGGACGCAACCAGGGGTTCGTAGATTGGGCGGGCCATGAAGAGCCTCCCCCTCCCCCACCCGGGGCGTCCCGACCTCCGCTCGGCCGACACGTTCCTGCTCTGGGTGGTGCGGTCGCAGGGCTGGCGGCTCGTCGGGGCGATCGCGTTCGGGATCGTCTGGATGGTGGCGCAGGCGCTCATGCCCGCGGTGATCGGGCGGGCGATCGACTCCGGCCTCGGCGACGAGGACCGCGCCGGCCTCGTCCGGTGGGCCGGCGTGCTGCTGGCCGTCGGCGTGGTGCAGGCGGCCGCGGGCGTGATGCGGCACCGCTTCTCGGTCGGCATGTGGCTCGACGCCGCCTACCGCACGGTGCAGCTCGTCAGCGACCAGACCACCCGGCTCGGCGCGACGCTGCGCAAGCGCGTCGCCACCGGCGAGGTGGTCAGCGTCGGCGCCAACGACATCGCCAACGTCGGCAACTCCGTGGACGTGCTCGGGCGGACGGCGGGCGCGCTCGTCGCGTTCCTCGTCGTGGCCGGTCTGCTCCTGAGCAGCTCGGTCGAGCTCGGCCTGCTCGTCCTGGTCGGGATGCCGCTGCTGCTCCTCGCGATCGGCCCGATCCTCGGCCCGCTCCAGCGACGCAACGCCGAGGCCCGCGAGCTCCAGGGCGGCCTGAACAACCTCGCCAGCGACATCGTCGGCGGCCTGCGGGTGCTGCGCGGCGTCGGCGGCGAGGACGTGTTCCACCGTCGATACGCCGCGGAGTCCCAGCGCGTGCGCGCTGCGGGCGTCCGGGTGGGGCGGTCGCAGTCGCTGCTCGACGCGCTGCAGGTGCTGCTGCCGGGCATCTTCGTCGTGCTCGTGGTGTGGCTCGGCGCGCGCTTCGCCGCCGAGGGCCGGATCACCCCCGGGGAGCTGATCGCCTTCTACGGCTACTCCACGTTCCTGATGCTCCCGCTGCGCACCGCCACCGAGTTCGCCAACAAGATCATCCGCGCCCGCGTGGCGTCGGCCCGGGTCGTGCACATCCTCGGCATCGAGCCCGAGCAGCAGGACACGACCGACCCGCTCCCCGAGCCGCGCGGCCACGAGCTCGTCGACCACCAGGCCGGCTTCGTCGCGCGCGAGGGCGAGCTCACGGTCGTCGTGGCCGACGAGCCGCAGGTCGCGTCCGACCTCGCCGACCGCCTCGGCCGCTACGCGCCCGGGGAGGTCACCCTCGACGGCGTCGCCCTCGACGCGCTGCCCGTCGCCACCGTGCGTCGCCGCATCGTCGTCCACGACACCCAGACCATGCTGTTCAGCGGCGACCTGCGCGACGGGCTCGACGTCCGGGACCACGCCGACGACGCGCAGGTGCACGCGGCCGTCGCAGCGGCCTCGGCGCAGGACGTCGTCGACGGGCTGCGCGGTGGCCTGCACGCCGAGGTCGAGGAGCGCGGCCGCTCGTTCTCCGGCGGCCAGCGCCAGCGTCTGGCGCTCGCCCGCGTGCTGCTCACCGACGCCGACGTGCTCGTGCTGGTCGAGCCGACCTCGGCCGTCGACGCCCACACCGAGGCGCACATCGCCGGCACCCTCAAGCAGCACCGGCGCGGGCGTTCGACCGTGGTCGTCTCGTCGAGCCCGCTCGTGCTCGACGTCGCGGACACCGTCGCGTTCGTGTCCGACGGGAAGGTCGCCGCGACGGGAACCCACCACCGGCTCCGCGAGACCTCGCCGGCCTACCGCCGCGTGGTCGACCGCCAGGAGGACCCATGAGCACCATCCTGCCCGTCGCCGACGGCGCCGAGGTGCGGCGCAGCGCCCGGGAGATGGGACGCCGGCACCGGCGTCCACTCGTGCGGATGCTGCTGCTGCACGGCTCGGCCGCGATCGCCGGGCTCGCGGTGCCGCGGCTCGTCGGCGAGCTGGTGCAGTCCGTGGGCGACGGCACCACGCTCGGGGTCATCGACCGGCTGTCGATCGCGATCGGCGCCTGCCTGCTCGTCCAGACCGTGCTCACCCGGTACGCGCGACTGGCCTCGTTCACGCTGGCCGAGACCGTGCTCGCCGACCTGCGCGAGGACTTCGTCGACGACGCGCTCGCGCTGCCCGTCGGCGAGGTCGAGCGCGCCGGCACCGGTGACCTGCTCACCCGCACGTCACGCGACGTCGAGGCGCTCGGCTGGTCGGTACGGTTCGCGGTGCCCGAGATGATCATCGCGGCGATGACGGTGGTGTTCACCGTGGTCGCCTCGCTGCTCGTCGGCTGGTGGGTGGGCGTCCCGCTGCTGCTCGCGGTGCCGATCCTGTGGGTCGTCCTGCGCTGGTACCTCGCGCGCGCCAAGGACGGCTACCTGCGCGAGAACGCGTCGTACGCCCGGATCAACACCTCGCTCGCCGAGACGGCCGAGGGCGCGCGGACGGTCGAGGCACTCGGCCTGCAGGGCGCGCGCAAGCGTCGGATCGACGACGACATCGCCCGGTCGTACACCGCCGAGCGCTACACCCTGCGCCTGCGGACCGTGCTGTTCCCCGTCGTCGAGATGGCCTACCTGGTGCCGACGGTCGCGACGCTCGTGCTCGGCGGCGTGCTCTACTCGCGCGGGCAGGCCTCGCTCGCCGACGTCACCGCGGCGACGCTCTACGTGCAGTTCCTGATCGACCCGCTCGACCGGTTGATCAGCTGGGCCGACGAGCTGCAGGTCGGCGCGGCGTCCCTGGCCCGCCTGCTCGGCATCCGCTCGGTGCCCGACGACCGCACGCCCAGCGGGTGCGAGCCCGACGGCGACCGCCTCGTCGCGTCGGACGTGCGCTTCTCCTACACGCCCGACCGCGAGGTGCTCCACGGCATCGACCTCGACCTCGCGCCCGGCGAGCGGCTGGCCGTCGTGGGACCGTCCGGCGCCGGCAAGTCGACGCTCGGCCGGCTGCTCGCGGGCATCCACCCGCCCACCTCGGGCAGCGTCGCCGTCGGCGGCGTGGGCCTGACCGAGCTCCCTCTGGACGACCTGCGCGGGCGCGTCGCGCTCGTCACCCAGGAGCACCACGTGTTCGTCGGGACCCTGCGCGACAACCTCGCCCTCGCCGCACGCGGCCCCTCCGACGACGACCACCTCTGCTCGGCGCTCGCCTCCGTCGACGCGCTGGCCTGGGTGCAGGCGCTGCCGGACGGTCTCGACACCGTCGTCGGCTCGGGCGGCCACGCCCTCACCGATGCCGAGTCCCAGCAGCTCGCGCTCGCCCGCCTGGTCCTCGCCGACCCCCACACCCTCGTGCTCGACGAGGCCACCTCCCTCATCGACCCCCGCTCCGCACGCCACCTCGAGCGCTCCCTCGGCGCCGTCCTCGAGGGCCGCACCGTCGTCGCCATCGCCCACCGCCTCTACACCGCCCACGACGCCGACCGCGTCGCCGTCGTCGAGGACGGCCGCATCAGCGAGATCGGCAGCCACGACGAGCTCGTCGCGCTCGGCGGGTCCTATGCCGCCCTCTGGGCCTCCTGGAACCGCTGAGGCGCCCGGCATCCCGCCCGGCGGCGTTGCTCGCGACGTGACGGACAGGACCAGCTCGCCTGCGCCGCGGCGCCTTGCCATCCGGGCGCCGGCCACCTCAGCCCAAGGGGCGACGGGCCCGCGTCAGACCACCCGCACCCCACCGGACCGTCGAGGATCGGCAGCGGCGGACAGCCCGAGCACCGGGTCGTGGAGCGCGGCGGCGACGCCGCCGAAGTACATGTCGTGGGCGGGATAGGCGTGCACCTCGGGCAGGCCGTCCGGCACCGGGGCGCCGGCCTCGTGGTCGACCACCTCGACGGCCCGGCCGTGCCCGGTGACCCGCACGTGGACGCGGGGGTGGTCGACCGCGTCGACGAGGCTCATGCCGCCCGCGAAGCCGGCGACGACCTGGGTGACGGCGGTGGAGATGCGGTCGGCACCGGGCGAGCCGACGGCCAGCACCGCGCCGTCGTCGCGACGTCCGACGGTGGGAGCCATGTTGGAGCGCAGGCGGGTGCCCGGCGGCAGGGCGTGGCGACCGAAGCGGTTCAGCTCGGGCTCGCCCAGGCAGTTGTTGAGCCAGACGCCGGTGTCGCCCGCCATCACCCCCGAGCCGTAGCCCGAGGACGCCGTGACCGCGCAGGCGCCGCCATCGGCGTCGACCGCGGACACGTGGGTGGTCGACGGCGACTCGAGGGCGCGCAGGCCGTCGGCGTCGGCGCGTGCGAGGAACCCGCGAGCCGCCGCACCGAGGTCGGACGCGGTGTCGAGGGTGCCGACGCGGTGGCCGAGGACGGCGCGCTGGACCTCGATCAGGTGCGCGACGTCGTCGGTGGACCAGCGGCCGCGGGGGCGGTCGTCCATCAGCGCCAGCATGGCCGCGACGCAGATGCCGCCGACCGACGGCTCGGGGTTGGTGCCGAGCGTCCAGCTTCCGGCGCGCGTGGTCAGGCTCGGGCGGACGACGACCTCGTAGGCGGCGAGGTCGTCGTGCGTCAGGAGCCCGCCGAGTCGCTGGACGGTGTCGGCGATGCGGGTGCCCACCGATCCGGTGAACAGGGCTGACGGCCCCTCGACGGCGATGGCCCGGAAGGTGTCGGCGAGGCCGTCGACCACCACGTGGTCGCGCAGACGGCCGTCGGCGTCGTGCAGCGCGTCGCGGCTGAAGGCGTCCCAGCCGAAGATCTCGTCGTGCACGTAGGACAGGTAGTACCGGCTGGCCGAGCCGATCGCGAAGCCGCCACGGGCGACCTCGACCGCGGGCGCCACCACGCTCGCCCAGGGCAGCGAGCCCCAGCGACGGTGCGCCTCTCCGAGCGCCATCACCCCGCCGTGCGTGCCCACCGAGCCGGCGCCGACGGTGGCGGTGACGCCTCCGCCGTAGGCCGTCGTGACGTCCCAGGTGCCCGAGCCGAACCGCGACGGGTCGGCACCGCGTCCGGGCATCTCCACCCAGCCGTCGACGGTCGTGGGCGCCCCGTCGCCCGGCGGCTGCACGGTGACGAACGCGCCCGAGCTGAGGGAGACGATCCCGACCTCGTTGACCATCGTGACCAGGCTGGCGGCCAGGGCGGCGTCGACGGCGTTGCCGCCGGCGCGGGCCACCTCGGCACCGGCGTCGGCGGCGAGGTCGGACGGGCCGGCGACGGCGACGGTCGGGGAGGTCACCGCGTGACGGTACCGCCCGGGTCCGACCTACTCCTCGACGGCGTTGCGGCGCGGCATCAGCACCAGGGCGACGAGCACGATCAGCCCGACGCCGGACGCGAGCACGAACACCTGGTGGATCGCCGGCGCGAGCACGTCGGCGGGCACCGAGCCGCCCGCGACGGCGTCCGCACCGAGGCGGGAGGCGACGGCGGCGTTGGCGACGGCACCGAACACCGCGACCCCGACCGCGCTGCCCATCGACCGCGAGAACAGCTGCGTGCCGGTGACGACGCCCCGCTGCTCCCACCCGACCGACGACTGCGCCGCGACGAGCGTGGGCGAGGCGACCAGGCCGAGCCCGGCCCCGATGACCAGGCAGCTGAGCGCCACCTGCCACACCCCGCTCGACGCCGACAGCAGCACGAGCGACCCCGCGCCCAGCACGACGACGACCGACCCGATCAGGCCGGTGTCGCGGAAGCCGATCCGCAGGTAGATCCGGCCGACGAACGAGGCCGCGACGGGCCAGCCGACCATCATCGCGGCGAGCGCGAACCCGCCCACGAGCGCGCCGTGCCCGAGCACGCCCTCGACGTAGAGCGGCACGTAGGACGACAGCCCCACGACGAGCGCACCGATGCCGACGTTGGCCAGGTTGGTGCCGACGAGCAGGCGTCGGGTGAAGATCCAGCCCGGGAGCACGGGCTCGGCCGCCCGCCGCTCCACCAGGACGAACGCGGCGAGCGCGAGCACGGCCAGCACGAACACGCCCACGCCGCGCACCGACAGCCACGGCCAGCTCGTCCCGCCCTGGAGCAGCCCGAGCACCAGCGACGACCCGCCGACCACGAGCAGCGTCGCGCCCGCGACGTCGATGGAGCGGCGGGTGCGCTCGACGCGCTCGGTGAACCCACGCAGCAGCATCACCGCCGCGAGCAGCCCGAGCGGCACGTTGACGAAGAAGATCCAGCGCCAGCTCAGGTACTCCGAGAACACGCCGCCGAGCGTGGGCCCGACCACGGCGGACGCACCCCAGACGCTCGCGACGTACGCCTGCACGCGGGCGCGCTCGGCGACGGTGTAGAGGTCGCCGATCATCGTCAGGCTCATCGGCATCACGGCGCCGGCACCGAGGCCCTGCACCGCGCGCGCCACGATCAGGACCGGCATGCTCCACGCGAAGCCGCACAGCACCGAGCCGCCGACGAACAGCCCGATGCCCAGCATCATCACCGGGCGCCGGCCGAGCAGGTCGGACGCCTTGCCGAACAGCGGCGTGCTCACCGCCTGCGCCAGCAGGTACGCCGAGAACAGCCACGGGAAGAGCGCGAACCCGCCGAGGTCGCCGGTGATCGACGGCACCGCGGTGGCCAGGATCGTCGCGTCGATGGCGACCAGCCCGGTCGCGAGCATGATGGCCAGCAGCACCGGCCCGCGCTCGGAGCGCAGGCCGACGGCGGTGGGCTTCGCGTCCGTGGTGGTCACGCCTGGACCCAACCACCTGCACGCCGCAACCATTCCTCGTCATGAGACACCCGGTGGCGTGTGTCACACCCGCACGGCACTATCGGGGACAGCCCGTCTCGATCCCAGGAGTGACCATGCGCAGCACCATGCAGGACGTCCCGCTCACGATCGGCGCGATCCTGCGCCACGGAGGCGAGGTGCACAGCGACGGCGAGGTCGTCACGTGCACCGCCGACGGCACCCGCTCCACGGGCTACGGCGAGTTGGTCGCGCGCGTCGGGCAGCTGGCCAACGGGCTTCGCCGGCTGGGCATCGACGCCGACCAGCGGGTCGGCACCTTCTGCTGGAACAACACCGAGCACCTCGAGGCCTACCTCGCGATCCCGTCGATGGGCGCGGTGCTGCACACGCTCAACATCCGGCTCTTCCCCGAGCAGGTCACCTACATCGTCAACCACGCCGAGGACCAGGTCGTCATCGTCGACGCCTCTCTGGTCGAGCCGTTCGCCAAGCTCCTCCCCACCTTCGAGACGGTGCGCCACGTCCTCGTCGCCGGCCCCGAGGCGGCGGGTGCCGACCTGTCGTCGCTGCAGGTCGACGGGGTCGAGGTGCACCTCTACGAAGACGTCCTCGCGGCCGAGGAGAGCGCCTTCGACTGGCCCGAGCTGGACGAGCGCGACGCCGCGGCCATGTGCTACACCAGCGGCACCACGGGCAACCCCAAGGGCGTGGTCTACAGCCACCGCTCGGCCTACCTGCACTCGATGGCCGTCGCGCTCGGCATCAACGCGGGCCTCACCCCGCACGACCGCGTGCTGCCGGTCGTCCCCATGTTCCACGCCAACGCCTGGGGTCTCGCCTACGCGGCCTTCATGGTGGGCGCCTCCCTGACCATGCCCGACCGGTGGCTGCAGGCCGAGCCGCTCGTCCGCTTCATCGAGCGCTCGCGGCCCACGGTCTCCGGCGGCGTGCCCACGGTCTGGAACGACGTCCTGGGACACCTCGACGCGCACGAGGAGGCCGACGTCAGCTCGCTGCGGCTCGTCCTCTGCGGTGGGTCGGCCGTCCCGGTGTCGCTGCAGCGCGCGCTCGAGGAGCGGCACGGCGTGCACATGATCCAGGCCTGGGGCATGACCGAGACGTCCCCCGTGGCGTCCACCGGCGTCCCGCCGCTCGGCGCCGAGGGCGAGGACGCGTGGCACTACCGCGGCACCCAGGGCCGCCTGCTCCCCGGGGTGCTCGGCCGCATCGTCGGCGAGGACGGCACCGTCCAGCCGCGCGACGGGCAGGCCGTCGGCGAGCTCGAGGTGCGCGGCTCGTGGGTCACCGGCGCCTACTACAAGGACGACGACCCCGAGAAGTTCCGCGACGGCTGGCTGCGCACCGGCGACGTCGGCACGCTCGACCCGCTCGGCTTCATCACGCTCACCGACCGCGCCAAGGACGTGATCAAGTCCGGCGGGGAGTGGATCTCTTCGGTCGACCTCGAGAACGCGCTGATGGCGCATCCCGACGTCGTCGAGGCGGCGGTCGTCGGCATCCCCGACGAGAAGTGGCAGGAGCGTCCGCTCGCCTCGGTGGTCGTGCGCGACGGCGCGGACGTCACCGCGGCGCAGCTGCGGGAGTTCCTGGCCGACTCCGTCGCCTCCTGGCAGCTGCCCGACGCGTGGGCGTTCATCCCCGAGGTGCCGCGCACGTCGGTGGGCAAGTTCGACAAGAAGGTGCTCCGCAAGAGCTTCGCCGACGGCCGGCTGGAGGTGGACTACACGCGCAAGGCGTGAGCCCGGGCGCCGGTATGATGGTCGACGGTGCGCCGGGAAGTCTGGTCGGCATGATGCCGCCGACCCCTCAGGAGCCCCTGTGAACCAGCCGTCCGGACCTGCCCGCCTGTTCTCGCGCGGATCGTGGCGCGAGGCGTCCCGCGTCGCCGAGGTGCTGCGCGGCGAGACCACCGGGGGGCTGCTGCTCATCCTCGGCGCCGTGGTGGCGATCGTCTGGGCCAACACCCCCTGGGCGGACGTCTACACCGCGATCCGCGACGTGCGCATCGGCCCGTCCGCGCTGCACCTCGACCTGTCGATCGGCACCTGGGCCGCCGACGGGCTGCTCGCGATCTTCTTCTTCGTCGTCGGGCTCGAGCTCAAGCGCGAGTTCGTCGCGGGTGACCTGCGCGACCCACGCCGTGCCGCGCTGCCGATGGCCGCGGCCGTCGGCGGGATGGCGGTGCCGGCGCTGGTCTTCGTGGCTTGGAACCTCGGGGCCGACGGCGACCTGCGCGGCTGGGCGATCCCGACGGCCACCGACATCGCGTTCGCGGTCGCCATCCTCGCGGTGATCAGCACGCACCTGCCGTCCGGGCTGCGCACGTTCCTGCTGACGCTCGCCGTGGTCGACGACCTCCTGGCCATCACGATCATCGCGATCTTCTACACGAGCGAGCTGGAGCCGCTGTTCCTGCTCGGCGCCCTCGTGCCGATCGGCCTGTTCGCGCTCCTGGTGCAGCGGCGCGTCCGCTCGTGGTGGCTGCTCGTGCCGCTGGCCGTGGTCGCCTGGGGCCTGGTCCACGAGTCCGGCGTGCACGCGACGGTCGCGGGCGTGCTCCTCGGCTTCACCGTGCCGGTGCTGCGCCGCGACGGCGGCGACGGGCCGGGCATGGCCGAGCACCTGGAGCACCTCGTCCGTCCGATCTCGGCCGGGATCGCGGTGCCCGTGTTCGCGTTCTTCGCCGCCGGCGTCACCGTCGGCGGGCTCAGCGGGCTGGCCGAGTCGCTCACCGACCCCGTCGCGCTCGGCATCCTCACCGGCCTCGTGGTCGGCAAGACGGTCGGCATCACCGGCTCCACGTGGCTCTTGGCGCGGTTCACCAGGGCCGAGCTCGACGACGACCTCGCGTGGGTCGACGTCGTCGGGATGGCGATGCTCGCCGGCATCGGGTTCACCGTGTCGCTGCTCATCGGCGAGCTGGCGTTCGGCCAGGGCAGCGAGCGCGACGAGCACGTGAAGGTCGGTGTCCTCGTCGGGTCGGTGGTCGCGACGCTCCTGGCGAGCGTCGTCCTGCGCTCGCGCAACCGGGTGTACCGGCGGATCGCCGAGCGGGAGACCGCCGACGACGACGGCGACGGCATCCCCGACGTCTACCAGCAGCGTCCGTCCGACCCCCGTGACAGCATGGAGCGATGACCTCGCGACCCGCCGTCCGGACCGTCGCCGCCCTCGTGGGGCCCGTCGCGCTGACCATCGCCGGCGCGACCCACCCCGCGCACCTCACGGCCGACTCCGCGGGCTGGTGGCGCGACCTGCACGTCATCATGCTGCCGCTCTTCCCGCTGCTGGGCCTCAGCGTGTGGGCCCTGCTGCACCGCGTGCGCGACGGCGTCGACGGGTGGCTGGCGATCGTCGCGCGGGTGCTCGCGTTCGTCTACGCGATGTTCTACACCGGGCTCGACGTGCTGGCGGGCATCGGCGCCGGCGCCCTCACCGAGCACCGGAACATGGGCAACGACATCGGCTCGGCCAACTCGGTGATGTTCTTCCAGGGCAACATCCTGGCCGACGTGGGCACCTGGTCGCTGCTCGTCGCGTTCGCGCTGGTCGGCGTGGTCCACCTGCGCCGCGTCGGACCGCTCTCGGTGGTCGGCACGGTCGTGCTGCTCGGGGCCTCGTACTCGTTCACCACCTCGCACGTCTACTGGCCGCGCGGCGTCCTCACGATGATCGCCTTCGGGATCGGCGTGGCCGTCCTGCTCCTCGTCGAGCGCCGCGCCGGACGCACGTCGGTCGCCGACCGCGAGGCGGTCGCGGCGTGACGGCGCGGATCGGGCTGGGGATGGCCGCGCTCGGTCGTCCCGAGTACCTCAACGTCGGTCATGGCAGCGACCTCGGCGGCACCTACGACGTCGACGCGCTGCGCACCCACGCCCACGGCGTCCTCGACGCGGCGTGGGACGCCGGCGTCCGCCACCTCGACGCCGCCCGCTCCTACGGTGCGGGCGAGGAGTTCGTCGGGTCGTGGCTGGCGGCCCACCCCGGCCGCCGCACCGAGGTGACCGTCGGGTCCAAGTGGGGGTACACCTACGTCGCCGACTTCGAGCCCGGGGCCGCCGAGCACGAGGTCAAGGACCACTCGCTCGGCACCCTCGAGCGGCAGTGGCCCGAGACCCTGGCCGCGCTCGGCGGACCGCCCGACCTCTACCTCGTGCACAGCCTCACCGTCGACAGCCCCGCGCTCGACGACGCCGCCCTGCTCGACCGGCTTGCCGGGCTCGCGTCCGACGGCGTCCGTGTCGGCCTGTCCACCAGCGGCCCCGCCCAGGCCGAGGTGCTGCGCCGCGCGCTGGCGCTCGACGGCCCGTTCAGCACGGTCCAGTCCACCTGGAACCTGCTCGAGCCGTCGGCCGGGGAGGCGCTGGCCGAGGCCTCGGACCGCGGCTGGGTGGTGGTCGTCAAGGAGGCCGTGGCCAACGGCAGGCTGGCCCGGCCCGGCACGTCGCCGGCGCTCGACGAGGCGGCCTCGTCGCTCGGCGTGGGGCACGACGCCGTGGCGCTCGCCGCCGCCCTCGCCCAGCCGTGGGCCGACGTCGTGCTCAGCGGCGCGTCCACCGTCGAGCAGCTGCACGCCAACCTGCGTGCGGCCGACGTCGACGTCGAGCTCGACGGGCTGGCCCAGGAGCCCGCCGCCTACTGGTCCGAGCGCTCGGCGATGACCTGGAGCTGAGCTAGGACAGCTCGCGCACCACCGCGTCCGCCCACACGACGACCGCGTGCGCACCGGGGTCGGGCGTGCCCTTGGCCCGCTCGCCGATGTAGCTGGCCCGGCCGACCTTGGCCACCGTCTCGGCGGTCGACGCGGTGCCCGCGCGGGCGGCCTCGACCGCCTGGGTGCCGGCGTCCTGCGCGCCGGCGCCGAGCTGTTCGGTGAGCGTCGAGCCGAGCGGCACGAGCGCGTCGAGCATGGTGCGGTCGCCCACAGAGGCCCCGCCCACCTCGGCGATGCCGTCGGCACCGGCGGTCACGGCCCGCGCCCAGGCGGCGGCGTCGGTGGCGTCCCCCTCGTCGACGACCGCGGCCGCACGCATCAGCATGATGGAGTACAGCGGGCCGGAGGTGCCGCCGATGACGCGACGCAGCGTGCCCGCGACGTGCCGCAGCGCGTCGGCCGGGTCGGCGGGGAGCGCGTCGATCTCGTCCTCGACGGCGCGGGCGCCGCGGTCGAGACCGGTGCCGAGGTCGCCGTCGCCGACCTCGCTGTCCATCCGGGTGAGCTCGGGCTCGGCCTCGCGCAGCGCGGCGCAGGCGGCGACCAGCGCGCGGCGGACCGGGGCGTCGGCGGCGAGGTGCTCGGAGGTGTCGGGCTCGGCGTCGGGCTGCGGGGCACTGACGGTGACGGGCGGCGCGACCCGTCCGCGGTGGGCCGCGGGCCAGGCCGAGGTCTCGGTGGGCGCGTCGAGTCGCTCGAGCAGCCCGTCGTCGACCTCGAGCACCGAGATCGAGCAGCCGGCCATGTCGAGCGCGCTGAGGAAGGTGCCGACCCACATCCGCACGACCTCGACGTCGCGGCGTCGCAGCGCCTCGAGGGCTCCGCGGGCGACGATGTCGAGCTCGCCCGGCGGGGTGGCGCCGAGGTCGTTGACGAGCACCGCGACGCGCGCGCCGGCGCCGATGCGGCGGTCGGTGGTCACGGCGTCGACGAGGCGCTCGGCGACGTCGGCGGCCGGGACCATGGCGCCGCGCTCCACGCCGGACTCGCCGTGGATGCCGAGGCCCCACTCGATCTCGTCCTCGGCCAGCTCGAAGCCGGGGTGGCCCACCGCGGGGACGGTGCACGCGCTGAGCGCCACGCCCATCGTCCCGACGTGCTCGGCGACCGCCCGGGCGGCGGCGGTGACGGCCGCGAGGTCGGCACCGGCGGCGGCCGCCGCACCGGCGGCCTTGTGCACGAGGATCGTGCCGGCGATGCCGCGACGGCCGGCGTGCTCGCCGTCGACGGCGAGCGCGACGTCGTCACCCACCACCACCATCTCGACGTCCGTGCCCTCGGCCCGGGCGATCTCGGCGGCGAGGCCGAAGTTGAGCCGGTCGCCGGTGTAGTTCTTGACCAAGAGCAGGACGCCCGCGGGTCCGGCGACCGCGCGGATCGCGGCGAGCACGGCGTCGGTGGACGGCGAGGTGAAGACGTCGCCCACCACGGCGCCGGTGAGCATGCCGGGGCCCACGTAGCCCGCGTGCGCCGGCTCGTGACCGGCGCCGCCCCCGGACAGGATCGCCACCTCCCCCCGCGCTGCGACGTCCGCGTGGTCGGCCCGCAGCGCCACCGTCTGCCCCTCCAGCAGCGCCAGCCCCGGGTTCCCCGCCGCCAGCCCCTCCAGCATCTCGGGCACCACGTCCTGCACCGCGTCGATCAGCTTCTTCATGCCGCCGACCCTAGCCCCCTCCCCCCTCCCCCGCCCCCTCCCGCCGTGCGGCGCAAATTCGTCGGTTACCGGGTGGTAGAGCGACGAACTTGCGCCGGTGGGCGGAGAGTTTGCGCCGCTCGGCGTTCGTCCACAGGCGAGGGCTGACCGGCTCGTCGTCCACAGATCGCCGACGACGGGTTTCGGCGCGGCCCTGAGGCCACGACGGTGTCGAGATGGAACCCGATCACGCCGCCTCCTCGATCCGTCACCGTGACGCCGCGGCGTCCGGGCTGACACCCCGCCAGCTCCGCTCGCGGACGTGGACGCACCCCGCCGCCGGCGTCGCACTGGCCCGCCGCCACGCCCACGACCTGACGAGCGCGTGCGTCGCGATCCAGAGGGTCCTGCCCGCCCACGCCGTCTGGACCCACTTGACCGCCGCCCAGCTCCGGGGGTGGTGGCTGCCGTCGCTGCCGTGCACCCTGCCGCTGATCGTCTCCAGCGACGTGGACGCCCCCCACCACGACCGCCGCGGGGTGT
This sequence comes from Nocardioidaceae bacterium, assembly GCA_030655315.1. Lineage (GTDB taxonomy): Bacteria > Actinomycetota > Actinomycetes > Propionibacteriales > Nocardioidaceae > JAURVT01. Next base: position 8,510 of record JAURVT010000011.1, on the reverse strand, counting down.
ACGTCCGACGCTGCGACGTGCCCGAGGGGCATCGGACGGTCCTGGACGGGGCACGCGTCGCGTCGGCCGCATGGACCATCGCCGAGCTCGCCGAGGACCTCTGCCTCGTCGACCTCGTGGTGGTGATCGACTGCGCCCTGCACCGGGGGGACTGCACGGTCCCGGACCTCTGGTCGGTCGCGGTGCCCGGTCGCCGGGGAGTTCGCACCCTGCGTCAGGCCATCAGGCTGGCCGACGCGCGAAGCGAGTCCGCGTGGGAGACGATCCTGCGGCTGCTCCACGTCCTGTGCGACATCACCGACGTGGAGCCGCAGTACGTCGTGCGCGACGCGCGTGGCACGTTCGTCGCCCGCGCCGACCTCAGGATCGGACGGAGCCGCCGGTTGCACGAGTACGACGGAGGCGTCCACCGCGACCGCGACCAGCACCAGCGCGACCTCGACCGCGAGAAGCGACTGGCCCGTGCCGGCTGGGAGCGGCGGGGCTACACCGCCGTCGAGGTCCTGCGCCATCCCGAGCAGGTGGTGATAGATGCCGAGCAGGTACTCGGCATCATGCACGACCCGGCCGGCCTGGCCTCGTGGCGGGCCGAGGTGTCCCGCTCCAGCCTGACGTCGGACGGCGCGGCCCGCCTCGCGCGTCGCCTGCGGCGGTTCGACCGTCGGACGTCCCGCCGAGCGGCGCAAACCGTCCGTCGACCGGCGCAAACTCGTCGCTCTACCGGTCAGTAACCGACGAGTATGCGCCGCTCGGCGAGGAGGGAGAAGGGAGGGGGTGGGGGGTTACTCCCACTCGATGGTGCCGGGGGGCTTGGAGGTGATGTCGACGACGACGCGGTTGACCTGGGAGACCTCGTTGGTGATGCGGGTGGAGATGAGCTCGAGGAGGTCGTAGGGCAGCCGGCCCCAGTCGGCGGTCATGGCGTCCTCGCTGGTGACGGGGCGCAGGACGACCGGGTGGCCGTAGGTGCGGCCGTCGCCCTGGACGCCCACGGAGCGGACGTCGGCGAGCAGGACCACCGGGAACTGCCAGATGTCGCGGTCGAGGCCGGCGGCGGTGAGCTCGGCGCGGGCGATCGCGTCGGCCGCGCGGAGGATCTCCAGGCGCTCGGCGTCGACCGCGCCGATGATGCGGATGGCGAGGCCGGGGCCGGGGAACGGCTGGCGCCAGACGATGTCGGCCGGCAGGCCCAGCTGCTCGCCGACGAGGCGGACCTCGTCCTTGAACAGGGTGCGCAGCGGCTCGACGAGGGAGAACTCGAGGTCGTCGGGCAGGCCGCCGACGTTGTGGTGGCTCTTGATGTTGGACGTGCCCGCGCCGCCGCCGGACTCCACGACGTCGGGGTAGAGCGTGCCCTGCACGAGGAAGTCGACGTCCTCGCCCTGGGCCGCCGCGACGACCTCGCGCTGCGCGGCCTCGAAGGTGCGGATGAACTCACGTCCGATGATCTTGCGCTTCTCCTCGGGGTCGACGACCCCGGCGAGGTGACCGAGGAACTGCTCGCTGCACTCGACGACCTTGAGGTCGACGCCGGTCGCGGCGACGTAGTCGCGCTCGACCTGCTCGGCCTCGCCCTGGCGCAGCAGCCCGTGGTCGACGAAGACGCAGGTCAGCTGGTCGCCGACGGCGCGCTGGACGAGCGCCGCCGCGACCGCGGAGTCGACGCCGCCGGACAGGCCGCAGATGGCGCGCTTGTCGCCGATCTGCTCGCGGATCGCGGCCACCTGCTCGTCGACGATGTTGACCATCGTCCAGGTCTGGCGGCACCCGGCGATGTCGACGAGGAACCGCTCGAGCACCTCCTGGCCGTGCTCGGAGTGCAGCACCTCGGGGTGCCACTGGACGCCCGCGAGGCGGCGCGACACGTCCTCGAACGCGGCGACGGTGGCCCGCGGCGAGGTGGCGTTGACGGTGAACCCGGCCGGCGGCGCGACGACCTCGTCGCCGTGGCTCATCCAGGCGCGCAGCGTCTCGGGCATCCCCTGCAGGAGCGTGCCGCGCTCGGTGACGCTGACGGTGGTGCGGCCGTACTCGCGCTGACCGGTGTTGGCGACGTCGCCGTCCATCGCGGCCGCCATCGCCATGAACCCGTAGCAGATGCCGAACACCGGGACATCGCGCGCGAACAGCGTCGCGTCGACCTGCGGGGCGCCCGGCTCGTAGACCGACTGCGGACCTCCGGACAGGATGATCGCCGCGGGGTCGCGTGCCAGCATCTCCTCGACGGGCATCGTGTGCGGCACGATCTCGGAGTACACCTTGGCCTCGCGCACGCGGCGGGCGATCAGCTGGGCGTACTGGGCGCCGAAGTCGACGACGAGGACGAGGTCGTGGTTCTGCTCAGGGGTCGCTGGCACGGGACCAGCCTAGGGCGCGGCGACCCCGCGGCCCGAACCGGTCGAGATTCGTCCGAGCTGAACCGTAACTCCGAGTGACGCCCGTCGTTCTCAGCGGTAGGCCCGACACTCTCCCTCCCGTCGGGCCCGTGTCCGCGGCCTCGGCCGCGACGCGCGGGGCCCGGCAGGACTCCCTCCCGGCCGGGCCCCGCACCCACGGACGCGAGGTCAGCTGACGTCGACGATCGGCAGGCGCAGGGCCCCCGGCGCGCTGTCGGGGACCACCGGGTTCTTCGGGGCGACGGGCTCGACGCGGACGTAGGCGCTGCCGAGCGGCGGACGCGTGTCGTCCTCGCCGCGGTTGGGCCACAGGGCCACGGCCCGTTCGGCCTGGGCGGTGATGGTCAGGGACGGGTTGACGCCGAGGTTGGCGCTGATGGTCGATCCGTCGACGACGTGCAGGCCCTCGTGCCCGTACAGCCGCTGGTACGGGTCGACGACCCCCGTGGCGGGCGAGTCGCCGATCGCGCAGCCGCCCATGAAGTGCGCGGTGAGCGGGATGTTGAACGGCTCGCCGATCGTGCCGCCGGCGGTGCCGCCCATCACCTCGGCCATCTTGGTGACGGCGGCGTAGCCCTGCGGGATCCAGGTCGGGTTGGGCGCGCCGTGGCCCTGGCGCGAGGTCAGGCGCGGGATGCGGGTGAACCTCCCCTTGCGCCGCGACACCACGATGGAGTTGTCGAGCGACTGCATGACGAGCGCGATCACGGTCCGCTCGGACCAGTGCCGCAGGTCGTAGAGCTGGCCGATGTTGCGGCGCTCGGTCCACATGTCCTTGAGCCAGCGACGCCAGCGCGGTCCGTCTCCGTCGCCGCTGGTCAGCACGGTCTGCAGCGCCGAGATCGCGTTGGACCCCTTGCCGTACCGGCACGGCTCCACGTGGGTGACCTCGTCGGGGTGGAACGATGACGTGATCGCGACGCCCTCGGTGTAGTCGACGTCGCGGTCGCGGGCGATCGCGCCGAGGATCGACTCGGAGTTGGTGCGGGTCAGGACGCCGAGCCGGTCCGAGACGCGCGCGAGGTGCCCCTGGTCGCGCATCTTGTGCAGCAGCTTCTGGGTGCCCATCGCGCTGGCCGACAGCACCACCTGCTCGGCGGTGATGGTGCGGCGGTCGCGACGCAGCCGCCCACCGGTGCGACGGGTGTCGACGAGGTAGCCGCCGCCGGGGCGCTGGCGGACCGCGGTGACCGTGGTCAGCGGCAGCACCTCGGCCCCGGCGCCCTCGGCCAGGTGCAGGTAGTTCTTCACCAGGGTGTTCTTGGCGTTGTGGCGGCAGCCGGTCATGCACTCGCCGCAGTTCAGGCACGCGTTGCGCGTCGGCCCCGCGCCGCCGAAGTACGGGTCGGGCACCTCCTCGCCCGCCTGACCGAACAGGACGCCGACGGGCGTCGGGTGGAAGGTGTGCCCCACGCCCATGTCCTCGGCCACCTTCTTCATCACCGCGTCGGCCGGCGTGAAGTGCGGGTAGGTCGTCACGCCCAGCATCCGCTTGGCCTGGTCGTAGAACGGCGCCAGCTCGTCCCGCCAGTCGGTGATGTGGCCCCACGACGGGTCCTCGTAGAACGGCGCGAGGGGCTCGTACAGCGTGTTGGCGTAGACCAGCGAGCCACCGCCCACCCCGGCGCCCGAGAGGATCATCGCGTCCTTGAGCAGGTCGATCCGCTGGATCCCGTAGCAGCCGAGCGCGGGCGCGAACAGGTAGCGCTTGAGGTCGAAGGACGTGGTGGCGAACTCGTCGTCCTCGAACCGCCGGCCCGCCTCGAGCACGGCGACCCGGTACCCCTTCTCGGTCAGCCGCAGGGCCGTGACCGAGCCGCCGAACCCCGACCCGACCACGAGCACGTCGTAGTCGAAGGGTCCGTCGGCGTCGCTCGCTGCCTGGTTCATATACCCAGGGTATGTCTCATGACGCCGGTTCGCTACCGTCTGGTAACCGATCTGACATCCTCGATGTCAGATGTCGGTCACCCGGCGACGCGGCGCACGGAGCCGAGGTCGGCGCGACGGTCGGCGCCCATCGCGTGCGCCGTCCGGGTGGCCGTGACCACGTCGGCGTGCAGCGTCCGGACGACGAGGCCCTCCTGCCCGTCGGGCACCGCCTCGACCACGCGCCCCTCGGGGTCGACGACGGCCGTGCCCCCGGACACCGGGCCGATGCCGCTGTCGCCGACGAGGCCGCTGGCCACGACCCACAGCCCGTTGTCGAGCGCCCGCGCGCGCACCGCGAGGTCGCGACGGTGCTCCGCGCCGGTGCGGTAGGCCATCGACACCGCGTAGACGAGCGCGCCGGCCTCGGCGGCGGCCCGCGCGTGCTCGGGGAACAGCACGTCGTAGCAGACCCCCAGCCCGACGCCCCACCCGTCGACCTCGAGCAGGGCACCGCCGTCGCCGTGGTCGAACACGGACTGCTCGTCTCCGTCGAGGTGCTGCTTGTCGTAGGCGAGGCGCACGGTCCCGTCGCGGACGAGGAGCGTGGAGATCGTCAACCGGCCGTCGACCTGACGGACGGCCGCCCCGACGAGCACCGCCACGGGGTGCCGCTGCGTGAGGAGGATCAGCGGGCGGACCGGTGAGTCGACGCCGTCGAGCCCACCGGACTCCAGCGTCTCTGCGTCCAGGGCCACGCCGGGCCGGGTGACGACGTCGAGGTCGTAGCCGCAGAGGTACAGCTCGGGGAGCACCGCCAGCCGTGCGCCGCGCGACGCCGCCTTCTCGACGGGTCCCGCCGCTGCCTCCGCCTGCGCCCGGACGTCGCCCGGCTCGCGGGCGGCCACCTGCAGCCCGGCGACGGTCAGCGGCGCCGGGGTCACTCGACGACGACCTCGACCCGCTGGAACTCCTTGAGGTCGGTGTACCCCGTGGTGGCCATCGCCCGGCGCAGCGCGCCGATCAGGTTCATCGTGCCGTCGGGCACGGTGGACGGCCCGAACAGCACCGACTCGAGGGTGCCGATGGAGCCGATGTCGACGCGCTCGCCGCGCGGCAGGTGCGCGTGCCAGGCCTCGGCGCCCCAGTGGAAGCCGCGGCCCGGGGCCTCGGCCGCGCGGGCGAACGGCGAGCCGACCATGACGGCGTCGGAGCCGCAGGCGATCGCCTTGGCGATGTCGCCGCTGCGTCCGACCGAACCGTCGGCGATGACGTGCACGTAGCGGCCGCCGGACTCGTCCAGGTAGTCCCGACGGGCCGCGGCGACGTCGGCCACCGCGGTGGCCATGGGGACGCCGATGCCGAGCACCGAGCGGGTGGTGTGCGCCGCTCCCCCGCCGAAGCCGACGAGGACGCCGGCGGCGCCGGTGCGCATCAGGTGCAGCGCGGCCTGGTGGGTGGCGCAGCCGCCGACGATGACCGGGACGTCGAGCTCGTAGATGAACTCCTTGAGGTTCAGCGGCTCGGTCTGGCCCGACACGTGCTCGGCCGAGACGGTGGTGCCACGGATGACGAACAGGTCGACGCCCGCGTCGACCACGTGCTTGGCGAACTGCTTGGTGCGCTGCGGCGACAGCGCGCCGGCCACCGTGACGCCGGCCTGGCGCACCTGCTGCAGCCGCTCGACCATCAGTCCCGGCTTGATCGGCTCCTCGTACATCTGCTGCATCCGGACGGTGGCGTCGTCGCCGTCGAGGCGCGCCACCTCCTCGAGCAGCGACGTCGGGTCCTCGTAGCGCGTCCACAGGCCCTCGAGGTCGAGGACGCCGAGACCGCCGAAGCGACCGAGCGCGATGGCGGTGTCGGGCGACATCACCGAGTCCATCGGCGCGGCCATGATCGGGATGTCGAAGCGGTAGGCGTCGATCTGCCACGCCGTCGAGATCTCCTCGGGGTCGCGCGTGCGGCGGCTCGGGACGATCGCGATGTCGTCGAAGGAGTACGCGCGGCGGCCTCGCTTGGCCGTGCCGATCTCGATGTCCATGGTCCCCTCGGGGTTCGCTCGGTGGACGGGCTGGTGCGGGCCGCGATCAGCGACCGGAGTAGTTCGGCGCCTCGACCGTCATCTGGATGTCGTGCGGGTGGCTCTCCTTGAGCCCGGCCGCGGTGATGCGCACGAAGCGACCCTTCTCCTGCAGCTCGGGGATGGTGTGCGCGCCGACGTAGAACATCGACTGGTGCAGGCCGCCGACGAGCTGGTGGGCCACCGCCGACAGCGGGCCGCGGTAGGCCACCTGGCCCTCGATGCCCTCGGGGACGATCTTGTCGTCGCTCGTCACGTCGGCCTGGAAGTAGCGGTCCTTGGAGTAGGACGTCTTGCCGCGCGAGGCCATCGCCCCGAGCGAGCCCATGCCGCGGTACTTCTTGAACTGCTTGCCGTTGAGGAAGACCAGCTCGCCCGGGCTCTCCTGGCAGCCCGCGAGCAGCGACCCGATCATCACGGTGTCGGCCCCCGCGACCAGGGCCTTGGCGATGTCGCCGGAGTGCTGCAGCCCGCCGTCGCCGACGAGCGGGACGCCGGCCGGCCCGCACGCGAGCGAGGCCTCGTGGATCGCGGTCACCTGGGGCACCCCGACCCCCGCGACGACGCGCGTGGTGCAGATCGAGCCCGGTCCGACGCCGACCTTGACGCCGTCGACGCCGGCGTCGACGAGCGCCTGGGCGCCCGCACGGGTGGCGACGTTGCCGCCGATCACCTGCACGTGGCGGGTGGCGGGGTCGGCCTTGAGCCGGCGCACCATGTCGAGCATCAGCCGGGCGTGGCCGTTGGCGACGTCGGGGACGAGCACGTCGACGCCGGCCTCGACCAGCGCGGTCGCGCGCTCCCACGCGTCGCCGAAGTAGCCGATCGCGGCGCCGACCAGGAGCCGACCGTCGCCGTCCTTGCTGGCGTGCGGGTGCTGCTCGGACTTGACGAAGTCCTTGACCGTGATGAGGCCGGCGAGCTTGCCCTCGGCGTCGACGATCGGCAGCCGCTCGCGCTTGTGGCGGCGCAGCAGCTCGGTGGCGTCCTCGCGGTCGATGCCGACCGGCCCGGTGATGAGGGGCATCTGGGTCATGACGTCGCCCACGAGCCGCTCGGACCACTCCGCGACCGGCACGAAGCGCAGGTCGCGGTTGGTGATGATGCCGAGCAGCGTGTTGCCCTCGTCGACCACCGGCAGGCCCGACACGCGGTACTGGCCGCAGATGTCGTCGAGGTCCTCGAGCGTGGCCTTGGGCCCGATGGTGATCGGGTTGGAGATCATGCCGGTCTGGGTGCGCTTGACGAGGTCGACCTGGTACGCCTGGTCGTCGATCGACAGGTTGCGGTGCAGGATCCCGATGCCGCCCTCACGAGCCATCGCGATGGCCATCTGCGACTCGGTGACGGTGTCCATCGCACTCGACAGCAGCGGCAACCGCAGCGAGATCTCGCGCGTCAGGCGGGCCGTGGTGTCGACCTCGCTGGGGACGACGTCGGTCTCGCCCGGGAGCAGGAGCACGTCGTCGTAGGTCAGCCCGAGGGCCGCGAACTTGTCCGGCACGCCGGTCGCCTGCTCGTCCACTGGGGTCCTTCCGTCGCCGCGCCCGGACCCGCCCGGTCCGGTTCGGCCATCGTACTGCCGGGGTCGGACGTCATCTCCCGACGGTCTAGGGCGTCGGCGGTGACGTGTCCGGGCTCGCACCGGGCGTGGGCGACGCGGACGGCTCGTCCGACGGCGTCGTCGCCTCGGGGGTGAGCGAGGCGGTCGGCCCGGGCTCGGTGGCGCCGGGCGTCGTGGTGGTCGGACCGGGCTCGGGCGACGGCTCGGGCGTGGCGCCCCCCGTCGGCAGCGGCGTCGCGGCCGGCTCGGGCGCGGGCGAGGCCGACGGCGACTCCCACGGGGCGGTGGGGCGGGGCAGGAACGACGACGGCGGACGGGGACGCACCGGCGCGGAGACCGGGTGGCGCGGCGGGTCGGCCGAGGGCGGCACCGCGATCGACGACCCGGGGGCGTCGGCCGTCTGCATCGTGGGCGACGGAGCGGGCGGGGCGTCCGTGGCGGTCGGCTCGGCGGGCAGGGCCGGCAGGGCGGCGGCCGGCAGGTCGCGGTCGGGCGGCACGGTCGACGGCACGGGTGCGGCGGCGAGCACGCCGGTCAGGTCGCCGGGGGCCTGCGACGGCGCGGGGGTGCCACCGGGCCCGGGTCCGGCGGGAGCGGG
>JAURVT010000037.1 GCA_030655315.1 Nocardioidaceae bacterium | reverse complement strand
GACGAGCCCGAGGTCGGCCGTCGAGGCACCGGTGACCATGTTGCGCGTGTACTGCACGTGGCCCGGGGTGTCGGCGATGATGAACTTGCGGTTCGGCGTCGCGAAGTAGCGGTAGGCGACGTCGATCGTGATGCCCTGCTCGCGCTCGGAGCGCAGGCCGTCGGTGAGCAGCGCGAGGTCGGTGTAGTCGTAGCCCTTGTCCTGGCTGGTGCGCTCGACGGCGTCGAGCTGGTCCTCGAAGATCGCCTTCGAGTCGAGCAGCAGGCGCCCGATCAGGGTCGACTTGCCGTCGTCGACGCTGCCGGCCGTGGCGAATCGCAGCAGGTCCATCAGAAGTAGCCTTCCTTCTTGCGGTCCTCCATGGCGGCCTCGCTGAAGCGGTCGTCGCCACGGGTGGCGCCCCGCTCGGTCACGCGGGCCACGGCGACCTCCTCGACGATCTCGGCGAGGGTGGAGGCGGTGCTCTCGACGCAGCCGGTCAGCGTCATGTCGCCGACGGTGCGGAAGCGGACGGTGCGCGTGCCGGCCGTCTCGCCGGGGCGCAGGGTCTGGTGGTCGCCGGTGGTGAGCAGCATCCCGTCGCGCTCGAAGACCTCGCGCTCGTGCGAGAAGTAGATCGAGGGGATGTCGATCTCCTCGCGGGCGATGTAGTCCCAGATGTCGAGCTCGGTCCAGTTGGACAGCGGGAAGATCCGCATGTGCTCGCCCGGCGCGATCCGCCCGTTGTACAGGCTCCACAGCTCGGGACGCTGGTTCTTGGGGTCCCACTGGCCGAAGTCGTCGCGGTGGGAGTAGACCCGCTCCTTGGCCCGGGCCTTCTCCTCGTCGCGGCGCCCGCCACCGAAGGCGGCGGTGAAGCCGTTCTCCTCGATGGCGTGGAGCAGGGTGCCGATCTGCAGCCGGTTGCGGCTGGTGCGGCCGTCGTCGACGACGATGCCGTCGGCGATCGCCTGGTCGACCGACGCGACGATCATCCGCAGGCCGAGCCGGTCGACCCAGCGGTCGCGCGTGTCGAGCACCTCGGGGAAGTCGAAGCCGGTGTCGACCTGCAGCACCGGGAAGGGCAGCCGTGCGGGGAAGAACGCCTTCTCGGCGAGCCGCAGCATGACGATCGAGTCCTTGCCGCCGGAGAACATCAGCACCGGCTTCTCGAACTCGGCGGCGACCTCGCGGAAGATGTGGATCGACTCGGCCTCGAGCTGGTCCAGCTGGCTCAGGCGGTAGTCCACCGATGGGGGCACGCGGGGTTCTCCTTGGACGGGGGTGGATCTCCTGCAGGCAACCGCAGCAGTCTATCGAGGCGGGACGACGTCCCCGGCCGGCGCCGCATCGCGGACACCGGGGTCGAGGAGCCCCTGCTCGACGAGGGCCGCCAGCACGTCGTCGACGCACGACGCGACGTCGCGGCCGGTGGTGTCGACGCGCACGAGGGCGTCGTCGGGCTCCTCGTAGGGCGAGGAGATCCCGGTGAACTCGGGGATCCCACCGGCCCGCGCCCGGGCGTAGAGGCCCTTGCGGTCACGCCGCTCGCACTCGTCCAGCGGGGTGGCGACGTGGACGAGCACGAACGTGCCGCCGGCCTCCTCCACGTAGCCGCGGACGGTGGCGCGGGTGTCGGCGAAGGGCGCGATGGGCGAGCAGATCGCCACACCGCCGTGCCGCGAGACCTCGGCGGCGACCCAGCCGATGCGCTCGATGTTCCTCTCGCGGTCCTCGCGCGAGAAGCCCAGCCCGCGACTGAGGTGGTGGCGCACCACGTCGCCGTCGAGGGTGGTGACGGTGCGGCGCGTGCGCTCGAGCAGCCGGTCGTGCAGGCCCCGGGCGATCGTGGACTTGCCCGACCCCGACAGACCCGTGAGCAGCAGCACGAGGCCGCGGCGTCCGGGCGGCGGGCGGTCGTGGTCGACCTCGACGCGGACGGCGTCGGTCAGCGGACCCCTGCCGTCGAGCTCGACGACGTCGGTGCCGAAGGCGCGGCCCACGGCCAGCCGGAAGGCGACGTCGTCCGCGGGGTCGGGACGTGCGGCGACCGAGGCGGCCACGACGGCCACCGACGGACGTCCGCCGAGGGCGGCCAGCGTGGCGCGCACCAGGCCGACGCCGGACGCGTCGCGCGGCGATCCCGGCCCGACGGCGACGAGCGCCACCACGGGGCCGGTCTCGGCGAGCACGGTGGCGACGTCGGTCTCGGTGGGCGGTGCCACGACGATCCGGACGGCGGGCGCGTCGGTCCCGAGGGCGGCGCGCACGTCGTCGGGCGAGCGGTGCAGGCGGCGGAAGGGCCCGTGGTCGAGCGGTGCCAGGGCGGTGGTGGTGCCGGACCGGGGGTCGTGCAGGGCGAGCGGGACGCCCTCGGGGTCGAGCAGCTCGACGGGGCCGTCGACGCCGGGCGGCAGGTCGGGCGCGAAGACCTGGCCGGTCGGCCAGGCGCCGGTGAGCACGAGGTCGAGGTCCGCCAGCGTCGTCGCGGACGGCGTCCAGCGGGCGGGAGGGTGCGGGGGCTCGCTCATCGCCGCGATCCTGCCACCCGGGGGAGGTGGTGCCGGTCCTCGGTCAGGATGCGGGCATCTCCAGCAGCGCGCGCACGGCGTTGTGGTCCGAGGGGATGCGGCCGAGCCAGCGACCGGCGCCGTCGGTGTTGAGGTCGACCTCGAACTCGCGGACGCCGACCGTGCGGGGCACGTAGACGTGGTCGGTGTGCGCGCCCGCGCGCGGGTTGGGGTCGCGCCAGCCGTTCGCGCTGTTGAAGTCGGCGCGGATCTTCCTGGCGGCGAAGTCGTCGGAGTCGAGGTAGCCGATCTCGTTGAAGGCCGAGCGCGGGCCGTCGAAGGTGCGGAACTCGTGGGAGTTGAAGTCGCCGACGTAGATGACCGGGACGCCGGCGCGCACGGCGGCGAGGCCGCGCACCTGCGTGGTGAGCGAGTCGACCTGCGAGCGCCTGTTGTCGTCGTACTCGCGGCCCACGTAGGGGTCGGTGTGCGCGTTGACCACCATGAACTGCCGGCCCGTGCCGGTCTTGGTGAACACCTGCCAGACCGCGAAGGCCTCCTTGCGGGTGCCGCTGGAGAACCCGATGCGCAGGTTGCCGCCCTTGCCGACGGGCTGCACCGACGTCCGGTCGTAGTACAGCCAGCGCCCGGCACGGTGCGCCGCGCCGTCGGCGTAGGCGTAGCGGCCGGCGAGCAGCGACGCGAGGTCGACGCCCTGGCTCCTGCCGTTGCCGACGTCGGGCGTGGCGGCCTCCTGCACCCCGATCACGTCGAAGTCGGTGCGGTTGATGACGCCGGCGACGGTGCCGCGGCGCTGGCTCCACGGGCGGGTGGTGCTGCAGCGGGCGGCGGGGTCGGCGCAGTGCACGTTGAACGAGCCGACCTGGAGGGCGTACCCGGCGGCCCGCGTGGTGCCGGTGCCCGCGGGCACCCACGCGCTGCGCATCGTGCCCGTGACCGACCGGACCCGGAAGTGGTACAGCGTGCTCGGGCGCAGCCCGTTCACCGCGGCGATCCCCTCGCCGAGGGTGTTGGTCGTCGCCGTGCGGGCGCCCGCGAAGTCGGGGCCGGTGGCGGCCTGCAGCTCGTAGCGCTGGGCGTTGGAGGCCCGCGTCCAGGTGACGGTGCCGCCGCTCGGCGAGGTGGCGCCGACCGCCGGTGACGTGGGGGCGTAGGGGGTGAGCAGGACCGGCGTCGCGGTGGAGACACGGGACGCCTTGCCGCTGTTGCTGGCCTCGACCCGTGCGTAGTAGAAGCCGCCCGCGGGCAGCACCGGCAGGGCGCCCAGGGAGACGGCGCGGCCCGGTGCCCACGCCGTGCGGCGGACGACCCGCGACGTCCCGGCCCCGCGCGTGACGACGACGCGGTAGGCCGTCGCGTAGGTCGAGCGGGTCCAGGTGACGCGGGCCGAGGTGGTGCCGGTGGCGGCGGACCGGACGCGGGGAGCCGTCGGGGTGGCGTAGAGCGTGCGCGTGGTGACCAGCCTGCTGGGAGCGCCGGCCGTCCTGCCCTTGTAGGCGCGGACCCGGACGTAGTAGCCGGTGCCCTGGCGCAGACCGGTGACCGTCGCGGCGCGGGACTTGGTGTTGACCGCGCGGCGCAGGGTGGTCATCGTCCGGTCGGTGGCCAGCTCGACCTTGTAGCCGGTGGCGCCCTTGACCCTGGTCCAGCGGACGGCGACCGTCGTGGTGCCCTTGACGACGGCCTTGACGGTGGCGACCTTGCCGGGGCGCTTCGGCGCCGCGTCGGCCTGCGCGACGGGCTGGCCCAGCACGAGGACGCTCGCCACGGCGACCGCGACCAGGGCGCGACGGACGTGTGCGTGCATGCCGTCGGCGTCGTCCATCGTCTACCCCCGTGGGCGCCGACCCCGAGCGGGCGGCGCTGAAATGTCCCGTATCACCCCTGAGGGCCCGGCGAGCCTAGCAGCGCGGAGGGTCGGGCCGGACCGTTTCACCGCGCCGCGCGGGTCACCAGGGCAGGACGACGTCGGACACCACCGCGTTGTGGTCCGACGCGATCACGCCGGTGAAGCGGCCCGACCGGAGGGCGAGCGGCATGTCCCACGACCGGACCCCGACGCCGAGGGGTGCGAAGACGTGGTCGATGTGGATCCCGGTCGCGGGCGGGGTGCGCCGCAGCTGGTTGGCGCTGTTGTAGCGGGCCCGCGCGCTGACCGACTGCGCGGCCTGCACGCCGTCGGCCACCCGGGCGCGCCGGAACGCGACCCCGGGCCCGTCGAGCGGGTGGCGCTTGCCGACGGCGGAGTTGAAGTCGCCGAGGTAGACCACCTGGGCGCCGCCCTGGGACGCCCGCAGCGCGGCCGCCCGGGCCAGCAGGGTCTCGGTCTCGGCGAGTCGTCGACGGTCCAGGGACGCCCCGTCCTCGGGGACGAGGTGCGCCGAGATCGCGATCATCCGGGCGCCGGTGCTGCGCTCGCGCAGGACGGCCCAGGCCGCGTAGGTGGGGTTGGAGCCGCCCGCGAGGGTCCAGGAGCCGGCGGCCTGCTGGGCGAAGCGGCCGCCGTCGAAGAGCACGTAGCGGCCGGTGCGACGCCACCCGCGGGTGCCGGGCGTGACCTCGGTCGAGGCGGTCGTCCAGCCGCCGCCGAGCCGGGCGCGGATCCAGTCCGCCTGGCGCTGGCCCGGGACGCTGCTGCGGGTGGCGCGGTCGGTCCAGTCCGAGGCCTCCTGGAGGCCGACGACGTCGGCGCCGGAGGCCGCGATGGTCCGGACGACGGCGGGTCCGCGCTGCGACCACGGGGCGACCCGCTCGCCGCCGTCGTAGGCCTTGCCGTCCGCGCCGCGGCGCAGGACGTTGTAGGTCATCACCCGCACGGAGAGGTCGCGCGACCGTGCCACCTGCGACACCGGGGTTGTCCACGTCGAGGTGCTGCTGCCGTTGCCCGCGCGGACGCGGAACCAGTACGTGGTTCCGCGTGCGAGGCCGTACGGGCTGAAGGACTGCGAGACGCTCCGCGTTGACCAGGTCCGCACGCCGCGGCTCATCGCGGCGTCGGTGGCCTGCTGGACGTCGTAGCGCGCGGCGGGCCTCCCGCCCCAGGTGAGGGCGAGGCCGCCGGTGGCCGAGGAGGTCGAGCGGAGGCCGGTCGGGGCGCCGACGCGCAGCGAGGTCGTCATCACGTCGGAGTAGCGGGTCTTGCCCTTCCCGATCGCCTGGACGCGGTAGTAGTACGGCGCGCTCGTCACGGCCAGCCCGCCGATCGTGACCCGGGGCCTGGCCGAGCGGGCCGACGCGGTGGTGCCGCCGATGGTCGAGAGCGCGAGGCGGCTCTTGGTCGTCGAGGCCCAGATCCGGTAACCGGTCGCGTGGGCGGAGGCCCGCAGCGTGACGGTGAAGCCCCGGTCGGCGACGGACGCGACCCGGATGCCCGACGGCTTGGACGGGGTGGGCGCCGCCGACGCGGGGCCCGCCAGGCCGGAGAGCCCGACGACGAGCGCCAGGCCGAGTCCGGCGACGCCGCAGCGACGGGCGGACAGGAGTCGTCCAGATGAGGGGGTCACCCCGCGAGATTAGGCCGGTCTGCTGGATCTGGTACCCAGATTGGGGTAGTCCGTCCGGGTGGTTCTGGGTGGCGGCGTGCTCGGCGACGTCCGGTCTAGGGTGGCCGCGTGCCGAGCTCTCCCGTGGTCGCCGAGGTCGTCCGGTCGGGTCTGGTGGAGGGTGCGCACCACGGTGCCGTCGTCCATCTCGCGCCCGACGGCGAGCGCCGCTGGGCCGTCGGCGACGTCGACGCCCCGATGTTCGCGCGGTCCTGCCTCAAGCCGCTGCAGGCGGTGGGCATGGTCGAGGCGGGGCTCGCGGCACGAGGTCGTCTGCTCGCCCTCGCGTGCGCCAGCCACTCCGGGGAGCCGTTCCACGTCGCGGGCGTCGACGCGCTGCTCGCGTCGGTGGGGCTGGACCGGTCGGCGCTCCAGAACACGCCGCTGGTGCCGATGGACGAGGCCGCGGCCCTCGCCCACGTGCGGGCCGGCGGGGGTCCCGAGCCGGTGCTCGCCGACTGCTCGGGCAAGCACGCCGGCATGCTCGCCACCTGCGTGGCCAACGGCTGGGACACCTCGTCCTACCTCGACCCCGACCACCCGCTGCAGGTGCGCCTGCGCGGGGCCGTCGCCGACCTGACGGGGGAGCCGGTCGACGTGACGGGCGTCGACGGGTGCGGCGCGCCGCTGTTCTCCACGACGCTCACCGGCCTCGCCCGGGCGTTCGGACGGCTCGTGCTCGCGCCGCCGTCGAGCGCCGCCGGCCAGGTCGCCGCCGCCGTGACCGGGTGGCCCGAGCACGTCAGCGGGACCCGTCGCGACGAGGCCCGGCTGCTCGCGGCGTTCCCCGGCGCGGTCGCCAAGGCCGGGGCGGAGGCCTGCTACGCCGTGGCGATGCCCGACGGGTCGGCGTTCGCGCTGAAGATCGAGGACGGCGGCGCCCGGGCGCGACCGGTCGTGATGGCCGCCGCGCTGCGTCGGGCCGGGCACGAGCACCCCGTGCTCGACCGCGACGGCACGCACCGGCTGCTCGGTGGCGGCCTCCCCGTGGGCGAGGTCCGCGCGACGGACGTCGTCCGCGGCGTGTGAGCGATCTCGCAAGCCCTGGGCTAACTTCTGCTTGCAGGAGCAAGCACGCCGCGTGACGATGGAGGCGTGGCCAGGAACAAGGTCGGTCGGACCGTCGAGAACCTCGGGGAGCACCTGCGCGACCAGCGCAGGCAGGCCCAGCTGTCGCTGCGCCAGCTCGCCGAGCAGGCCGGCGTGTCCAACCCGTACCTCAGCCAGATCGAGCGTGGGCTGCGACGTCCGTCCGCCGAGGTGCTCCAGCAGATCGCCAAGGCGCTGCGCATCTCGGCCGAGTCGCTGTACGTCCGCGCGGGGATCCTCGACGTCGACGAGTCGCGGACCCGCGCCGTCGAGGACGCCGTCGCCCTCGACCCCCTGCTGACCGAGCGGCAGAAGAACGCGCTGCTCGACATCTACCACTCGTTCGTGGGCGCCGTCCGCGACGAGCAGGCCGCGCCCGACGGGGACGACCCCGTCGCCGGCGCCGGCCCCGACCGGACCCCACCCACGGAGGAGCTCTCGTGAGCATCACCGACCAGATCCCCGCCCCCGTCCTCGCCGTCCTCGGCGCGGGCGACCTCGTCCTCGAGCGCCTGCGCGCCGGCGAGTCGCCCGGTCTCGACGTCGACGCCCTGATCGGCGAGCTGAAGTCGATGCAGGACGAGGCCCGCCGCGCGCGCCGCGCCGAGACCGGCGGTGCCGCCGGCATCCCCGCTCAGGTCCGCGCCGTCCCCGCCGCGGCCACCGCCACCGCCGCCTACGCGTTCGGCCAGGCTGGCGCCCTGTTCTCTGACCTCGCCCGCCGCGGCAGCGACGTGGTCACGCGCCTCAGCGGCGCGATCGACCTCGACGACCTCCGCGACGACGTCGAGGACCGGATGGAGGACCTCGCCGAGGAGGTCCGCGACCGCGCGGCCGACGTCGTCGCCGACCTCCGCGAGACCGTCCGCGACCTGCGCGACCAGCAGGCCGCCCCCGCACCCTCCGCCGCCGACGTGACCGCCGCGGCCTCCGCCGCCGCCCCCCGTGCCGCCGCCCCCGCGGCGAAGAAGGCACCTGCGACGAAGAAGGCGCCCGCGGCGAAGAAGGCGCCCGCCAAGCGCACGCCCGACGCGACCGCGGTCGCCTCGAAGCGGACCCCGGCCACGACG
The DNA here is from genome assembly GCA_030655315.1 of Nocardioidaceae bacterium. GTDB lineage: Bacteria > Actinomycetota > Actinomycetes > Propionibacteriales > Nocardioidaceae > JAURVT01. The sequence goes on along the minus strand of JAURVT010000037.1, from coordinate 97,497 downwards.
GCGACCACCGCCGCGACGAAGGCCATCCCGGTCGCGAAGAAGGCCCCGGTCGCGAAGAAGGCCCCCGCCACGAAGGCTGCGGCGAAGAAGGCGCCGGCGAAGAAGGCGTCCGCCGCGACCACGCCCACCACGACCCAGACCCCGGCCACCGTCGCCAAGAAGGCCCCGGCCAAGAAGACCCCCGGCACCCAGGCGCCGGCGGTGAAGAAGGCGGCGGCCAAGAAGGCCACGGCCACGGCCACGACGTCGGCGCCGGCGAAGAAGGCCACCCCCGCCACGAAGGCCTCGCCGGCCAAGGCCGCCACGGCCAAGAAGGCCACGCCGGCGAAGAAGACGACCACGGCAAAGAAGTCCACCCCGGCCAAGAAGGCCGCGACGACCAGCACCCCGACGCCGACCCCGTCGACGTCGAAGACCGCTCCGGAGACCGGGGGGAGCGTCGCGTCCAAGACACCGCCCGCCACCGGCTCGGGCGTCGCCGCCAAGACCCCGCCCGCCACCGGCGCGGACGTCTCGCAGACCCCGGCCTCGCCGAAGGTCACCGCCCCGACGCCGACCGCGCCCACGCCGCCCAGCACCGGCTCGTCGGCGCCGAGCAGCTCGCCGTCGGCCCCCGGCAGCTCGAGCAGCACGCCCAGCAGCTGACCTGACGCCCCACGACGCCCGCCACCTCATCAGGTGGCGGGCGTCGTCGCTCAGGCGCTGAGTCGGCGGACCTCGACCGACGTGGGCCCGCCCGCGAGGCACGACAGGCACGCGTGGACGACGCGGGCGTCGTGGCGGCCGGCGGCGTGCTCGTCGCGCAGGGCGCAGCAGGACGGGCAGAGCCCGCCCCAGCCGTCGTCGACGACGAAGACGTCGGGGCAGGCCGCGCACGGGGCGAGCTCGACGACGTCGGTCATGGGGTACCTCCAGGTGGGGACGGGTGCTCGTGGGTGACGAGGACCCGATCCCAGCATGCGCCGCCGACATTTCCCGTCCCACCAGGCGCGCCGCCCGGCCCGGTACCATCGGGCCATGGACCTGTTCGCCGTGCAGAACGGCTTCATGCTCGCCGTGTCGCTGGTGCTGTTCGCCGTCAAGGCGTTCGCCCTGGTCGACGCGATCACCCGCAGCCCGCAGCAGTTCGTGGCCGCCGACAAGCAGACCAAGCAGCTGTGGATGATCCTCCTCGGCCTCTCGCTCGTCGCGGCGGTGCTGCTGCCCAGCCCGCTGAGCATCTTCAACCTCGCCGGCACGGTCGCCTCGCTGGTCTACCTCGCCGACGCGCGTCCGGCCCTCAGGCAGGTCTCCGGCCGCCGCTGAGGCGCGCCGGCACCCCGCCGGCGACCGTGGCGAGTCTCACGCTTGACGTCCCCCCGCGTCATGCAGGTGTCCCGTGTTCTCAGGCGGGTCTAAGGTTGGCCCCTGTCCTGAGACCAACCGGCCAGCCGTGAGGGGACCGCAGATGAGCCCGGACGAGAAGAGAACCGACCTGAGGGAGCGCGCCAGGCGTGCGCTCGCCTTCCGCACGCGTGACGAGGTGGACGCCGCCGCGGCCCGTCACAAGCACCACCTGGACTGGGTGGTCTTCGGCATCACCGGCGCGATCGCCATCGGCTTCGTCGTCTGGGGCGCGGTCAGCACGACCAGCCTCGGCAGCACGGCGTCGACCACGCAGGGCTGGATCATCACCAACACCGGCTGGTTCTTCGTGCTCGCCGCCAGCTTCTTCGTGATCTTCGTGATCTGGCTCGCCGCCAGCAAGTACGGCCGGATCCCGCTCGGCGCCGACGACGAGAAGCCCGAGTTCAACACGGTCTCGTGGATCGCGATGATGTTCAGCGCGGGTATGGGCATCGGCCTGATGTTCTACAGCGTCGCCGAGCCGCTCGGGCACTACATCGCCCCGCCGCCGGGCACGGTCGAGGGCGACACCGACGCCGCCATCGAGACCGCGATGGCCACCACGATGTTCCACTGGGCGCTCCACCCCTGGGCCATCTACGCCGTCGTCGGCGTCGCGATCGCCTACGGCACGTTCCGCAAGGGCCGTTCGCAGCTCATCTCGTCCGCCTTCACGCCGCTGTTCGGCGCCAAGGCCACCAACGGCCCCGGTGGCCGCGTCATCGACATCCTGGCGATCTTCGCGACCCTCTTCGGGTCGGCCGCCTCGCTGGGCCTCGGCGCGCTGCAGATCGGCAGCGGCATGGTCTTCAACGGCTGGGTCGACTCGGTCAGCGAGATCGCCCTGGTCTCCATCATCGTGGTCCTCACGATCTGCTTCATCATCTCCGCGGTGTCCGGCATCGAGCGCGGCATCCAGTGGCTGTCCAACACCAACATGGTGCTGGCCCTGGTCCTGGCCGTCTTCGTGTTCGTCGTCGGCCCGACGCTGCTCACGCTGAACCTGCTGCCCACCGCCCTCGGCGACTACCTGACGCAGATGGGCTCGATGGCCTCGCGCACCGCGGCCACCGGCGACGAGGCCATGGCCACCTGGCTGTCCTCGTGGACGATCTTCTACTGGGCCTGGTGGGTCTCGTGGACGCCGTTCGTCGGCATGTTCATCGCGCGCATCAGCCGCGGCCGCACCATCCGCAGCTTCGTCACCGGCGTCCTGCTCGTGCCGAGCATGGTCAGCCTCGTGTGGTTCGCGATCTTCGGCGGCGCCGGCATCCAGGCCTACCGGAACGACCCGGGCAGCATGCTCGTCGACGGCGCGGTCAGCACCGACGGCGCGCTGTTCCAGCTGCTCAGCAACTACCCGCTGGCCTCGATCTCCTCGGTCCTCGTGATGGTGCTCGTGGGCATCTTCTTCGTGTCGGGCGCCGACGCGGCGTCGATCGTCATGGGCACGCTCTCCGAGCGCGGCAACACCGAGCCGGGCAAGGGCCCTGTCATCTTCTGGGGCGTCCTCACCGGCGCGGTCGCGGCGATCATGCTGGTGATCGGCGGGGGCGGGTCCGACGCGCTCACCGGCCTGCAGAACATCACCATCGCGGCGTCGCTGCCGTTCGTCATCGTGATGCTGCTGCTGTGCCTGGCGCTCTACAAGGACCTGCAGACCGACCCGATGATCCTGCGCGGACGCATCGGTGAGCAGCTGGTCGAAGGGGCGGTCGTGCACGGCGTCACCCACCACGTCGACGACGAGTTCGTCCTCGTGACCGAGGTCGACTCCGAGGGCAGGGCCGTCGAGCCCGAGGGCAGCGGCGGCGGCTCGTCGCCGGCGCAGGAGAGGGTCAACGCCAAGAAGTGACGCTCGACCCCCGTCTCGACAACGCCCTCGGGGCGTGGTGGGGCCTCGCCCTCGGTGACGCCCTCGGCATGCCCACGCAGTCGATGAGCCGGGCGCGGATCAGGGCCGACCACGGGGTGGTCGACCGGCTGCTCGCGCCCGGCCCGCACCAGCAGATCGCCCGCGGCCTGCCGGCCGGGTCGGTCACCGACGACACCGAGCAGGCGCTGCTGCTCGCGCGGGTGCTGCTCGACGGCGGGGGTCGCGTCGACCCGCGTGCGCTCGCCGACGCCCTCGTGGCGTGGGAGCGCGACGTCGCCGCGCGCGGGTCGCTCGACCTGCTCGGTCCCTCGACCAAGCGGGCCGTCGAGCTCGTCGCGTCGGGCGTCGACCCCGCGGAGGCCGGCCGGCACGGCGCCACCAACGGGGCGGCGATGCGCGTGCTGCCCGTGGGCGTCGCCACCCCGGTCGAGCCGCTGGACGCGTTCGTCGACGCGGTCGCGGAGTCGTGCCAGGTCAGCCACGCGACCGGGGTCGGCATCGCGGCGGCGGCCGCCGTCGGCGCGGCCGTCAGCGCCGGCGTCGACGGGGCCTCCCTGGGCGAGGCGATCGGCCTGGCCGTCGCCGCCGCAGAGATCGGTGCGCGGCGGGGCGCCTGGGTCGCCGGGGCCGACGTCGCGGCGCGGCTCTCCTGGGCGGTGCCGTACCTGCGCCGGCTCCCCGTCGACGACGTGCCCGACGCGGTGGAGCGGCTCGTCGGCACCAGCCTGGCCGCGCAGGAGTCGGTGGTCGCGGCGCTCGCCCTCGTCGCCACCTACGCCGAGCCGTGGACCGCGATGACCACCGCCGCGGGTCTCGGCGGAGACACCGACACGATCGCGGCGATCGCGGGCGCCGTCGGTGGTGCCGTCCACGGGACGGCCTGCCTGCCCGAGGACGCGGTGCGCACCGTCCGCGAGGTCAACGACCTCGACCCCGAGCCGCTGACGGTCGCCCTGCTCGGGCTGCGCGACCGATGAGCCCGAGGCTGGTGCACACCGGCCCCGTGGTGGTCGACCTCGTCCTGCACGTGCCGGCCGTCCCGCGGCCGGGGGCGGACCTGCTGGCGTCGGCGGCGTCCGTCGTGGCCGGGGGAGGGCTCAACGTGATCGTGGCCGCCCGGCGCGACGGGCTCGAGGTGCGCTGGGTCGGCCGCCGGGGCACCGGCACGTTCGGCACGGTCGTGGCCGACGCGCTGCGTGAGCACGGCGTCGAGGAGGTGCAGCCGCCGGTCCGGGGCCGCGACAGCGGGTGGTGCGTCGCGCTGGTCGACGCCGAGGCCGAGCGCACCTTCGTCACCGTCGGCGGCGCCGAGGAGGAGATGGGGCCCGACGAGCTCGCCCGGATCGACGCGCGGCCCGACGACGTCGCCTACGTGACCGGCTACAGCCTGGTGCGGCCCACGACCGGACCGGCCCTGGCCGCCTGGGCCGCCGCGCTGCCAGCAGACGTGACCCTGCTGCTCGACCCGGGCCCGCTCGTGGCCGGCATCGACGCCGCGACGTGGTCGCTCGCCCGGGGACGCTGCGACGTGCTGAGCCTGAACCGTCCCGAGGCCGCCACGCTCACCGGCCTGGACGCCCCCGAGCAGGCCGCCGTCCGGCTCGCCGCGACCCTGCGGGAGGGCGCCCACGTGCTCGTGCGCGACGGGGCCGACGGCTGCTGGGTGGCCAGGGCCGGCGCGATGACCGCGCGCCACGTGCCGGGCGTGAGCGTCGAGGCCGTCGACACCTCGGGAGCGGGCGACGTCCACTGCGGGGTGCTCGCCGCCGCGACGGCCCGTGGGGCGGGCGTCGAGGAGGCCGCACGCCGGGCCAACGTCGCCGCGGCGCTGTCGGTGACCCGTCCGGGACCCGTCACCGCGCCCACCGCGGCCGAGACGGACGCACGGCTGGCGCGCGAGGTGGCAGGCTGAGCCCGTGCCCGCGCACCGGTGGGCCACCCGTCACGAGGAGTTCCCGATGACCGAGCCCCCGCAGGTCGCCGCGTCAGCGTCGAAGGTCGAGCTGAACGGCACCAACGTCATCGCCGAGCACGAGCGCAAGGGAGCCCCGCGCGACCTGTTCTGGCCGTGGACGGCCGCCTCCATCTCGGTGCTGGGCGTCAGCTACGGCTCGTTCACGCTCGGCTTCGGCATCGGGCTGTGGCAGTCGGTGGTCGCGGCCGTCGTCGGCATCGTCGGGTCGGCCCTGCTGTGCGGGATCGTCGCGCTCGCCGGCAAGCGCGGCTCGGCACCCACGCTGGTGCTGTCGCGGGCCGCGTTCGGGGTCCGCGGCAACAAGGTGCCCGCGGCGGTGTCGTGGCTGCTGAGCGTCGGGTGGGAGACGGCGCTGACGGCGCTCGCCACCCTGGCCACCGCCACCGTGTTCCGCGAGCTGGGGTGGGGCGGTGGCAACGGCACGCTCGTGGTCGCGCTCGTCGTGGTGACCGCGCTGATCGTGGGCGGGGGCGTGCTCGGCTTCGACGCGATCATGCGCATCCAGACCTGGGTGACGGTGGTCGGTGCGCTGCTGACGGTCGTGTACATCGCGCTCACGCTGCACCGCGTCGACCTCGGGGCCGTCACGGCGATCCCCTCGGGCTCGGTGCAGGCCTTCATCGGCGCCGTCGTGTTCCTGCTGACCGCCACCGGCCTCGGCTGGGTGAACGCCGCGGCCGACTACTCGCGCTACCTGCCGCGCAGCGCGTCCAGCGCGGGCGTCGTCGGCTGGACCGCGACGGGCCTCGCGCTCGCCCCGCTCGTCCTGCTCGTCTACGGGCTGCTGCTCGCGGGCTCGTCGGCCGAGCTGAGCGACGCCATCGCGTCCGACCCGATCGGGGCGCTCGCGGCGATCCTGCCGACGTGGTTCCTGGTGCCCTTCGCCGTGATCGCAGTGCTCGGACTCGTCTCCGGCGCGCTGCTCGACATCTACTCCTCGGGCCTGTCGCTGCTGAGCCTCGGGCTGCCCGCGTCGCGTCCGGTGGCCGCCCTGGTCGACGGCGGGATCATGCTGCTCGGCACCGTCTACGTGGTGTTCGTGGCCACCGACTTCATCGGCCCGTTCCAGGGCTTCCTGATCACCCTCGGCGTCCCGATCGCGGCCTGGTGCGGCGTGATGCTCGCCGACGTCGTCCTGCGGCGCGGCGACTACGCCGATGCCGACCTCGAGGACCCGTCCGGCCGCTACGGCGCCGTGCGCACGGTGCCGCTGGCGCTGCTCGTCGGCGGGTCGGTAGTGGGCTGGGGCCTGGTCACCAACGGCTACGCCGGCTGGCTGGCCTGGCAGGGCTACCTGCTCGGGCCGCTCGGCCTCGGCGGGCGCGACGGCGCCTGGGCCTTCGCCAACCTCGGTGTGCTCGCGGCGCTGGTCATCGGGTTCGTGGGGTACCTGGTGCTCGAGCGCGGGGCGGTGTCGCGCCAGGAGCGCACGTCCGTCCCGGCGGGGGCCGCCCGGTGAGCGACGGCCGCTGGCTCGTCGTCGTCGACATGCAGGAGGGGTTCCGGACCGGCCCCTGGGCGACGCCCGGCTTCGACGCGCTCGTCCCGCGGGTGCGCGCGCTCGTCGACGAGCACGAGGACCGGGTGGTCTTCACCCGCTTCGTCCCGCCCGCGGACCCTCAAGGCGCGTGGGCGGCCTACTACGACGCGTGGCCCTTCGCCCTCACCGCGCCCGCCTCCACCTGGGACGTCGTCGACGGCCTCGACGCGGCCGGCCGGCCCACCGTCGACGCCCCCACGTTCGGCAAGTGGGGCCCCGCGCTGCTGGAGGCGACCGGCGGGTCGCGCGACGTCGTCGTCTGCGGCGTCTCCACCGACTGCTGCGTCCTCTCCACCGTCCTGGCCGCGGTGGACGACGGCGCGTCGGTGGGCGTCGTCGCGGACGCCTGCGCCGGCCTCGACGCCACCTCCCACCGCCACGCCCTCGACGTCATGGCCCTCTACGCCCCCGCCGTCCGCCTCCTCTGACCGGCGGTGGCCATAGCCCCACTTCGGGGGAGATCCTGGGGCCATACCCACCGCCGGTGCAGCCGGTCGTCCACAGATGGCACGCGGGGTCTGGTGCCTCGCTCGCCGATCGGATCGGCTGGTCGCATGCCCGCACGTGCGCCGGTCCCCGACGAGCTCCGACGCGGTCCGTTCCACCTCCACCGGGCGCGTGAGCTCGGGGTGTCGAGGCGGGCGATCGCCGGATCGTCGTACGTGTCGGTGATGCCGCGAGTCTACCGACACCGGGACCACGAGATGGCGCCCGAGGACTGGCGGCTGGCGGCCATGCTGACGATGCCGGTGCGGGCGGTGCTGAGCCACGTCTCCGCGCTGCAGGCCATGGACATCGACGTGGGTCGTCCGCGCCCGGTCCACCTGACGGTGAGCGGCGACCTGCACCTCGCGGTGCCTGAGGTGTTCCTCCATCGCACGCGGAGCATGCCGGAGAACGACGGCCGGTGCGTGAGCGTCGAGGCAGCCCTGGTGGGGGCCGCGTCGATGCTGCGACCCCTCGAGGTCGCGGGGGTGGCCGAGCTGGTCGTGGGCCGAGGCATGTCGAGCGTCGACGGGATGACGGAGGTGGCTCGCCGTGAGAGGTGGCGGCCCGGCGCCAGGGAGCTGCTGGGCGTCCTGCCGCTCGTGAGAACCGGGGCCGAGTCGCGGCGCGAGACCTTCACGCGGCTCGTGCTCGAGGCCGCCGAGCTGCCCGAGCCGCTGGTGAACGTCGAGGTCAGGCGCGACGGGCGGTTCGTGGCCCGTGTCGACCTCCTCTTCGAGGAGTGGAGGCTGGTGATCGAGTACGACGGACGGCAGCACCTGACCGACGTCCAGCAGTGGAACCGCGACATCGTCCGCGACCAGGCCCTGCGCGACGCGGGGTACGAGGTCCTGCACGTGACGCACGAGATGCTCTCGTCGCCACGGGCGCTCGTGCTGCGCGTCCACGAGGCGTTGCGCCGGCGTGGTTACGCAGGACCTCCGCCCGTCTTCGGGCCGCGGTGGCACTGGCTCGTCGCCGCCTGAACGCCGACGGCGGTGGGTGCGGCCCCAGGATCACGTCGATCTTGGGGCCATACCCACCGCCGGGGCGTGTAGGTGGGGCCATACCCACCGCCGGGGGACGGTCAGCCGCGGGCGCCGGAGCGACGCGAGCGGTTGCGGTCGCCGGCGTCGAGGATGACCTTGCGGATGCGGACGGAGGCCGGGGTGACCTCGACGCACTCGTCCTCGCGGCAGAACTCGAGCGACTGCTCGAGCGAGAGCTTCTTCGGCGGGATCAGCTTCTCGAAGTTGTCCGCGGTGGAGGAGCGGACGTTCGACTGCTTCTTCTCCTTGGTGACGTTGACGTCCATGTCGTCGTCACGGGAGTTCTCGCCCACGATCATGCCCTCGTAGACCTCGGTGGTGGGGTCGACGAAGAGCGTGCCGCGCTCCTGCAGGTTGGTCATGGCGAACGACGTGGCCGCACCGGAGCGGTCGGCGACCAGCGAGCCCGACGCGCGGGTGCGCAGCTCGCCCACCCAGGGCTCGTAGTCCTCGAACACGTGGTTCGCGATGCCGGTGCCGCGGGTGTCGGTGAGGAACTCGGTGCGGAAGCCGATCAGGCCGCGCGAGGGCACCACGAACTCCATGCGCACCCAGCCGGTGCCGTGGTTCGTCATCTGCTCCATGCGGCCCTTGCGGACGGCGAGGAGCTGGGTGACGGTGCCGAGGTACTCCTCGGGGCAGTCGATCGTCAGGCGCTCGAAGGGCTCGTGCACCTTGCCGTTGACCTCGCGGATGACGACCTGCGGCTTGCCGACCGTGAGCTCGTAGCCCTCACGACGCATCTGCTCGACGAGGATCGCCAGGGCGAGCTCGCCTCGGCCCTGCACCTCCCACGCGTCGGGACGCTCGGTGGCGAGGACGCGCAGCGACACGTTGCCGACGAGCTCGCGGTCGAGACGGTCCTTGACCAGGCGGGCGGTGACCTTGGTGCCCTTCTCGCGACCGGCGAGCGGCGAGTTGTTCGTGCCGATCGTCATCGAGATGGCCGGCTCGTCGACCGTGATGAGCGGCAGCGGGACCGGGTTGTCGGCGTCGGCCAGGGTCTCGCCGATGGTGATCTCGGGGATGCCCGCGATCGCGACGATGTCGCCGGGGCCGGCGCTCTCGCCGGGCACGCGGGTGAGCGCCTCGGTGACGAGCAGCTCGGTGATCTTGACCCGCTCGATGGTGCCGTCGTGACGGCACCAGGCGACCTGGGCGTTCTTCTTCAGCGTGCCGGCCTTGACGCGCACCAGCGCGAGGCGGCCGAGGAACGGCGACGCGTCGAGGTTGGTGACGTGGGCCTGCAGCGGCGCGCCCTCGACGTACTCCGGCGCGGGGACGGCGTCCAGGATCGTCTGGAACAGCGGGACGAGGTCCTCGCTGTCGGGCAGTCCGCCGTCGGCGGGCTGGTTGACGGACGCGCGGCCGGCCTTGGCCGAGGCGAACACGACCGGGAAGTCCAGGGCGTCCTCGGACGCGTGCTCGTCGAGCAGGTCCATGAACAGCTCGTACGTCTCCTCGACGACCTCGGCGATGCGGGCGTCGGGACGGTCGACCTTGTTCACGACCAGGATGACGGGCATCTTCGCGGCGAGCGCCTTGCGCAGCACGAAGCGCGTCTGGGGCAACGGGCCCTCCGACGCGTCGACGAGCAGGACGACCGCGTCGACCATCGACAGGCCGCGCTCGACCTCGCCACCGAAGTCGGCGTGGCCGGGGGTGTCGATGATGTTGATGGTGACACCGCCCTCGGGCGATCCCGGTCCGTGGTAGCGGACGGCGGTGTTCTTCGCGAGGATCGTGATGCCCTTCTCGCGCTCGAGGTCACCGGAGTCCATCACCCGGTCGGTGACCTCCTGGTGGCCGGAGAACGCGCCCTGCTGCTGGAGCATGGCGTCGACCAGGGTGGTCTTGCCGTGGTCGACGTGGGCGACGATCGCGACGTTGCGCAGGTCCTGACGGATGGGCATAGCGGAGTCTGTGTCCTTGCAGGTGGGGTCAGCCCGCGACCGCGGGCCTTCGCCATCCTACGGGGCGAACGGGGTCCGCCCGTACACGGTGACGCCCGCCACTACTGCTCCCGGTGCACCTTGTGCGGGGCGGCCTGGGCCAGCGGCTTGATCACGAGCAGGTCGACGTTGACGTGCTGCGGCCGCGTGGCCACCCACGCGACGGCATCGGCGACGTCCTCGGCGACCAGCGGCTCGCGCACGCCGGCGTAGACGGCGTCGGCCTTGTCGGCGTCGCCGAGGCGCACCAGCGAGAACTCCTCGGTCCGCACCATGCCCGGCGCGACCTCGGTGATCCGCACCGGCTGGCCGTTCAGCTCCAGGCGCAGGGTCTCGGTCATCACCGCCACGCCGTGCTTGGCGGCGGTGTAGCCGGCCCCGCCCTCGTAGGCGAGGTGACCGGCGATCGACCCCACGTTGACGACGGTGCCCGCACCGCTCGCCACGAGCGCGGGCAGCAGGGCTTGGGTGACGCGCAGGGTGCCGAGCACGTTGACGTCGTACATGGCGCGCCACTGCTCGGGATCGGTCCGCGCGATCGGCTCCTGCCCGAACGCCCCGCCGGCGTTGTTGACGAGCACGTGGACGGTCCCGCCGACGGCCGCGGCCAGGGCGGCGACACTCCCGGCGTCGGTGACGTCGCAGGTGACGGCCGTGCCGCCGACCTCGGCGGCGACGGCCTCGACCCGCTCGGTGCGGCGGGCGGCGCAGTAGACGTGGAAGCCGGCCGCGCCGAGGGCCCGGGCCGTCGCGGCGCCGATGCCGCTGCCCGCCCCGGTCACGACGGCGGTGCGACGGGTCGTCTGGTCGCTGGTCTCGCTCATGGGCCCCATGGTGCCAGCGAGTCGCCACCGGTGCGTTTGCCCGCCCCCGGGCCGTGCGCGACGATGGATCAGTGCCCAGCCCCAGCGCCCGCCCCGTCTCACGGGTGGCCATGCTGTCGGTGCACACCTCGCCCCTGGAGCAGCCCGGCACCGGTGACGCGGGCGGCATGAACGTCTACGTGCTCGAGCTGGCGCGGCGCCTGGCCGAGCGCGACATCGAGGTCGAGATCTTCACGCGGGCCACGTCGTCGGACCAGCCGGCCCAGGTGCAGGCCGACCCCGGCGTCCTCGTGCGCCACGTGCCCGCCGGTCCCTTCGAGGGCCTGTCCAAGGACGAGCTGCCCGCGCAGCTGTGCACGTTCGTGCGGGACGTCCTGCGCGTCGAGGCCGCGCACGACCCGGGACGCTACGACGTCCTGCACTCGCACTACTGGCTGTCGGGCCAGGTCGGCGCGGTCGCCCGCGACCGGTGGCGGGTGCCGCTGGTGCACTCGATGCACACGCTCGCGAAGGTGAAGAACGCCGCGCTCGCCGAGGGCGACGCCGAGGAGCCCCTCGCGCGCGTCTACGGCGAGCAGACCGTCGTGGAGGCCGCCGACCGTCTCGTGGCCAACACCGACGACGAGGCCCGTGCCCTGGTCGACCTGTACGGCGCCGACCCCGCCCGCGTCGCCGTCGTGCCGCCGGGGGTGTCGCTCGAGGTGTTCGAGCCCCGCGACCGGGCCGCCTCGCGCGCCGAGCTGGGCCTGCCCGCCGACGCCACCGTGCTCACCTTCGTCGGACGCATCCAGCCGCTGAAGGCGCCGGACGTGCTGCTGCGCGCCGCCGCCCACCTCGTCGAGCGCGACCCCGCGCTGCGCTCCTCGCTCGTGGTGGTCGTGGTCGGCGGGCCGTCGGGATCGGGGCTGGCCCACCCCGAGCACCTCGCCGAGCTCGCCCGGCACCTCGGCATCGCCGACCTCGTCCGCTTCGTCCCGCCCGTCGGACGGGCCGAGCTCGCCCGTTGGTACGCCGCGTCGACGGCGGTCTGCGTGCCGTCCTACAACGAGTCCTTCGGGCTGGTCGCCCTCGAGGCGCAGGCCTGCGGCACCCCGGTCGTCGCGGCCCGGGTCGGCGGGCTGCCCACGGCCGTCGCCGACGGCCGCAGCGGCGTGCTCGTCGACGGCCACGACCCCGCCGACTACGCGACGGTGTTCGCGCGGATGGTCGCCGACCCGGTCTGGACCGACGCGCTCGGCCGCGGTGCCGTCGCGCACGCCCGCGAGTTCGGCTGGCAGCGCACCGCCGACCTCACCCTCGCGGTCTACGAGGCCGCCCTGGCCTCCTTCGACACTCCCCACCAGGTGGCCTCATGACCCTCTCCGCCAGCTCCGCCGCCACGGCCGACGTCGTCCGTGACGCCCTCGCGACGACCGGGCTCGAGCACGTCGAGCACCGCCCCGGCGTCTTCGAGGTGGTCCTGCCGGGGGAGAAGAAGCTGCAGACCACCGCGCGGCTCGAGGTGAAGGACCACTCGCTGTCGGTGCACGCGTTCGTCGCACGGCACCCCGACGAGAACCATGCCGAGGTCTACCGCTGGCTCCTCGAGCGCAACATGAAGCTCTACGGCGTCGCCTTCGCGATCGACCACAACGGCGACATCTGGCTCGACGGGCGCCTGCCCCGCACCCACGTCACCGCCGAGGAGGTCGACCGCCTGCTCGGCGCCGTCCTCACCTATGCCGACGAGTCGTTCAACTCCATCCTCGAGCTCGGCTTCGCCACCTCCATCCGCAAGGAGTGGGAGTGGCGGATCTCGCGCGGGGAGTCCACCCGCAACCTCGACGCGTTCCGAGGCTGGCTCGAGAAGCCCCGCGAGGACGGCTCCCGGTGAGGGTCCAGGTCTTCGTCGACGTCGTCGACCCGTGGTCCTGGCTGGCCGTGACGCGCCTCGAGCGCGCCGCCGCGTCCTTCACGCTGCGCACCGGCGAGCCGGTGGAGATCGCGCTGCGCTCGTTCCAGCTCGACCCGCACGCGCCGTCGGACCACCAGCCGCTCCTCGAGGCCCTCGCCGAGCGTCTCGGCGGGCCCGACCACGCCGCCGAGCAGGTGGAGCGCGTCGCCGAGGCCGCCCGCGGCGACGGCCTGGTCTTCGACTTCGAGGCCGCCGTCCGGGCCAACACGTTCGACGCCCACCGGCTGCTGTCGTGGGCCACCGTCGCCGGCGGGGTCGGGGCCCAGCGCGACCTCGCCCACGAGCTGTGGCGGGCCCACTTCAGCGAGGGCGCCGACGTGTCCGACCACGACACCCTGGCGTCGCGCGCGGCCGCCGTCGGCCTCGACGCCGACGCCGCCGACGTGCTGCTCGCCTCCGACGACGGCGCCGACGAGGTCGTCCTCCAGGTCACCACGGCCGAGCAGGCCGGGATCACCCAGGCGCCGACCGTCGTGGTCGACGGCGCCTACGCCGTGCCCGGCGTCCAGACGCAGGAGGCCTACGGCCTCGTGCTCGACCAGGTCGCTTCGGCCTCGGACTGACCCCGACGCCGTCTAGGCTCGCCTCGTGACGGGGGAACGCCGGGGTCGATCGCGGCTGTCCGCGCACGCGCGCGGTCTCGCCGACCAGGTGGGGCTGCGGGTGCTGGTGCTGCTCGTGGGTGCCGCCGTGCTCGCCGCGTCGGGACTGTTCGGCGGCCTGCGGCAGGTCGAGGCCGAGCCCGTCGCCACGCTCGCGGTCGACGACGAGTTCGACGCCGCCCCGTTCGAGGTCGTCGTCCGCGACGCCCGCACGCTCGACGCGGTCCCCGGACGCACCGCGCGCGGCATCTACCTGCTCGTCGACGTCGACGTCCGCAGCACCGACGACTCCGAGGTGCCCTCCGCGGTGGCCCAGGAGCTCGTCGGGGTCGCGGGCGACCTGGAGGCCTTCACGCAGCCGCTCTACGGCGAGGAGACCGCACCGATCAGGAGCGTCGAGCCCGAGGTGCTGGTGCGGGAGGACGCCACCACCCTCGGCACGGTTCCGCCCGACCTCACCTACAGCGCCGCCTGGGTGTGGGAGCTCGCGGGCGACGCCCCCGACAAGGTCACCGTGGTCGTCCGGTCGCACACCGAGCGCGAGAGCTCGATCGACCGCCAGGTCGGCTGGTTCGACCCCGTCACCGCCGGCCGGCTGACCCTGCCGGTCGCCACCGAGACCCTTCCTCCCGATCCCGCGGAGACCGACGGGACGGCGCCGTGAGCCGGCCCTGGCTGGCCCCGGCCCGTCTCGGCACGGGCGCCGTCGTCCTCGCGGCCCTGGCCGTCGGCCAGGTGGTCAACACCTACCTCCCGGAGAACCCCCAGGCGTCCCGCGCGTTCGAGCGGGAGGGCGTGGTGGGGCGTCCGATCGAGATGCGTCCGTTCACGGTCGAGGTGACCGACGTCGAGGGCGCCGAGCAGGTCCAGCCGCAGACCGGCACCTCCTGGGCGTCGCCCGGGCTGGTGCTCGTCGTGACGTTCACCGTCACCCCCTCGGCCGAGCCGCGCACCGTGCAGTGGGCCGAGCTCAGGTCCGGGTCCCGCACCACCGCGGTCACCACCTTCGGCCAGCGCGGCCGGCTCGACTGCCCGGTGGGGGTCGCCGACCTGCCCAGCCGGTGCGTCGCCACGATCGAGTCCGCGCCCGGCGCCCTGCCCGGGTCCCGCCTCGCGCTGGCTCCCAACCTCGACGACGACCGGTGGGACGACGTCGCCGTCGTCGACCTCGGCATCAGCCGGGCCGACGTCGACGCGTGGCGTGACGCCGAGCCGATGGTCCTGCCCGAGACCGGCCTGGTGGGAGCGCTGTGAGGCCCTGGCTGCGCCGCAACCGGTGGGGGCTCGTCCTGGTGCTGCCGCTCGTCGTGGTCGCGCTGCTCGCGAGCAGCTCGCGGCTCCTCGTCTACTGGTGGGACCCGGGCTTCCACGAGGGCGCGACGGCCGGTGCCGACGGCGTCGTGTCCTTCGCCGGCGAGTACGACGACGGGTTCCAGCAGTACCCGGTCGAGGCCGACCTCAGGCTCGACGGCGTGACCAAGGTCGACGCGGTCACCGGGGGAGCCCGTCCCGGACCGGTCACGGTGCCCGACGGCGCGCAGCTGTGGCGCGTCGACCTCCACGTCGAGGCCGACCCGGACATCGCCCTCGGAGGGTGCAACCTGGCACTGGTCGACGACGCGGGCACCCGGTGGGTCTCCTCGACGCTGAGCGCCTACACGACGGCCGAGGTGGGGACCTTCCCCTGCGTCCCCACGGACGCCATCGGCCCGCGCCCGGTCATCGGCGTGAAGGGTGCGAAGCCGGAGGTGCCGGCCGGCGAGCCCGAGAGGCCGCCGGCCTACGACACGCAGGCCTACGTGCTGACGCCCGACGACGCACGCCCGACGGCGGTGCGGATGTGGTGGATCCTGCCGGCCTACGCCGAGCTGCCCATCGACTGAGCGTCGTCCTCGCGACGGCGCGCCCGTCCGACCACGCGGTCGATGGCCGCGGCCAGCAGGCCGACGAGCAGGACCGTCTCGGCGGCCGAGGTGGCGACGTCGACCCACGGCGCGAAGGCCAGGCCGGTGGACTGCTCCTGGGGGCCGGTGACCAGCCGGACGACCTCGCCCACCAGCCAGCCGGCCTGGCGCGACAGCAGGAAGACGACGCAGAACAGCAGCATCGGCACCAGCCCGCCGACCACGAGCAGCCGGAGCCCGGAGAAGAAGCCCTCGAACCGGCCGCGGAAGTCCGCCGTGACCTCGTGGCCCCAGCCGCGCACGCGCGTCGGCACCCGCTCGACGTGGCGCGTCCAGGGACGGGCGCGACGCTCGCGCTCGGGAGCGTCGAGGCGCTGGCCGAGCACGACGGCGCCGACCGTCAGCCAGGCGACCGGGAGGATCACCACCGCGTCGGCCGACCCGAGGAAGCCGCCGACGGCACCGGCGACCGCCGCGAGCGGCTCGGCCAGCGGGCCGACGACCGAGAGCACGCCCTCCCACCGGTCCTGGACCCAGTCGACGACCGTGCGGTCGCCCACCCACGCCCAGACCCGTTCCTGGTAGTTGCTCAGCTGGGTCGCCAGGACGAGCAGCCACAGCACCTCGACGTAGGCCGCCAGCAGGCCGAATCCCGAGCTCCTCGACGCCAGGTCGAACCGGTCGATCCCGAACCGCAGCGCCAGGGCGACGACGACGAGGCCGACGAGGAAGGCACCCTGCCCGATGGAGGTCCGGTCGACGTCGGAGGCGACGCCGTAGAAGGCCCGGGCCGAGAGCGCGAGCTCGTCGTTGGTCGCGGCGTTGACGTACTCGCGGGCGTCGGCGCGCAGGTAGCCCTGCGCGGCGTAGACGGCGAGGAACGGCACGAGCGTCGAGGCCAGCAGCGGGAGGTACCGGGCGCTGCGACGCCCGGTCCGATCCTGCTCGGGGGCGGTGGTGTGCTGCAGCGAGGAGCCGGCGACGCGCAGCATGAGGATCAGCGCGGTCAGCGAGCCGAGCGGGGCGAGCGGCAGCACGAACCCGCCGAGCGTGCCGTTGACGCCGCTGAGCTCGACCGCGGCCCACAGCGCGCCGTTGCGCACGGCGGCGCCGGCGAGGAACAGGCACAGGAGCACGGGCAGGTGACGACCGCACAGCGCGAGTCCCTCGAGGACCACCGCCACGGCGTCGCGCAGCGCTGCCCTCGTCCCCGACATGGTCCAGAGCGTAGGGCAGCAACGGGCCACGGGGGGCGGGTCCGGCTCGCCGGGCGGCCGCCGGTGGTCCTAGGCTCCAGGCATGAGTGAAGCCACCTCGACGCTGATCCTGCTCCGCCACGGCCACAGCGAGTGGAATGCCAAGAACCTGTTCACCGGATGGGTCGACGTCGACCTGAACAGCCAAGGGGTCACCGAGGCGGCCCGTGGTGCCGACCTGCTGCGCGACGCGGGCCTGCTGCCCGACGTCCTGCACACCTCGGTGCTGCGTCGCGCCATCCGCACCGCGCAGATCGTCCTCGACGGCATCGACCGGCACTGGATCCCGGTCTCGCGCTCGTGGCGCCTGAACGAGCGCCACTACGGCGCCCTGCAGGGCAAGGACAAGAAGGCCACCCTCGAGGAGTACGGCGAGGAGCAGTTCATGCTCTGGCGCCGCTCGTACGACACGCCGCCGCCGGCGATCGACGACGCCGACGAGTTCAGCCAGTCGGGCGACGCCCGCTACGCCGCGCTGCCGTCCGAGCTGCGCCCGCGCACCGAGTGCCTCGAGGACGTCCTCGGCCGGATGCTGCCGTACTGGTACGACCAGGTCGTCCCCGACCTGCGGGCGGGCAAGACCGTGCTGGTCACGGCGCACGGCAACTCGCTGCGCGCGCTCGTCAAGCACCTGGACGGCATGGACGAGGAGTCCGTCGTCAGCCTCAACATCCCCACCGGCATCCCCCTGGTCTACGAGCTGGACGCCGACCTCAAGCCGGTCACGCGCGGCGGGCGCTACCTCGACCCGGACGCCGCCGCCGACGCGATCGCGGCGGTCGCGAGCCAGGGGCGCTGACCCGTCTCCCCGGCGGAGATGGCGCTGGTCCTCGTCGCAGGGATCGGCGCCGGCACCGTCAACGCCATCGTGGGATCGGGCACGCTGATCACCTTCCCGACCCTGGTCGCGTTCGGCGTGCCGCCGGTCTCGGCCACGATGAGCAACGCGCTCGGCCTGATCCCCGGCAACGTCACCGGTTCGTGGGGGTACCGGCGTGAGCTGAGCGGGCAACGGCGCCGGTTGCTCCAGCTGGTGCCGGCCTCGCTGCTCGGCGCGCTCACCGGCGCGTTCCTGCTGCTCCACCTGCCCGAGGACGCGTTCGTCGCGATCGTCCCGGTGCTGCTGGTGCTGGCGCTGGTGCTCGTCGTGGCGCAGCCGGCCCTGCAGGCCCACCTGCGTCGACGGCGCGAGCGCGCGGGGACCACGGACGAGCCACGGGCGATGGGCACGGGCCGCTTCCTCGCGGTGCTCGCCGTCACCTACCTGTGCGGCGTCTACGGCGGCTACTTCGCCGCGGCGCAGGGCATCCTGCTCGTCGGCCTGCTCGGCCTGGTGCTGCCCGAGACCATCCAGCGCATCAACGGCGCCAAGAACGTCCTCGTCCTCGTGGTCAACCTGGTCGCCGCCACCACCTACGTGGTCGTCGACCTCGTCAGCGGTGACAGCCGCATCGAGTGGGCCGCCGTCGGCCTGATCGCCGCGGGGTCGCTCGTCGGCGGCTTCCTCGGCGCGGCCGTCGGCCGTCGCCTGCCCCCGTGGCTACTGCGCTCCGCGATCGTCCTGCTCGGGCTCGTCGCCCTTTACACGATCCTCACGCTCTGACGACCTGTCGGTGCCTCATGATGCCGAGGCATCACCACGCACCGACAGGTCGGCCGTCAGACGGGCTGGGTGGACGACGGCGGGGCGGGGACGTCGCCGGTGACGAGGAAGACGACACGACGCGCGACGCCGACGGCGTGGTCGCCGATGCGCTCGTAGTAGCGGCCGAGGAGGGCGAGGTCGATGGCCGGCTCGACGCCGTGGTCCCAGTCGTCGCTGAGGAGCACGCGGAACAGCGAGCGGCGGAGCATGTCCATCTCGTCGTCGTCGGACTCGATGACGGCGGCGGCGGCGACGTCGCGGTCGGCGACGATGCGCGACGCGGCGCCGATCATCTTGTCGGCGACGTCGGCCATCTCGGCGATGGTCGGCTGCAGCGGGCCGGGGACGGCGATCTCGGGCGCGCGCAGGCGGGACACCTTGGCGATGTGGACCGACAGGTCGCCGATCCGCTCGAGGTCGGCCACCATCCGCAGCGTCGCGACGAGCTGGCGCAGGTCGGTGGCGACGGGCTGCTGGGTCGCCAGCAGCTGCAGCGCGCGGCTCTCGATCAGCTCGCGGGACGCGTCGATGTCGCGGTCGCCGGAGATCACGCTCTCGGCGGCCTGGGCGTCCGCCTTGAGCAGAGCCCTGGTCGCCTCGTGCACGGCGGTCTGCACCGCTGCCGTCATCGCGACGAGGTCGTCGACGATGGAATCGAGCTGGTCGTAGTACGCGTCCCTCATGGGACGAACGTTAGGCAACGTGGGTGACCAGCGCACGACCGGCCGTGAACGAGGCGTGAACACGAGGCGAAACTGCAGGTGGGGGCCGTCCTGACGGCGAAGACGGGGTGAACCGTCCGCGTACGATCGGCCGCGTGTCCAACGAGCTGGGTGTCATCCTCGTCGGGTTCCTCGGCGCCCTGCTGGGAGCCGGCGCGGTCCTGCTGTTCCGGGTGAGCGAGCGCGAGCAGTCCCGCCAGCCCGAGCGGACCCAGCCCGAGGTGCCGCCCGGCGTCGAGTCGGTGCTCGGCGTCCTGCGCTCGTCGGCCGTCCTGGTCGGGCCCGACGACAACGTCCTCAAGGCCTCGGCGCCCGCGTACGCGATCGGCATGGTGCGCGAGGACCGGCTCGACTCCGACGAGCTGATGACGCTGGTGCGCCTGGTGCGCCGCGACGGCCAGGTGCGCACCACCGAGCTGAGCGTGCTGAGCCCGCGGTCGACGCACCCCCTCGCGCTGTCGGCGCGGGTCGCCCCGCTCTCGTCGCGGCTGATGCTCGTGCTCGTCGAGGACCGCACCCGCGAGCGACGGGTCGAGTCCATCCGGCGCGACTTCGTCGCCAACGTCAGCCACGAGCTCAAGACACCCGTCGGCGCGCTGAACCTGCTGGCCGAGGCGGTGGCCGAGGCGAGCGACGACCCCGAGGCCGTGGTCCGGTTCGCCGGCCGGATGAGGGGCGAGAGCGACCGCCTGACCCGGCTGGTGCAGCAGATCATCGACCTCTCGCGCCTGCAGGGCGACGAGCTGGTCGACGAGCCGGTCGAGATCGACGTGGCCGACGCCGTGCGGTCCGCGGTCGAGGCCAGCTCCACCGAGGCCGACGCCAAGGACATCGAGATCGCGGCCTCGTGCGAGGACGACCTCTGGGTGCTCGGCGACCCCGACCAGGTGCTCGCCGCCCTGTCCAACCTCGTGGAGAACGCCGTCACGTACAGCCCCGAGGGGTCCAAGGTGGCCGTCACCGCGTGCCGGCAGGGCGACGACATCGCGATCAGCGTCGCCGACCAGGGCATCGGCATCCCGTCCACCGAGATCGGTCGGATCTTCGAGCGGTTCTACCGCGTCGACCCGGCCCGCGCCCGTGCCACGGGCGGCACCGGCCTCGGCCTGTCGATCGTCAAGCACGTGGCCGCCAGCCACGGAGGGGCGGTGCGGGTGTGGAGCGAGCCCGGCGCCGGCTCGTCGTTCACGCTCACCCTGCCCGTCCACGCGCCGGAGTCGTTCGACGACGCGGCCGGCGACGTCATCGCGGGTGCCGGACCCTCCGGCTCCCGAGACCTGCTCAGCCCCAAGGAGGCACGCCAGTGACCCGAGTGCTCGTGGTCGAGGACGAGGAGAGCTACAGCGACGCGCTCGCCTACGTCCTGCGCAAGGAGGGGTTCGACGTCGCGGTCGCGGACACTGGCCCCCGCGCGCTCGAGGAGTTCGACCGGAGCGGTGCCGACATCGTGCTGCTCGACCTGATGCTGCCCGGCCTGCCGGGCACCGAGGTGTGCCGCCAGATCCGCCAGACGTCCAACGTCCCGGTGATCATGGTCAGCGCCAAGGACACCGAGGTCGACAAGGTGGTCGGGCTCGAGCTCGGCGCCGACGACTACGTGACCAAGCCCTACAGCCCGCGTGAGCTCGTCGCGCGGATCCGGGCCGTGCTGCGCCGCGGCACCGACGTGGACGAGTCGCCGTCGGCGCTCGAGTCCGGCCGGGTGCGGATGGACGTCGAGCGGCACGTCGTGACCGTCGACGGCACCGACGTGCGGCTGCCGCTCAAGGAGTTCGAGCTGCTCGAGATGTTCCTGCGCAACAGCGGACGCGTGCTCACCCGCGGTCAGCTCATCGACCGCGTCTGGGGCGCCGACTACGTGGGTGACACCAAGACGCTCGACGTCCACGTCAAGCGGCTGCGGGCCAAGATCGAGCCCGACCCGGGCAACCCGCGCCTGCTCGTGACCGTGCGAGGACTGGGCTACAAGTACGAGAGCTGACCCGCGCCGAGCCCGCCGGCGTCAGCTGGTGGGCTCGTCCGTGGGCTGGTCGGTGGCCTCGTCGCTCGGCCCGTCGGTGGCCTCCTCGGACGCGGTGTCCGTGGGCAGGATCGACGGGGCCGCGACCTCGCTGTACTCCTCGGTGCGCTCGACGACCGGGGCCCGCAGCACGACCTCGCCGGCGTTCTCGAACGTGAGCGTGGTGCGCAGGAACTGACCGGCCACGAAGTCGCCGGAGATGACGACCTCTGGCTCGTCGCCCAGGCGGGTGCTGACCCCGGGCTCGACGTCGATCGGCGCGTCGAGGGTGGCGGTGAGCTCGTCTCCGCCGGCCGTGGCGACCGTGATGCCGGTCAGGGTGTCGGGCTCGCCGATCTTGTCGACCAGGACGGTGGAGAGCGTCGCGGTGCCGCCGACGTTCTCGACGTAGAGCGCGTTGAGGACGTCGACGTCGCCCTCGCGCTGGTTGGTGCCGACCGCGGCGGTGTACTCGCGGTTGGTCTCGGCGTTGAAGCCGGTCGCGCAGCCGGAGACCGTCAGCGCGAGCACCGCTGCTGCGGCCACGGCCGCGCCCCGGTACGTCGTCAGGGTCTGGGTGGGGCGAGTGCGCACGGTCCCGGCCTTTCGTGCTCCGACAGCGGACCTGGCGGCTGTCCCGTCCAGGCGGGCTCACCCTATCGAGGGTCGTGCCGGTGCGGCATCCCGGGCGTGCGAGAGGCGCTCCGGAGGTGCGTCCCGGGGGCCGCGGAGCACCTCAAACGGACGACGCCCGCGCACGAGATGGCACTTCAGGGCCCTGTTGTCAAGACCTGTTTGGGGCTCTGACCTGCGCAAACGCAGGATTTGGTGTCCGAAAGGCGTGGTATCCTGGGCGTCTAAGAAAGGGCGAAGAACATATGACATTTTCTGTCGGTGAAACGGTCGTCTACCCCAACCACGGTGCTGCGGTCATCGAGGACATCGAGCAGCGGACGATCAAGGGCGAGTCGCGGGAGTACCTCGTCCTTCGCATCGTTGCACAGAACGATCTCGTCGTCCGAGTGCCTGCCTGCAACACCGACCTCGTGGGCGTCCGCGACGTGGTCGACAAGGACGGCCTCGAGAAGGTCTTCGGCGTCCTGCGTGCCGAGCACGCCGAGGAGCCCACGAACTGGTCCCGACGGTACAAGGCCAACCTGGAGAAGCTGCACTCCGGCGATGTCATGAAGGTGGCCGAGGTCGTCCGCGACCTGTGGCGCCGTGAGCGCGACCGCGGGCTCTCCGCCGGCGAGAAGCGCATGCTGGCCAAGGCCCGCCAGATCCTCGTCTCCGAGCTCGCGCTCGCCGAGAGCACCAACGAGGACAAGGCCGAGACGCTGCTCGACGAGGTCCTCGCCTCCTGAGCGACGCCCGCACGTCAGCAGCTCAGCACCGCCCCGTCCGGCACCGGACGGGGCGGTGCTGCGTCCTGGGGGCGGCGTCGCGCGCCCGAAGAAGTGTTTGCGTGGCCGTGACGTGGGTTAGCACAGGCGAAACACCGGCTGCCTAGCGTCCAGCCATGGTCAGAGGGACGGCGCCCGCTGCTACCACGGCCAGGTGGGTACGGGTCTGCGCGGCCGCCGACCTGGAGGTCGACGTGGGGGTCTCCGCGCTCGTGCGCGGCAAGCAGGTGGCGGTCTTCCGCACCGGCGAGCACGAGGTGCACGCGGTCGGCAACCGCGACCCCTACGCGGGCACCCCGACGATGGCCCGCGGGATCGTCGGGCGTCGCGACGGCCACCCCTACGTGGCCGCGCCCGCCGGGCACCAGCTGTTCGACCTCGCCTCGGGCGAGGGCCTGGAGCACCCCGAGCCGTCGCTCGCCACCTACGACACCCGCCTCGTCGACGGGTTCGTCGAGGTCTGCGTGGCGGTCCGCACCCGTCCCGCCCCGTCCGCCTAGACCTCGACCGACCCCACGGGCACCACGAGCGCGGTGGCGATCGCGGCCAGGCCGTCGCCGCGGCCGGTGAGGCCGAGACCGTCGGTCGTGGTCGCCGACAGCGACACGGGGGCGCCGACGACGCGCGTCAGCAGCTCCTCGGCCTCGGCCCGTCGGGCGCCCAGCCGGGGCACGCTGCCCACCAGCTGGACCGAGGCGTTGCCCACCGCGAACCCCGCGGCGGCCACGCGGCGGGCTATCTCGGCGAGCAGGTCGGTGCCGCTCGCGCCCGCCCACCGCGGGTCGGACGTGCCGACGTTGGTGCCGAGGTCGCCGAGGCCGGCGGCGGCGAGCAGGGCGTCGCAGACGGCGTGGCAGACCACGTCGGCGTCGGAGTGGCCGTCGAGCCCGCGGGGCTCGTCCGGCCAGTACAGGCCGGCCACCCACAGGGGTCGCTGCTCGGTGAGCCGGTGGACGTCGACGCCGGTGCCGACGCGGGGCAGGGGGAGCTCGGGGGGCATCGGGCCATCCTCGCGCACACCCGCGAGGCAGGATGGGGGCGTGGCCACCAGCACCGTCGTCCAGCAGCCGTCGACCGATCCCGAGGCCCCGGCCCGCTGGACCGCCGCCCTGGCCGGGGTCGTCGCGGCCGGCGGCGGCCTGGCCGTGTCCGAGCTGGCGGCGTCCTTCCTGGGTGCCTCGTCCTCACCGGTCGTCGCGACGGGGGAGGCGGTCATCGCGGCCGCGCCCGGCGCGCTCGCTCGCCCGGCGATCGACCTGCTCGGCACCGCCGACAAGCCCGCCCTGATCACCGCCGTCGTCGTGGTCGTCGTCGCGCTGGGGGCGCTGCTCGGCATCCAGGTGCGTCGTCGTCCCGGCCTGGCCGCCGCCGGGTTCGGGGTGGTGGCCGTGGTCGGTGCCGTCGCGGTCGTGTCGCGTCCCGACGCGGGCCAGCTCGACGCCGCCGCGCCGCTGGTCGGCGGCGTGGTGACGATCTTCGCCGTGCGGTGGCTGCTGCGACCCCGACCCGACGTCACCGTGGGCGAGGGGCGCCGACGGTTCCTGTCCGAGGTCGCGCTCGTGGGCGTCGGCGCGGTGCTCCTCACCGGCGGCAGCCGGCTGCTCGGGGCCTCGCGGCGTGCCGCGGAGAGCGCCCGCTCGACGCTCCGACTGCCCGTGCGTCGTGCCGTCGTGCCCACCGGCGCCGACCTCGGCGTCCCGGGGATCTCGCCGTTCCTCACCCCGTCGAGCGAGTTCTACCGGATCGACACCGCGCTCACCACACCGTCGATCGACCCCGCCGACTGGTCGCTGCGCATCCACGGCATGGTCGACCGGGAGATCACGCTGAGCTACCAGGACCTGCTCGACCGGGGGCTGGACGACGCCTGGGTGACGCTGTGCTGCGTCTCCAACGAGGTGGGCGGCGACCTGAT
The DNA here is from genome assembly GCA_030655315.1 of Nocardioidaceae bacterium. Lineage (GTDB taxonomy): Bacteria > Actinomycetota > Actinomycetes > Propionibacteriales > Nocardioidaceae > JAURVT01. The sequence goes on along the minus strand of JAURVT010000037.1, from coordinate 73,009 downwards.
CGGCAACAGTCGCTGGTCGGGCGTGCTCATCGCGCCGCTGCTCGCCGAGGCCGGCGTGCAGCGCGGCGCCGACGCCCTGCTGTCGACGTCGGAGGACGGCTGGACGTGCGGCACGCCGATCGAGGCGCTGACCGACGGCCGCGCCGCCATGCTGGCCCTGGCCATGGACGGGCGTCCGCTGCCGATCGAGCACGGGTTCCCCGTGCGCCAGGTGGTGCCGGGCCTGTACGGCTACGTCTCGGCCACCAAGTGGGTCGTGGACTGGGAGGTGACCCGCTTCGACGACGTCGAGGCCTACTGGACCTCGCGCGGCTGGGGCGAGAAGGGGCCGGTCAAGACGCAGTCGAGGATCGACACGCCCCGCTCCGACGTCGACGCCGGCACCGTCGCGGTGGCCGGCGTGGCCTGGGCCCAGCACACCGGGATCGAGCGGGTCGAGATCAAGGTGGACGACGACCCGTGGCAGGTGGCCCGCCTCGGCCGGGTGCCCGGCGTCGACACCTGGGTGCAGTGGGTCGTGGAGTGGGACGCCGCCCCCGGCGCCCACGTCATCCAGGTCCGGGCCACCGACCTCAGCGGCTACACCCAGACCCCCGACGTCGCCGACGTCCTCCCCGACGGCGCCACCGGCTGGGACTCGGTCAGCATCACCGTCCGCTAGGCCGCTGAGCCGCCGCCACCCGTCCCACCCGTCCGCGATCTGATGGGTCCGCGGGGTTCCCCGGGTGCGGGAACCCCGCGTCGCCATCGGATCGCGGACGGGGGAGGGGCCTCAGGCGGCCTGGGCGGCGGCGGGGGCCCGGGTCTCCTCGGCCGCGGGGGTGAGGGCCTGGGCGAGCAGGTCGGCGACGTCGGCCACGAGGGTGACCTGCACCGCCTCCAGCACCTCGGCCGGGACGTCGTCCAGGTCGGGCTCGTTGCGCGCGGGTGCGAACACCTGCGTGAGCCCGGCGCGCTGGGCGGCGAGCAGCTTCTGCTTGAGCCCGCCGATGGGCAGGACCCGTCCGTTCAGCGTGACCTCGCCGGTCATCCCCACCTCGCCCCGCACGGGACGTCCGGTGGCCATCGAGACCAGCGCCGTCACCATCGTGACGCCCGCAGACGGGCCGTCCTTGGGGATCGCGCCGGCGGGCACGTGGACGTGGATGCGTCCGTCGAGCACGGCGGGGTCGACGCCGAGCTCGGTCGCGTGCGCCCGCACGTAGGAGAGCGCGATCTGCGCGGACTCCTTCATGACGTCGCCGAGCTGGCCGGTGAGGGTCAGGCCCGGGTCGCCGTCGGTGCGCCCGGCCTCGACGAACAGCACGTCGCCACCGAGGCCGGTGACCGCCAGACCCGTCGAGACGCCCGGCACCGAGGTGCGCTCGTGCGCCTCGGGGGTGAAGCGGGGTCGGCCGACCAGGTCGGTGAGCGTCTGCTCGTCGATCGTCACCGACGCGGGTGCGTCGGGTGACGCGAGGCGCGTCGCGGCCTTGCGCAGCGCCTTGGCGATGAGCCGCTCCAGCTGCCGCACGCCGGGCTCGTGGGTGTGGTCGGCCGCCATCTGACGCAGGGCGCCGTCGGTGACCGTCACCTCCTCGGTGGTGAGCGCGGCGCGGTCGAGCTGGCGCGGGAGCAGGTAGTCGCGCGCGATGGCGACCTTGTCCTCCTCGGTGTAGCCGTCGAGCGTGACGAGCTCCATCCGGTCCAGCAGGGGCGCCGGGATCTGCTCGACGACGTTGGCCGTGGCCAGGAACAGGACGTCGGACAGGTCGAGGTCCAGGTCGAGGTAGTGGTCGCGGAACGTGTGGTTCTGCGCCGGGTCGAGCACCTCGAGCAGGGCCGCGCTGGGGTCGCCGCGGTAGTCCGAGCCGACCTTGTCGATCTCGTCGAGCAGGACGACGGGGTTCATCGACCCCGCCTCGGCGACGGCGCGCACGATGCGTCCGGGCAGCGCGCCGACGTACGTGCGACGGTGCCCGCGGATCTCGGCCTCGTCGCGGACGCCGCCGAGGGCGACGCGGACGAACGTCCGGCCGAGGGCCCGGGCGACGCTCTCGCCGAGTGACGTCTTGCCGACCCCGGGAGGTCCGGCGAGCGCCAGCACGGCGCCCGAGCCGCGTCCGCCCACGACGCCGAGGCCGCGCTCGGCGCGACGGGCGCGGACGGCGAGGTGCTCGACGATCCGGTCCTTGACGTCCTCGAGCCCGTGGTGGTCGGCGTCGAGGACGGCGCGGGCCGCGGTCACGTCGGTGGAGTCCTGCGTGCGCTCGTTCCAGGGCAGCTCGAGGACGGTGTCGAGCCAGGTCCGGATCCACCCGGTCTCGGGGTTCTGCTCGCTGCCGCGCTCGAGCTTGTCGACCTCGCGCAGCGCGGCGGTGCGGACCGCCTCGGGCAGGTCGGCCGCCTCGACGCGGGCGCGGTAGTCGTCCGAGCCCTCCGGCTCGCCCTCGCCGAGCTCCTTGCGGATGGCGGTGAGCTGCTGGCGCAGGAGGAACTCGCGCTGGGTCTTGTCCATGCCCTCGCGGACGTTCTCGGCGATCGTGTCGGTCACCTCGGCCTCGGCGAGGTGGTCGCGCACCCAGCCGGTGAGGGTGGTGAGGCGCTCGTCGACGTCGGGGGTCTCGAGCAGCAGCCGCTTCTGGCCGTCGTCGAGCCACGACGCGTAGCCGGCGGTGTCGGCCAGCGCCGACGGGTCGGTGATGCGGTTGACCTGGTCGATGACCTGCCAGGCGTCGCGCCGCTGGAGCGTGGCGACCAGCAGCCCGCGGTACTCGGTGGCGAGCTCGCGGGTGGTGTCGGTGGCCTCGGGCTCGGCGACGACCTCGGCCTCGACCCACAGCGCGGCACCCGGCCCGGCGACGCCGCTGCCGAGGTGGACCCGGCTGCCGGCGCGCAGGACGGCGGCGGGCTCGCCGCTCGCGAGACGTCCGACCTGGACGATCTCGGCGACGACGCCGTAGGTGGCGTAGCGGTCGTCCAGGCGGGGCGCGAGCAGGAGGCGCTCGTCGGTGCCGGAGCGGGCGGCGTCGACGGCGGCGCGGGCGGCCTCGTCGAGCTCGACGGGCACGACCATCCCGGGCAGGACGACCTGCTCGGACAGGAAGAGCACGGGGAGGCGGACGGTCTCGGTGGTGGTGGTGTCGGTCATGGTGGGGCCTCTTTCACGGTTGAGCCTGATGCACTCAACCTCGCCCCGTCCCCGCTGCTTCCGTCGTTCACCGAGGGCGGACAGCAGCTACCAGGCGGCACCCGGCGGGGCGTCGGGCAGCGGCACGTGCGGGGGACGGATCACGTAGGCGACGCCGCTGGAGCGGCCCAGCCAGGCCCGCGCGACCTGGTCGCGGCGGTAGGTGCGGGGCACGGCGTCGTTGGTGGGCTCGAGGTGCGACGCGGGGTCGTTCACCAGGACGTCGCCCGCCGCGTCGAAGCCGCGCAGCACCACGAGGTGGCCGCGGCTGTCGAAGCCGGACCCGTCCAGCTCGTCGGCGGCGAAGACCATCGACACCACCAGCGGGATGCCCGCCCGGGTGAACAGCTCGGCCTCGGCCAGCGAGTGCAGCCGGGTGACGAATGCGTCGACCCCGAACCGGGCGGCGTAGGCGGTGTTGAACGCCCAGTTGCCGGTGCCGTCGTAGCCGGTGTCGAAGACGCCGAGCGCGGCGAGCGGCACCACCGCGTCGCGGCTCGCGGCGCCGTCGGGCGTGGGCGGCCCGGCGCCCCAGTGGTCCAGCACCATGGTCACCGCAGTGGGGGAGCACCACGCGCTGCCGCCGCGGCCCACGTGGTCGGTGAGGTGGCGGTGCAGCTGCTGGGAGTAGGCGGGCACGTCGACGGTGTGCGCGACGCCGGACGGCTCGTCGACGGCGACGTCGCCCGGGTCCACGCCCGACAGCAGCAGCGAGGCCGGGCCGAGCGTCGGCAGGTCGCCGTCACCGACCCGGAACGCCGCGAGCGAGAGCTGCGCCGTGCGCCACCCGGCGGTCGCGTCGACGAGCAGCTCGTCGTCGTGGCGGCGCACCGCCTCGCCCTCGTCGCGCCCGAAGGTGGTGCGCGCCCGATCGGTCTCGGACCAGCGGGCCAGCGAGTACCAGGGGTCCTCGGGCCCCCGCCGCACCGCGACGTCGACCCACGCCCCCTCGGGCGTCGTCGCCGACCACGACGGCAGGAGCGACACCACGTCGAAGCCCACCTCCACCACCGGCGAGATCCACGGCTCGTGCGGGTCGAGCCCGGGGTCCGGCGTCCAGCGGACGAGGTGCAGGTCGCGGGTGGTCACGGGGTCAGCCTAGGAGGACCCTGCACTGCGCTGCGCCCTTCCCCCGGCCCGGGTCGACGCTTCCGGTCCGGGCTGTCCGACGGCGTTCGAGCGGGCTCGGACGGGAGACCTCAGCGCTTGATCACGTAGGCCGTGCCGTTGCTGCCACCGATCCAGGCCCGCTCGAACTGGGCCCGGTCGTAGGTGCGGTCGACGGCGGCGTTGGTGGTGCCGGCGGGGTCGTTGACGAGCACGCGGCCGTCGGCGGTGAAGCCGGTGATGACGACGACGTGGCCGGCGGTCGAGGAGATCGGGGCGCCGGACAGCTGGCCCCGGGAGAACTCGATGGAGACGATCACCGGGGTGCCGGCCTTGACCAGCTTCTCGGCGTCGCGGAGGTCGCGGAGGCGGGTGACGTGGGCGTCCAGGCCGAACGACCCCGCGTAGGCGGTGTTGAACGACCAGTTGCCGGTGCCGCCGTAGCGGTAGTCGAAGGTCTGGCGGGCGCCGTGGTCGACGAAGCGGTCGCGATAGCCCTTGTTCACCCAGGCGTACTGCGCCGCCGTGGGGCCCGACTTGAGGTAGCGCAGCACCATCGTCGTCGAGGTGGGGGAGCACCAGGCCTCGCCGCCGCCGTTCCACTTCGGGTACTCGCCCATGTGGATCATCTGCGAGTACTGGGGCACGGCGAGGCGGGTGGTGCGCGTCATCGTGGTGCGGCTGGTGGCCGGGACCGAGCGGGCGGTGCTGAAGGTGGCGCCGACGGACTGGACGGACGCGGACTTGGCGCCGGCCTTGCGCATCAGCTTGAGACGCACCTGCCAGGCGCCGATGCGGTGGGAGCCGGTGGCGCGGACGGTGTCGGCGACCACCCGCGCGACGTCGTCGGTCTGCGGGGTGCCCGAGCGTCGCTTGACCGAGGAGTCGGCCGATGCCCAGTCCGCGACGGTGTCCCACGAGCCCGTCCGGCCGGCGGTGGTGCGCACGCGCACCTGGACCTGCACCAGCGAGCCGGTCGGGGTGGTGGCGTTCCACGACGGGATCACCTCGGTGGCGGCGAAGCCGGTGGACGCCCACGGCGACGTCCAGCGCGACCACGCGTAGGCGGTGCCGGCCACGGTGGACCTGCCGACGGCCTTGGCGTGACGGATGGACCCGGTCGACACGCGGGTGCCGGTGGCGCTGCCCTTGGCCAGCTGCGCGTCGCTGGTCCAGCGGGTGGTCCCGACGGGCGCCGTGGCGGCCTGGGCGGCGGTGGGCACCAGGGCCAGCAGGGCGCCCGAGAGGGCGCTGACGACGGCGACGGCAGTGACGCGTGTGACAGGAGTGATTCTCACCCAATCAGACTAGGGCTTGCGCGCGTCCACGTCACTGGTTCGCCCAGGACGGCCCCGCGGACGGTGTCACGGCCCGGCGCCCGTTCCCCGTAGGCTGGGCGGGTGAATCTCCGCCTCCACGACAGCGCCAGCAAGCAGGTCGTCGACTTCGTCCCCGTGCACCCCGGGCACGCGTCGATCTACCACTGCGGCCTGACCGTGCAGGGTCCTCCGCACCTCGGCCACATCCGCAAGGAGGTCGTCTTCGACGTCCTGCGGCGCTGGCTGGAGCACCACGGCCTGGAGGTCACCATCGTCGCCAACATCACCGACATCGACGACAAGATCCTTACCCGGTCCGCCGAGCTCGGCCGCCCGTGGTGGGCGCACGCCTACGCCAACGAGCGCGCGCTGCACGAGGCCTACGCGACGCTCGGCTGCCGCCCGCCCACCTACGAGCCGCGCGCGACGGGCCACGTCCCGGAGATGCTCGAGATGATCGACGCCCTCGTCGAGGCCGGCCACGCCTACGTCGCCGAGGACGGCTCGGGCGACGTCTACTTCGACGTGCGCTCCTGGCCGTCCTACGGCGAGCTGTCGCACCAGAGGATCGCCGACATGGAGCCCGCCGGCGACGCCGACCCGCGCGGCAAGCGCGACCCGCGCGACTTCGCGCTCTGGAAGGGCCACAAGGAGGGCGAGCCCGGGACGGCGTCCTGGCCCACCCCGTGGGGACGCGGCCGTCCGGGCTGGCACCTGGAGTGCTCGGCGATGGCGGGCAAGTACCTGGGCGACGAGTTCGACGTCCACGGCGGCGGCCTCGACCTCCGCTTCCCGCACCACGAGAACGAGCTCGCGCAGTCCCGCGCGGCCGGCCAGCGGTTCGCCCGGCTCTGGATGCACAACGCGATGGTCACCACCGCGGGCGAGAAGATGTCCAAGTCGATGGGCAACTCCGCGCTGGTCTCGGAGGTCACGCGGCGGTTCCGCCCGATCGACGTCCGGTACTACCTCGTCGCGGCCCACTACCGCTCGATCGTCGAGTACTCCGACGCCTCGCTCGCCGAGGCGGCCACCGCGTTCGGCCGGATCGAGCACTTCGTCCGCCGCGCCGCCGAGGTCACCGCCAGCCCGGACGACCTCGCCGAGCTCGGCGGCAGCGTCACGCCGGCCTTCGCCGCGGCGATGGACGACGACCTCGGCGTCCCCGCCGCGCTCGCCGCGCTGCAGGACTCGGTGCGCACCGGCAACAAGCTGCTCGCCGACGTCGGCCCGGGCGAGGGTCCCACGGCCTACGCCCTGGTCTCCGAGCTCGCCGCCGTGCGTCGGATGCTCGACGTGCTCGGGCTCGACCCGCTGTCGCCCGTGTGGCAGGCCGCGTCGGGCGCCGGCTCGGAGGAGCACGCCGCCCTCGACGTGCTCGTCCAGACCCTGGTGGCCACCCGGGCCGCTGCCCGCGACGCCAAGGACTGGGCCACGGCCGACGCCGTGCGCGACCAGCTGGCCGCGGCCGGCGTCCTCGTCACCGACACGCCGGACGGAGCTCGCTGGGAGCTCGCCGGCCCCACGAACACCCCATCGGAGAAGGTGCACTGATGCCAGGCAACAGCCAGCGACGAGGAGCGGTCAACCGCTCCAAGGGCGAGCGCACCGCGGGCTCGGGTGGACGCATCCGCCGGGGGCTCGAGGGCCGTGGCCCCACCCCCAAGGCCGAGGACCGGCCCAACCACAAGGCCTACGCCGCCAAGAAGCAGGGCGGCGGGCAGCCGCAGCGCGGCGGACGCAAGTCCAAGGGCGACGGCACCGAGTGGGTCGCGGGGCGCAACCCCGTGGTCGAGCTCGTCCGCGAGGGCGTGCCCGTCACCACGATCTACGTGGCCGAGGCCGCCGAGCGCGACGACCGGCTGCGCGAGATCTTCCAGGTGGCCGCCGACCGCGGCATCGCGCTGCTCGAGGTGGGGCGCGGCGAGCTCGACCGGATGACCGACCGTGCGGTGCACCAGGGCGTCGCGGCCAAGATCCCGCCGTACGAGTACCTGCACCCCGACGACCTGGTCGACCGCGCCGAGGAGGTCGGCGAGCCCGCCCTGGTGGTGATGCTCGACGGCGTCACCGACCCCCGCAACCTCGGTGCCGTCGTGCGCTCGGCGTCCGGCTTCGGCGCCCACGGCGTCGTCGTCGCCGAGCGTCGCGCGGCCGGCATGACCGCGTCGGCCTGGAAGACCTCGGCCGGTGCGGCCGCGCGCCTGCCCGTCGCCCGCGCGGTCAATCTGACCCGCCAGATCAAGGCGTACCAGGAGGCCGGCCTGATGGTGGCCGGGCTGGCCGCCGACGGCGACGTCTCGCTGCCCGACCTCGACCTCGCCGACGGCCCGCTCGTGCTCGTCGTCGGCAGCGAGGGCAAGGGGCTGTCGCGGCTGGTGTCGGAGTCGTGCGACGTGCTCGTCTCGATCCCGATGGCCTCGGGCCTGGAGTCCCTCAACGCGGGCGTCGCGGCGGGTGTCGCGCTCTACGCCGTCGACCAGCGCCGGCGAGGTGCCTGAGTCGTGCGACGTGACTTCGACCCCGACCAGATGGGCACCGGGGACTTCTACAAGCTGCTGAACTCGGTCGTCGTCCCGCGACCCATCGCCTGGATCTCGTCGGTCTCGGCCGACGGCGTCGACAACCTCGCACCGCACTCGTTCTTCACCGTCGCGTCGACGTCGCCGCCGATCGTGCAGTTCACCTCGGTGGGCCGCAAGGACTCGCTGACCAACATCGAGGCGAGCGGCGAGTTCGTCGTCGCCCTGACGCCCGAGCCCCTGTTCGAGCAGGTCAACGCCACCGGCACCGACTTCCCGCCCGGCACCAGCGAGTTCGACGCGGTGGGCCTGGAGCGCGAGCCCAGCCTGCGCGTCTCGGCGCCGCGGGTGGCCGCGTCACCGGTCGCGCTCGAGTGCGTCCTGCACAGCACGGTGTCGTTCGGCTCGTCCACGGTCGTCTTCGGACGGGTCGTGCACGCCGTCGTCGACGAGGACGCCCTCGACGGCGACCACCCCGAGATCACCCGTCTGCTCCCGCTCTCGCGCCTCGGCGCCGACGAGTGGGGCACCGCCGGCGACATCCGCGACATCTCCCGCATCCGCTACGCCGACTGGCCCCAGGGCTACCGTCCCGCCTGACCGTCCCTCACCCGTCGCCGAGATACGGGTTGCGCACCACCGTGACGTCTCCGGCGGTGCGCAACCCGTATCTCGCGGACGCGGTGGGGGTCAGTGCGGGGCGAGGCGCCGCAGGACGGCGTCGGCGAGCCGGTCGGCCGCCCCGTCGGACGTGGTGAGGAAGAGGGACGGCTCGGCCAGCTCGAGCTCGAGGACCACCGGGCCGCCTTGTCCCGGAAGCAGGTCGATCCGCGCGTAGAGCGGGGGAGCGTCGCCCGGGACGGCCTCCAGCGCGCGCTCGGCGACGGCCACCTCGGCCGCGCTCGGCTCGCGCGCCGAGATGTCCTCCTCGGCGAACAGACCCTCCACCAGGCCGGCCCCGGCGCGCAGGATCGCGCCCTTGCGGATCGCGTGGGAGGCGTGGCCGTCGACCACCACGACGGCCGTCTCGCCGACGTCGTCCACCGCATCCAGGTACGGCTGGACCAGGACGCCGCGCCCCGCGTCGAGCAACCGGGCCGCGTGGTCGCGGGACCGGTCACGCTCGTGGGCACCCAGTCGGAGCGTGTCCTTGGACCCGGCCGAGATCGCCGGCTTGACGACGTGCTCGACGTCCAGCAGGACGTGGGCGGGGTCGTCGCCGGGCTCGAGGAACTCCGACGGGACCACCGGCACGCCGGCGGCGTCGAGGTCGCGCAGGTAGTGCTTGTCGGTCGTCCAGCGCAGCAGCGCCAGGGGGTTCTCCAGGCGGGACACCTCCTCGACGTGCGCGGCCCAGGCGAGGAACTCGACGACCCGGGTGGGGTAGTCCCAGGTGGACCGGACCACCACGAGGTCGAACGCGGCCCAGTCGACGTCGGCGTCGTCCCAGACCGCAGCGACGACGTCGGCGCCACGGCCTCGCAGCGTGGAGGCCAGCAGGCGTCCCTCGTCGTCGAGGTCCGCGACCTCGCGGGCGGTGGCCAGGGCGATGCGGGGCGTGGGCATGGTCGCGATCCTAGGACGCGGCCCGGGTCGCCGGGTGCTCCGGAATGCGCGGCCGCGGACGTACGTTGGAGAGGCATCCACCAGCGACCAGAGGAGCGCGCCATGACCCACGACACCGCCTTCGACCTCGGTGCGCTGTACGAGTCCAACCCGTACCTCGCGTTCCGTGCCGCCGAGGACCTCCTGCAGCAGCGCCAGCCCCGCGAGGCGGCCCGCGTCGCCGAGGGCGTCGTCGAGCACGACCCCGACAACGCCGCCGCCTGGGAGCTGCTCGGGCGGGCGCGATTCGCCGCCGCCTGGCTCGCGCCGGCCGAGGAGGCTTTCCGTCGCCTCGTCGAGCTCGAGCCCACCAGCGGCTGGGCCCACACCGCCCTCGGCCTCACCCTCGACCGCCAGAGCCGGCACCGCGAGGGCGCGACGTTCCACAAGATGGCCGTCGCGATGGGCGAGGAGCCCGCCCGGCCGGTGCTCGTGGCGTCGGACGACGCCTGACGCCTGCTCCCGGGCCGGCCCGTGGCTCGGCCCGGGTGCGGGCCGTCTGGGGTGGAAGTGCGCAGCGAGGACGCCGCGAGGCCGGATTGCGGCGGTCGGGTGCGGGTCGGCGGTGGTGCCGTCTCGGTCTGCGAGACGGGGAGCAGAAGCTCGTCGCCGACCATGGCAAACGGTCGCGCCACACGGTGTATGTCCCGTGTTTCGCGCTGTCTGCCATGGTCGGCAGGGTCTGCCGGCTGGTCCGTCTCGCAGAGCGAGACCCGCAGCCCCGCCACCAGCACCCGGCCGTCGCGCCCGGCCAGGCACGTCCTCGCTGCGCACTTGCCGCCGGACGAGCCGCACCCGGGTGCTGTCTGTCGGTCGGTCTCTCGACAGCGCCACGGAATCAGCCACCGCTTGCCGACGTTCTGGTTGAATGTTAAATTAAACGGACCGACCAGGGAGGCACCATGAGCACCGTCGCACCGCAGGGTCTGCACCACGTGACCGCGATCGCGTCCGACCCGCAGGCCAACGTCGACTTCTACACGCGCGCCCTCGGGCTGCGGCTGATCAAGCAGACGGTCAACTTCGACGCGCCCGACACTTACCACCTGTACTACGGCGACGCGAAGGGCAGCCCGTCGAGCATCCTCACCTTCTTCCCCTGGCCGGACGTGCCGAAGGGACGCCAGGGCGCCGGGATGACCACGGCCACCGCGTTCAGCGTGCCGGGGTCGTCGATGGGCTGGTGGCACGAGCGGCTGAAGAGCCAGGAGGTCGACGTCGACGCGCCCGTCAGCCGTGACGGCGAGGACGTGCTGAGCCTGCGCGACCCCGACGGCATGGTGATCGACCTCGTCGCCGCCGACGGCGACCTCCGCTCGGGCTGGGACGGCGTCGCCGACATCCCCGCCGAGCACGCCGTCCGCGGCCTGCACGCCGTCACGCTGTCCGAGCGGCAGCTGGACCCGTCGGCCTCGATGCTCACCGACCTGCTCGGCATGGACCTCACCGGCGAGGACGGCGACCGCACCCGCTTCGCCATGGGTGACGTGGGCACCGGCGCGCTCGTCGACGTGGCGGCCGGGGTGGCCGACCGCGGCTGGCAGGCCGGCGGCACCGTGCACCACGTCGCCTTCCGGGCGCCCGACCTCGAGACGATGACGCGGTGGCAGCAGGAGCTGCTGTCGCGCGGGGTCCAGGTCACCGACGTCCGCGACCGGCAGTACTTCAAGTCCATCTACTTCCGCGAGCCCGGCGGCGTGCTGTTCGAGATCGCCACCGACAGCCCCGGCTTCGACATCGACGAGCCGCTGCTCGAGCTGGGCCGCTCGCTCAAGCTCCCGCCGTGGCTGGAGCCGTCGCGCGAGCAGATCGCGGCTGCGCTGCCGCCGCTCGACGTGACCCCCGACGTCGCATGAGCGGCGCGACGCTCGACCGGCCGCACGTGTTCGTGCCGGCCGAGGAGGGTGCCGCCGGGCCGCCGCTGCTGCTCCTGCACGGCACCGGTGGGGACGAGCGCGACCTGCTGCCGCTGCGTGACCACCTCTCGCCGGGCGCGGCCGTGCTGTCGCCGCGGGGCACGGTGATGGAGGGGCCGATGCCGCGCTTCTTCCGCCGGCTCCGTGAGGGCGTCTTCGACGAGGACGACCTGCGCGCGCGCACCGACGAGCTCGCGGACTTCGTGATCGCGGCCTCGGCCGAGCACGGCATCGCGCGGGGGTCCTTCGTCGCGGTGGGGTTCTCCAACGGCGCCAACATCGCCTCGGCGCTCCTGCTCCGGCGGCCCGAGGTGCTGGCCGGCGCGGTCCTGCTCGCGGCCATGGTGCCGTTCGCGGACGTGCCCGAGGGGCCCGACCTCGCCGGCCGACGCGTCGTCGTGTCCAACGGCGAGCGCGACCCGATGGCCACCGCGTGGCACACCGGGACGCTGGTGGCGCAGCTGCGCGGGCGCGGCGCGGACGTCACCGAGCTCCCGCACGCCGGTGGTCACCAGCTCGACGGGTCGTTGCTGCCTCAGGTGGCCGCGCTGCTGCGCTAGCGGTCAGGACGCGCCGTCGACCGACGTCTCGGCGGCGCGGATGCGCTGGGCGACGTCGGGCAGCACGTCGGCGACGTAGTCGCGGGTGGCGTCGACCAGGGGCACCTCGTGGCCCGCGCGCTCGGACAGGAACCACCGGTGCTCCAGCACCTGGTGGAACGCCTCGGCGGTCTCGACGGTCGCCCGCAGGTCGCCCGGCAGCGCGGCCTCGAACGGGAGGTACACCTCGTTCAGCCAGCGGTGCGCGACGATCATCGCGTCCTGCTCCTGCAGCTCGTGGGCCGCGCTGAACGCGTCGAGGTCGTTGAGCAGCCGCCTCGCCTGCGGCTCGTCGAGGTCGAGACCGGTCAGCCCCTGCAGCCGTCGGGCGTGGTGCTCGGCCTCGACGACCTTGGGCTGGATGCGGACGGTCGCGCCGCCCACGTCGGTGACGACGTCCAGCTCGTCGACGTCGAAGCCCACCTCGTTGAGCCGCGCGATGCGCTGCTCGAGCCGCCACATCTCGTCCAGGTCGAACTCCTCGACGCCGGTCAGCTCGCTCCACAGCTCGCGGTAGCGGAGCAGGATGCGGTCGACGACGTCGATGGCGTCGAAGTCCTCGTCGGCGAGCCCGCCCGCCTGCAGGTCGAGCAGCTCGCCGAAGACGTTGGTGCGGAGCAGGTCGAGGTCGTGCTCGCGCTGGCCGTCGGTGAGGTGGTCGTGCAGCTCGCCGGTCTCGGCGTCGACGAGGTAGGCCGCGAACTCGCCCGCGCTGCGCCTGAACAGGGTGTTGGACAACGAGCAGTCGCCCCAGAAGAACCCGTCGAGGTGCAGGCGCACGAGCAGCACGACGAGCGCGTCGATCACGCGCTCCAGGGTGTCGTCCTGCAGGTGCGAGGAGAACAGGGCGCGGTAGGGGAGCGAGCGGGCGAGGTGACGCGTGACGAGGGCGGGCTCGATCGGCTCGCCCGACGCGTCCGCCCGCCCGGTGACCACCCCCCACGGCTCGACGACGGGCAGGTGGAGCCGTCCGAGGTTGCGCAGCATCTGGTACTCGCCGATGGCGAACGACTCGCGCGTCTCCTTGATGACGACGACCTCGGGACCGAGCTGCACGAACCGCACCACGTGGCGGTGGATGCCGCGCGCCAGCGGCACCTCCAGCTGGTCGCTCCACTGCGCGAGCGGACGGTCCCACGGCAGCCGCAGGATCTCCTTCGACGGACGGGTGGCGAGCACGCGGATCGGCATGCGTCCGAGTCTCCCAGCCACGGGCCGCCCCGGTCACGCCCTACGATGGGACTGCGCCCGCGGGCGCGTCGCCGGTGTAGCTCAGACGGTAGAGCGCTTCTCTTGTAAAGAAGATGTCGCGGGTTCGATTCCTGTCACCGGCTCCCACCTCCCCTCCCGACCGCCGGACCTGTCGGTGCGTCATGACGTCGGGGCATCACCACGCACCGACAGGTCGGGGGACGCGGGCGGCTACCCTCTCGAGGTGCCTCGTCGTCCCGGTCTCCTCGTGCCCCTCCTGCTGTCCGCGATGGTGGGTGCGGCCACGCTCACCGGGGCGAGCGTCTCGGCGGCGACGCCCCCGGTGGCCCCGGCGCCGGTGCGCGTGCTGGTCAACGGCGACTCGATCTCCCAGGGCGCCGACGGCGACTGGACGTGGCGCTACCGGCTCGACCGCGAGGCCGACCGCCAGGGCGTCGACCTCGACCTCGTCGGCTCCAAGACGGCCACCTTCGCGGGCCTCGGCCGGTATGCCGACCCCGAGTTCGACCGTGACCACTTCGCCACCTGGGGCACCACCCTCGCCGTCCAGACGGCTCTGATCGAGGACGAGGTGCGGGCCCAGACGCCGGACGTCGTGATCCTCGCCGCCGGCATCGTCGACCTCAGCACGCGCACGCCGGCCGAGGTCGAGGTGACGCTGCGCGAGTGGATCGCGAACGTCCGCGCCGCCGCGCCCACCGTGCGCATCCTGATCAGCCCGACGCTGGCCCGCTCGGAGTTCGTCACCCCGCAGGTGGTGGCGCAGTTCGCGGCGCGCGAGCGTGCCGTCGCCGCCGAGCTCAGCACGCCGGGGTCGCCGATCACGGTCGCCGACACCGACCGCGGCTGGAGCTTCCGCGCCTTCACCTGGGACGGCACGCACCCGCTGTGCGTCGGCGAGAACTGGATCGGGCAGAAGATCGGCGAGGAGCTCGTCGACGTCGGCGTGCTGGAGCGTCGTCCGGCGATCTTCGGACGCCGTTGCGTCACCCCGGCGCCCACCGTGCAGGTCGGCTCGATCGCGTTCACCGACACCCAGGTCTCCTGGACCCGGGCGCCGCGAACCGAGACGTTCCGCGTCCGCTACCGCGTCGGCACCTCGACGCGCTGGCTGACGCGCACCCTCCGCGACCCGCTGCTGCGGGTGCGCGGCGTGCAGCAGGTCGAGGTCACCCCGGTCAACCGTCAGGGGCAGGGCCCGGTCCGCGTCGCCACCCGCCCGGCGGCCTGAGGCTCCCTCAGTCGGCGTCGCCGGGCGTCGGCGCCTCGGCGTCGACCCGCTCGCTGCCCTGCTCGTCGCGCAGGCGACGCGCCTCGGCTGCGTCGGCGGCCTCGTCGGGGATCTCGTCCCCGCGCGGCGGGGCCACGGAGCCGACCGCGTCGAGGGCCGGTGCCGCGTCGTCGACGGCCTCGTCGGCCTGCTCGATCAGGTAGCGCAGCAGCTCGGCCGTGGTGGCCGCGACCGGCACCGCGAGGAACGCGCCGGTGATGCCGAAGAGCGTGCCACCGGCGGTCACCGACAGCAGCACGACCGCGGCGTGCAGGTTCATCGTCTTGCCCTGCAGCCAGGGCGAGAGGACGTTGCCCTCGAGCTGCTGGACGGCCACGATGATCGCCACCACGATCAGGGCGGTCTGGACGTCGTTGGTGACGAGCGAGACGAGCACGGCGAGCGCGCCGCTGACGAACGCACCGACGATGGGGATGAACCCGCCGAAGAAGGTGATGACCGCGAGCGGGATCGCCAGCGGCACGTCGAGGATCAGCAGACCCGCGCCGATGAGCACGGCGTCGATGAGGCTCACCAGGCCCTGCGTGCGGATGAAGCCGCCCAGCGCGCGCCAGCAGCGACGCATCACCTCGGTCAGGTGGAACCCGACGCGGGCGCCGCCGAGGCGGGTGACCCAGGGGAGGAACGTGTGCCCGTCCTTGGTGAAGAAGAACGTGAGCATGAGGATGACGACGAGGTTGACGATCGCCGACGTGGCCGCGCTCAGGGTGGAGAAGACGCCCGACCCGATCGCGGCCGCGCTGTCCTGCACCCGGGCCTGGACGGCGTCGATGGCGCTGTCGACCTGGCCCGACGAGAGATCGAGCGGACCGTCGCTGAGCCAGGTCTGCACCCGCTGCAGCCCGCTGACGGCCGAGCTGGCGATGTCGCCCACCTGGCCGGCGACCGACGGGGCCAGCAGCGCGAAGCTGCCGAAGACGACGACCAGGAAGGTCACGACGACGAGCAGGGCGGCCAGCGCGCTCGGGACCTTGCGGCGACGCAGGAACGCGGCCGGCGGCTGCAGGACCGTCGCGAGGATCAGCGCCATCACGACGGGGAAGATGACGACCCAGCCGTACTTGACGACGAACCCGAGCACGACCGCCGCGAGCGTGATGCCGACGAGGCGCCAGCTGGCGCGTGCGGTCCGCCGGAACGCCGCCTCGTAGACGGTGGCGCGGTCCCGGACCTCTGCGTCGCTCACGTACGTGCTCTCCCTCGGTGTCGGGGTCGTGCCGACCCCGGAAGGGGCCACGCTATCGGGCGGGGCCCCTCGCCACCTGGCGACGGACGCGGCAGGTCAGGGGAGCGACCAGTCCACCGGATCGGCGCCGAGCCGGACCAGGTGCTCGTTGACCTGGCTGAACGGCCGGGAGCCGAAGAAGCCGCGCGAGGCCGACAGCGGGCTCGGGTGCACGCTCTCCACGACCGGGGTCTGACCCAGCATCGGCTTCAGCGACTGCGCGTCGCGTCCCCACAGCAGGGCGACGAGCGGCTGCGACCGGGCGACGAGCGCCTCGATCGCGCGCTCGGTGACGCGCTCCCAGCCCTTGCGGCGGTGGCTGCCCGACTCGCCGGGCTGGACCGTGAGCACGCGGTTTAGCAGGAGCACGCCCTGCTGCGTCCACGGCGACAGGTCGCCGCTCGTGGGGCGGGCGATCCCGAGGTCGGACTCCATCTCGGTGAAGATGTTGCCCAGGCTCTTGGGCACCGGGCGCACGTCGGGGGCGACCGAGAACGACAGCCCGACGGGGTGCCCGGGCGTCGGGTAGGGGTCCTGGCCGACGAGCAGCACCCGCACGGACGCCATCGGCTCCTCGAAGGCGCGCAGCACGCGGTCGCCGGCGGGGAGGTAGCCGCGTCCGGCCGCCACCTCGGCGCGCAGGAACTCGCCCATCTCGGCCATCGTGCCGGCGACGGGGTCGAGCGCCTCGGCCCAGTCGGGCGCGACGATCTCGCTGAGGGGGCGGGGCACGGGCGTCAGTCGACGAACGCGAGGACGGCGGACAGCAGGCCGAGCGCCACGAGCGTCACCGCGAGCACGACGGGGATCCAGGTGGGGGCCAGCGGCTGCCCCGCGGCGATGCGGCGCTCGTTGGAGCGCCAGCGGAAGTACCCGGCGCCGGTGACGACGATGCCCACGGTCATCAGGACGACGCCGACGGGCCTGGTCTGCGACGACGGGCCGAGGAACGTCTCGGCGTGCAACAGCGCGACGCCGGCGACGAGGAGGGCCAGCGCCGTGCGGACGTAGGCCAGGTAGGTCCGCTCGTTCGCGAGCGTGAAGCGGTAGTCCACCGCGGTCTTCTCCTCGGCCACGGGCCGAATGTACGCCCGGCCTAATCCACCCTGGCCAGTAGACTTCGGCGGGTGAGTCTCAGCACCGTCCCCCTGCCCCGCTTCGACGGCGCGACGGTCGTCGTCCCGGCCCCCGGGGCCGGTCCGGGCCACTGGTCCGGCGGTTCGAGCGCCGTCCTCGTGGACGGCGTGGTCTGGCTGACCTACCGCGTGCGGCGACCGCTGACCGACGGCCGCGGCGTCTCGGTCGTCGTCGCCCGCTCCGACGACGGACTGGCCTTCGAGACCGTCACCGAGGTGCGGCGCGAGGACTTCGGCGCCGAGTCGTTCGAGCGCCCCGTCCTCGTGCCCGTGCCGGGGGCCGGCTGGCGGCTCTACCTGTCGTGCGCGACGCCCGGGTCGAAGCACTGGTGGGTGGACTCCCTCACCGCGCCCACGGTCGAGGGCCTGGCCGCGGGGGAGCGCCGCGTCGTGCTGCCCGGTGACGAACGCGTCGCCGTCAAGGACCCCGTGGTCGTCCACGGCGACGACGGCTGGCACCTGTGGCTGTGCTGCCACCCCCTCGACGTCGCCGGCGCCGAGGACCGCATGACCACCCGGCACCTCACGAGCGTCGACGGCCTGGACTGGCGCGACGGGGGCGAGGTGCTCGCGGGTCGCCCCGGTCGGTGGGACGCGCGGGGCGCCCGCGTCACGACCGTGCTCTCCCACGACCCGCTCACCGTGCTGTACGACGGGCGCCCCGACGCGGAGTCCAACTGGTTCGAGACCACCGGCCTGGCCGTCGAGCGCGACGGCGTGCTGGTCCCGTCCGACGACGTGCAGATCGCCTCGCCCCACGCCGACGGCGCGCTCCGGTACGTCTCGGCCGTGCCGCTGGACGACGGCCGCACGCGCTTCTACTTCGAGGCCGCCCGTCCCGACGGCGCCCACGACCTGATGACGTCGATCGTCTGAGGCGTTTCACCGCCCGTTCACCTGAGGGCGGTTTGGGCCCCGTCGGCGCCGGGTACCTCTGGTCGGACACCCCGACCGAGGAGATCGCGTGCGCCGCACCCCCACCCACCTGCTCGTCACCGCCGTGGTGACGCTCGCCCTCGCGGCGTCGGCCTCACCCGCCGTCGCGGGCGGTGACCGCGACCGCCCGGGCCCGCGGGCCGACCTGCGCGTCGCGACCTTCAACGCGAGCCTCAACCGCACCGCCGAGGGCGAGCTGCTCGACGACCTCTCCACGCCCGACGACCCGCAGGCAAGCGCCGTCGCCGAGATCGTGCAGCGCACGCGTCCCGACCTCGTGCTCCTCAACGAGTTCGACTTCGTCGAGGGCGGCGCCGCGGTCGACGCGTTCAGGGAGAACTACCTGGAGCGGCCCCAGTCGGGTGCCCGGGCGATCGACTACCGCTACTCCTTCACGGCGCCGGTCAACACGGGCGTGCCGAGCGGCCGCGACCTCGATAAGGACGGCGTCGTCGGCGGTCCCGGCGACGCGCTCGGCTTCGGGACCTTCCCCGGCCAGTACGGCATGGTCGTGCTCTCGAGGTACCCGATCGAGCGGTCGCACGTCCGGACCTTCCAGCACCTGCTCTGGAAGGACGTGCCCGGCGCGGTGATCCCGCGCGACTTCTACTCGGCCGAGGACCTCGCGGTGCTGCCGCTGTCGAGCAAGTCGCACTGGGACGTGCCGGTGCGGGTCGGGCGCCGCACGGTCCACCTGCTCGCGTCCCACCCGACGCCGCCGACGTTCGACGGCCCCGAGGACCGCAACGGCCGTCGCAACCACGACGAGATCAGGTTCTGGGCCGACTACGTCGCCGGTGGCCGGGACCGCTGGATCCGCGACGACCGCGGCCGCCGAGGCGGCATCGACCGTGGCGCGCTCTACGTGGTGGCGGGCGACCAGAACGCCGACCCCGCCGACGGCGACTCGTTCGACGGCGCCATCGACCAGCTGCTCGGCTCGCGCCACTTCGTCGACCCGCTGCCGACGTCGCGCGGCGCCGTCGAGGCCGCCCGTCTGCAGGGCGGTGCGAACGCCTCCCACCGGACGCCGGCCCGGTACGACACCGCCGACTTCGCCGACGTGCCGGGCCCGGGCAACCTGCGGGCCGACTACGTCCTGCCGTCGCCGCGCCTGCGGGTGCGTGGCGCGGGCGTCTTCTGGCCCGTGCAGGCCGATCCGCTGTCGCGACTCACGGGCACGTTCCCGTTCCCGAGCAGCGACCACCGCCTGGTCTGGGTCGATCTCCGCATCCCCTGACCGGGCGGCGTCAGGCGGTTCGGGCGGCCTGCCGCTGGGCGAACGAGCCGCGGTCGGCGCTGGAGCGCCAGTGCCCGAAGTCGGTGCCGGTCAGCTGCTCGAGCAGGGTGATGTCGGCGTCGAAGGCCTCGACGAGCCGCTCGCGCTGGTCCGGCCGCAGGCGCGGACGCGGGGTGCTGCCGTCGCCGTGCAGGCCGGCGAGAAGCGGCCGGCTCGCGCGGCGCCAGACCTCCGGCGGCAGGTGGGCGCCGAGCCCGGCGCCGACCCGCACGGCGCGGCCGAGCACCGCGCTGCGCGGACCGGGGGCGACGAAGGGCCGCGCGTTGTCGCGCGGGACCTCGTCGAGCACGCCCTCGTCGATGCAGAGGAACCGGGCCACCCGGTCCAGCGTCCGGACGGGCTCGTCCACCAGCTCGCCGTACCTCAGGACCAGGACCCGGTCAGGGTCGACGCGGTCGTAGAGGTCGCGCAGCTGCTGGCCGTACAGGCCGAGGTCGCGGTAGCGCCAGAACGGCGCCCACCCCGCGGCCACCCGCTCGTCCTCGCGCCCGAAGGCCGACACGAAGTCGGCGTCGGGCTCGAGGCCGTCGGACCACAGATGCATCCAGTTGGAGTACGCGCGGTCGACGGGGTCGCGCACCACCACGACGAGGCGGGCGTGCGGCAGCTCGTCGGCGATGCGGCGCCGGGCGGTCGGGCTCCAGAGGTAGAACGGCGTGCTCTCGCCGCGCAGCGTGCCCGGGGGAGCGGAGGCGAACATCGCCTCGTAGTCCGCGCGCCGCCACACCCACTCCTGACGGCTGTGCGCGTCACCCGGCCCCCGGTACGCCGGTGGCGGGGCGTCGTCGCACAGGAAGTACTTGGGCTCCTTGAGGTACGGCGCG
Organism: Nocardioidaceae bacterium; assembly: GCA_030655315.1. Taxonomy (GTDB): domain Bacteria; phylum Actinomycetota; class Actinomycetes; order Propionibacteriales; family Nocardioidaceae; genus JAURVT01. The sequence goes on along the minus strand of JAURVT010000037.1, from coordinate 52,848 downwards.
TCGGGCGAGGTGAGGTGCACCTGCGGGTGCCGGGCGAGCGCGGCGTGCAGGGCCGTCGTGCCCGCCTTGGGGGCGCCGACGACGAGGAAGTCCGGCTGAGGTCTGCGCGTGCTCACGGACCTGATTCTAGACAAACTCGCGCGACATGGACGAGCCGTCCGTCAGGTGGCTGCACCGGCCGTCCGGGCGGTACAGTGGCAACGCATCAGGGTGTGCGCGCACGGGTGGTGGGACGGCGCGCCGGTCGCCGCTACCCCTAGCGGCACGTGTCAACCGCAAGGACCACCCCTCGTGTCACCGATCGCGTCCTACGCCCGTCTCCTCCGCCTCGCCGGCCCCGCCTACGTGGCGGTGGCCTTCCTCGGCCGGCTCCCGCTCGCCATGAGCCAGCTCGGCACCCTGCTGCTCGTCTCCTCGGCCACCGGCCGCTACGGCGCCGGCGGTGCCGCGGCCGGCGCGCTCGCCGTCGCCAACGCGATCGGCTCGCCGTTCGCCGGCTCGCTCGCCGACCGCATCGGGCAGCGTCCCGTGGTGCTCGTCCAGTCCCTCGCCGGAGGCCTGGGCCTGCTGGGCATCGTGCTGCTCTCGCGCTCGGGCGGCGGCGAGGCCGGACTGATCGCCGTCGCCGCGGCGACCGGTCTGGTGATGCCGCAGGTGGGCCCGCTCGCGCGGGTGCGCTGGCGACCCCTCACCCGCGGCACCGGAAGCGCCCAGCCGCGGCTCGTCGACGCCGCCTTCTCCTACGAGGGCGCGGCGGACGAGGCGTCCTTCGTGCTCGGGCCCGCCCTGGTCGGCGTCATCGGCGTGCTGATCGACCCCGCCGGTGCCCTGGTGGTGGCCGCCGCCGTGCTGATGGTCTTCGGCACCTGGTTCGCGGTCCACCCCTCCGCCGCGATCGCGCACGAGCACCGCACCCGCCGCACCGCCGGCGAGACCGGGCGGCTCGTCACCGGGCTGCTGCTCGTCCTGCTCGTGGCCCAGGGCCTGATCGGCATGGTCTTCGGGTCGTCGCAGACCGGGGCGACGGTGCTCGCCACCGCCGTCGGCCAGCCCGGGGTGGCGGGGCTGACCCACGCGACGCTCGGCGTCGGCAGCGTGATCGCCGGGCTCGCGATCGCGGGCCTGCCCGCGCGGATCGGCCACGAGCGACGGATGCTCGGCTCCGCCGTCGCGCTGCTCGTCCTCTCGCTCCCGTTGCTCCTCGTCGACGGGCTGGTCGGCCTCGTGCTGGTCGTCCTCGCGCTCGGGTTCGCGGTGGCGCCCTACATGATCAGCAACTTCACCCTCGGCGAGCGGATCGTGCCGCCGTCGCGCGTCGGCGCCGCCATGACGCTGCTCGCCGCCGCCACGGGGGTCGGGTACGCGCTCGGCTCCAGCGTCGCCGGCCGGCTCGCGGACACCGGCGGGCACACCCCGGCGTTCGCGGTGACGGTCGTGGCGACGGCGTCCGCGGTGGTCCTGTCGCTCGCCGCCCAGCGCCCGCTGCGGCGGGCGCTCGCGGCGCGCGAGGTCGAGCCGGAGGTACCGTCTGCGGGTGACCGCACCCCCGAGCCGGTGGACCGACGCCCCTGACCTCGACGGCGACCTGGTGCGACTGACGCGCCTGCGCCCGGACCACGCCCCGGACCTCGTCGCCGCGGCCGACGCCGACGACATCTTCGCCTGGACGTCGTTCTACCGCCCCACCGAGGTCGCCGACGCCGACGCGATGGTCGCCGCCCACCTCGCCCGCCCGGCCGCGGCCTGCTGGGCGCAGGTCGACGTGGCGCGCGGCGTCGTCGCGGGCGTCACCACCTACTACGAGGTCGACCCCGGCACCCAGTCCCTCGCCATCGGCTACACCTGGCTGTCGCAGGCCTCCTGGCGCACCGGCGTCAACACCGAGTCCAAGCTGCTCCTCCTCACCCGCGCCTTCGAGACCCTCGGCGCCGCCCGCGTCGTCTGGCACGTCGACGTCCGCAACGACCGCTCCGTCGCCGCCGTCGAGCGCCTCGGCGCCACCCGCGAGGGCCTCCTCCGCAAGCACCGCCGCCGCCGCGACGGCTCCTGGCGCGACACCGTCCAGCTGGCCCTGATCGACGACGACTGGGCCCGCGTCAGGGAGCGGCTGGTCGGGCGGTTGGCTCGGGGGTAGGGGCTGGGGTCCTGGGGTTTCTGGCTTTCTGGGGCCGCTGCTGCTGGTGGCGCTGCCCCGCCCGGACCTTCTGTGCCGGGTGGCTGGTGGAAGGGCGCAGCGAGGACGGCGGGGGGTGACTCCCGTGGTCGGATGCGGGTTCCTCGGCCTCACGGGTCACTCAGGTCTCGCCCGTCCCACGTTGCATGGAGAACCGACCGAAACACGGGGAATTCGCCGTGGTTTGGTCGGTTTCCCGTGGGTGGTGGGGCGGGAGCGGTGACGGTCCACATGGCGGACGAACGCGCCCGACAGACCTGCACCCCGACCGCGAGCAGCCGACACCGCCGTCCTCGGTGCGCACTTCCCGCCCTTGCGGGTGGCCCGCCGCTGCTGGTGGACCTGCTCCGCCCGGACCTTCCACGCTGGCCAGCTGATGGAAGGGCGCAGCGAGGACGGTGGGGGTGGCTCCCGTGGTCGGGTGCGGGGTTCCTCGGCCTCACCGGTGTCACTCAGGTCTCGCCCGTCCCACGTTGCATGGAGAACCGACCGGAACATGGAGAATTCGCCGTGGTCTGGTCGGTTTCCCGTGGGAGGTGGGGCGGAAGTGGTGTTCGTCCAGATCGCGGACCAACGCACCACGACAGACCTGCACCCGACCGCGAGCAGCCGACACCGCCGTCCTTGGTGCGTCCTTCGCCGACCAGACGGAGCAGGGCGTCCCCGAGAGGCCGATCCGCTGGCAGTGGAGGCCCACCGCACCAGAGCAGACCGCCAACCCGGCCGGGAGCAGCCGACCCCGCCGTCCTCGCTGAGCTCTTCCCGACCACGTGCCTCAGAAGATCCCGCGCGACGCCACCACCAGCAGCCGAGGCCCCCAGATGCGACCCCTCAGACAGGCCGCGGCTTCTTGTCGTGGGTGGGGTCGGTGCGGGCGAGCTCGTCGAGGAAGGTGGTGGCCCAGCGGTCGATGTCGTGCTCGGTGACCTGCTTGCGCATGGCGCGCATGCGGCGGGCGCGGTCGCGGGTGGAGCCGGTCATGGCCTCGTAGAGGCGGTCCTTCATGCCGTTGATGTCGTACGGGTTGACCTGGTAGGCCTGCTTGAGCTCGGCCGCGGCGCCGGCGAACTCACTGAGGACGAGGGCGCCGGTGTCGTCGTAGCGGCAGGCCACGTACTCCTTGGCCACCAGGTTCATGCCGTCGCGCAGGGGCGTGACGACCATGACGTCGGCGGCCCGGTAGAGGGCGGCCATCTCGTCGCGGGGGTAGGAGGAGTGCAGGTAGGTGATGGGCGGGTGGCCGATGCGGCCGACGTCGCCGTTGATGCGGCCGACGAGGCGGTCGATGTCGTCGCGCAGCACCCGGTACTGGTCGACGCGCTCGCGGGACGGGGTGGCCACCTGGACGAACACCGCCTGCTCGAAGTCGATCGTCCCGTCGGTGACGAGCTCGCCGAAGGCGCGCAGCCGCTGGCGCAGACCCTTGGTGTAGTCGAGGCGGTCGATGCCGAGGAGCACCTTGTCGGGGTTGCCGAGCGACTCGCGGATCTCCATCGCCCGGGCCTCGGTCTCGGGACGCCGCGCGAGCTCCTCCAGGCCGGAGGTGTCGATCGAGATCGGGTAGGCGCGGGCGAGCACGCGTCGGCCGTCGGGGAGGTAGACGGTGTCGCGGTGCGTCTTGTGACCGACGCGCTGGCGCACCAGCCGGATGAAGTTCTGGGCCGCGCCCGGCATCTGGAAGCCCACCAGGTCGGCGCCGAGTAGTCCCTCCAGGATCTGGCGGCGCCACGGCAGCTGCTGGAACAGCTCGTTGGGCGGGAAGGGGATGTGCAAGAAGAAGCCGATCCGGACGTCCGGCCGCAGCTCGCGGAGCATCTGCGGCACCAGCTGGAGCTGGTAGTCCTGCACCCACACCACCGCGTCCTGCGCGGCGACCTCGGCGGCACGGTCGGCGAAGCGCTGGTTGACGCGGACGTAGGCGTCCCACCACTCGCGGTGGAACTCGGGGTAGGCCACGACGTCGTGGTACAGCGGCCACAGCGTGGCGTTGGAGAAGCCCTCGTAGTACTCCTCGAGCTCGGTGGCGCTGATCGGCACCGGGACGAGCGACAGCCCGTCGTTGTCGAACGGCTCGAGCGCCTCGTCGGGCGCGCCGTGCCAGCCGATCCACGCGCCGCCGTTGCGTCGCATCACCGGCTCCAGCGCGGTGACGAGCCCGCCGGGCGAGGTGCGCCAGTCGGTGCTGCCGTCCGGGAGCTCGACGCGGTCGACCGGGAGCCGGTTGGCGACGACCACGAACGTGGCCTTCGCGGCGCCCTTGGCGGGAGCGCCCTTCTTCTCCGCCGACCTGCGCCGCAGGGACGGTCGCTTCGCGGGCGCTGACGACGAGGAGGGCATGGCCCGACCCTACCCAGCGCGCCGCTCGCGACGCAGGACGACGTGACACCGGTCACCCGGGCGCCTCGCCGGGCACGTCCGGCGGGGCGCGCGGGCGACCCGTCCTCGCGCTACCGTGGCTCGACCGAACCACCGGTGGCGGACGCTCGCGTCGCCACCGACGACCCACCGGGGGAACTCATGCGCAAGGCACCCGTCGCTCTCGTCGGATCCGCGCTCACCACGCTCCTGCTCACCGCCTGCGGCGGCGGGAACGCGTACTGCGACCAGATCAAGGCCTCGCAGGACGACATCGGCAACATCTCCAGCGTCCAGGACGTGACGGTGGGCGACCTCGAGACCGCCGCCGACCGCTTCGACGACATCGCCGAGGAGGCTCCCGACGACGTCAAGTCCGAGTGGGAGAAGACCGCGAGCACGCTCGACAAGATGACCGAGGCGTTCGACGACGCCGGCGCCGAGTCCAGCTCCAAGCTGGTCGAGGCCGCGGCCGACCCCAAGTTCGCCGAGGCCGCCCAGGCCATCAGCGGCGACCTGACCGCCCTGACCACCGACATGCAGTCGATCACCACCAACGTCCAGGACGAGTGCGACATCGACCTCGGCGCCGGCGGCAGCTGACCGACCCCACGCCCGCGTCCCGACGGCCCCCGCCCCCACCCGGAGCGGGGGCCGTCGTCGTCCGTCGCCCGGATCGCTATGGTGGGCGGCCGCGCGGACATGCCGATCCGCGCGAGCAAATGACATCGCTGTGGTTCGTCGCCTACGATGGCCGCATGGACGCAGCGCACGTGCCCACCTCGGGAGTCGCCGCCGTGGCAGGAGAAGCCCTCAGTGACCGCGACCGCGAGATCCTCGCGGTCGAGCGCCACTGGTGGAAGTACTCCGGCGCGAAGGAGCAGGCGATCCGTGACAAGTTCGACATGTCCGCGACGCGCTACTACCAGGTCCTCAATGCGCTGATCGACCGCGAGGCCGCCCTCGCGTTCGACCCGCTGCTCGTCAAGCGGCTGCGTCGCCTCCGCGCGGCCCGCCAGCGCCAGCGCTCCGCCCGCCGCCTCGGCATCGAGCTCTGACACCCGCCCCGTGATGAACCACCGACGCCGCGCCGGCTCCTCCCTCGCCATCCCGTCCTGGGCCGCCCTGGCGGGCCTCGGCGTCGTGGTGGTCGCGATGCTCGGCTTCTTCATCACCGGCAGCCCCGACCGCGCCGAGCAGGCCGCCGCCACGCAGCCGTCCGCGGCCCCGACCTCCGCCGCGACGGCCACGCCGACGCCGAAGCCCCAGAAGTCCGCCGAGCCCGAGGAGGTGCCGCGGGCCTACGTCGAGGTCTTCAACAACACCCGCACGTCCGGGCTCGCCTCCTCGGCCAGCGACCGCGTGCAGGGCGCCGGCTGGAAGGTCGTCGGCACCGACAACTGGTTCGGCGACATCCCCGAGACCACCGTGTACTACCCCGAGCGGCTCAAGGCCCAGGCCGAGCTGCTGGCCGCCGACCTCGACGTCGACCGCGTCAAGCCCTCGGTCGACCCGATGAAGTTCGACCGCCTCACGCTGATCCTCACGCAGAAGCTCTAGGCCCCGTCCCGGCCCCGGTCACCGTCCCGCACCCGCGTGGTGCGTCGACCGTCACGTCCGCTTCGGGCTCCACCGGCCCCGACGTGGGTCATCATGGAGACCATGGTCACCACGTCGAGGACGCACGTGCACGAGCCGCGCACCGCTGAGGGGGTGCGGGCGCTCGAGGCGGTCCTCGCCGATCCCGCCGGCACCCTGCTCGGCCTGGACTTCGACGGCACCCTCGCGCCCATCGTCGACGACCCGTCGGCCGCGCACGTGCAGCCCGGCGTCGTGCACGCCCTGGGCCGTCTCGGCCGCCACCTCGGCAAGATCGCCGTGGTGACGGGCCGCCCGGTGCGCACGGCGCTCAGCCTCGGCGGCTTCGAGGGCGTCGACGGGCTCGAGACGATGTCGATCCTCGGGCAGTACGGCGTCGAGCGGTGGGACGCCGTCACGGGCGAGATCAGCGAGCCGCCGCCCCCGGCCGGCGTGGCCGGCGCCGAGGACGAGCTGCCCGACCTGCTGCAGAGCCTCGGGCTCGAGGCCGCGCTCGTCGAGCACAAGGGCCGCGCCCTGGGCGTGCACACCCGTCAGCTGCCCGAGCCGCGCAAGGCGTTCGAGGCGCTGCGCGAGCCCGTGGCCGCGCTCGCGGCACGGCACGACCTCGTCGTGGAGCCCGGCAAGAACGTCCTGGAGCTGCGCGCCCACGGCACCGACAAGGGCGACGCCGTGCGCACCCTCGTGGCCGAGACCGGCGCCCGCACCGTCGTCTACGCCGGCGACGACCTCGGCGACCTCCCCGCGTTCGAGGCCGTCGCGGCCCTGCGCGGCACGGGCGCGGCCGGGCTGCTCGTCTACTCGCACTCCAGCGAGGAGGAGACCCTCGGCCACCTCGCCGACCTCGAGGTCACCGGGCCGGACGAGGTCGCCGGCTGGCTGACGGCCCTGGCCGATGCGCTCGACCGCGCCTGACGGTCTCTGGCCGCGCGTCCGTGCGGCGCTGAACTGGATCAACCTCTCCACGCCCCTCGGCCTCGCGGTCGCGCGGTTCGGCGGCGCCACCCCGGAGCGGCACGAGCGCGGCACGTGGATCGCGGGTGGCTACCGCTGGCCGGTCCCCGTGGCGAGCGCGTTCACGGTCGGCAACGTCGTGTGCAGCCGGCACGACGTCGAGTGGCTGCGTGCCCGTCCCGAGCTGCTGGCGCACGAGGACCGGCACTGCTCGCAGTACGCCGCGTGCCTGGGGCCGGCGATGGTGCCGCTCTACCTCGCCTCGGCCGGTCTGTCCTGGGTCGTGACGGGCGACCACGCGTCGCTCAACCCGTTCGAGCGTCTCGCGGGACTCGTCTCGGGCGGGTACCCGCCGCCCCGGCCGCCGAGGTGGCGACGCCGGGTCCACCATCTGGACCGACTTGCCGCCATGTGAGACGGCTGCCTACGCTGGACCTGCTCATCACGAGGGGCAGAGGGACACGGCCCGCTGAAGCCCCGGCAACCTGCCACCGCACATCTCGCATCGCGAGGCCACGGTGGTCATGGTGCCAATTCCGTCCTGGGGCGAGAGTCGCCACCCAGGGAAGATGACGAGGAGGCCTCGTGAGCGCACCCACCCTGGACCTGCCCATCAGCACCGGCACCGGTCTGCCGTCCTTCGGCCACGCGACCGGCCTGCGATGTCGCGCGTGCGGCGCCGAGCAGGAGCTCGGCCCGTTCTACGCGTGCATGGAGTGCTTCGGCCCGCTCGAGGTCCACTACGACCTCCCGGCCATCACCCGCGAGCAGATCGAGGCCGGCCCGCCGAACATCTGGCGCTACCGCTCGCTGCTGCCCGTCCGCGACGACATCGCGACGATCCCCAACATGGAGCCGGGCTACACGCGCCTGATCAAGGCCGACAACCTCGCCCGCGAGCTCGGGATGAAGAACCTCTGGGTCAAGGACGACTCCGGCAACCCCACCCACTCCTTCAAGGACCGGGTGGTCGCCGTGGCCCTGGCCGCCGCGCGCGAGCTCGGGCTCAAGGTGCTGGCCTGCCCCTCGACGGGCAACCTGGCCAACGCCGTCGCCGCCGCCGCGGCCCGCGCCGGCATCAAGAGCGTCGTGTTCGTCCCCGACAACCTCGAGCGCCCCAAGATCCTCACGACCGCCGTCTACGGCGGCACGCTGGTGGCCGTCAAGGGCAACTACGACGACGTCAACAAGCTCGCCAGCGAGATCGCCGGCGAGGAGGACGACTGGGCGTTCGTAAACGTCAACGTCCGTCCCTACTACGCCGAGGGCTCCAAGACGCTCGGCTACGAGGTCGCCGAGCAGCTCGGCTGGCGCCTGCCCGAGCAGGTCGTCATCCCCGTCGCGTCCGGGTCGCAGCTGACCAAGGTCGACAAGGGGTTCGGCGAGCTCGGCAGCACCGGTCTGGTCGAGGCCACGCCGTACAAGATCTTCGGGGCCCAGGCCACGGGCTGCTCGCCGGTGGCGGCGGCGTTCCGCGAGGGTCACGACGTCGTGCGTCCGGTCAAGCCCGACACCATCGCCAAGTCGCTCGCCATCGGCAACCCCGCCGACGGCCCCTACGTGCTCGACACCTGCCGCCGCACCGGTGGCGCCGTCGAGGACGTCAGCGACGAGGAGGTGCGCGACGGCATCCAGCTGCTCGCCCGCACCGAGGGCGTGTTCGCCGAGACCGCGGGCGGCGTCACGGTCGCCACGCTCAAGAAGCTGATCGCCACGGGCCGGCTCGACCCCGAGGCCGAGACCGTCGTGTTCAACACCGGCGACGGCCTCAAGACGCTCGACGCGATCGCCGACCGGGTCGGTCCCGACGCGACGATCGAGCCCTCGTACTCGGCGTTCACCGCCGCCAACCTGGTCTGAGGAGCACCCCGCCATGAGCGTCCCCGTCCGCATCCCCACCATCCTGCGCAGCTACACCGGCGGCGCCAACGAGGTCACCGTCGAGGGCGACACCCTCGTCGAGGTGCTCGACTCCCTCGAGCAGGCCCACCCGGGCATCCGGGCCCGGGTGCTCGACGACGAGGGCAAGGTGCGCCGGTTCGTCAACATCTACGTGGCCAACGAGGACGTCCGGTTCGCCGACGGCCTGGCCACGAAGACCCCCGCGAACACGCAGATCTCGATCATCCCGGCGGTAGCCGGTGGCTGAACGCCTCGTATAGGGTCGGCCCGACACAGGGGAGCCCGGCCCAGTGGGCTCTCGCTCGGACATCGGGAGTTCTCATGGTGCGTGGCGCCGTCAAGTGGTTCAACGCCGACAAGGGCTACGGCTTCATCGCCGTCGACGGCCAGGACGACGTGTTCGTCCACTGGTCCAAGATCAACGGCGACGGCTACAAGAGCCTCGAGGACGGCCAGGCCGTCGACTTCGAGGTGGTCGACGGGCCCAAGGGCCGCGAGGCGCACGAGGTCACCCCGGTCTGACCGATCGGACACCAGGGCCCGGCTCCCGCTGCGTGCGGGGCCGGGCCCTCGTCATGCCCGGGCCGGCTCCTCGAGCCCGGTGCGCGCCACGGCGCGTCGACGGGCGGTGGTGGACGCCCAGCCGACGCCGGCGACGACGAGGGCGGCCCCGGCCACCTCGACCGGATCGACCCGCTCGTGCAGCAGCACGGCCGCGGCCGTCATGCCGACGACCGGCACGAGCATCGAGAACGGCGCCACGACGCTCGACGGGTGCCGCGAGAGCAGGCCGGTCCACAGCCCCGAGCCGAGCACGGTGCCGACGAGCACGATGTACGCGAGGCCGAGCAGGGCGGGCACCGCGTCCGCCGTGAACATCGTCGACAGGCTCGACGTGATCGCGTCGCCGCCCTCGAACGCCCACGACATCGCGAGCATCGGCAGCGGGGGGACCACGGTCATCCAGAGCATCAGGTGCATCGGCTGCTCGGGCCGGGCCTGACGGCTCGCGACGTTGCCGAGCGCCCAGCCCAGACCGCCGCAGAGCGTCAGCGCGAACGGGATCCAGGCGGCCGCCTGGGCGCGGTGCAGACCCACGACGGCGAGACCGACCACCGCCACGGTGATGCCCACCACCTGGCGGCGGCTGAGGCTCTCGCGCAGGAACAGCGCCCCCAGCAGCACGGTGAACGGGGCCGAGCTCTGCAGCACCAGCGACGCGAGGCCGGCGGGCATCCCGTGGGCCATCGCGCCGAACAGGAACGCGAACTGCAGCACGCCGAACCCGACTCCGTAGAGCAGCCACCACGTCCAGCGCACGCGCGGCCACGGCACGAGCAGCATCGTCGGCACCGCCATCACGGCGAAGCGCACGGCGACGAGCAGGAACGGGGGGAAGTGGGTCAGGGCCCGGTCGATGGCGATGAAGTTCAGGCCCCACGCGACGGCGACCGTCACGGCCAGGAGGCGGTCTCGGGTGGTCACAGGTCAAGCCTGCGGCCCGTCGACCGTGAGGCACAAGCGAATAGTCGTGAGGTGACGTTTCAGGTCGCCTTCACGATTGCGGTACCGTCGGCGGATGGACCTGCGCCACCTGGAGCTCGTGCGCGAGCTGGCCGACCGCGGCAGCATCTCGGCCGTCGCGGCCGCGCAGCACCGCACGCCGTCGGCGGTGTCGCAGCAGCTCAAGACCCTGCAGCGCGAGCTGGGCGTCGACCTCGTCGAGCCCGACGGCCGCGGCCTCCGGCTCACCGACGCCGGCCGTCTCCTGGCCGAGGGCGCGGTCGACGTGGCGACCAGCGTCGCGCGGGTGCGGGCGCGGTGGGACGCGTTCGTGGGCGAGGCGGTCGGCACCGTGTCGGTGGCGGCGTTCCCGAGCGCCGCGGCGATGTTCTTCCCGGCGCTGCTGCGCGACCTGGCCGGCACCGGCATCGACCTCGCGTGCAGCGACGACGACGCGCCCGAGCACGCGCTGGGCGCGATGGTGGCGCACCACGACGTGGTCCTCAACCACGGGCTGACGCCGCCGGCGCCCGATCCGCGCGTGCGCGTCACGCCGCTGATGCGCGAGCCGCTCGACGTCGCCGTGCCGCGCGACCACCCGCTCGCCGGCCGCGACGCCGTCCGTCCGGCCGACGTGGTCGGCCACGACTGGATCGGCGTGCCCGAGGGCTTCCCCTTCGACACGGTGCTCCAGGACCTCGCCCGTCGCACCGGCCGGGTGCCGCGCGTCGTCCAGCGGCTGCGCGACATCCGCGCCACCGAGGCGCTCGTCGCCGCGGGCCACGGGATCGCCCTGCTGCCCCGCTTCACCACGGCGCCGTCCCACGCGTTCGAGCTGCTGCCGCTGCGCTCGGTGCGGGCCGGCCGGCACGTCGTGGCCCTGTCGCGTCCCGACCGCGGCGAGCGGCTCGCCGTCCGTCGCGTCACCGACCTGCTCCGCGCCTGCGCCGACGCCCACGTCGCCCGGCACACCTGACCCCGCTGTCGGATTCCCAGGTAGGCACGGGGAACCGACGGAACCACGGAGAACTCTCCGTGGTCCTGTCGGAAGTCCGTGCCTACCTGGGAATCCGTCAGGTCGCGCGACGGGTGACGAGGACGCGGAAGCCCTTCTGGCTGGTCTCGCGCTCGGTGGGCCAGCCCTGCTCGTCGAGCCAGCGCTGGAGGGAGTCGGCGCCGAGGTTCTTGCCGACGACCATCCGTGCGACGCCGTCGGGCGCGAGCCGGGGCAGCCACCGCAGCAGCAGCTCGTGCAGCGCCGCCTTGCCGATGCGGATCGGCGGGTTGGACCACAGCTCGTCGAAGGCGAGCTCGAGCGGCACGTCGTCGGGCGCGGCGACGTGCACCCGGTCGGCGACCCCGTGCGCCTCGGCGTTGGCGACGGTGAGGTCGCGGGCGCGCTCGTTGGTGTCGACGGCCCAGACCGTCGTCGACGGGGAGGCGATCGCCACCGCGCAGGCGATCGGTCCCCAGCCGCAGCCGAGGTCGAGGACGGTGCGGGCCGACGTCGGGGGGGCACTGGCGCGCAGCAGGACGTCGGTGGCCTTGTCGAGCCCGTCGCGGGAGAACACGCCGCTCGCCGTGGTGAACGCGAGGTCGCGCCCCCACACGTGGGCCTCCACGCCCGCGCGACGGTCGGCGACGCCCGGCTCGGCGTCGAAGTAGTGGCTGCTCACGCGTCGTCCCGCTCCTCGCGCGACCGCGCCGGCGCGCGCAGGCGCCACGCCTCGGTGACGAGCTCGTGCAGCTGGGCGTCGTCGACCAGGTCCAGGCGCACGAGCACCGATCCGTGGCCGTCGTAGTGGGGCGTGGTGAAGAACGCGGGGTCGCCCGACGCGAGCAGCGCCTCCTTCTCGGCGAGGCCGCACGTGACCATCAGCGCGCCGTCGGCGTCGTCGGCACGCAGGCGGACGAACCCCTTGCCGGCGACCTTGAGCGCCGGCGTCCGGTACCAGGTGGACACCTCGACGCCGGGCAGGGTGGACGCCGCCGCGACGACGTCCTCCCAGGTGGCCACGGGCCTACTTCTCCTTGGGCATGACCAGCCACAGCACCAGGTAGGCGATGAACTGCGGGCCGGGCAGCACGCAGCTGACGACGAACGCCACGCGCACGAGCGTGGTGGACAGGCCGAAGCGCTGCGCGATCCCGGCGCAGACGCCGGCGATGATCTTGCGACGGGGACGGACGAGACGTGCGGGCATCGTGGAGCTCCTCGGTGCTTCGGGGACGGGGGTCCAGTCTGCCGGATCGCCTCCAGCCCGGTCGTGACAGGCTGGGACGACCATGACGACCACCCCGCCGCAGCACCCGGACCGGTGGGTGACGACGCCGCTCGACGACGCCGTCGTCCACGGGGCCCTCGACCTCGAGTCCACCGGGAGGGGCGTGCTCCCGCACCGGCTGCCGGCCCAGGCCCGGGCGCAGGTGCCGGACGCGCAGCTGGCGATGGCCGAGTCGCAGCCGTCCGGCGTGCGGGTGGTGCTGCGCACCCGCGCCACGACGGTCGAGCTCGACGTGCTGGCCACCAAGATGGCCTACGTGGGCGCGCCCGCGCGTCCCGACGGCCTCTACGACCTCGTCGTCGACGGGACCCTGTCGGGACGCGCCACCGCGGGCGCCGGTCGCACGCTGACCATCGACATGTCCACCGGGTCGGCGACGACCGCCGACGGCGACGTCGCCACGGTCCGCTTCGACGGCCTGCCCGGGCACGTCAAGGACGTCGAGATCTGGCTCCCGCACAACGAGACGACCGAGCTCGTCGCGCTGCGCACCGACGCGCCGGTCGAGGTCGCCGGCCACCGGCGACGCAGGTGGGTGCACCACGGCAGCTCGATCAGCCACGGCAGCAACGCCGAGAGCCCCAGCACCACCTGGCCCGCGGTCGCCGCGGCGCGCGGCGGCGTCGAGCTGGTGAACCTCGGCTTCGGGGGCAGCGCGCTGCTCGACCCGTTCGTGGCCCGGACGATCCGCGACGCGCCCGCCGACCTGGTCAGCCTCAAGCTGGGCATCAACCTGGTGAACACCGACGTCATGCGGGTGCGCGCGTTCGGTCCCGCCGTGCACGGGTTCCTCGACACGATCCGCGAGGGTCACCCCGACGTCCCGCTGCTGGTGGTGTCGTCCGTGCTGTGCCCCATCCACGAGAGCACGCCCGGACCGAGCGCGATGGACGCGAGCGGCCTGGCCGAGGGCGTCCTGCGGTTCGAGGCCACCGGCGACCCGGGCGACCCGACCCGTCTCACCCTGCAGGTCGTGCGTCGCGAGCTCGCCCGCATCGTCGCCGAGCGCGCGGCGCAGGACCCGCACCTGCACCACCTCGACGGACGGGTGCTCTACGGCGAGGCCGACGTCGACGACCTGCCGCTGCCCGACCGCCTGCACCCGGACCCCGCCACCCACCGGCTGATGGGCGAGCGGTTCGCCGACCACGCGTTCGCCGCCGGCGGGCCCTTCGCGGCCCGGGTCTAGTCCTGCGGCTCGTCGCGACGTCGACGGGTCTGGTGCGCGCGTGACGCGAGCTCGTCGTCCGAGGGGTAGACGACCTCCTCGAGCGTGAGCCCGTGCGCGGGCATGACGGTGACCTGCGACAGGCGGGCGCGCGCGTCGAGCACCTCGGTGGCCCACGACGGCGCGAAGCGTCCCTCGCCGACGGCCACGACGACGCCCATCAGCGACCGGACCATCGAGTGGCAGAACGCGTCGGCGGCGACGGTCGCCTCGATGGTCCCGTCGGGCCGGCGCACGGGGTCCAGACGCAGCAGCGTGCGGACCGTCGTCGCGCCCTCGCGGCGGCGGCAGAACGACGCGAAGTCGTGCTCGCCGAGCAGGTGGGCGCTCGCGGCGACCATCGCGTCGACGTCGAGCCGGTGCCGGTAGTGGACGACGTGCCCGCGGGCGAGGGGGTCGGGGCCGACGGTGTCGTCGCAGATCCGGTACACGTAGCGCCGCCGGAGCGCGGAGAAGCGGGCGTCGAACCCCGGGGCCGCCGGTCGGACCGCCCGCACGCGCACGTCGGCGGGGAGCCGCCGTCCGAGACGGCGGAGCAGCTTCTCGGGGTCGGGCTGCACCTCGAGCCCGTCGAGGTCGACGTGCGCCACCTGGCCCCGCGCGTGGACGCCCGCGTCGGTCCGGCCCGCGCAGGTCAGCCGCGCCGTCTCGGGCAGCCGCAGCACGGTGGTGAGCGCCTCCTCCAGGGTCTCCTGGACGGTGCGTAGGCCCGGCTGCGTGGCCCACCCGCGGAAGTCGCCGCCGTCGTAGGACACGTCGAGTCGCCAGCGCACGGCACGCACCCTAGGGCACGTCCCGCCGGGCGGGGCGGACGGTTGCTACCGTCGGCCACGTGCTGCCCCGGACGCCGCGTCGCCTCCTCGTCGCGGTGGTCGTCGTCTGCGTCCCGGCGGCGCTGCTCGCGGCCCCGTCGGTGGCCGTGCGCCCGACCGTCCGGCCCGACCGGGTGGTGCTCGACCCGACGGCCGTGCCCGCGACCTCGCAGGCCTTCACCTGGCGCAGCAGCGCCGCCACCGGACGCGTGGTGGTCGCCGGGCCCGGCGGCACGCGCAGCGTCCGCTCGACGAAGACCAGGACGATCGGGTCGGCACGGCACCACACCGCGACCGTCACCGGCCTGCGCGCGGGGACGGCGTACCGCTACAAGGTGGGGGGCGCCCGTGGCTGGAGCCCGGTGCGCACCTTCACCACCGCGCGGGCCGGTGCCGCCCCGTTCTCGTTCGTGGTGCTCGGCGACGCCCAGAAGTCGATCCGCCGCTCGCTGACGGCCGTCACCCGCCGCGCGTTCGCCGACGAGCCGTCGGCCCGCTTCGTGCTGCAGCTCGGCGACCTCGTCAACAGCCCGGCCCGGGACGCGCAGTGGGACGAGGCGTTCGACGCCCTCGGGCCCCGCGTGAGCCGGGTGCCGCTGCTCGCGGTCGAGGGCAACCACGAGTACTGCTGCGGTGACCCGACCGCGTCCCGTTCGCGCGCCCACCTGGAGGGCGCGCGCAACGGCGTGCCGGGACAGGGGTCCACCTGGTGGTGGACCGACTACCAGGGCGTGCGCGTCGTCGTGCTCGACGGCAACCGCAAGGTCCGCGAGCAGGCGGCGTTCCTCGACCGCGCGGCCCGCACCAACCCGTCGCGCTGGACGGTCGTCGCCTTCCACCAGCCGGTGTTCTCGGGACGGGCCGACCGCACCGAGCCGGCGATCCGTCGCTGGTGGCTGCCGGTCCTCGAGCGCCGCGACGTCGACCTCGTCCTCACCGGGCACGACCACGTCTACACGCGTGGACACGTGCGCCCCGACGGCCCGCAGTACGTGACGATGAACTCCGGCCCGAAGTACTACCCGCTGGCACCGGCGTCCTCGAACGACTTCACGCGCCACGGCGCCGTCCGCGAGGTGGGCGTCGCCCGGACGTCGACCTACGCCACGGTCGCGGTGTCCGGCGACGCCCTGACCTTCCGGGCCGTCGTCAGCGCCAGGGGCGGCGGGGCGACCACGAGCCGCCGGGTCGGCCAGGTGCTCGACGAGGTGCGGATCACCGACGACGGGCACGCAAAGAAGGTGCGCTGACGCCCCTCGCTCCGGGAGACTCGGGGCATGGGTCACGTCGAGCTGAGCGGCATCCGCTACGAGCTGCCGGACGGTCGCGTCCTGCTCGACGACGTCGGCCTGCGGGTGGGCGACGGCGCCAAGGTGGCGCTGGTCGGCGCCAACGGCGCCGGCAAGACCACGCTGCTGCGGATCGTCACCGGAGAGCTCGTCCCGCACGCCGGGACGGTGTCGCGCTCGGGCGGCCTCGGCGTCATGCGCCAGGTGGTCGGGCGCGGCAGCTCCGACGTCCGCGACCTGCTGATCTCGGTGGCCCCGCCGCGCGTCAAGGCCGCCGCGGCGGCCGTCGACGAGGTCGAGCTGGCCCTGATGGAGACCGACGACGAGCGCACCCAGATGCGCTACGCCACGATTCTCGCCGAGTACGCGGACGCGGGCGGCTACGACGCCGAGGTGCTGTGGGACACCTGCTGCACCGAGGCCCTGGGCGTGGGCTTCGACCGGGCCCGGTTCCGCGACCTCGAGACGCTGTCGGGCGGCGAGCAGAAGCGCCTGGTGCTCGAGGCCCTGCTGCGCGGGCCCGACGAGGTGCTGCTGCTCGACGAGCCCGACAACTTCCTGGACGTGCCCGGCAAGCAATGGCTCGAGGAGCGGCTGGCCGCCTCGCCCAAGACGGTCCTCTACGTGAGCCACGACCGCGAGCTGCTCGCCAACACCGCGACCCGCGTGGCCACCGTCGAGCTCGGCGCCGCCGGCAACTCGCTGTGGGTGCACCCCGGTGGCTTCGGGACCTACCACGACGCGCGCAAGGCCCGGTTCGAGCGGTTCGAGGAGCTGCGCCGCCGCTGGGACGAGGAGCACGTCAAGCTGCGCGAGCTGATGCTCATGTACAAGAACAAGGCGGCCTACAACGACGGGCTCGCCAGCCGCTACCAGGCGGCCAAGACCCGTCTGGCCAAGTTCGAGCAGGCCGGTCCGCCGCAGGCGGTGCCGCGCGAGCAGAACGTGACGATGCGCCTGACCGGCGGACGGACCGGCAAGCGCGCCGTCGTCTGCGAGGACCTCGAGCTCACCGGGCTGATGAGGCCGTTCGACCTCGAGCTCTGGTACGGCGAGCGCGTCGCGGTGCTCGGGTCCAACGGCTCGGGCAAGTCGCACTTCCTGCGGCTGCTCGCCGCGGGCGGCAGCGACCCCGACGTCGAGCACCAGCCCGTCGGCGAGCGGCCGATGGAGCCCGTCCGCCACACCGGCCGGGCCCGGCTCGGCGCGCGCGTGCGTCCGGGCTGGTTCGACCAGGTGCACGACCACCCCGAGCTCGTCGGTCGCACGCTGCTCGAGGTGCTGGGTCGCGGCGACGACCACCGCGCCGGCATGGATCGCGAGAAGGCGGCCCGCACGCTCGACCGCTACGAGCTCGCGCACGCCGCCGAGCAGGCCTTCGAGCAGCTGTCGGGCGGCCAGCAGGCCCGCTTCCAGATCCTGCTCCTCGAGCTCTCCGGCGCCACGCTGCTGCTGCTCGACGAGCCCACCGACAACCTCGACGTCCAGTCCGCCGAGGCCCTGGAGGAGGGGCTGGCGTCCTTCGACGGCACCGTCGTCACCGTCACCCACGACCGGTGGTTCGCGCGCGGCTTCGACCGCTTCCTCGTCTACGGCTCCGACGGCACCGTCTACGAGTCCGACACCCCCGTCTGGGACGAGCAGCGGGTGGAGCGCACCCGCTGACCGTGGAGCTGTCGGTGCCTCAGGGGGTCCTGACCCTCTGAGGCACCGACAACTCGCACGGGCTGGCAGGATCGGGGGCATGGAACCCCTGCGCATCGGCGTTCTCGGCGCCGCCCGGATCAGCGAGAACGCCATCGGCAAGGCCGCCCGGGAGTCGGGGCAGCGGCTGGTCGCCGTCGCGGCCCGGGACCGGTCGCGGGCCGAGGCCTTCGCGGCGGAGCACGACGTGGAGCGGGTGCTCGACTCCTACGACGCGGTGATCGGCGACCCCGAGGTCGAGGTCGTCTACAACCCGCTGCCCAACGGCCTGCACGGGCCGTGGAACCTGCGGGCGATCGCGGCGGGCAAGCACGTGCTCACCGAGAAGCCCTCATCGTCCGACGCGGGCGAGGCGCGCGAGGTCCGCGACGCCGCCGCGGCCGCCGGCGTCCAGGTCGTCGAGGCGTTCCACTACCTGCACCACCCGCTGATGCGCCGCGTGCTCGAGGTGCTGGCCTCCGGCGACCTCGGCACGCTGCAGCGCGTCGACGTCTCGATGCGGATGCCCCCGCCGGACGCCGGCGATCCGCGCTGGTCGTTCGACCTCGCGGGCGGCTCGCTGATGGACGTCGGGTGCTACGGCCTCGACGTCGTCCGGACGATCGCCGCGACGCTCGGCGGCCCGGTCGAGGTCGTCGCGGCCCGCGGCACCGGCGGCGACGCCGACCCCCGCGTCGACGCGGCGGTCGACGTCGACCTCGCACTCCCCGGCGGCGTCCGTGCGACCGTGCTCAGCGGCATGACGCACGACGACGTCGACTTCTCGCTCACCCTCACCGGCGACGCCGGCACGCTGCACGCGCCGGCGTTCGTGCTGCCGCACCAGGACGACCGGCTCGTGCTGACGACCTCGGCCGGCGAGACCACCGAGCACACCGGCACCCGCTCGACCTACGCCTACCAGCTGGACGCGCTCGCGGCGCTGCTGCGCGACGGGACGCCGATCGGCCCGGACGCCGACGACGCGGTGGCGCAGGCCGAGCTCGTCGACGCGGTCTACGTCGCGGCAGGACTTCCCGTCCGGCCCCGCAGCGAGGTCTAGGCTGCCGGACCGGCGGGACCCGGAACGGGTCTCGTCAGGACCGCGCCGTCAGTCATATGGGGAGGTCGTGACGACGCGGTCGGGGCCATCCTCCCCCACTTCGGCCGAAGCCAAACCGACCGGTCCGCTACCGCCCCCAGCGGTGCGTGTCGACGTCGCGGACGACGCCGTCGACCCACGCGCGGTCGTGCGTCGGCACCCCGGACGGGTCCTCGCCCAGCGAGGTCGCCATCAGCAGCATCGGGTGCTCGGCGCCGTCGTGGCCGTCCTCGGCGAGCGAGGGGTTGGTGTAGTCCTCGACCGGCAGCACCACGCCGCCGAGCCGCTCGTAGAACGTGATGCGGCGGCGGCGCAGCACGGTGTCGGCGGGGTCGACGCCCGCCTCGTCGGGGTGCTCGAGGTCCCAGACGAGCACCGACGCGCCGAGCCGGCGGCCGTGGTCGACCAGGTGCTGCCAGACCCGGCTGCCGACGCCCTCGCCGCGCCGCGCCTCGTCCACGACGAGGTACCGCAGGAACAGGCGGTCGGTGGGCACCAGCGACCGCACGAGGACGAACGCGACCGGCGTGCCGTCGACGACGAAGGCGAGCGCCTCCTCGTCGGCGGTGCGCTCGCTCGTGACCGAGGTCCAGGACGAGGCCTGGTGCGGGGGGAAGCCGGCCTCGTAGACCGCGCGCACGGCCTCCTGCCCGGCGGTGTCGAGGGTCTCCAGGGGGGCGAGCGCGTCGGTCACGACGGTCCTCTCTCGAAGGCGAGCCGGCCACCGACGTACGTCGCGCGCACGCCGATGCCGGCGATGGTGTCGGGGTCGACGGCCGTGGGATCGGCGTCGAGGACGGTCAGGTCGGCGACCTTGCCGGGGGTGAGGGACCCGCTGGTGCGCTCGCGGTGGCCGGCCCAGGCCGAGCCCATGGTGAACGCGTGCAGCGCCTCGTGCGCGGTGAGCGCCTCGTGCGGCGCGAACGGCGCCCCGGACGACGTGCGCCGGTTGACCAGGTCGTGCACGCCGAGCAGCGGCGCGCCGTCGACCACCGGACGGTCCGAGCTGCCCGGCAGGCACAGACCGGCGTCCAGGATCGACCGGGCCCGGTAGGCCCACGGCACGCGGTCGGGGCCGAGCGCGGTGACCATGCCGTCGCCGATCTCGTTGACGAACCGGCCCTGCGGCACGGGGACGACGCCGAGCTCGGCGGCCCGGGCGACCTGGTCGTCGCGGGCGATGCCGAAGTGCTCGATGCGATGACGCACGTCGGCGCGGGGGAGCACGCGCTGCGCCTCGGCGTACGCGCCGAGCACGAGGTCGATCGCGGCGTCGCCGATCGCGTGGGCGGCGACCCGCCAGCCCGAGACGTGGAGGTCGACGATGCGCCGGTGGAGCGCGTCGGCGTCGTCCTGGAGGAACCCGCGCTCGCCGGGAAGGTCGGCGAAGTCGTCGCACATCGCCGACGTGCGGCCGATCAGCGAGCCGTCGCTGAACACCTTGGCGGGGCCGATTCGCAGCCAGTCGTCGCCGAGCCCGGTGCGCACGCCGAGGTCGAGCCCCAGCCGCAGGTGGTCGTCGGCGTGGGCCGGCAGCGGGTGCAGGGCGTCGTGGGCCACCATCAGCTCGACGCGGACGGGGAGCCGGCCCTGCTCGCGGGCGCGCTGGTAGGCGTCGAGCTCGACGGGGGAGCGGCCGATCCAGCCGCCGCCGATCCCGGCCTCGGTGACGCTGGTGAGGCCCTCGGACAGGTAGCGCAGCCCGGCGCGCTCGACGGCGTCGACGAGGTCGTCGAGGCGGTGGGGGAGGACGAGGTCGGAGACGAGCGACTGCGCGCGCTCCTGCAGCAGCCCCGTCGGACGTCCCGAGGCGTCGACCACGACGGCGCCGCCGGGGACGTCGCGGCCGGCATCGGCGAGGCCGAGCCGGTCGAGCACCGCGCTGTTCACCTGGCACATGTGGCCGCTGGTGTGCTTGAGCCACACCGGTCGGCCCCCGGCGACGGCGTCGAGGCGGTCGCGGTCGGGATGGCCGCCGAGCTTGTTCTGGTCGTAGCCGCTGCCGACCACCCACGCGCCCGGGGCCAGCGTCGCGGCCCGCTCGGCGACGGCGGCGTACACGTCGTCGAGGTCGTGGACGGGCGGGGTGCCGAGGTCGACCTCGAGCAGGTTCATGCCGAACCACGCCATGTGGTTGTGCGCGTCGGACAGCCCCGGCACCACGGTGGACCCGTCGAGGTCGACGACGCGGTCGGCGCGCACGTCGGGGGAGGGCTCGTCGTGCACCGCGACGACGCGGTCGCCGGTGATCGACACGGCGCGGGCGACGGGCCGGCGCGGGTCCATGGTGAGGAAGCGCGCGCCGGTGAGGAGCAGGTCGGTCACGGCCGCGGCACCGCCACGTCGACGACGTCGGCCGGGAGGTCGGGCAGGCGACGCTTCTCGACCCGCTCGGACGGCGTGCGCGGCAGGTCGTCGTGGAACGACCAGTAGCGGGGCACCTTGAACCGGGCGAGGCGCTCGGAGCAGTGCGCGGCGAGGTCGGCGGCGTCGACCCCCGGCTCGGCGACGACGAAGGCGCGCACCTCCTCGCCGCGCACCTCGTCCGGGACGCCGACCACGGCGGCGAGCCGCACGCCGGGGTGGGTGAGGAGCACCTCCTCGACCTCGCGCGCGGCGACGTTCTCACCGCTGCGCCGGATCATGTCCTTCGACCGGCCGACGAGGTAGACGCGGCCCTGGTCGTCCAGGCGGGCGAGGTCGCCGGTGCGGAACCAGCCGTCGGTGAACGCGGCCGCCGTGGCGGCGGGGTCGTCGAGATAGCCGTCCATCATCCCGGCGCCACGCAGCTGCAGCTCGCCCGTGGACGCGTCGACCCGTGCCTCGCGGTAGCCGGTGGGCGCCCCGACGCAGCCGGAGCCGACGAGCTCGTCGTGGTCGAGCGGGGTGACGCGGAGGTCGGCTCCGGTCTCGGTCATCCCGAACGCCTCGAACCACGGGACGCCCCAGCGCTCCTCGATCTCGGCGTGCAGGGCGGGCGGGATCGCCGAGCACTGGACGGCCCGGACGCGGTGCTGCTGGTCGGCCGGGTCGGGGGGCTGGCGCAGCAGCAGGGTGGGCATCGCGGCGAGGCAGTAGAAGTAGGTGACGCCGTGCGCGCGAACCTGCTCCCAGAAGGTGCTCGGGTGGAAGCCGTCGAGCACCACCAGCTCGGCGCCGGCGAGGAGCGCGGCGACGAGGTTCCACTGCGGGTCGATGTACGAGAACGGCTGGGCCGTGAGCATCACGTCGGCCGGGCCGAGGTGGGGGAACTCCTCGACCATCCCCTGGCCGATGGTGGCCCAGTAGCGGTGGGTGAGCAGGCACCCCTTGGGACGCCCGGTCGTGCCCGACGTCATCTGGACGTTGACCACGGCCGCCTCGTCGGGGACGGTCGCGGGGGCCGGTGGCGCGTCGGCCGCCAGCAGGTCGTCGACGAGCAGCACGCGCGGGGCGACGTCGAGGTCGTCGAGCACCCCCCGGCTGGAGGCGTCGGTGACCACGCGCGACGCCCCCGACAGCGCGAGCACGTGGGCGGCGTCGGCGCTGCGGTAGCGGACGTTGACCGGCACCATCGCGGCACCGAGGCGCATCAGCGCCAGCCACGTGAGCGGGTGCTCGGCCCGGTTGGGCAGCAGCACGGCGACGCGGTCGCCCGGCCCGACACCGTCGGCGGCGAGCGCCGCCGCGAGGCGTCCGACGTCACGGCCCACCTCGGCGAACGTGAGGGTGCGGCCCGGGTCGAAGCGCCAGGCGACCCGCTCGGGCCACCGGGCGACCGCGTGGTCGAGCGCCTCGACGACGGTCCTCACGGGCGTCAGTCCTGCGGGGCGAAGACGTCGCGCTCGTTGGCGGCGCGGGTGAGCAGGGCGTGCTCGACCTCGTGCGCGAGGGCCTGGTCGAGGGTGGCGTCGACACCGCGGTCGATCGTCTGCTTCGCGATGGAGGTGGCCAGTGCCGGCCGCTCGGCCACGCGGCGGGCGAGGGCGAGCGCGTGCTCCTCGTGCGCACCGGTCTCGACGACGGTGTTGACCAGCCCGAGCGCGTGGGCGCGGTGGGCGTCGACCCGCTCGCCGAGCACGAGCAGCTCCTTGGCCCGCATCGGTCCGACGACGAGCGGCAGGAGCTGCGAGATCCCGCCGGTGACGCTGAGGCCCACGCCGACCTCGGGGAAGCCGAGCTGGGCGTCCTCCGCGGCGACGACCAGGTCGCAGCCGAGCGCGAACTCGGCGCCGGCGCCCAGTGCGTAGCCATGGACGGCCCCGATCACGATGCCGGGGAAGCGTCGGAACGCACGGGTGACGTCCTGGATGCGCTCGACCCGGGCCCGCGTCTGCAACGCGGTCTCGTCGAGGTCGGGCTCCTTGAGGTCGTACCCGGAGCAGAACGCGCGCCCGCGCCCGGCGAGGACCACGGCCCGCGCCCCGTCCGTCCCGGCCCGGTCGAACGCGTCGAGCAGGCCGTCGACGAGCGCCGGCACGACGGCGTTCAGGCGCTCGGGACGGTTGAGGTGGATGCGGGCGATCCCCGCCTCGTGGGTGTACTCGACGGCGCTCACGCGGCGACGCTACTACAGCCCCCGGACGCACCGCGGCCGGTGACGCGAGGTGCGTCACCGGCCGTCGTGCGTGCCGTGCCAGGGGCGCCCGGAGGCGCCGTGGGTCAGGCCCAGCGCTCCTCGCGCCCGACGAAGTCGAGCGTGCGACCGCCGGTGTAGATCTGCTTGGGGCGGGCGATCTTCTGGTCCTTGTCGTCGACCAGCTCGAGCCACTGCGCCAGCCAGCCCGCGGTACGGGGGATGCCGAAGAGCACGGTGAACATCTCGGGCGGGAACTGCAGCGCCTCGTAGATCAGGCCCGAGTAGAAGTCGACGTTCGGGTACAGCTTGCGGCTGACGAAGTAGTCGTCCTCGAGGGCGACCTTCTCCAGCTCGACCGCGATCTTGAGCAGCGGGTTGACCCCCGTGACCTCGAAGACGTCGTCGCAGGCCTTCTTGATGATCGTGGCGCGCGGGTCGAAGTTCTTGTAGACCCGGTGGCCGAAGCCCATCAGGCGCTCCTCGCCCTTCTTGACGCCCTCGATGAACGACGGGACGTTGCTGACGTCGCCGATCCGTCGGAGCATCCGCAGCACGGCCTCGTTGGCGCCACCGTGCAGCGGGCCGTAGAGGGCCGCGATGCCGCCGGAGACCGCCGAGTACGGGTCGACCTGGCTGGAGCCGATCGAGCGCACGGCGTTGGTGGAGCAGTTCTGCTCGTGGTCGGCGTGCAGGATGAAGAGCACCTCGAGCGCCTTGACCAGACGCGGGTCGGCGACGTACTTGGGCTCGCTCATCTTGAACAGCATCGCGAGGAAGTTCTCGGCGTACCCGAGGTCGTTGTCGGGGTAGACGTACGGCTTGCCCTGCGCGTGGCGGAAGGCCCAGGCGCCGAGCGTCGGCATCTTGGCGATCATCCGCACGATCTGCAGGTTGCGGACCTCGGGGTCGGAGATGTTCCGGGCCTCGGGGTAGAACGTCGACAGCCCGCCGACCGCCGACAGCAGCATGCCCATGGGGTGCGCGTCGTAGCGGAAGCCCTGCATGAGGGACTTGATGTTCTCGTGCACGAAGGTGTGGAAGGTGATGTCGTGCTCCCACTGCGCGTACTGGTCCGACGAGGGCAGCTCGCCGTGGATCAGCAGGTACGCGACCTCGAGGAAGTTCGACTTCTCGGCGAGCTGCTCGATCGGGTAGCCCCGGTACTCCAGGATCCCCTTCTCGCCGTCGATGTAGGTCACCGAGCTGCGACAGGACGCGGTGTTGGTGAACCCCGGGTCGTACAGCGCGACGCCCGGCTGGTCGTCGGTCTTGCCGACCTTGGCCAGGTCGGAGCCTCGGATCGCGCCGTCGGTGATCGGGAGCTCGTAGCTCTCGCCCGTCCGGTTGTCGGTCACCGTCAGGGTCTGGTTCTGCTCGGTCACGGCGGGATCTCCCTCGTGTCGGTTCGGAGCACCCCGGGCCGGGTTCGACCGGACCGGGTGGGCGCGCACACGCGGTCGGGGCGCACCGCGCTCAACCTATTGCGTCGGCGGCGGGGCCGCACACCCCGGGTGCGGCCCGGCCCGTTTTGACCCTCGGACCGCACGCCCGTTACCCTGGGACGTCGTGCCTGCTGCAACCTTCGTCGGTCGCATGCGTGGCACCGTTCCACCCACCTGACACCCCGAAGGTAGAGATCCGTGCGCACGTACAGCCCGAAGCCCGGCGACGTCGACCAGAAGTGGCACGTCATCGACGCGCAGGACGTCGTCCTCGGCCGCCTCAGCGTCCAGACCGCGACGCTGCTTCGCGGCAAGCACAAGGCGACGTTCGCGCCGCACGTCGACAACGGCGACTTCGTCGTCATCGTCAACGCCTCGAAGGTCTCGCTGTCGGGGAACAAGCCGACCGACAAGCTCGCCTACCGCCACAGCGGCTACCCGGGCGGCCTGAAGTCGATCGCCTACGGCGACCTGCTCGCCAAGGACGCCCGCAAGGCCATCGAGAAGTCGGTCGCCGGCATGCTGCCGAAGAACCGTCTCGGCCGCGCGATGATCCGCAAGCTCAAGGTCTACTCCGGCCCGGACCACCCGCACGCCGCGCAGAAGCCCGAGCCGTTCGAGATCACCCAGATCTCCCAGTGACGCCGGTCGTCCCCGCGACGACCTGTCACCTCCGCATGATCACCAGCACCAAGGACCAGTGAGGAACCCCGTGGCCGAGACCACCACCGAGAACGCCGCCGACACCGAGGTCGACTTCCAGACCGACGACCAGGGCGTGGCGTACACCTCCGAGACCGCGCCCGGCGCCGACACCGAGTCGCGCCCCGCCGTGATCGCCCCCGCCGCGGCCACCGGCCGTCGCAAGGAGGCCATCGCACGCGTGCGCATCGTCCCGGGCAGCGGTGAGTGGACCGTCAACGGCCGCACCCTCGACGAGTACTTCCCCAACAAGGTGCACCAGCAGATCGTGAACGAGCCGTTCGCGACGCTGGGCCTCGAGGGCCGTTTCGACATCATGGTGCGCATCCACGGCGGTGGCCCCACGGGCCAGGCCGGCGCGCTGCGTCTCGGCGTCGCCCGCTGCCTCAACGAGATCGACGAGGAGACCAACCGGCCGCCGCTGAAGAAGGCCGGCTTCCTCACGCGCGACGCCCGCATCAAGGAGCGCAAGAAGGCCGGTCTCAAGAAGGCCCGCAAGGCTCCTCAGTACTCCAAGCGCTGATCGCCGGTCCCCCATGGGGCGGATCTTCGGCACCGACGGTGCACGGGGCGTCGCGAACGTCGACATCACGGCCGAGCTGACGCTCGACCTGGCGGTCGCGGCGGCCCACGTCCTCGGGGAGGCCGGGGCGTTCGCCGACCAGCGCCCGACGGCGGTGGTCGCCCGCGACCCCCGGGCCTCCGGGGAGTTCATCGAGGCCGCGGTCGTCGCGGGTCTGGCCTCGGCCGGCGTCGACGTCCACCGTCTCGGCGTGGTGCCCACGCCCGGCGCCGCGTTCCTGACGTCGGCCCTCGAGGCCGACATGGGCGTGATGATCTCGGCCAGCCACAACGCGATGCCCGACAACGGCATCAAGTTCCTCGCCCGCGGCGGGCTCAAGCTCGACGACGCCGTCGAGGACGCGATCGAGGCCCGGCTCCGCGAGCCGTGGCAGCGTCCCACCGGCGCGGACGTCGGTCGGGTCGGCGACAGCCACACCGCCGTCGCCGAGTACGTCCGTCACCTCACGCTCACCACCCCGGTCTCGCTCGAGGGGCTGACGATCGTCCTCGACTGCGCCAACGGCGCGGCGCACGAGGTGGGCCCGGCGGTGTTCGCCGCCAAGGGCGCCCGGGTCGTCGCGATCCATGCCGAGCCCGACGGCCTCAACATCAACGAGCGCTGCGGCTCGACGCACCTCGAGGACCTCCAGGCCGCCGTGGTCGCCCACGGCGCCGATGCCGGCTTCGCCTTCGACGGCGACGCCGACCGCTGCCTGGCCGTCGACGCGCAGGGCGAGGTCGTCGACGGCGACCAGATCCTGGCCATGCTGGCCCTCGCCGCCCACGACGACGGCCGGCTCGCGCACGACACCGTCGTGGCCACGGTGATGAGCAATCTCGGCTTCGTGCACGCGATGCAGGCCGCGGGACTCACCGTCCTGCAGACGGCCGTCGGCGACCGCTACGTGCTCGAGGCCATGCGCGCGCACGGCTACACCCTGGGCGGCGAGCAGTCCGGGCACGTCATCATGAGCGACCACGCCACCACCGGCGACGGTGTGCTCACCGCGCTCCACGTCAGCGCCCGGATGGCCTCCACCGGCCGCAAGCTCGCCGACCTCGCCGCCGTCGTCACCCGTCTGCCGCAGGTGCTGGTCAACGTGCCCGGCGTCGACAAGGCCCGCGCCGGCACCGACCCCGAGGTTCTCGCGGCCGTCGACGACGCCGAGGCCGAGCTCGGCACCTCCGGTCGCGTGCTGCTGCGCTCGTCGGGCACCGAGCCGCTCGTCCGCGTGATGGTCGAGGCCGGCACCCGCGAGCACGCCGACGCCGTGGCCGGCCGTCTCGCGGCCGTCGTGGCCTCCGCCCTCGCCCTCTGACGTCCTCGAAAACCCGGTGCGGACGCCGGCCCCGACGTCGTAGCCTCGCGCCGTGACCACCCGGATCGCCGACGTGACGTCCGACGACGACGTCGCGGTCGCCGCGTTCTGCGACGTCTACGCCCGGTCGCAGGACGACCGCTGGGACGTGCCGTGGACGACCCACGAGAAGCGGGTGCGGATCGCCGCGTCCACGACCTCGCCGTACGAGCGCGAGCTGCGGGTGCTCGCGCTCGACGACGCGGACGTGCCCGTCGGCTGGGGCCTGGTGCACCTGCCCGACGCGGACAACACGACCACCGCCTACGTCGACCTCGGTGTCGTGCCCGAGCGGCGGCGGGAGCACCACGGCACCGCCCTGGTCGAGGCGTTGCTGGACCGCGCCCGCGACCACGGTCGGCGCACGGCGATGTCGAGCGCGGGCTGGCCGGTCGGCGAGACCGGCTCGGTGGCCCGGCGGTTCCTCGAGGGCCACGGGTTCGCCGTCGGGCTCGTCGAGGCGCAGCGGGTGCTGACGCTGCCGGTCCGGCTGGACGACGTCGACCCGACCGGCGGGTACGAGCTGGCGAGCTGGACCGGGGCCTGCCCGTCCGCGTGGGTGGAGCAGTACGCGGTGCTGCTCGGCGCCATGGTGGCCGAGGCGCCGGCCGGCGACATGGAGTGGGAGCCGGAGGTCTACGACGCGGCGCGGGTGCGACACGACGAGGCCGAGCTGGCCGAGATGGGGCGCACGCAGGTGACCACGGTCGCCGTGGCGCCCGACGGCACCCTCGCCGGCCACACCCAGATCATCGTGCCGTCGGCCGACCTGCGGCGCGTCTTCCAGTGGGACACCCTCGTGCTGCCCGCCCACCGCGGGCACCGCCTGGGCCTGGCGATGAAGGTGCGCAACCTCGCGGCCGCGGAGCCCGCGATCGGCCCCCGCACCGAGCTGCACACCTGGAACGCCGAGGTGAACGGGCCGATGATCGACGTCAACGCCGCGATGGGGTTCGTCCACGTCCGACAGATGGGGGAGATGCAGCGTCGGCTGTGACGGAGGCCTCGCGACCGGGCAGGTACTTCCATTTGCGAACTACTTCGGGTCGTAGTTCCCTGGACCCATGACGCAGACAGCCACCCGCACCAGCACCAGGCCGGCCTTCTCGGGCCGCTCGATCCTCGTCCTCGTCGGCTTCCTCGCCGCGACGTTCGCCGTGGCCGGCATCGGCAGCCTGGCCACGCTCGGTGCGGTCGACGGCTGGTACGTCGACGCGGCCAAGCCGTCGTTCAATCCGCCCAACGCGGTGTTCGGACCGGTCTGGACGGTGCTCTACGCGGCGATGGCCGTCGCCGCGTGGCTGGTCTGGCGTCGTCGCGACGCCCAGCCCGCGGAGGCGTCGACGGCGCTGCGCCTGTTCTGGGTCCAGCTGGTCGTCAACCTCGCCTGGACGCCCACCTTCTTCGGCGCCCAGCTGCTCTGGCCCGGGCTGGTCGTCATCGTGGTGCTCGACGTCCTCGTCGCGTGGACCCTCCTGGCCAACGCCCGCGTCTCCAAGGTCGCCGCCGGCCTGTTCGTCCCCTACCTCGCCTGGGTGCTCTTCGCGACCGCCCTCAACGCCTCCATCGCCTGGCTGAACTGACCCGGCGGCGCCTCACCCACGAGCTTCGGAGCGTGCGTGGTGCGCCACCGTGGTGGTGGGCCGGGTACCGCAGGCGGGTGGCGGGTCGGCATCGCGGCCGTGGGGCGGCGAGGACGGGTCGCGGGGGAGGTGTCGACGAGTGGCGCAACCTGGTGCTCGAGCGGCGCAAGATCGGGCTGGATGACGCGTGTCGACCCCGAGCTTGCGCCACTCGGCGGCCCCTCGTCGGAGCCCGGATCCTGAGACGTCCGGCGCCCGGAGGGCAAGGCGCGGGC
Source organism: Nocardioidaceae bacterium (assembly GCA_030655315.1). Classification (GTDB taxonomy): domain Bacteria; phylum Actinomycetota; class Actinomycetes; order Propionibacteriales; family Nocardioidaceae; genus JAURVT01. The sequence continues at coordinate 23,481 of JAURVT010000037.1, read as the reverse complement.
GGTGAAGCTGGCCTGGAGTTAGCCTGCGAACCGGCCGCAACGCCGCCATCCGGGATGCCGGACGTCTCAGAGCTTGCGGAGGCGGATCCAGCGGACGGAGTGGTCGTGGTCCTTGCGCAGGACGAGGGTGGCGCGGCCGCGGGTGGGCTGGATGTTGTCCTTGAGGTTGGGGCCGTTGATGGAGTCCCACAGGGTGAGGGCCTGCTCGCGGGCCTGGCCCTCGTCGAGGTCGCCGTAGCGGGTGAAGTAGGAGGCGGGGTCGCGGAAGGCGGTCTCGCGCAGGCGCAGGAACCTCTCGACGTACCAGCTGCGGATGTCGCGGCGGGCGGCGTCGACGTAGATCGAGAAGTCGAAGAAGTCGCTGACGGCGAGACCGGGGCGGCCGTCGCCGCGGGTGCGGGCGGGCTGGAGGACGTTGAGGCCCTCGACGAGCACGACGTCCGGGCGGTGCAGGGTGACGCGCTCGTCGGTGACGTCGTAGGTGAGGTGGGAGTAGATCGGCGCGGAGACCTCCTCGCGGCCGGACTTCACCGCCATCACGAAGCGCAGCAGCGCCTTGCGGTCGTAGGACTCGGGGAACCCCTTGCGCTCCAGCAGGCCGCGTCGCTCCAGCTCGGCGTTGGGGTACAGGAAGCCGTCGGTGGTGACGAGGCTGACGCGGCTGTGCTGGTCGACGTGCGAGAGCAGCTCGCGCATCAGTCGGGCCGTGGTGGACTTGCCGACGGCCACCGACCCGGCCAGCCCGATGACGAAGGGCGTGCGCTGCGGCTGCGGGCGGTCCAGGAACTGCTCCTGCGCACGGTGCAGCGCCCCGGCGAGCCGGACCCGCATGCTGATCAGCTGGGTGAGCGGCAGGTAGACCTGGCGGACCTCCTCCAGGTCGAGCTCGTCGCCGAGCCCGCGGACCCGCTCGATCTCCTCGGCGCTGAGGGGCTGCGGGGCGTCCCCGGCCAGCTCGGCCCACGCGTCACGCTCGAGCTCGACGTACGGCGAGCTCTCGCCGTGGGCGGGGGACAGCCGGGTGTCCGTCTGCGACATGTCGACCATCGTCCCAAAGCCGGGACGGGCGCGTCCCCTCGGTACCCTCGTGGCATGTGCGGAATCGTGGGGTACACCGGGTCGCGGCAGGCCGTCGACGTCGTCGTCGGGGGGCTCCGCCGTCTCGAGTACCGGGGCTACGACTCCGCGGGCGTGGCGGTCGTCGAGGCCGGCACGATCGTGTCGGCGAAGAAGGCGGGCAAGCTCGCCAACCTCGACAAGGTCCTGGCCGAGCACCCGCTGCCGGCCTCGAGCACCGGCATCGGGCACACCCGGTGGGCCACGCACGGCGCTCCCAACGACCGCAACGCGCACCCGCACGTGGACGCCGGCCACCGCGTCGCCGTGGTGCACAACGGCATCATCGAGAACTTCGCGCAGCTGCGCACCGAGCTCGAGGCCCGCGGCCACGAGATGGAGTCCGACACCGACACCGAGACGGTCACGCACCTCGTCGCCGACGCGCTCGAGGACGGCGCGGCCACGCTCGCCGACGCCGTGCGCCAAGTCTGCCGGCGCCTCGAGGGCGCCTTCACCCTGGTGGTGAGCGACGCCCGCGAGCCCGGCACCGTCGTCGGCGCCCGGCTCAACTCCCCGCTCGTGGTCGGGCGCGGCGAGGGCGAGAACTTCCTCGCCTCCGACGTCTCGGCCTTCATCGAGTACACCCGCGAGGCCACCGAGCTCGGCCAGGGCCAGGTCGTCGAGATCACCGCCGACGGCATCACGGTCACCGACTTCGACGGCGCCCCCGCCGAGACCAAGGACTTCCACGTCGACTGGGACGCCTCGGCCGCCGAGAAGGGCGGCTACGACTGGTTCATGCTGAAGGAGATCGACGAGCAGCCCCAGGCCGTCGCCGACACGCTCCTCGGGCGGCACGCCGCCGACGGGCGTCTCCAGCTCGACGAGATGCGGCTGTCCGACGACGAGCTGCGCGACATCGACCGCATCATCATCATCGCGTGCGGCACCGCCTCCTACGCCGGCATGGTCGCCAAGTACGCCATCGAGCACTGGACGCGCATCCCGTGCGAGGTCGAGCTCGCGTCGGAGTTCCGCTACCGCGACCCGATCCTGTCGCGCTCCACGCTGGTGGTCGCGATCAGCCAGTCCGGCGAGACCATGGACACCCTGATGGCCATCCGCCACGCCCGCGAGCAGCGCGCCAAGGTGATCGCCATCTGCAACACCAACGGCTCCACCATCCCGCGCGAGTCCGACGCCGTCATCTACACGCACGCCGGGCCCGAGGTCGCGGTCGCGTCGACCAAGGGGTTCCTGACGCAGGTCGTCGCGTGCTACCTGCTGGGGCTCTACCTCACGCAGGTCCAGGGCGTGAAGTTCGGCGACGAGATCGCCGCCGTGATGGACGACCTCGAGAAGATGCCCGACGCGATCCGCCGGGTGCTCGACGGCGCCGAGCAGGTCCGCGAGCTCGCGCGCTCCATGACCGACGAGAAGACGGTGCTCTTCCTCGGCCGTCACGCCGGCTACCCCGTCGCGCTCGAGGGGGCGCTCAAGCTCAAGGAGCTGGCCTACCTCCATGCCGAGGGGTTCGCCGCGGGCGAGCTCAAGCACGGCCCGATCGCCCTGATCGACGAGGGCCTGCCCGTCTTCGTCGTCGTCCCGCCGCGCGGTCGCGACCAGCTCCACGAGAAGGTCGTGTCCAACATCCAGGAGATCCGGGCCCGCGGCGCGCGCACGATCGTGCTGGTCGAGGAGGGCGACACCTCGGTCGACGCCTACGCCTCCGAGGTCGTCCGGCTGCCGCGCGTGCCCACGCTGCTGCAGCCCCTGGTGGCCACCGTGCCGCTCCAGGTGTTCGCCGCCGCGCTCGCCGACGAGCTCGGGCACGACGTCGACCAGCCCCGTAACCTCGCCAAGTCCGTCACGGTCGAATGATCGTCGGCGTGGGCATCGACGTCGTCGACATCGCCCGCTTCGCCGCGTCGCTCGAGCGCACGCCCGCGCTGTCCGAGCGACTGTTCACCGACGCCGAGAAGCACCTGCCCGTGGGCTCGCTGGCCGGGCGCTTCGCGGTCAAGGAGGCCCTGGCCAAGGCGCTCGGCGCCCCTGCCGGCCTGGCCTGGCTCGACGCCGAGGTGGTCAACGACCCCGACGGCCGCCCGCTGCTCACCGTCGCCGGCACCGTGGCCGCGCGGGCCGAGCAGCTCGGCGTCCGCTCGCACCACCTGTCCATCTCCCACGACGGCGGCATCGCCTCCGCCTTCGTCGTCCTGGAGGGCTGATGCTGCGCGCCCACCGCGTCGACGACGTGCGCACCGCCGAGGCCGCGCTGATGGCCACCGTGCCCGAGGGGCAGCTGATGGAGCGGGCCGCGCGCGGCCTGGCCCACCACCTGCTGCGCCTGGTGGAGGGAGACCGCGCCGCGCGCGTGCTGCTGGTGGTGGGGCCGGGCAACAACGGCGGCGACGCCCTGTACGCCGGCGCCCTGCTCGCCGGGCTTGGAGTCCACGTCGACGTGCTGCCCACCGACGCCCGCCGCGTGCACGCCGAGGGCCTGGCCGCGGCGCTCGCGGCCGGCGCCACCCGGGTCGACGCGCCGGTGCCCGCCACGGTGGTCGTGGACGGCGTCGTGGGCATCGGTGGGCGCGGCGGGCTGCGCGAGCCGATGGCCGGCTGGTGGCCGGAGCTGCACGCGTCCGGCGCCACCGTCGTGGCGGTCGACGTGCCGAGCGGGGTCGACGTCGACACCGGCACGCTCGACGGCGACCACGTGACGGCCGACCTCACCCTCACCTTCGGCACCCACAAGCCGGCCCTGCTGCTCGACCCGGCCGCCCGGGTCGCGGGCGGCCGGCCGGCGCCGCTGGTCGACATCGGCCTCGCCCCGTTCCTGCCCGCACCGCTGCTCGAGGCCCTCGAGGCGTCCGACGTCGGGGTGCTCGAGGCCGCGACCGGCGGTGCGTCCGACCCCGGCGCGCAGAAGTACTCGCGCGGCGTCGTGGGCGTCGCGGCGGGGTCCGAGCAGTACGCGGGGGCCGCCCAGCTCTGCGTGCGCGGCGCACAGGCCGGCGTCGCCGGCATGGTGCGGTTCGTGGGCAGCCCGGGGCTCTGCGCGCGCATCGTCGACCGCTGCCCCGAGGTCGTCGCCCACCCCGACGACGGCCCGCACGGACGCGTCCAGGCCTGGGTGGTGGGCCCCGGCGGTGGCGACGAGGTCGCGGCCCGGCTGGCCATGGCGCTCGACGACGGCGTGCCGCTGGTGGTCGACGCCGACGCGCTCGCGCACCTGCCCGGCTCCTTCGAGGTGCCCGTGCTGCTCACGCCGCACGCGGGCGAGCTGGCCCGCATGCTCGACGTCGACCGCGACGCCGTCGAGGCCGACCCGCTCGCGCACGCCACCCGCGCCGCGGAGCGCTGGGGCGCCACGGTGCTCCTCAAGGGCGCCCGCACGCTCGTCGCCCACCCGGGCGAGGCCACCCGGGTCAACCTCACCGGCTCCCCGTGGCTCGCCACCGCCGGCGCGGGCGACGTCCTCGCGGGCCTGGCCGGGTCGTTCCTCGCCGCGGGCGCCGATCCGCGCGCCGCCGGCTCCCTGGCCGCCTTCCTGCACGGCGCCTCGAGCGTCCGGGCCAACCCCGGTGGCCCGATCACCGCGCACCAGGTGGCCGACCACGTGCCCGCGACGATCGCCGCGATGCGTCGCGGCGACCTCGCCGAGGCCGACGTCAGGCGCTGGGACGGACGTCGCCGTGATGGATGACGCCGTGATGGCCGAGGCCGTCGTCGACCTCGACGCCTACCGCGCCAACCTCGCCGTGCTCGCCGCGTGCGCGCCCGGCGCGGCGCTGATGGCCGTGGTCAAGGCCGACGCCTACGGCCACGGGGCCGCGGCCTGCGGACGCGCCGCCCGGGAGGCGGGGGCCGCCTGGCTCGGCGTGGCCACGCTGGACGAGGCACGCGCGCTGCGCGACGCCGGCGACACCGGGCCGCTGCTGGCCTGGCTGGCCGCCCCCGGGGCCGACTTCGCGGGCGCGGTCGGGGCCGACGTCGAGGTCACCGCGTCCTCGGTCGACCAGCTCGACGAGATCGTCGCCGGCGCGGGCCGCCGAGCCCGCGTGCAGCTCAAGGTCGACACCGGCCTGTCGCGCAACGGCGCCTTCGGTGCCGAGTGGGGGCGGCTCTGCGTCGCCGCCCGCGCGGCCCAGGACGCCGGCCGCGTCGAGGTCACCGGCGCGTGGTCGCACCTCGCGTGCGCCGACGAGCCCGCGCACCCCGCCAACGACGAGCAGGAGCGGGTCTTCGCCGACGCGCTCGCCCAGGCCGCCGATGCCGGGCTCGACGTCCCGCTGCGGCACCTGTCGAACTCCGCGGCGACGCTCACCCGTCCGTCGGCCCACCACGACCTCGTCCGCGTGGGCATCGCGTCCTACGGGCTCTCCCCGGCGCCCGAGCTCGGCACCGCAGCCTCGCTCGGCCTGCGCCCGGTGATGACGCTTCGCGCGCGGCTCGCGTCGGTCAAGCAGGTGCCCGCCGGCACCGCCGTCTCCTACGGCCACACCTGGACGGCGCCTCGCGCCACCACCCTCGGCCTCGTGCCCGTCGGGTACGGCGACGGGCTGTTGCGCGGCGCGTCCGGAAGTGGCCGGGTGCTCACCGCCGCGGGGCTCCGCCCGGTGGTCGGGCGCATCTGCATGGACCAGTGCGTGGTCGACCTCGGTGACGTCGCGGCGGCCCGCGGCGACGAGGTGGTGATCCTCGGCGACGTCGCCGGTGCGCCGTCCGCCGAGGACTGGGCCGAGGCCTCGGGGACCATCGGCTACGAGGTCGTCACTAGGCTGGGTGGTCGGATCGCCCGGCGGCACCGGTCGATCTGACACTCGGACCAGGAGGACACAGGCGATGGCACTGATGAGCTGGCGTGGTCTCGCCGCCGTCGGCGCGACCGTCGCGGGCGCGGCGGGAGCGGCCGTGACGGCCAAGGTCGTGGCCGACCGCGGCCGCACCCGGCGCCGCCTGCGGCGCGGCGACGACGCGGCCTTCGGGTCGTTGCACGCCACCCCCATCCGCGTGATGGCCGACGACGGCGTCTCGCTCAACGTCGAGGTCGACGAGGTCGACGACGACGCGCGCGACGGCGCCCCCACCGTCGTGTTCGTGCACGGCTGGGTGCTCGACCTCAACTGCTGGCACTACCAGCGCGCGGCGCTGCGCGGCCACCACCGGCTCGTCCTCTACGACCAGCGCTCGCACGGCAACTCCGGTCGCTCCGACCGCGAGCACGCCACGCTGGAGCAGCTCGGTGACGACCTGCGCGCGGTGCTCGACGCGGTCGCGCCGAGCGGTCCCGTCGTCCTCGTCGGCCACTCGATGGGCGGCATGTCGGTGATGGCCTTCGCCAAGAAGTACCCCGACGTCGTGCGCGAGCGGGTCTCGGGCGTCGTGCTCATGGGCACGAGCGCGGGCGAGCTGGTCGGAGGCGGCCGCAGCTTCCTGAGCCGCACCCAGCCCGTGCTCGTCAACGGCCTGTCGAAGCTGACGTTCCTGGTCGACCAGGCCCGCAAGGTGAACTCCTACGCGCTCACCAAGCGCTTCGCGGTCGGGCCCCACACGCCCGAGAAGTACGCCGACATGACCGACGAGATGATCTCGGGCGCGCCCACGCACCTGTTCTGGGACTTCTACCCCAACTTCACCTCGCTCGACCTGTTCGACGCCCTCGGCGTCCTCAAGGGAGACACCACCCTGGTCATCGGGGCCACCCACGACCAGCTGACGGTCTACAAGCACAGCCGCCGGCTCGCCGAGGAGATCCAGGGCTCCGAGCTCGTCACCATCGAGGGCGCGGGCCACATGATGATGCTCGAGGCCCACGAGCTGGTCAACGAGGCCCTGATCGAGCTCCTCGACCGGGTGGCCTGATGCCCTCGCCGAGCGCCCACGCCCTCAACGTCCTCGACGCCCAGCCGTCCGACGCCGCCGCCGTGCTCGAGGTGGTCCGCCGCTCGTTCGGGGCCCGCCCCCCGCTGGACCCGCCGTCGACCGCGGCCGACGAGAGCGTCGAGAAGATCGCCGAGGCGATCGCGACGTCCGGCGGCCTGCTGGTCGAGCGCCGCGGCGAGCCCATCGGCGCCATGCTGTTCGACGAGACGCGCCCCGGGCTGCTCGGCTTCCGCCGGGTCAGCGTCGACCCCGACCACCAGGACCGTGGCGTCGCCTCGGCGATGGTCGGCGTCGCCGAGGACACCGCCGAGGAGCGCGGCGTCGACGGCATCTGGCTGCAGGTGCGCGAGGAGCTGCCCGGCAACGTCGAGTTCTGGAGCCGCCGCCGCTACCACGTGGTGGAGTCGTCGGGCCACATGCTCGAGTTCGGCAAGACCCTGTGGCTGGCGCGCGAGATGCACACCGCGTCGTCCACCTACCGCTTCGGCGAGCGGCTCGCCTCGCTGCTCCGGGCAGGCGATCTCCTCGTCATGTCGGGTGCGCTCGGCGCCGGCAAGACCACCCTCACCCAGGGCATCGCCCAGGGGCTCGGGGTCCGCGGCCCGATCACGTCGCCCACCTTCGTCATCGCGCGCGACCACCCCTCGCTCGTCGACGGCCCGCCGCTCGTGCACGTCGACGCCTACCGCCTCGACGACGTCGCCGAGCTCGACGACCTCGACCTCGACACCGCCTTCGAGGACTCGGTCACCGTGGTCGAGTGGGGTGCCGGCGTCGCCGAGCAGCTCAGCGACGCGTGGCTCGAGGTGCGGCTGGAGCGTCGTCAGGCCGACGTGATGGACCCGGTCGGCGCCGAGGTGCCAGGCTCGGGTGACGACACCCGCGTCATCACCGTCAAGCCGCACGGGGCCCGCTGGGCCCGCACGCCGCTGCGCTCCACCCTGCTCGCTGACGTCACCTCCCCCTCCTCCTAGGACCTCCCTTGCTCGTCCTCGCCCTCGACACCGCCTCGCCGACCGTCTCGGTGGCCCTCCACGACGGCACGTCCGTGCTGGCGTCGGTGACGGGCGCCGACGCGATGCACCACGGCGAGCAGCTCGCGCCCGCGATCGCCCGGGCGCTGGCCGAGGCCGGGCGTGCCATGGGAGACGTCACCGCCGTCGCGACGGGGGTGGGCCCGGGCCCGTTCACCGGGCTGCGCGTCGGCGTCGTCACCGCCCGCACGCTGGGCGCGTCGCTGGGCGTGCCGGTGCACGGCGTCTGCAGCCTCGACGTCGTCGCCGAGCAGGCCCGGGCGGAGGGACGCGACGGGACGTTCGCCGTGGCCACCGACGCCCGTCGCAAGGAGGTCTACTGGGCCGCCTACGAGACCGCCGGCGACCGGGTGCGCCGCACGTCCGGCCCCCAGGTGGCGCGCGCGGCCGACGTCGCCGCGCTGCTGGGCGGCGACGTGCCGGTCATCGGTCGCGGAGCCGACCTCTACGCCGACGACCTCGCCCGCGGGGAGGGCCCGTCCGACCCGGACGCGGGGGTGCTCGCCGCGCTGGTCGCCTCGGGTCGCGCCGACGTCGTCGAGCCCGAGCCGATGTACCTGCGACGCCCCGACGCGGTGCCGCCCGGGGCGCGCAAGCGCGCGTCGTGATCCGGGTCGAGCCACCCCGCGAGGGCTCCGACGCCGCCCGGGTCGCGGACGTCGAGGCCGTCTGCTTCGGCGCCGAGGGGTGGTCCGAGGCGGCCGTCCGGGCCGAGCTCGACGGCGTGCCCGACACCCGGCACGTCCTGCTCTGGCTCGCCCGGGGCGAGGTCGCGGGCTGGGCCGACCTGATGGTGGTCGGCGACGTCGCCGAGGTGATGCGCCTGGCCGTGCTCCCGTCGGGCCGCGGCGCGGGGGCCGGGCGCGCGCTGCTGCGCGGGCTGCTCGACGAGGCGCGCCGACGCGGCTCCGAGCGGGTGCTCCTCGAGGTGGCCGACGACAACGTGGCCGCCCTCGCGCTGTACCGCGGCGAGGGCTTCGTCGACCTCTCGCGGCGTCGGGCCTACTACGCCGACGGCCGCGACGCCCTGGTCCTGGCCCTTCCCCTCACGATGTGACGCGTTTCGGTCCTCGACACGCCGACGAGTACGACGACAACCGGTCAAATCGTGGGGTGGGGACGCACCCCGGCTAGGCTCCAGCGGTGCTCGACCTCACGTACCCGCCCATCATCGTCACGGCCAAGCTGGCGTTCCGGGCCCTCGGGATCAGCTTCCAGACCCACGGCACCGAGCACGTGCCCCGGTCCGGCGGCGCCGTGCTGGCCGTCAACCACATCAGCTACGTCGACTTCATCTTCGGCGGACTCGCGACGCAGCCGAGCAAGCGGCTCGTGCGCTTCATGTCCAAGCGCGAGCTGTTCGACCACCGCGCCGTCGGGCCGCTGATGCGCTCGCTGCACCACATCGAGGTCGACCGCGCGGACGGCCTCCAGTCCTACGAGACCGCGGTCGAGTACCTGCGCAAGGGCGAGGTGGTGGGGATCTTCCCCGAGGCCACCATCAGCCGCTCGATGGACGTCAAGGAGCTCAAGACCGGCGCGGTCAGGATGGCCGCGACGGCCGGCGTGCCCGTGATCCCGCTCGTGCTGTGGGGCACGCAGCTGATGTACACCAAGGACCAGCCGCGCGACTTCTCGCGCGGCAGGACGATCGCGCTCACCGTCGGCGAGCCGATCCACCCGACCGGGGACGACCCCGTCGCCGAGACCGCGGATCTGCGGACCCGGATGCGTGGCCTGCTCGACGAGACGGTCGCCCGCTACCCGGTGGACCCCGCCGGGCAGTGGTGGGCCCCGGCCCGTCTCGGGGGCGCCGCGCCGACGCCCGAGGAGGCCGAGCGCCTCGACGGCGCGGAGAAGCGCGAGCGCGCCGCGAAGCGTGCGGCCAAGCGCGCCGCCCAGCGCGACTCCTGACGAGACGAGCCTCACGTCGGGCGTGCTCGGGAACGAGTTCGCCTCGCCGGTCGTCGGGGAAGGTTGAAAAGACAATCTTTCCCCATCGAGAGGCCACCATGCCCCTGTCGCACCGTCCCGCACCGCTCCACGACCTCGCCCTGCTCGCGCTCCGCGTCGGTCTCGGGGTGGTGATGGTCGCCCACGGCTGGCAGAAGTGGACCGGGGGTGGCATCGACGGCACCGCCCAGGGCTTCGAGGGCAACGGCATCCCGCTGGCCACCGTCGCCGCCACGTTCGCCATCGCCGTCGAGCTGGTCGGCGGCGTCGCCATCATCGTCGGCGCCCTCACCCCGCTGTTCGCCGTCGGCTTCGCCGCGACGATGGTCGGCGCGATGGTCTTCGTCCACGGCGGCTCGGGCTTCTACGCCGCCACCGGTGGCTACGAGCTCGTGCTGCTGCTCGGCATCGTCGCGCTCGTCGTCGCCGCCGCCGGCCCCGGCCGCTTCAGCGTCGACCACCTGCTCGGACGCAAGCGCTCCCGCAGCCGCGACGCCGTCGCCGCCTAGCGCGAGGCGGGCGCGAACGTCGTGTAGCCGCCGGACAGGTGGGCGGGCGACGTGAGCTCGTCGAGCGCGGCGAGGTCGTCGGGCGTCGGCTCCCACGCGGCGGCCTCGACGTTCGCCGTCACCTGGGACGCCGTCGTGGCGCCCGAGATCACCGACGACACCGCCGGCTGCGCGGCCAGGCCGCCGATGGCGACCTGCAGCATCGTCAGGTCGCGCTCGGCGGCGAAGTCCCGCAGCGCGTCGACGCGGTCCCAGTCGGCGCCGTCGAGCCGGCGGGCCTGGCTCGGGTCGGCCAGGCGGGTGCCCTCGGGCGCCGCCTGGCCGCGGGCGTACTTGCCGGTGAGCAGGCCGTACGCGAGTGGGAAGTAGGGCAGCAGGCCCACCCCCAGCTGCTCGCACGCGGGCACCAGCTCGGCCTCGGCCGAGCGGTTGTAGAGCGAGTACTCGTTCTGCGCCGAGACGAAGCGCTGCGTGCCCGACGTCCGCGCCGTCCAGTCCGCGTCGACGAGCTGCCAGGCGGTCAGGTTGGAGCAGCCGAGGTAGCGCACCTTGCCCTCGGTGACGAGCTCGGTCATCGCCTCGAGGGTCTCCTCGATCGGGGTGACGAGGTCGGGCGTGTGCAGCTGGTAGAGGTCGACGTGGTCGGTGCCGAGCCGGCGCAGGCTGGCCTCCGCCGCGCGCTTGACGTAGCGACGCGACGCCCGCGCGCCCCAGTCGGGACCGTTGCTGCCGCCCATGTCCATGCCCAGCTTGGTGGCGACGACGACCTCGTCGCGCCGGCCCGCCAGGGCCTGCCCGAGCAGCTCCTCGCTCGAGCCGCGGCCGTAGCTGTCGGCGGTGTCGAACAGCGTGACGCCGGCGTCGATCGCGGCGTCGACGACCTCCTTCGTCCGCTCGGCGTCGATCCGGGTGCCGAAGGCGTTGCAGCCCACGCCCACCACGGAGACCATCAGGCCGCTGTCGCCCAGGGGGCGGTAGGTCATCTCGCTCATGCGGCCAGGCTACGAGCCGGGGCTCAGTCGCCGACGACGCCGTCGGCCATCTCGCGGAGCAGGTCGAGGTGACCGTTGTGGCGCGCGGTCTCCTCGACGAGGTGCAGCAGCGTCCAGCGCAGGTTCTGGTGGAAGTCCCGGACGGGCACCGCGGCGAGGTCGTCCAGGTCGACCTCCGCGATGACGGCGTCGCAGGCGGCGGTCTGCTCGAGGTAGCCGGCCACGACCTCGGCCAGCGGCAGGGTGAGTCCGAGCCGCAGCTCGGCGTCGGGGTCCTCGTCGGTCCAGGGGGCGCGATCAGGTCGCCCGGCGAACCGCGTCTCGATCCAGTCGGCCTCGACCCAGCGGAGGTGGTTCAGGATGCCGCCCGGCGTGGTCAGCGGCGACGTCGCGAGCGGGGCGCGCTGCGCGTCGGCGTCCGACAGCCCCTCGACCTTCTCGACCGCGGTCGCGCGCACGTAGGCGAGCATCTGCAGCAGCGTGCTGCGCTCGTCGGGGGCCGGTGGGGTGTCCGAACGGGTCATGGCCCCACCCTGCACCCCGGCCCGCGCGGCGTCGACGCAGTTCTGCGTTGCACAATGTTGCGCGTGAGCTCACCCCTCGTCCTCGGCATCGAGTCGTCCTGCGACGAGACCGGCGTCGGCATCGTCCGGGGCACCGAGCTGCTGGCCAACGCGGTGGCCAGCAGCGTCGACGAGCACGTCCGCTTCGGCGGGGTCGTGCCCGAGGTTGCCAGCCGCGCCCACCTCGAGGCGATGGTGCCGATGATCGAGAAGGCCCAGGCCGACGCGGGCGTCTCGGTGGCCGACGTCGACGCGATCGCCGTCACCTGCGGCCCCGGCCTCACCGGCGCGCTGCTCGTCGGCATCGCCGCGGCCAAGGCGTTGGCGCTGGCCTACGACAAGCCGCTCTACGGCGTGAACCACCTGGTCGCGCACGTCTGCGTGGACCAGCTGGTGCACGGGCCGCTGCCCCGCCCCACCGCCGCGCTGCTCGTGAGCGGCGGGCACACGTCGCTGCTGCTGGTCGACGACGTCGCCACCGACGTGCAGATGCTGGGCGAGACCATCGACGACGCCGCGGGCGAGGCGTTCGACAAGGTGGCCCGGCTGCTCGGGCTGCCCTACCCCGGCGGGCCGCACGTCGACCGCGTGGCGCGGGACGGCGACGGCACCACGATCGCGTTCCCGCGCGGCCTGACCGGCGGACGCGACCTCGACCGGCACCGCTTCGACTTCTCCTTCTCCGGCCTCAAGAGCGCCGTCGCCCGGCACGTCGAGCACGAGGAGCGGATGGGCCGCGAGATCTCGGTGCCCGACGTGGCCGCCTCGTTCCAGGACGCGGTGTGCGACGTGCTCAGCGCCAAGACGATGAAGGCCTGCGTCGCGAACGGCGTCGAGCACCTCGTGGTCGGGGGAGGGGTGGCCGCCAACGGCCGCCTGCGCCAGTTCGTGGAGGAGCGCGCCGCGAGGCACGGCATCGAGGTGCGCGTGCCCCCGCCGGTGCTGTGCACCGACAACGGCGCGATGGTCGCGGCCCTCGGCGCGGCCGTCGTCAGCGCCGGGCTCCCGCCGTCCTCGCTCGACCTCGCGGCCGACTCCTCGCTGCCCGTCACCCGCGTCGTCGCCTGAGCCCCGTCGGCGCCCGACGTCGACTTGTCGCACCGTGCAACCAGTGGCATCGTGACGAGACGTGACCACGACGCAGCAGCCCCGCGACGAGGCGACGTTCCTCGGCCAGCCCCGCCCGCTCGCCCACCTGTTCGGGGTGGAGATGTGGGAGCGCTTCTCGTTCTACGGGATGCAGGCCATCCTGGCGCTCTACCTGTACTTCTCGGTGGCCGACGGGGGACTGGGCCTGCCGCAGTCGTCGGCCACGAGCATCGTGGGTGCCTACGGCGGGCTGGTGTACCTGTCGACGATCCTCGGCGCCTGGCTCGCCGACCGGCTGCTCGGCTCCGAGCGGACGCTGTTCGCCAGCGCGGTGCTCATCATGGTCGGCCACGTGGCCCTCGCGGTGCTGCCGGGCCTCGCCGGCGTCGGCGTCGGCCTGGTGTGCGTCGCGCTCGGCAGCGGCGGGCTCAAGGCCAACGCGACGACGATCGTCGGCGAGCTCTACGAGGCCGACGACCCGCGCCGTGACGCCGGCTTCTCGCTGTTCTACATGGGCATCAACCTCGGCGCGCTCGTCGGCCCGCTGCTCACCGGTCTGGCGCAGGACACCGCCGGGTTCCACGTCGGCTTCGGCATCGCCGCCGTCGGCATGGCCGCGGGTCTCGTCCAGTACGCGCTCGGACGCAAGGGCATGCCCGCGTCGTCGCACCGCGTGCCCGACCCGCTGCCGAAGGCCGAGCGCGGCCGCTGGATCGCCATCGGTGTCGCGGCGGTCGCCGTGGTCGTCGTTGCCTCGCTGACCGGGCTGCTGACCGCGGCCAACCTGTCGACCGTCGTCGTGGTGCTGACCGTCGTCGCGTCGGTCGGCTACTTCGTCCTGCTGCTCACGAGCCGGCAGGTGAGCGACGTCGAGCGCTCGCGGGTGTGGGCCTTCATCCCGCTGTTCGTGGCGAGCGCGGCGTTCTGGTCGCTGTACCAGCAGCAGTTCACCGTCGTCCCGATCTACGCCGAGGAGCGCCTCGACCGCGGCATCGGCGGCTGGGAGATGCCGGTCGCCTGGGTGAACTCGATCAACCCGGTCTTCATCATCGTGCTGGCGGGCGTCTTCGCCGCGCTCTGGACGCGCCTCGGCCCGCGTCAGCCGTCGACGCCGGTCAAGTTCGCGCTCGGCACCGCGGGCATGGGGGTCGCCTTCCTGCTGTTCCTCCCGATGGCCGGCGGCGGACCGGGCTCGGCCCCGCTGCTCGGCCTGGTGGGCATCCTGCTCGTGTTCACGCTCTCCGAGCTGCTGCTCTCGCCGGTGGGGCTGTCGGTCTCGACCAAGCTCGCCCCCGCGGCCTACAAGAGCCAGATGGTCGCGCTGTTCTTCCTCTCGGTCGCGCTCGGCTCGGCGATGTCCGGGACGCTCGCCGGCCTCTACAGCGCCGAGACCGAGAGGGCCTACTTCGGCGTGCTCGGGGTCGTCGCGATCGTCCTCGGTGCCGCCCTCCTTCTCGCCCGCAAGCCGATCCTCGCGCTGATGCGCGGCGTGGACTGACCCGCAGGGCACCCGGGCCGGCGCCGCGGCGTCACGTCCGCAGCGTCCTCAGGGCGAGGCGTCCCGCGTGGCCGATCGCGAGGTCGGCCTCGGGCGACGTCAGCGCCGGGACCGACGACTCGGTGAGCGCCACGGCGACCACGCGGTCGCCCGACGCCGTCTCGAGCATGGCCGCCTCGTGGCGGATGTTGAGGAACGTGCCGGTCTTGCTGCTCACCCGCACCGTGTCGGAGTCGAGCTCGACGGCCATCCGCCGGCTCGTCAGCTGACGGCCCAGCGCGGCCCGGACGCGTGCGGTGACCGCGGGCCCGGACACCTCGTCGGCCCACACGCGGCGCACGAGCTCGGCGACGGCGCGTGCCGTCCCGGTGTTGGCCCGGGCGACGTCCAGCATCGCGATCACGTGGCCGCCGCCGTCGGTGGTCGCGCGGACGGCGAGCTCGAGGGCCATCTCGGAGTCGTCCGCGACCGCGTCGGCAGCGTCGTGCAGGTCGCCGATCCGGTGCCGCACGTGCAGGTCGACCAGGCCCCAGCCCGCCAGCACGGCCGACACCTCGGCCGGCGGCACGAGGTCGAACAGCGCGTCGGCGGCGGCGTTGTCGCTGAGGGTCAGCGCGAGGCCGACGACGTCGACGAGCGCCAGCGTCGCCGGGTGCTCGAACGCGGACAGGCCGGTGCGCCCCGGCGTCGACGACGCGGGATCGACGACCACGGGCCGATCGGCGCGGAGGTCGCCGCGCTCGACGGCGTCGAGCACCACGAGCGCGAGCGGCAGCTTGACCAGGGAGGCCAGCGGCATCGGACGGTCGACGTCCAGGCCCAGCTCCTCGCCGGTGTCGACGTTGCGCGCCAGGAACGCCCCGCCCAGCCCGGCGGCGTCCCACCGCTCGGCCACCTCGTGCGCGACGGCCACGGCGGCCGCGTCCGAGCCGACGACCTCCACCGGCCCCCTCACCCGGCCTCGGCGGGTGCGACGTCGAGCGGGCGGGCCGGGCCGGCGGTGAGCCCGAGCGCCCGGGCGAGCGGCGGACGGACGGCGTCGAGCAGGTCGGCGTCTGGTCGGTGCGCCGCCCTCGGGGCGGAGGCCAGTCGGTACCCGCGCCAGGGGTCGAGCGCGGCCAGGGGCTGCCACGCCAGCCCGTGGTGCTCGGCCTCCGCGTGGGTGCAGACCAGGACGTCGGCGTGCTCGATGACGTCGGCCACCGCGAGGAGCCGGGGCGTGCCGACGGCGACCTGGGCCGGCGCCAGGCCCGCCCGGGCGGCGTGCCGGCGCACCGGGTCGCGCACCCACGGCACGTCGTCCTCGAGGTCGACGTGCAGCGTCGGGGGACGCCGGTCACGGTCGCCCCGGGAGACCCGGAGGTCGTCGAGGTGGAACCGGCGACCGCGTGGCTCGGCGGTGGCGACGCCCAGTCGTCCGCCCAGCTCGGCCTCGTCGGCCGGGCAGGCCACGACCGCGACGTGGGCCGAGCCGTCCCGCAGCGCCTCGCCCCTCGCGTCGGGGGAGGCCTCGGTGAAGGTCACGGCGACGCCGAGCCCGCGGGCGGCGGCCCGCGCGGCCACGAGCGCCCGCGGGTCCGCCCCGGGCGGGACGGCGACCGCCAGGCCGTCGTGGAAGGTGCGGGCCACCTCGAGCAGGTGCTCGGCCCGGGTCCGCATCTGGTGCGCGTGGGGGAGCACCGCGCGTCCCAGCTCGGTGAGCCGCACGCCGCGCGGGTCGCGCACGAGGAGCCGACCGCCGAGCCGACGCTCCAGCGCCCCGACGCGCCGGCTGACCACCGGCTGCGGGGTGCCGAGCGCCTCGGCCGCCCGCGTGAAGCTGCCCCGGTCGGC
This sequence comes from Nocardioidaceae bacterium, assembly GCA_030655315.1. Taxonomy (GTDB): domain Bacteria; phylum Actinomycetota; class Actinomycetes; order Propionibacteriales; family Nocardioidaceae; genus JAURVT01. The sequence goes on along the minus strand of JAURVT010000037.1, from coordinate 7,065 downwards.
GACCTCGCAGAACGTCTCGAGGTGCGTCAGCAGGTCCATCCAGCAGGTATAGCAGAACGACATGGGCAACCACCCCATCCGTCTTGGACATGGATGGGCGCCGGGTGGCACCGTCCGGATCGTCCCGTCCTCGACGAAGGAGCACCCATGACGACCAGCCCGCTCACCCGCCGCCGGCTCCTGCGCACGGGCGCGGCCCTGCCGCTGGCGCTCGGCGCGCCGGCCCTGCTCACCGGCGCCGGGCGCACCGACGTCCGTGACGAGGTCGCCGCGCTCGAGCGCGAGCACGCGGCGACCATCGGCTTCCACGCCGCCCGGCTCGGTGGCGGTCCGTCGCTGCGGTATCGCGCGGACGAGCCGCGCCCGGTCCACTCGGTCTTCAAGGCCCTCGCCGCGGCCGCGGTCCTGCGCGACCTCGACCGCCGGGGCGAGGTGCTCGAGCGCCGCGTCCGCTACTCGGGGTCCGACCTCGTCCCGTACTCACCCGTCACCGAGCTGCACGTGGAGGACGGGCTGACGGTCCGCGAGCTGTGCGACGCCGCGGTGCGCATCAGCGACAACACGGCGGCCAACCTGCTGCTCGAGCAGCTCGGCGGCCCGCGGGCGATCACCCGGTTCGCGCGGAGCCTGGGGGACGACCGGACGCGGCTCGACCGGTGGGAGCCCGACCTGAACGAGGCGACGCCCGGCGACCCGCGCGACACCACGACGCCCCGGGCCACGTCGGGATCCCTCGCCCGGCTGCTCGCCGGCGGCGCCCTCTCGTGCCGCGACCGGGCGGTCCTGCGGGACTGGATGCTGCGCAACACCACCAGCGACCGACGGTTCCGAGCCGGGCTGCCCGACCGGTGGCGCCTGGCCGACAAGACGGGCAGCGGCACGGTCACCTTCAACGACGCCGGCGTCGCCTGGCCGCCCCGGGGCGCGCCGCTCGTGCTGTCCGCCCTCGTCCGGCTCGAGACGCCGGACGTCGCCGCGAGCGAGACGATCCATGCCGAGCTGGCCCGGATCGCGGTGCGCCGCCTGCACGGCTGAGCCGGTCGCGACCTCAGTCCGAGGTGCCGCTCGACCGCAGCACCTCGAAGGGCTCGGCGTAGCGGGTGCGCGGCGCGAGCTGGCGGGCCCAGTAGCGGGCGCTGGCCACGACGAGGTCGGGCTCGAGGTAGGGCCGGCCGGCCTGGGACCGGTAGCGCGCCAGCACGTCGACCTTGGCCTCGATCGTGTCGTCCACCGGCACGAACTTGGTGGGTGCGAACTCGTTGGTCGCCGACGGCGACTGGTAGCAGAGCAGCTCGGGGACGAGCCGGGCCGCCGAGACCGCCGCGACGTGCACGGCCCGGTGGTCCTGGTGGTTGTCGTGCCGCGAGTGCACGTAGACCGTGGTCGGGTCGACCATCGCGACGGCCTGCTCGATCAGCCCGATCAGCTCGGAGGACTCCGCGAGACGGGTGTCCTCCAGGTCGCCGAGCAGCAGCTCGGCTCCCATCGACACCGCCGCGTTGACCGCCTCCTGGCGGCGCGAGGCGTGTGGCCCGCCGACCGCGCCGCGGCTCAGCGTCAGCACGGTGACGCAGTGGCCGAGCCCGCGGTGGCGCAGCAGGGAGGCCCCGCAGCCGATCTCGACGTCGTCGGGGTGGGCCCCGATCGCGAGCACGCGTGACCCGGTGGCGGCGTCGTCGGCCCGCGCGAGCACGGAGGCGAGGACGGCGTCGGGGTCGGTCGGGTCGACCACCTCCGACAGGCCGGCCCGCAGTGCGGTGAGCAGGTGCGTGGACGCGCTCGCCGGCCCGGCCAGCAGCACCACCCGGGTCTGGCGGGACGAGCGGCGGAGCGCGTCGAGCGTGCGGAGGGTGGGCTCGTCGAGGGTCTCGGCGGCCACCAGGAGCAGGCTCGGGGGGCCGGTGACGTCGACGAGCACCGTGGTCTCCGACGGCGGGAGGCGGACGGGGAGGTAGCCGGCCGCCGTGAGCGCGTCGAGCAGGGCGTCGAGCGGCTCGTGCGACCACACGACCGCCGTGCGCTCCGGACCGACGGCCTCACGGACCAGGCCCGACGGGACGGCGAGGGTCGGCGGGGCGGTCTCGGAGCCGTCCATCGGAACCCTTCCGCCTACGCAATCTGGATGAAGTTCCAGTCTAGGGTCCGCGGCCGGGCCGGGTGGGGGAACGTCCCCTCGTGCGCGGGCTACGCCGCGGGAAGCGGCTCGACGAGCAGGGCGCACCCCTGGCCGGCCACCCGCGTCATCACGACCGTGGCGGTCCTCGACCCGGTCAGGCCGAGCGTGCGGACCAGCTTCTCGGGCACCACCTCGACACCGCGCTTCTTGATCGTCAGGGTGCCGACGTCACGCTCGCGCAGCGCCGCGCGCAGGGCCTTGGTGCGGAACGGCAGCTCCTCGAGCACGGCGAACGCCCGCGCGAGGGGCGTCGGCACGTGGGTCTCGGAGGTCACGTAGGCGAGGTGCGGGTCGAGCAGCCAGCCCTCGACCCGGGCGGCCACGGCGCCCACCAGACCGGCCCGCCCCACGGCGTCGTCGGGCTCGTACAGGTAGGCGCCGGGGCCGCCCTGCTCGACCTCGTCGGGGAGATCGGCGTCGGACAGCGTGGCGCCCGAGGGCAGGAGCGTCACGCGTCGTGCGGCCGTGGCCAGCGGGCGTCCCCACAGGCAGGCCTCGACGAGGTCACCGCCGTCGGAGACCCACTCGGCCTCCACGCCGTCCGGGACGAGGTCGTGCCCGAGGCCGGGCATCGTCTTCACGGCGGCGGCGCCGTCGAGCAGCCCGGTCACGAAGTCCCAGCCGGGGGTGAAGCCGCGCGGGTCGAACACGCGCCCGCGGCCGTCGCGCCGGGCGGGGTCGCAGAACGCCGAGCCCCAGGGGGCGAGGTCGACGGCGGTCGCGTCGGCCGCCCGGACGGTGCCCTCCAGGCCCAGGGCCGCGAGGTTGGCGGCGGCCATCGCCGCACGGACCGGGTCGAGGTCGACGCCGTGCACCGTGAGCCCGGCCCGGGCGAACGCCACCAGGTCGGCGCCGATCCCGCAGCCGAGGTCGACCACCGAGCCCACGCCGCTCGCGGCGAGGCGGGACGCCCGGTGGTCGGCGACGCGGGACCGGGTGGCCTGCTGCAGCGCGTCGTGGGTGAGGAACATCGAGGCGGCGTCGTCGCCCAGCTTGGTGCGCGCCAGCCCCCGCAGGTGCGCCTGGGTGACGGCCGCGGCCACCAGCTCGCCGTCGTGGGTCCGTCGCAGGCGGGTGCCGAGCGCGAGGTCGGACTCGACGCCGGCGCAGCGCGCGACCTCGGCGACGAGGGCGCGGCCGTCGGGGGTGAGCAGCTGCTCGAAGGTCTCCAGCCGCACTGCCCGTCCACCGTCCTGCGCCGGGCCGACTCGAGCTGGCACTCGGCTTGACCGAGTGCCAGCCGCGGCCTAGGTTTGACATTGGCACTCTCACCACGAGAGTGCTGATGCAGCCACGGTACGTGACCCCCGCGACGGCGCGCGCCACGGCTCCAGGACAGCGCAAGCACACCCCTCAGCACCACCACCGCAGACTCCGAAAGGGAGGTCGACACCGTGTCGGTCACCATCAAGCCGCTCGAGGACCGCATCGTCGTCAAGACGCTCGAGGCCGAGCAGACCACCGCCTCCGGGCTGGTCATCCCGGACACCGCCAAGGAGAAGCCCCAGGAGGGCGAGGTCCTCTCCGTGGGCCCCGGCCGCGTCGACGACAACGGCAACCGCGTCCCGCTGGACGTCGCCGTCGGCGACAAGGTCATCTTCAGCAAGTACGGCGGCACCGAGGTCAAGTACGACGGCACCGAGTACCTCATCCTCTCGGCCCGCGACATCCTCGCGATCGTCGAGAAGTGATCCACCGGTAGCGCCCCGGCCCGTCGTCCTCCGTGACGTCCGGGCCGGGGCGTTGCCGCTCGCCCGCACCGCCGCCGAGCGCGTGCCGGGCTCCTGCACCGCCCGCACCCTGGGAAGGAACCCATGCCCAAGATCCTGGAATTCGACGAGGAGGCCCGCCGCGCGCTCGAGCGCGGTGTCGACCAGCTCGCCAACACCGTCAAGGTGACGCTCGGCCCCAAGGGCCGCTACGTCGTCCTCGACAAGAAGTGGGGAGCCCCCACGATCACGAACGACGGCGTCACCGTCGCCCGTGAGGTCGACCTCGACGACCCGTTCGAGAACCTCGGCGCGCAGCTCGCCAAGGAGGTCGCCACCAAGACCAACGACGTCGCCGGTGACGGCACCACCACCGCGACCGTCCTGGCCCAGGCCCTCGTCCACGAGGGTCTGCGCGCGGTCGCCGCCGGCGCCAACCCGATCGCCCTCAAGCGGGGCATCGAGGCCGCCGTCGAGGCCGTCTCGGACCGCCTGCGCGAGCTCGCCCGCGACGTCGACGACATCAAGGACACCGCGGACGTCGCCACCATCTCGGCTCGCGACCCGCACATCGGCGAGCTCATCGCCGAGGCGTTCGACAAGGTCGGCAAGGACGGCGTCATCACCGTCGAGGAGTCCAACACGCTCGGCACCGAGCTGGACTTCACCGAGGGGATGCAGTTCGACAAGGGCTACATCTCGCCGTACTTCGTCACCGACTCCGAGCGTCAGGAGACGGTCCTCGACGACCCGTACATCCTGATCAACCAGGGCAAGATCTCCTCGATCAACGATCTGCTGCCCCTGCTCGAGAAGGTCGTCCAGGCCGGCAAGCCGCTGTTCATCATCGCCGAGGACGTCGAGGGCGAGGCCCTGTCGACCCTGGTGGTCAACAAGATCCGCGGCACCTTCACCGCGGCCGCCGTCAAGGCGCCCGCGTTCGGCGACCGTCGCAAGGCGATCCTCGCCGACGTCGCCGCCCTCACCGGCGCGCAGGTCGTCACCCCCGACGTGGGCCTCAAGCTGGACCAGGTCGGCCTCGAGGTGCTCGGCACCGCCCGTCGCGTCGTCGTCACCAAGGACGACACCACGATCATCGACGGTGGCGGCCAGAAGGACGACGTGACCGCTCGCGTCAGCCAGATCAAGGCCGAGATCGAGGCCTCGGACTCGGACTGGGACCGCGAGAAGCTCCAGGAGCGCCTGGCCAAGCTGGCCGGCGGCGTCGTCGTCATCCAGGTCGGCGCGGCCACCGAGGTCGAGCTCAAGGAGAAGAAGCACCGCATCGAGGACGCCGTCTCGGCGACCCGCGCGGCCATCGAGGAGGGCATCGTCGCCGGCGGCGGCTCGGCCCTCGTCACGGCCAGCACGGTCCTCGACGACAACCTCGGCAAGGAGGGTGACGAGGCCACGGGCGTCGCCATCGTCCGCAAGGCCGCCGTGGAGCCGCTCCGCTGGATCGCCGAGAACGGTGGCGAGCAGGGCTACGTCGTCGTGGCCAAGGTCAAGGAGACCGGCCAGGGCTACAACGCCGCGACCAACACGTACGGCGACCTGCTCGCGCAGGGCGTCCTCGACCCGGTCAAGGTCACCCGCTCGGCGCTCGCCAACGCGGCGTCGATCGCGGCCCTGCTGCTCACCACCGAGACGCTGATCGTCGACAAGCCCGCGGAGGACCCCGCGGACGCGCACGCCGGTCACTCGCACTGAAGCAGCACCGCACTGAAGCAGCACCGCAGCACCCGCCCGTGAGGTGACTCACGAGCGGCACCGACGGCCTCCTCGACCGGTTAGGTTAGGTTTACCTGACCTACAGCGAGGAGGCCGTCGTGATGCCTGGAGCCGGACCCCGACCCGTGCGAGTCCCGGTGACGCCGCACCTGCGGCTCGTGCCACCGCCCGTCACGACCCCCGTGGACGAGCCCGTCGACGAGGTGGCCGATCTGCGGCGGGCCGTCGCCGAGCGGCCCCCGCGTGAGCTCGTCGCCTTCCTGGTCGCCCGCAGGCTGATCGCCGGAGGGCTCGCACTGACCGACCGTCCGCGAGCCTGAGAGTCCGTCGGCGGCCCTTGCCGCGACCGGTCCGACGTGGGACGGTTCACTGTCGTCCCACGTCGGTGAACCCGCTCGTCGTGGTCGTGGGGGAGGAGGGCAGGTCGGTGGTGTCGTCGCCCCTCCAGGACCCCTCGCTCACCCGGCTCGCGCTCAGCGCGCTCGACAGCGACCGCGTCATGGAGCTGCTCATGACGCGGGTGCGCGACGTGTCCTTCCGGTACTGCCGCGCCCGCCTGGCCACGTACGTCGGCGGTCAGCAGCTCATCGACGACGTCGCCCAGGAGATCTGCCTGGCGGTGTTCAACGCGCTACCGACGTTCGAGCACTCCGGCGTCCCGTTCGAGGCCTTCGTCTACGCGATCGGCAGCCGCAAGGTCGCCGACGCGCAGCGCGGCCTGATCCGCTCCCCGCTCGTCCTCGTCGACGACGTCCCCGAGCAGGTCGACCCCGCGCCGACACCCGAGCAGGCCGCGCTCGCCGAGGCCGACGCCGCCGAGGTGCAGGCCATGCTCGAGCACCTGCCCGAGCGGCACCGCGAGGTGCTGGTCCTGCGCGTCGCGCTCGGCCTCACCGCCGAGCGGGCCGGCGCCACCCTCGGCATGAGCGCCGGCGCGGTGCGCGTCGCCCAGCACCGGGCGCTCGAGCGGCTCCGCGGCCTGGTCGCCGCCCGCGCGCAGACCCTGCAGGGGAGCGCCCGATGAGCGCGCACCGGCACGACGGCGACGCGCCCGTCGACCTCGCGGCGGTCGCCGCCGACGACGCCCTCGTGGAGTCGCTGCGCGCCGGCACCCACGACGCGTCCGACCCCCTGGAGTCCGCGCTCGCGCGCTGGAGCGAGCAGACCTCGGCCCCGGTGCCCGCCGCCGTCCCGTCCTCGCCCGTGCCGCACCACACCCGACCGCGCGGTGCCCGCGTCGTCGGGCTGATGGCGAGCGTCGGCCTGATCTTCGCGAGCGGCGTCGGCCAGGCCGTCGCCGAGGACCCCGCCGCGCCGCTGCGCTACGTGGTCGACCGCGGTGTCTCGCTCGGCGAGCGTCTCGTGGGCGACCCGCCCTCGGTGACCGACTCGGCGCCCGCCGCGCCGCGCGTCGGGGCGGACGGCCTGCCCGCGCCGGCCGCCGGGTCG
>JAURVT010000027.1 GCA_030655315.1 Nocardioidaceae bacterium | reverse complement strand
GCAACAGCGTTCCGACGGTGGCCGCAATGCACACGCCGACCCCTCTGCGTCAGATCAACCTCAGGTCAAACAGTCGACCTCGCTTCGTACCCACACGCTCCTGGCGCACGGAACCGCTTGAGGAACCTCACGCGGAGCGTGACCACAACGGCAACGGCCTTCGGCGACGGATCCGTGTCCCTGACCTCGGCATCCCGGAAGCGTGATGTCGTTTGCAAGGCTGACGACTCGGCCTCGCTCGCACACACGGTTTGGGACTGCGAATTCGAGTGTCCCGACGGCGGACGTCGATCGTGTCGTCACCTCGACTATCGCGTGGGGCTGATCCTTGGCGCGCCTCTTGTGGTCAGGTCCACTTCAGGACTGGCCCGTGTCGTCGCGAGGTAGCGTCCGAGGATGGGCCGGATGAACTTCCTCGTCGAGGGCGTCTCGGGGACCGGCAAGACCTCGGTGTGCCACGAGCTGCGTCGGCGCGGGTTCGACGCGATCAACGGTGACACCGACCTGGCGTACCAAGGCGATCCCGTCACCGGCGAACCGGTCGACGCACCGGCAAGCCACTGGCACCACATCTGGTCGATCGAGGCCGTGCGCGAGCGTGCCTCCGACCTGAGCAGGCCCGTCACCTTCTTCTGCGGCGGTTCGCGCAACGCCCCGCGCTTCGCGGCACTGTTCGACGCGATCTTCGTCCTCGAGATCGATCTCGACACCCTGAACCACCGGCTGGACGAGCGCGGAGTCGACGAGTTCGGCTCCCAAGGAGCCGAACGCGAGCTCGTGCTCCGCCTGCACCAGACCGGGGAGGACACGCCCACCGGGGGCATCGCCATCGACGCCACCCGGCCCCTGGCCGAGGTGGTCGACGACATCACCCGCCGCGCGGAGAATTGGAACGGACACTAGGCGAACTCACCCTGCACTTGACCACAGCGGAAATGCCACGCGTAGCGGGAACCTCACGCGGAGCGTGAGCACACGGCGGGGCACCGGCCGTCATCAGATTGCCGGCGCCCCTTCTCGCGCTCGGTCGAGGTGCTGGTGTCCGCGTGTGGCGCACAAGGCCCAGCTGTGAGGGGTCGGTGGTCAGTGACCGGCGGGCGTTGCGGTGACGTCGAGGGCCCAGATGACGCCGAACTTGTCGCGAAGTTGACCGGCGAGCTGCGACCATGCGGCGGGGCCGAACGGTTGCCTGATCTCGGCCCCGTCGAGGAGCCCGTTCCAGGCGGCCGTGATCTCGTCGGCATCGGTTCCGCTCAAGTAGACGTAAGAGGCATTCGTGCCCTGGTCGTAGGGCTGGTGCGGCCAGACGTCGAAGGCCATCACGCGGATACCGGAGGTGGTCTGCACCTGACCCCACACGATGCGGTCGGCCCACTTGGGGTTGTCGGTGGCGCCCATGGCGCCGTAGGTCATCGCGGTGACGTTGGTGCCGAAGGCCGTGGCGTAGAAGTCGAGTGCCTCGCGGGCGTTGCCGTTGAAGTTGAGGTGAGGAGTGGTGGTGATCGTCATGTGAGCCAGTCTCGCGAGTGATGCGGTCAGGTTCTGTCCTCCTCTCACTGCCACCCGCTTCGACCGGACAACGGCGTGGGTTGCCTCGGCAAGAGAGGCCGCCGAGCCAACGCCGACCTGGAAGATGCCAGTTCGTGTCCTCTTCCCTCGGCACACTGTGTTCCGTGCCCACCACTTCTGGACGGATGCTGACGCTGCTGTCCCTGCTGCAGGGCCGGCGGGACTGGCCAGGGCACGTCCTCGCCGGACGGCTCGACGTCAGCATCCGCACGGTGCGTCGCGACGTCGACCGCCTACGCGAGCTCGGCTACCAGATCACGGCCACGAAAGGACCAGACGGCGGCTACCGCCTCGACGCAGGTGAGGACCTGCCGCCACTGCTCTTTGACGACGAACAGGCTGTAGCTCTCGCGGTTGCGTTGCACCTCGTCGCCGCAGGTCGAGCCGGGCTGGCAGCCGAGCTCGAGGAGGCCGCACTGCGCGCATTGAGCACGGTGCGCCAGGTGATGCCCTCACGCGTGCGACGGCGAGTCGATACCCTCCCGATCACCCCGGTGGACGACCCCCACGACACCGGCCCGACCATCGACCGCGACGTCCTGCTCGCTCTCGGTGCTGTGGTGCACGCTCGCGAGGTCCTCCGTTTCGGCTATATCGATGCCACTACTGGGCTGGAGGGCGACACCCGGCGCGTTGAACCCCATCACCTCGTCACCCACGGGCGCCGCTGGTACATCCTGGGCTGGGACCTTGACCGCGAGGATTGGCGCACGTTTCGGGCCGATCGGATACGGCCACGAGTGCCCACAGGCCCCCGGTTCCCCGACCGGCAGCTTCCAGGCGGCATCGACGTGACGACATACGTGGTCGGCAAGTTCCGCGGCGCCTCAACCGGGCCTGACTGGCCATGTCGGGCCGAGGTGCTCATCTCTCTCCCTGTCTCAGAGGTGCAGCCCTACCTCACCGACGCACAGGCGCAGCCGTACGGACCGAACCGCACCCGCGTGACACTCGGTGCCTGGTCCTGGCCCGGCCTGGCTGCCAATCTCTGCCGGTTCGACGCCGAAATCGAGATCCCCAACAGTCCCGAGCTCCTTGAGGCCTTCAACCTGCTCGCCGCGCGATGCCATCGCACCGCTCACCCGCAGGCCTAGCCATCACCGTGGATTCCAGGAACAAGAGACAGACAGCCGCGCTGCATTCGTGGAATCTCACGCGGAGCGTGACCACAGCGGGAAGGTCATCCGGCACGGCAGTCGCGAGCATCGGTCACCAAGACCGCCGTGGCCTAAGAGCCAAACGCGGCGCACGACGCGCTCGACGTGTGCAGCCGACCGGTAGCGGTCTCGGTGGCCGATGCGCCTCGCGGCATCGACGCAACCGCCCGAAGACCTGACCACAAGGTCGGGTCGGCGCCATCTCGCCATGTTGGCAACCTCGATATCACGCGCGCGCCAATAGGATCCGACCGTGGAGGACTTGACGCACGAGTGGCTTCCCGATCACCAGCTCGGTGTGGCCGCGACCTTGTCACATGCAGATGAGCTGGTCGGCCAGCTCGCCGATGTGCTCTTCGCCTACCAGACGCACGCCGACGGAACTCTGGAACTCGTGGAACAGCTCGTCTTTCCCAACACACGGACCGTGGTGGCGCACGTGGCCCCATTGCCGCGGAAGATCCCGTTGCTCGCCGCCGATGCTCTAGTCGCGCTCCGAGCGGCGCTCGAGCACGCGTTGTTCGCGGAGGTCGAATTCCGCGACGGCGCCCTCGAAACAAAGTCTGCGCGCATGGTTGAGATCCCGGCGTTCCGCAGGGCGGAGGACTTTAAGTCCTGGGGGAAACGTCGCGTCAAGAACGGCCCCGTCTCGCTGCATCCCGGCAGCGGCTTGTCTAAGCGAATCGAAGGGTTGCAGCCATTCAACCGAAGAGATGCTCACAACCACCCGCTGGCACGCCTCGTGCTTCACACCAACCATGCGAAGCACCGGACTCCAGCGGTCACAGCGGTCCGGATCGCCGCTATGTATAGGGAAGACCAGAGGCCGCGTTCAGTCCATAGCCTCCCGCAGCGGCCCGAGGTGCCGCTGCGTGTAGGAGACGTGATTGCCGAGACCGCAGTCGGCACGCGGGTGCCAGTCACACTCTTCCCAACGGTCGGCATCAACCGGCCCGGCACGGACCGGTGGCCAGTGCTCATGCAAGAGCTCGATGAGATCTCCCACTGGGTCCGCACCCAGGCGGTACCGCGCCTCGTCACCGGAACGGAACCGCCCAGGCCCGAACTGCCAGCACGCTTCGAAATCGCCGCCGGACATGTTGATGAGCGTCTCGCGATCACGGCAGGGTCGACCACGTCAGCGGCCGAGAGGCACAAGCGGCGCCTAAGCGCGGCGTCAGTCCGAGGCGACATGGTTGACACTCTCGGCCAGATGGACGGGTCACTAAGTGCGGACCACATCGCGGCGTGGTTGGACCATCTGACCGACGAGGAGGTGCTCGACCGAGTGTCTCGGCTGAAGCCGACCCGTAGCCAAAGCCCCAATCGGGTTCAGCGGAACTTCGGGGTTCTTCGAGACATGTGCGACGAGGCTGTAGCGTTCGGCCGCGAGCGTCCCCGCTGAGGAGAGCCGTCCCCGCTTCCCGAACGTCTAACGGCGCTGCTCCCCCGTTCGTCGTCGAGCGCGACCGATCGTTCCGCAGGGGATCCGCATCCAAGATTGCTACACCGACTGTCGCCCTGGTCCGAATGACCGTGCTCTCATTGGCAGGGGGCTTGAGATTGCCGGGGCAGGGCAGGGCCTCAGTGCCGGTCGAAGGCGCGGAGGGTGCGGGCCACGTGGGCCTTCACCCACGCGGTGGTGAATGGTCGCGTTCGTAGGAGCCAGCGGTGAAGGACGGCGCCGTAGAGCAGTTCAACGGCCTCTTCCGGGTCGGTGATGCCTGCGCGAGCCACCCGTGCAGTGACCGCGTCGAGCTGAGGGGCGAGCAGCCGAGTGGACAACTCGGAGGCGAGAGGGTCGTCGCTCTGGATGTCTGCTGTGACCGCGCGGAGGAGCCTGTTCATCGGCGGGTCGGTCATCTCTTCGACCGTGGCCAGGATCAAGGCCTCCAGATCGGCGGCAAGATCACCGGTGTCGGGCACTTCGACGTCCTCGCCTCCGCTTCGGCCGAGCAAAGCATCGAACAGGACAGCCGATCTCGAGGGCCACGTCCGGTACAGCGTCTGCTTGCTCACCCCGGCCCGGGAGGCAATCCCCTCCATCGTCAACTGCCCGTAGCCGTTCTCCATGACGAGCAGCAACACGGCCGCGTGGACCCGAGAACGTGTGCTGTCGCGTGCCATGACGTCATGCTGACCCAAACGAGACGGTCCGTCCAGTTCGGGCTACGATGCTGCCATGAACCCGAACCAGACGTGGGTGATCACCGGAGCGAACCGTGGGCTAGGGCGTGCGCTGACCGAGGCGGCCTTGGATGCCGGTCACTCGGTGCTCGCCACCGTCAGAGGTACCCACACCCTTCCCGAACACGATCGCCTGGCCGTGCACCAGCTCGACGTGCGCCAGCGCGAGCGCGCGCGTGAAGTTGTGGCCGGGGCCGTCAAGGAGTTCGGAAGGCTGGACGTGCTAGTCAACAACGCGGGCTACGGCCTCATCGGTGCGATCGAGGAAGTCGATGAGGCCGAGGCCCGGGAGATCATCGACACCGATCTATTCGGCGCGCTGTGGCTCAGCCAGGCAGCGGCCTCGATCATGCGCGAGCAGGGCGCCGGCGACATCGTTCAGATCTCCACAGTGGGAGCGGTCGGGACGATGCCCACCATGGGGCTCTACAACGCCGCGAAGTGGGCGCTCGAGGGATTCAGTGAAGCTCTTGCCGCGGAGGTCCGAGGCTTCGGCGTGCGGGTGACGCTAGCGGAGCTCGGCGGAATCGACACCGAGTGGGCCACGAGCAGCATGCGGTTCAGCGCCCCGCACCCGGCCTACGACGCACTCAGAACCAGCCTCTTCGGGACCCCCGAGGTGCCATGGCCCGGCGACGGGACTGGTGGCGGCACCTCACAGCACGACGCAGCAGCCGCGATCCTGGCCCACGTGGCCGACCCAACCGACAGGAGGCTACGGCTCCTGGTGGGCGACGACGCGCCCGCACAGGTACTCGCAGCAATGAACAACAGGCGCCGCGACTACAAACTGGACCCGCGTTTCGTCAGCGCAGGCTCACCTAGCCACGAGTAGCCAACTGACCGCCAGCCACAACCGTCAACACATCACCCTCGCCACGCATCCCATCCAGCAGCGGACCCTCACGCGGAGCGTGACCATAACGGGATGGTCAACCGGTGCAACCAATCCGCGTCGTGGAATCGTGACCCGTCGCGGTGCTCAACTGGTAGCTCGTGCGGGGTCAGCTCGGCATCCAGGTACGGTGACTGAGCACCAGGCGGTAGCCGTCTGGGTCGGCGACGGTCAAGCCCCAGCGCTGCCAGTAGGGGTTGGGCGAGGAGACCAAGGCACCGCCGCCCTCGATCAACGAACGAATGACCGCGGGTTCGGGTTGTTTACCCAGGTAGAGGACCAACAGGTCCTCTGGTCCGGGTGAGGTGTCGGCGTGGGCGGCAGGGTCATCAACGAGCTCCAGATGCCAGCTCGCACCGGGAGCACCAACCATCAGTAGAGCGTGCCCGCCCTCGGCATCGGGCCCCGCACTCCAAAGGACGCTCAACCCCAAGCCCTCGACCCAGAACCTCCGGGCAGCGTCCAGGTTGCGGCTGGGCCGTGCGATACGCACCGGCGCCGTAGTCAGGTCCATGCGGCAACCTTGCGACCTGAACCCCTGCTGAGGTCAAGGACGCGTCGAACTTGCGCCCCACGACGCCCTAGCGTGAGTCTCAACCACCCCCGGCCAGTTCCGCCACCGGGCCGAACAGCAATCCGGCCGGGGCAGCTTGACCCGAGCGGCGGCTCAGCGCGATAAACGATGGAGCGGTTCGTAGATCGTCACGCCAGCGGACTCGAGCGCCTTCCGCAGCTCCGCGCTCGGCGTGCCGCAGACCTCGCCGCTGACTGTGCAGACCTGGGCGAGCGACTCCATCATCGGGCCGATGTTCACCATGTGCTCAAGACCCGCAGCAGAGTCCCGGTATCTCTCGTGGACGAAGCACTGGGTTCCGTCCGCGGTCAGGAACAGGTCGTACTCGAGGGTCCCGGTGTCCTTCGAACGCACGATCTCGACGCACTGCGCGGCAAGCTGTTTGAACTCCTTGAGCTTGCCCTCGACTATCACCATCCGGGCGGAGCCGTGGATCTCGTCGTGTGGCCTCGACATCGGCCCAGGCTAACCCCGACTGGCCGGCGAAGACACGGCCTGGAGCGAGGCGTGACCGTAATGGGAACGCGGATCGGCATCGCACGCGGGCAAGGCGCGATCTGCCCCGGGCTCCTGGTCGGGGCGCTCAGCGGGCTTCGACAAGGGTGATCTGATTGCCGTCCGGGTCGGGCATGACCGCGACCTGGGCGACGACCGCGCCCTCCTCGAAGTCCACCGCGAGCCCTCGGTCGCGGATGCCGGCGACGGCGGCCGCCATGTCCGGCAACAGCACGGTGACGAGCCCTCCGCCGGCTCGTCCGGCGTCGTCGACGACCTGCAGGACGAAGTCCCCCCACCGCCACTGCGCGAGCCCCGGCTTCGGGCGCTCATCGGCCGGCCTACCAGCCAAGGCCGTGTAGAACTGCTCGGACCTAGCTAGGTCTGCAGATGGGACCGCGGCGAGAACCGCGGAGATTGGCAGCTGGAAATCACTCATGCCATGTTCGACCAGGTCCAAGTCATGAACTCATCGGCCGCCGCGAGACGAACCTCGCGCAGAGCGTGACCACAGCAGGAACGCTCATCGGCACCGCACGCGGACAAGGCGCGACCTGCTCCGAGCTCCTGGCCGAGGCGCTCAACGGGCTTCGACAAGGGTGATCTGGTTGCCGTCCGGGTCAGCTATCACCGCGACCTGGGCGACGACCACGCCCTCCTCGAAGTCCACCGCGAGTCCGCGATCGCGGATGCCGGCGACGGCGGCCGCCATGTCCGGCACCAGCACGGTGACCAGCCCTCCGCCGGCCCGCCCGGCATCGTCGACGACCTGCAGCACGAAGTCCCCCCACCGCCACTGCGCAAGCCCCGGCATCGGGCGGTCATCGACCGGCCTACCCGCCAAGGCCGTGTAGAACTGCTCGGACCTCGTGAGATCAGCGGACGGGAGCGCGGCAAGAACCGCAGAGACGGTCAGTTGAGAATCACTCATGCCATACCCGACCAGTCTCAAGTCACGGAATCATCGGCCACCGCAAGACGAACGTCTTGCGGAACCCTGATCCGCTCCGCCGGAACCTCTTCTGTCAGGCGCCGCGGGCCTGGTCGTTGGTGGTGCTGATGAGTTCGATGGTGCCGACGATGTGGCGTTCCATGGCGGCCTTGGCGACCTGGTCGTTGCGGTTGCGGATGGCTTCGCGGATGACGTCGTGGTCGTAGTTGCGTTCGTGCACGACGTCGGCGAGGGGCTGGGCAGGGCCGACGGTGTTGATGAAGAAGTCCGAGAGGTCCCACATGCGGGCGCTGAGCTCGGCCATGACGCGGGAATGAGCCATCTGGTGGATGGCGAGGTGGAACTCGCGGTTGCGGATGCGGTACCCGTGGGCGCGGACGGCGGTGTCGGCGGTGGTCTCGAGGCTGGCGATCGTCGACCAGGCGGCGTCCAGGGCGTCGAGCTGGTCGTCGGTGCGGCGCTGGGCGGCGGCGGCGGCGATCTCGCCCTCGAAGCTGCCGAAGAGGGTGAAAAAGTCGCGGACCTCCAGCAAGGAGTATTGGCTGACGCGGCAACCGCTCTGCGGGACGATCTCGACGATGCCCAGGGTGGCTAGGCGGCGCAGGGCGTCCATGACGGGCTGCTTGCTGACGCCGAACTCGCCCTTGAGCTCCTCGATGGAGATGCGAGAGCCGGCGTCGTAGCGACCTTCGAGCAGGCGTTCCTTGAGGGTCTCGTAGACGACGTGGCCGAGCCGCTGTCCTGTGCGGTTCGGCAGGGCGTCGGTCATCAGTCTCCTCGGTGGTCGGCGGCGCCCGCAGTCTACGACCGCCTGCCGACGGTGCCGGTGCTGCCGGGCCGCGCGGCACGGCCCGGCGGCACCGTCACTTCGCGGCAGCGACCTGGTCGAGGGCGATGTCGGTGATCATGTCTTCCTGGCCGCCGACCAGGCCGCGGCGTCCGACCTCGACGAGCAGGGTGCGGACGTCGATGCCGTAGCGCTCGGCGGCGGTCTCGGCGTGGCGCAGGAACGAGCCGTAGACACCGGCGAACCCGAGGGTGAGGGTCTCGCGGTCGACGCGGACGGGCCGGTCCTGCAGGGGGCGGACGAGGTCGTCGGCGGCGTCCTGGAGGGCGAACAGGTCGCAGCCGTGCTTCCAGCCGTTGAGGTCGGCGACGGCGATGAACGCCTCGAGCGGGGTGTTGCCGGCGCCGGCGCCCTGGCCGGCCAGGGACGCGTCGACGCGGGTGACGCCCTCCTCGACGGCGGTCATGGAGTTCGCCACGGAGACCGAGAGGTTCTCGTGGGCGTGGATGCCGATCTCGGTGCCGGGGTCCAGGACGTCGCGGTAGGCGCGCATGCGGTCGCGGACGCCGTCCATGAGCAGCCGGCCGCCCGAGTCGGTGACGTAGACGCAGTGGGCGCCGTAGGACTCCATGAGCTTGGCCTGTCCGGCGAGGGTCTCGGAGTCGGCCATGTGGCTCATCATCAGGAAGCCCGAGACGTCCATGCCGAGCTCACGGGCGGTGGCGATGTGCTGGGCCGAGACGTCGGCCTCGGTGCAGTGGGTGGCCACACGGACCGAGCGGACGCCGAGCTTGTAGGCCTGCTTCAGCTCGGCGATGGTACCGATGCCGGGCAGCAGGAGGGTGGTGAGGCGGGCGTGGGTGAGGTGGTCGGCGGCGGCCTCGATCCACTCCCAGTCGGTGTTGCTGCCGGGGCCGTAGTTCAGGCTGCCGCCGGCCAGGCCGTCGCCGTGGGCGACCTCGATGGCGTCGACGCCGGCGGCGTCCAGGGCGGCGACGATCTCGCCGACCTTGGACGGGGCGAGGCGGTGTCGGATGGCGTGCATGCCGTCGCGCAGGGTGACGTCCTGGATGAACAGGTTGGGGGTGCTCATCGTGCGTTCTCCTTCGCGATGCGCTCGGCCATCTGCACCGCGGCGCTGGTCATGATGTCGAGGTTGCCGGCGTAGGCGGGCAGGTAGTGCGCGGCGCCCTCGACCTCGAGGAACACCGACACCTGGTGGGTCGGTGCGTCGGCGTCGACGTCAGCACCGGTCTGGCGGAGCAGGGTCTGGACCGGCTGACCGTCGGGGATCGGGTTGATCTGCACCTCCTGCTTGAGGCGGTAGCCCGGGACGTATGCGGCGACGTCGCCGACCATCTTGTCGATCGAGGCGCGGATCTCCTCGTGCACCGACTCGTCCGGTGCCACGACCAGGGCCAGGACGGTGTCGCGCATGATCAGCGGCGGCTCGGCCGGGTTGAGGATGATGATTGCCTTGCCGCGCTGGGCTCCGCCGACGGACTCGATGGCGTGGCTGGTGGTCTCGGTGAACTCGTCGATGTTCGCCCGGGTGCCGGGGCCGGCGGACTTGGACGCGATGGAGGCGACGATCTCGGCGTAGGGCACCGGCACGATCCGGGAGATCGCGGCGACGATCGGGATGGTCGCCTGACCGCCGCAGGTCACCATGTTGACGTCTTGGGCGTCCAGGTGTTCGTCGATGTTGACCGCCGGCACCACGAACGGACCGACAGCGGCCGGGGTGAGGTCGATCAGGCGCTTGCCCAGCGGGGCGAGGCGGGCGTGGTTGGCCTCGTGGGCCTTGGCCGAGGTGGCGTCGAAGACGATGTCGATCTCGTCGAACCCCTCCAGCGCAACCAGGCCGTCGACGCCGTCAGACGTGGTGGGCACGCCCATCCGCTCGGCACGGGCCAGGCCGTCCGAGGCGGGGTCGATACCGACCATGGCGCCCATCTCGAGGTGCTCGGACACGCGCATCACCTTGATCATCAGGTCGGTGCCGATGTTGCCCGACCCGATGACGGCGACCCGGGCCTTGCCTGAGCTGGTCTTGTCGGTGCTGCTCATGTGTGTGCTCCCGTGGTGTCGTCGGTGGTGGCGAAGGTGGCGCTCACGGTGCCCAGGCCGGTGATGGTGGCGGTGACGGTGTCGCCGGCGACGACCGGTGCCATCGGACCCAGTGCTCCCGAGAGCACGACCTGGCCGGCCAGCAGCGGTTGGCCGTGGTCGCGCGCGGTCGCCGCGAGCCAGGCCAGCGCGTTCAGCGGGTCGCCGAGGCAGGCGGCGCCGTTGCCACTGGAGACGTTCTGGTCGTTGACGGTCATCTCCATCTGGACCTCGACCGGCGCGAAGTCGTCCAGGGTGCGGCGCTCGGTGCCCAGGACGTACAGGCCGCCGGAGGCGTTGTCTGCGACGGTGTCGCCGAAGGTGATGTCCCAGCCTGCGACGCGGCTGTCGACGATCTCCAGTGCCGGGACCGCGTAGTCGACGGCGGCGCGTACCTGCTCGGGGCCGAGGTCGCCGTCGACCAGGTCGCGGGCTAGGACGAACGCGACCTCGGCCTCGACCTTGGGCTGCAGCAGCCTGCCGGTGGGTACCGCGCCGGCGTCGGCGCTGACGTCCATGTCGTTCAGCAGCACACCGAAGTCGGGCTGGTCGACCCCGAGCTGGGCCTGCACCGCTGGCGACGTCAGCCCGATCTTGCGGCCGACCACGTTGGCACCTGAGGCGAGCCGGTCGGCGACGACCTGCTGCTGGACGGCGTAGGCTGCGTCGACGTCGGTGTCGCCGATGAGGTCGCGCACTGGCGCGCACGGGGTGGCGGTGGCAGCGGCGTCGATGAGGCGGGTGGCCGCCCGATCGACGGCGTCGGTGGCTGTCGAGGCTTCGGTCATGGGCTGTGGTGCTCCTTGGGGTCAGGCCGAGACGGACGGCGACGTGCTGCGGGCAGTGGCGTCGGAGGTCTGTGCCGGGGGGTCCAGGGGGTCGGCCTGCCCGATCTTCCCCGGCAGCAGGACGACGGAGACGACGGAGATCGCGGCCACGACGAGCAGGTAGATGACGACCGGGACGCTGGAGCTGTTGGCAGCGTAGAGCGCGGTGGCGATGAGCGGGGCGAACGCGGCGCCGGCGATCTGGGAGATCGTGTAGCCGATGGAGGCGCCGCTGTAGCGGACCTCGGGGGTGAAGACCATGGAGAACAGGGAGCCGGTGACGCCACCGGCGGGTGCCATCGCGACGCCGAAGACGAGCACGAGGGCGAGCCCGAACAGGAGCGGGCTGCCGCTGTTGATGAGCACGAAGGCCGGGGCGATCGTGACGAGCATGGCGACGGCGCCGATGAAGTAGGTGGTCTTGCGGCCCCAGGAGTCGGCCAGGGCGCCGAAGACGGCGTAGAGGACGACTGCGACGACCGAGGCGACGAACACGCCCATGAGCACGTCGGGGCGTTCGAGTCCGACGATCTCGGAGCCGTAGCGCACCAGGTAGGACATGGTGATGTAGGCGAAGACGCCCTGGCTGAGGTAGGTGCCGGCGACGAGGAAGATCTCCTTGGGGTGCCGGCGGAAGGCCTCGGCGATGGGGAGCTTGACGCGCTCGTCGGTGCCTTGGCGGACCTTCTCGAACTCGGGGCTCTCGTCGATGGTCATGCGGATGACCAGGCCCACCATGACCAGGACGGCGCTGAGCAGGAACGGGATGCGCCAGCCCCAGGACTCGAACGCGGCCGGGTCGAGCTTGGAGGCGAAGTAGAACGCGATGGTCGCCAGGCCGACGCCTGCGGGGGCTCCCATCTGGGGGAACGCGCCGTAGAAGCCGCGCTTGCCCGGCGGGGCGTGCTCGACGGCCATCAGGGTGGCGCCGCCCCACTCGCCGCCGACGGCGAAGCCCTGGATCAGGCGCAGCAGGGTGAGCAGGATGGGCGCTGCCAGGCCGATCTGGGCGTAGGTCGGCATGAGGCCCATCAGGACCGTTGCGGTGCCCATCATGACCAGGGAGATGACGAGCATCTTCTTGCGCCCGATGCGGTCGCCGTAGTGGCCGAAGACGACGCCTCCGACCGGTCGGGCGAGGAACCCGACGCCGAGGGTGGCGAACGACAGCAGCGTGCCGACCAGTGGGCTCGAGCCGGGGAAGAACAGCGCTGGGAAGACCAGGGCGGCGGCGGTGCCGTAGATGAAAAAGTCGTAGTACTCCACGGTGGTGCCGATGAAGCTGGCGGTGGCGACCTTGATCGGCGAGGTAGGAGGGCTGCTGTCGTTCGCGGTGGTGCTGGGGGTGGTGGTCATGGTGTGCTCCAGAGGGTGACGCGGGGTGTGGGTGGTGCGGCCCTCCGAGGCGGGCACAGACCGGTGGTGGGGCAGGTCAGTCGAGGACGACCGTGGTGAGCCCGAAGCCGGCGATGAGCTCCTTGATCGGGCGGTAGTAGCTGTGCTGCACGGTGTAGGTGCCGGCGGCGCCGAGGGCGGCGTAGCCGGCGATCCAGGTGCGGACCTCGTGCGAGGAGTTGCCGGCGATGCGGGTCATCTCGTCCGGTGACCAGGAGTCCAGGGGGCTGAGGTCGCCCGAGGCGAGGATCTCCATCAGCCGGCGGTCCCAGTCAGGTGCGAGCTCTTGGATGTCGGCGATGCCGGCGGCGAAGGCCTTGGCGGTGTCGATGACGCGCTGCTGTCGGGCGACGCGGGCTTCGGGGGTGGGGGTGCCGTTCTCGCCGAGCAGCATCTTGCGCTGGGCCTCGTTGGCTGTCGCGATGCGCGGCACCGGGGGGTCGTGGGACAGCCCGCCCGAGGAGATCATCAGGACCCGTCGGTCCAGTCCGGCCAGGTAGGTGCCGATGGCCTCACCGAGGCGGCGGACCCGTGTGAGCGGCGTGAACGGCGGGGCGACGGAGTTGATGAAGATCGGGACGAACGGCTTGGCGGTGATGTCGCCGTAGACGATCTCCATGGGCTGGACGGCGCCGTGGTCGACCTCCATCTGCAAGGAGACGGCGATGTCGACCTCGGCGGCCAGCACGGCCTCGGCGATGCCGCGGGCGACGTCGGCGGGTACGTCGAGGGGGCCGGCATGGCTGCCGTAGTCGCCGATGCTGGTGGCGGCGTAGCCGATGCAGAACGCCGGCATCAGGTTGTAGAAGAACCCGTTGTAGTGGTCGGGTCCGAAGTTGACGACGAGGTCGGCGTCGTAGTCGGCGACGAACTTGCGGGCGGTCTCGAACTCGCCCTCGAGCTCGTCGGAGAGCTGCTTGTCGAGGTCGGCGAACTCCAGCAGCGGGCTGTGGCTGGTGGTGAGCAGGGCCAGGGTCATGCCGTGGCCGCCCGGTCGAGCAGGAAGTCCAGCTGGATTTTGTTGAACGTCTCGGTGTCCTCGTACTGGGGCCAGTGGCCGCAGTTCTCGATCACCGCGAGTCGTGCGTTCGGGATGAGGCCGGCGATGCGCTCGCCCTCATCGACCGGCCCGGACGGGTCCTTGGTGGTCCACACGACCAGTGCCGGTGCGGCGATGGAGGCGAGGTCGTCGTCGGACAGCATGTTGCGCTTGCGGGTCTCGAGGTCCTGCAGCGCCATGTTGGCCTCACAGGCCTTGAGCCAGTCGGGCTGCTCGAAGATGGCCTGGCGGGTGCGGATGAGGTCGTCGGTGACCATGGTGGGGTCGGCCATCAGCCACTCCAGGCGGGCCTTGACGCGCTCCCAGCTCGGGTCCTTGGCGGCCTCCATCGACAGCGTGTAGAGGCGTTCCATGACCTTGGGGTTGGCCATGGTGCCGCCCATGGTGTTGAGCACGATCTTCTCGACGCGGTCGGCGTGGTCGATGGCGTAGCGGGCGGTGACCCAGCCGCCGAGGGACTCCCCCGACAGGTAGGCGGTCTCGGCGCCGATGGTGTCCAGGACGTGGCTGACCTGGTCGATGTAGTGCGGGATCTCCAGGGGGTGGTCGGGCTTGGAGGAATAGCCGTGCCCGATGAAGTCGATGGCCCAGACCGAGAAGTGCTCGGCGTGTGCGGCGAGGTTGCGCACGTAGGCCTCGGCGTGTCCGGTGATGCCGTGCATCATCAGCAGGACGGGCTTGGAGGTGTCGCCGGCGTGCAGGTAGCGGGTGCGGTGGGGGCCGGCCTGCAGGAAGCCCTGGCTGAACTCGACCTGGTTGAGGTCGTTCCAGACGCTGGTGTAGGGGCGCTCGTTCATCGTGCTCCTTCGGTGGTGCGGTCGGTCGTGGTCAGGGCGGGGTCGGCGACGACGCCGGCGAGGGCCTCGGACAGGGCGTGGACGGCGTCGGTCTCGTCCCACACCGCGTCGCTGTGGCGCCAGGCGACGTACCCGTCGGGGCGCACGAGGATGGCGCCGGCCTCGTGGACCTCGCGGATGCGGTGCCAGCTGCCGTAGGGGTCGATGGCGCCGGGGTCGCCGACCACGACGGTGTCGAGCCAGGTCAGGTCGACCTTGTCGGCGGCGACCTGCCATGCCCGGCCGCCGATGCCGGTCAGGAGGGTGAAGCGACCCTTGCCGGTGACGTCGAGGGTGGAGACGCGGTGGCCGCGCCCGTCGACGAGCCAGGCGTGGGGCAGCTTGGCGCCGGGCCGGGTCGTCGCCTGGAGGTACAGGCCCGGGTCGCGGGGCCATTCCTCGTCGCCGGCGGTGGGATCGGGCAGGACGGCGCCGGACTCGTATCGCTGGTTGAGCTCGGTGCCGTGGGCGTTGAACTCGGTGTTCTTGAGGTCCAGAGCCTCGTAGAGGCGCTCGCGCATCGCGACACCCTCGGGGCTCGCCTCCTTGAGCCGGGCCAGGCCATCGAGCACCGGGTCGGCGGCGTCGTGGTCGAAGAACTCGCGCAGGCCGGCGTAGTCCTTGCGGGACTGGTTGGCGCGGGCCACGATCTGCTTGCCGACCGGCGCTCGTTCGAGGGAGTAGGAGTCCAGCAGCTCGGGACCGGCATCGCCGCGGACGACGAAGGCGAGCTTCCAGGCGAGGTTGAAGCCGTCCTGCATGCTCGTGTTCGACCCCAGGCCGCTGCTGGGCGGGTGCCGGTGGACGGCGTCCCCACCGCAGAACACGCGGCCCTCGGAGTAGCGCGTGGCGTGCTGCTGGTTCACGTACCACAGCGACTTGGTGACGATCTCGACCTCGAGGTCGGGGTCGCCGACCAGGGTGCGGATCTGCTCGACGACGACGTCCTCGGACAGGTCGGGCTCACCGGCGGCGATGTCGAAGCCCCAGCCGGCAATCCACTGGTTCCACGGCTTGATGGCGCGCAGCAGGCCCATCCCGATCTCACCGAACCCGGCCTTGGAGTTCATGATCCAGTGCAGGATGCTTGGCCGGTGGGCCACGTACTGGCTCAGGTCGGCGTTGAACAGGATGTAGGCGGTGCCGGCGCGGGCGAGCTCACCCTCCAGGGGGAGCTCGAGCTCGTCGACGATCTTGGACCGGGCACCGTCGGCGCCGACGAGGTAGCGGGCGCGCTGGGTGAACTCGTGGCCGCTGACCAGGCTGCGCAAGGTGACGGTGACGCCGTCGTCGTCCTGGGTGTGAGAGACGTACTCGGTGTTGAACGAGAGGATTGCGCCGCGCTCGGCAGCGTTCTTCAGCAGAACCGGCTCCATCAGCGGCTGCGGGACATCGAGCATGGTGCACGGGCTGCCCTTGAGGTAGTCGCCGAAGCGCTCGTCACCGGTTCCCCACGTCTGCAGGCGGACGATCTCCTCACCGGCCAGGCTCGTGGTGAACAGGGTGTCGCCCATCTGGTCCCACGGGGTGGCGTACTTCTTCGCCTCCTCCTCGACGCCAAGATCGCGCAGCACCTCGACGGCGCGCTGGTTGGTGATGTGCGCCCGCGGGGAGTTCGCGCCCCAGGGGAACATCGTGATCGCGTGGACGCGGATGCCGTAGGTCGCCAGCGCGAGAGCAGTGACGGCGCCGAACGGGCCCAGGCCGACGACAACCACGTCGGTGTCGTACCCCGACCCGTCTGACGGGAACGGGTCGAAGGCCGGAGCGGGAGCGGGGTTCGTGGTCATGGCACCTCTGCACATCTCGGCGCTACGGCCTCGGGCTGTAGCGGGCTGACCGTGACGCTGCGGTCGTGATCGGCGTCACGCCGACCTTTCTAGCATGCCAGTTGCATCCTGTACACCCGCCCGGGTTTTGAGCCGTCCATGCTCGATACCGCGAGAAGCCCGGTTGCTTAACCGATATCTCGGGTATTGCTTGTGTCGACGGTCACAGTGGTCTACGTTCCATCTGGAACGCTAGAAGGTCAGCCACGACCGGCCCTACTCACGGCACTGACCGTCGAGCAACGGGTCTTCGGTCGGCGGCACGGCCCGCGTCGTCGTCGCACCCGCGACGTGCCGTCGCGCCACATCGCACTCGCCTGACAAGGACCCCTCATGGAGCTGAGCACTTCCACCACGGCCTTCATCGCCTGCCACTTCGAGAACGACGTGGTCGGCGCGGACGGGGCCTTCGCCCCGTTCTTCCGCACCGAGATCGAGCGCCGCGAGGTCCTCTCGGTCGCCCAGCGGGTCCTCGACGGAGCGCGTCAGGCCGGCGCCCAGGTCGTCTACACACGGGTGGCCTTCCAGGCCGGGCACAGCGACCTGGTCACCAACATTCCGCTCCTCGGGGTGGTCGCCCAGCAGGGATCGCTGCTCGTCGACACCCCCGGCACCGAGATCGTCGACGAGGTCAAGCCCGAGGCGAACGACTGGACCCCGACCAACCCCAAGGTCAGCGCCTTCGCCTCCAGCGACCTGGACGAGAAGCTGCGCGCCGCAGGCATCGACACCGTCGTGCTGTTCGGCGTCGCGACCAACATCAGCGTCGAGAGCACCGGCCGCGCCGCCGGCGACCTCGGCTACCGCGTGATCGTCGTCGAGGACGCCTGCTCGGCCGCGAGCCCCGAGGCCCACGACGCCACCATCGCCTCCTTCGGCCTGCTCGGCGAGGTGGCCTCGGCCGCCGACGTCCTGGCCGCCCTCTGACCACCGCCCGTCTCGACCAACCCACACCCAGGAGTTCCCAGATGCCAGACATGCTTGCGGCCCGCCTCCACGCGATCGGTGAGGAGATGCGCCTCGAGCGGGTGCCCGTCCCCGAGCCCCGCCCCACCGACGTCGTCGTCCAGGTCAAGGCCTGCAACGTCGTGCCCAACCTGAAGAACGTGCTCGCCACCTACGCCGAGTGGTTCCCCTACCTCCCGCTGCCCAAGCTGCCGGCAGTCTTCGGCCTCGACAGCGCCGGCGTCGTCAGCGCCGTCGGCGACCAGGTCACCGACGTGTCCGTCGGCGACCGCGTCTACGTCAACCCCGGCCTGGCCTGCGGCGCCTGCCGCGCGTGCCGCCGCGGCGAAGAGCCCAACTGCGACGCCTACACCTTCATGGGGTACTTCTCCTTCGGCCCCGAGGGCCAGAAGCTGTTCGACGCCTACCCCTACGGCGGCCTCGCGGAGTACCTCACCGCCCCCCAGCGCAACCTCGTCAAGCTCCCCGACTCCGTGAGCTTCGAGGAGGGCGCCCGGTTCGGCTACCTCGGCACCGCCTACTCCGCGCTCCGCAAGGCCGGCGCCGGCCCCGGCACCACCGTCCTCGTCGACGGCATCAGCGGCACCCTGGGCATCGGCGCCCTGCTCAACGCCTTGGCCCTCGGCGTCACCAAGATCTTCGGAACCGGTCGCAACGCCGACCTGCTCAACGACGTCAAGGCCATCGCGCCGGACCGCATCGAGGTCCTCCCCGTCGGCCAGGGCGACCTCAAAGATTGGGTCCTGGCCAACAACGACGGCCGCGGCGTCGACATCGTCATCGACGCCCTCGGCCCCGGCGCCCCCGCCGACACCTTCCTTGAGGCCGTCGGCACCCTTGTCCGCGGCGGCACCGCCGTCGACATCGGCGGCATGATGGAGAAGCCCGGCCTCGACCTCTTTGCCATGATGTGCCGCCAGCAGTCCGTCCTCGGCAGCCTCTGGTTCACCACCGGCGAAGCCCAGGAGATGGCCGACCTCGCCGGCTCCGGCGCCCTCGACCTCTCCGTCCTCGAGCACCACATCTTCCCGCTCGAGAAGATCAACGAAGCCCTCAACGAAGGCCTCCCTGCACGACACGGCGGCTTCACTAACTTCATCGCCGCCCCCGAGAACACGGACTCCTAGCCCGCTCTGATCGCCACGTCGAATGCCCCCGCTGCTACCAGCGGGGGCATTCGACGCTTCTACACCGCCTGCCGGAGCTGCGGCGCCCCACTCACGTTCACCGCCCGTGAGGCCGACCTCACGCGGAACGTGACCGTAGCGGGAACCCCTCGCGGCACATGTTTCCCGCCGGTCGCTCGGAGGCTGGCCGCGTCCCGATGGGGATCCTCACGCGGAGCGTGACCACAGCGGGATTGGCTACCGAGATTCTCCATCAATGACGGTGAGGGGACCCTCGTCAGCGGTGGGCGGTTCAAAGTGATCGAAGTAGACCGCCGCCAGATCAGCTGGCAGTGCGTAGTCGTCGCTGTTCTCGTGCGCGCGGTTCCCTAGCCGTTCGAGCGCAGTCGCCCGCGCCGTGGCGAGATAAATCGTCTCGGGCACGATTCCAAGGGGGCGCAACAGTTCTCGGTACTCCACCCGAGAGCGGCGGGACCAAAACGAGAAGTCGAGGACGACGTCGACGCCGCCGTGTACGAGGCTGAGAAGCCGGGCGCGCAGGTCCTGCTCGATTGTCTGCTTCAGCTCCGGCGGAAGCGGCATCAAGCGGATTCCTCGAAGCCATGCTTCCCGGTCGATCGAGAGGCGAGTCATGCCCTCCGCCTCGAGTCGCCTCGCCACGGTCGATTTGCCCGCGCCCGCCGGCCCGCACATCAGAATGACCCTGCTCACCGCGACGACTCTAGCTCCGGTACCCAGCACCCCATCCGGTCTCCGAACTCACGCGGAACGTGACCACAACGGGAACCTCGACCGGCACGCTCCCCACTTGTCGCCAGCGGAAGCCGGCGCTCCGCACGGGATCCTCATTCGAGGTCGTTCAGTACCGCCATCATGACCTGGTCGTGAAACTGGCCCGCGTAGTAGAGCTTCGACTTGAGCAGGCCCTCCTGCTCAAACCCCGCTCGTCGGTATGCAGCTACGGCCCGACTGTTGTCGGCGTTGACCTGCAGCTCAATGCGGTGGAGCCCGAGCTCGGCAAAGCCGTATTGCGTCATAAGTCTGGTCACCTCGGTGCCGAGGCCTTTGGACTGGTGCTCGGGGCCGATCACGATGGCAAAGGTGGCGCAGCGGTTGCGGACATCGGCTCCCCACAGCGTGACATGCCCGATCAGTTCGCCCTCGAGCGTCTCAGCGCAAAATCCCGCACCAGCGGCCGAGTCGTTGCGGCTCCAGTTCGCGAACATCTCCCTCAAGGGAGCATTCGATCGGGGCTGGATCCGATCGTTGAAACGGGCTACCCCGGGATCTCGCCACCAGATCACCAGTTTGTCAAGATCCTCGTCCCGCAACTCGCGGAGACGCACTCTCTCGCCTTGCAACGCCGACCGAGCGCGTCCAAGGACCTGACGCATCGCATCGCGATCAGACATGGCCGCAGTCTAGGACCACGGCCCACTCAACAGCCGCCGCGTCAATCGTGGATTGTCACGCGGAGCGCGACCATAGCTGGATCCCGTTCCTGCGACCTGCGACCTGCGACCCTCCTCCACAGCAAGCGTGTGGGCAACAGATGATCCCGTCGTGCCCGTCTCGAGCACGGCCACGCATGAGGTCATCAGGTGCCCATGCATCCGCACGGCCGCTCGCAGTCGGCGTCGGCCTCGGCGTCGGCGGAGCCGTACCGCTTCTGAACGAGGCGCTCGTCAACGGGACTGGGTCAGGCAATGCAGTCGTCACAGTGAGCTGGGGTACCTCCTCGGCGTGCACGGCAGGTCCTGTGCGACCTCCTTCGCCCCTGACGGCCCTCCGTCGCGCCGAGATCTACTCACCCGCCGCGAATCGCCGAGAAGGCAGATCGAGTCGACG
>JAURVT010000009.1 GCA_030655315.1 Nocardioidaceae bacterium | reverse complement strand
GCCCGTCGACGCGCCGCAGGCCGCCGACTCGGGCACGGCCACCAGCAGCGACGACACCGACGACGACGCCGACGACTCCGAGGACGGCCAGCCGCGTCGTCGTCGCCGTCGCGGTGGACGTCGTCGTCGCAAGAGCGGTGCCGACCTCGACGCCGACGCCGACACCGAGACCACCGACGACACGGGCGAGTCCGCCGGCTCGGGCGCCCCCGCGGCCGACGACTCCTCGGACGACGCCGAGTCCGACTCCGACGACGCCGGCGAGGGCACCGGCACCAGCAGCCGTCGCCGCCGTCGTCGTCGCCGTCGCGGCGAGGGCGAGACCTCCGCGCCCGACGACTCCGGCTCGACCGCCGGCCAGAGCGGACGCGTCCGCGACGCCAAGCTGGTCGAGGACGAGATCACGAGCGTCGGCGGCTCCACGCGCCTCGAGGCCAAGAAGCAGCGCCGTCGCGAGGGCCGCGAGGCCGGCCGTCGCCGCGCCCCGATCGTGTCGGAGTCGGAGTTCCTGGCCCGCCGCGAGGCCGTCAAGCGCGAGATGGTCATCCGCCAGAAGAGCGACCTCACGCAGATCGCGGTGATGGAGGACGACGTCCTCGTCGAGCACTACGTGGCGCGCGAGTCCCAGACCTCGCTCATCGGCAACATCTACCTCGGCCGCGTGCAGAACGTGCTGCCCAGCATGGAGGCGGCCTTCGTCGACATCGGCAAGGGACGCAACGCGGTCCTGTACGCCGGCGAGGTCGACTGGAAGACGCTCGGCAACGGCAAGCAGCGCAAGATCGAGGACGTCCTGAAGTCCGGCCAGTCGGTCCTGGTGCAGGTCACCAAGGACCCGATCGGCCACAAGGGCGCCCGCCTGACGAGCCAGATCAGCCTGGCCGGCCGCTTCCTGGTCTACGTGCCCGGCGGCCAGACCAACGGCATCTCCCGCAAGCTCCCCGACACCGAGCGCAACCGTCTCAAGGGCCTGCTCAAGGAGGTGCTCCCCGAGGACGCGGGCGTCATCATCCGCACCGCCGCCGAGGGCGCCTCGGAGGAGCAGCTCACCCGCGACGTCGGCGCCCTCACCGCCCGCTGGGACGACATCGAGCGCAAGTCCGCCGCCGGCGGCAAGGCGCCCCAGCTGCTCTACGGCGAGCCCGACCTCACGCTCAAGGTCGTCCGCGACCTGTTCAACGAGGACTTCGAGAAGCTCGTCATCCAGGGCGACGACGCCTGGGACATGGTCAAGGGCTACGTCGACCACGTCGCACCCGACCTCGCCGAGCGCGCGGTGCGCTGGGACGGCGACCGCGACGCGTTCGCGGCGCACCGCGTCGACGAGCAGATCGCCAAGGCGCTCGACCGCAAGGTCTGGCTGCCCTCGGGCGGCTCGCTGATCATCGACCGCACCGAGGCCATGACCGTGGTCGACGTCAACACCGGCAAGTTCACCGGCTCGGGCGGCAACCTCGAGGAGACGGTCACCAAGAACAACCTCGAGGCCGCCGAGGAGATCGTCCGCCAGCTCCGCCTGCGCGACATCGGCGGCATCATCGTCGTCGACTTCATCGACATGGTGCTCGAGAGCAACCGCGACCTCGTGCTGCGGCGCATGGTCGAGTGCCTCGGTCGCGACCGCACCCGTCATCAGGTCGCCGAGGTCACCTCGCTCGGCCTGGTCCAGATGACGCGCAAGCGCATCGGCACCGGTCTGCTCGAGGCCTTCAGCGAGCCGTGCCCGCACTGCCACGGCCGTGGCCTGGTCACGCACGACGAGCCCGTCGAGCACCGCCACGACGACGGCGCCCCCGCGCCGCGCGGTGGCCGCAAGCGCGGCGACGGCGCCAACCAGGGCGGTGGCAACCAGGGTGGTGGCAACCAGGGCGGCGACAAGCCGGCTCCGGAGACGTCCGGCGACGCCCCCTCGCCCCGGACCACCGGCCGCCGCGGCGGTCGTGGGTCGGGACGCGCGCCGTCCGAGGCCACCCCGGCCGACGTCGCGCCGCTGGAGGTGCCCGTGCCACAGGCGCCGGCTCCCGACGAGGCCGGACGGCCCGTCGACCACGAGCCGCCGTCGCCCGGTACCACCGAGGTCACCACGGTGGTCGTGGAGGCCACCGAGGGCGCCGAGGCCGCCACGGCACCCGTCGAGCCCACGGAGCCGGCCGAGCCCACCGAGGCGGTCGAGCCCGTCAAGGCGCCGGCCAAGCGGGCCACGCGCGCGCCGCGTCGGGCCACCCGCAAGGCCGCCGCGCCCACGCCGACGGCCGAGGTGCCCCCCGTTTTGACCGGGGACGACCCGACTCCGTAGACTGTACCGTCGGTGCGCCCGCGGTATCCCGTGCCACCGATGAACCTCGCACCACCAGCAGTACCAGCCCAGATGCTCGAGCAGCACCGACCATCGACGCGGGCGCCCACCGGCGCCTGCTCGACGTAGAGGAAGTGAGTCCGCCGTGTACGCGATCGTGCGCAGTGGTGGCAAGCAGCAGAAGGTCGCCGTCGGCGACGTCGTCGAGATCGACAAGTCCAAGGTGGCGCAGGGCGACACGCTCACGCTCCCCGCGGTCCTGCTCGTCGACGGCGAGTCCGTGACCTCGGCCGCGGCGGACCTCGCCGGCGTCTCGGTGACCGCCGAGGTGGTCGGAGCGACCAAGGGTCCCAAGATCGTCATCCAGAAGTACAAGAACAAGACCGGGTACAAGAAGCGCCAGGGCCACCGCCAGAAGTACACCCAGGTCAAGATCACCGGCATCAACCGCTGACGTCTGAGAAGGACTGACTGAACTCATGGCACACAAGAAGGGCGCCGCTTCCACCCGGAACGGGCGCGACTCCAATGCCCAGCGTCTGGGCGTCAAGCGCTTCGGCGGCCAGCAGGTCAACGCCGGCGAGATCATCGTCCGCCAGCGCGGCACCCACTTCCACCCCGGCACGGGCGTGGGACGCGGCGGCGACGACACCCTGTTCGCGCTGAGCGCGGGCGCGGTCGAGTTCGGCACGCGTCGCGGCCGCAAGGTCGTCAACATCGTCCCGGCGGAGTGAGCTCGGCTCACACGCTCGACTAGAGGGGTGGTCCGCCGACGGCGGACCACCCCTCTGCACGTCCACACCCCTCCAGCTCCAGACAGGCAGGTCACCTCATGGCGATCCCCACGTTCGTCGACACGGTGACCCTGCACGTCAGCGCCGGAGACGGCGGCAACGGCATCGCCTCGGTGCACCGCGAGAAGTTCAAGCCCCTCGGCGGTCCCGACGGCGGCAACGGCGGCCACGGCGGCGACGTCGTCCTGCGGGTGGCGGCCGACGTCACCACGCTCGTCGCCTACCACCACGAGCCGCACCGTCGCGCCACCCGCGGCGGCCACGGCAGCGGCGGCCACCGCAACGGCCCCCAGGGCGAGTCGCTCACCCTGCCCGTGCCCGACGGCACGATCGTCCGCGGGCTCGACGGCGAGGTCCTGGCCGACCTCGTCGGCCCCGGCACCGAGCTGGTCATCGCGGCCGGGGGCCGCGGCGGCCTCGGCAACGCCGCGCTGGCCTCGTCCAAGCGCAAGGCGCCGGGATTCGCCCTCAAGGGCGAGCCGGGCGAGGAGCTGTCGATCACCCTCGAGCTCAAGGTGGTCGCCGACATCGGCCTGGTGGGCTTCCCCAGCGCCGGCAAGTCGTCCCTGATCGCGTCGCTGTCCCGGGCCCGCCCGAAGATCGCGGACTACCCGTTCACGACCCTGGTGCCCAACCTCGGCGTCGTCGTCGCCGGATCGACCACCTTCACCGTCGCCGACGTGCCCGGCCTGATCGAGGGCGCCAGCGAGGGCAAGGGCCTCGGCCACGACTTCCTGCGCCACGTCGAGCGGTGTGCCGCCCTGGTGCACGTCATCGACTGCGCCACCATCGAGCCCGGTCGCGACCCGCTCACCGACCTCGACGTCATCGAGGGCGAGCTGTCGCGCTACGGCGGGCTCGACGACCGTCCCCGCCTGGTCGCGCTCAACAAGGTCGACGTGCCCGACGCCCAGGAGATCGCCGGCTTCGTCCGCGACGAGCTCGAGGCCCGCGGGCTCGAGGTGTTCGAGGTGTCGGCCGCCAGCCACGCCGGACTGCGCGAGCTGTCGTTCGCGATGGCCTCGGTGGTCCAGGCCCGCCGCTCGACCGAGGCGGTCGTGGAGACCACCCGGATCGTGCTGCGCCCCGAGGCCGCCGACGGCGACGACTTCACCGTCAACCACGTGGGCGGCCAGTGGCGCGTCCGCGGAGCCAAGCCCGAGCGCTGGGTCCGCCAGACCGACTTCACCAACGACGAGGCCGTGGGCTTCCTGGCCGACCGCCTCGCGCGGCTCGGCGTCGAGGCCAAGCTGTCCAAGATGGGCGCCGAGCGCGGCGACGACGTCGTCATCGGCAACGACCTCGACGCGGTCGTCTTCGACTTCGACCCCGAGGTCGGCGCCGGCTCCGAGCTGCTGCTGACCCGTCGCGGCGAGGACATGCGGCTCGACGACAACAGCCGCCGCACCTCCCGCGAGCGTCGCGAGAAGCTGGCCGAGCAGCGCCGCAACGAGGCAGACGCCCGCGAGGCCCGCGCCCGCGGCGAGGACCCGCTCGCCCCCGCGCCGGTGCCCGTCGAGCGGTTCGACACCTTCGACGACGACGACGAGGACGACACCGACGGCACCGCCGAGGAATCCCTGCGGTGAGGATCGTCGTCAAGGTCGGCTCGTCGTCGCTCAGCTCGGCGCTCGGCGGCCTCGACGACGACCGCCTCCGCGCGCTGGTCGACGCCCTGGCCGCCGCACGGGGACGCGGTGACGAGGTCGTCCTGGTCAGCTCGGGCGCGATCGCGACGGGCCTGTCGCCGCTCGGCATCCCCAGCCGCCCCCGCGACCTCGCCACCCAGCAGGCCGCGGCGAGCGTCGGACAGGGGCTTCTCGTCGCGCGGTACACCGAGCGCTTCGCCGCCCACGACCTCGTGGTCGGCCAGGTGCTCCTGACCGTGGCCGACGTGACGCGGCGCAGCCACTACCGCAACGCCTACCGCACCCTGGCGCGCCTGATCGACCTCGGCGTCGTGCCCGTGGTCAACGAGAACGACACCGTGGCCACCACCGAGATCCGCTTCGGCGACAACGACCGGCTCGCGGCCCTCGTCGCGCACCTCGTGCACGCCGACCTGCTGGTGCTGCTGTCCGACGTCGACGGCCTGTACGACGGGCGTCCCGGTGACCCCGGCGTGGCCAGGATCGACGACGTGCACGGGCCGGGCGACCTCGAGGGCATCGAGATCAGCCGTCCGGGTGCGTCCGCCATCGGCACCGGCGGCATGGTCACCAAGGTCGAGGCGGCCCGCATCGCGACCGGTGCGGGCATCCCCGTCGTGCTCGCGTCCGCGCCGCAGGCCGCGGAGGTGCTGGCGGGGGAGCGCGTCGGCACCCGCTTCCACCCGACGGGCCGGCGCCGCCCCACCCGCATGCTGTGGCTCGCTCACGCGACCGAGCCCCGCGGCACCCTCGTCCTCGACGACGGCGCCGTGCGCGCGGTCGTCGAGCGCGGGGCGTCGCTGCTGCCCGCCGGCGTCACGGCGTGCACCGGCGAGTTCTCCGCGGGCGACCCGGTCGACCTCGTGGACGCCCACGGCGCCGTCGTCGCCCGGGGCCTGGTCACCTACGACAGCTCCGAGGTGCCGACCGTCGTGGGCCGCTCGACGGCCGACCTCGCGCGTGAGCTCGGCGCGGGCTACGAGCGCGAGATCGTGCACCGCGACGACCTGGTCGTTCTTTCCCCATCGTGAGACGTGCCGGGGGCGCTCCACTACGGTGGGCCCCGGCACTGGGGAGGGCTCGTGAACGACGACGACACACGGCTGTGGCACGTCACCGTGACGGTGGCGGGTCGCTCGCACGACCAGGCGCAGGTGCGCGACGCGATGGACCGGCTGCGCGACGAGCACGCGTTCCTGCACTCGCTGCGCTACGGGTCGGACCGCGCCGAGCTCTGCTACTGGGAGCAGGCCCCCGAGATGCTCGACGCGGCCGCGATGGCCATGCGCGTCTGGCTGGAGCACCGCGAGTCGGCCGGGCTGCCTCAGTGGGAGATCGTCGGCCTCGAGGTCCTCGAGCGCGACATGTTCCTGCGCCGCGGCGAGGACACCCCCGGCCGCCGTCGCTCCGACGCCGTCGGCCTGACCACGCCCACGCCCGTCCCGTTCTGAGGCCGGCGGCCCGCCGTATCCTCGGCGCATGAGCGAGGAGCACGTCGAGCACGTCCGAGCCCTGGCCGGACGGGCCCAGGTCGCGGCGCTGGAGCTGGCCACGGCCACGCGCGCGGTCAAGGACGCCGCCCTGGTCGCGGCGGCCGAGGCCCTGGTGGCCCGCGCCGACGAGGTGCTGGCCGCCAACGCGGCCGACGTCGCCGCGGCGCGCGAGGCGGGCACGCCCGAGAACGTCGTCGACCGACTCGCGCTCGACGCCGACCGGCTGGGCGCGATGGCGGCCGGCCTGCGCGACGTCGCGGCGCTGCCCGACCCCGTCGGCGAGTTGGTGCGGGGGTCGACGCTGCCCAACGGCCTGCGGATGCAGCAGGTCCGGGTGCCGATGGGCGTCGTCGGAATGATCTACGAGGGACGTCCCAACGTCACCGCCGACGCCGCCGGCATCTGCCTGAAGTCCGGCAACGCGGTGCTGCTGCGTGGGTCGTCGTCGGCCGTCCGGTCCAACACCGCCGTGGTGGCGGTGCTGCGCGACGCGGTCGCGTCGGTGGGCCTGCCGGCCGACGTCGTGCAGATGGTCGACCCGTCCGACCGGGCGACGGCCACCGCGCTGATGCGGGCCCGGGGTCTGGTCGACCTGGTGATCCCGCGCGGCGGCGCCGGCCTGATCCGCACGGTGGTCGAGCAGTCCACCGTGCCGGTGATCGAGACCGGCACGGGCAACTGCCACGTCTACGTCGACGCCGACGCCGACCTCGACATGGCGCTGTCCGTCGTCCTCAACTCCAAGACCCACCGCACCAGCGTCTGCAACTCCGCCGAGTCGCTCCTCGTGCACCGGGCCGTGGCCGACGAGTTCGTCCCGCGGGTGGTCGCGGCCCTGCAGGCCGCGGGGGTGACGGTGCACGGCGACCCGACGTTCGCCGCGGTCGACGACGCCGTCGTGCCTGTCACCGACGAGGACCACGCCACCGAGTTCCTGTCGCTCGACATCTCCGCGTCGGTGGTCGAGTCGCTCGACGACGCCGTGGCACACGTCCGCCGGTTCTCCTCCGGCCACACCGAGGCGATCGTCACCGGGTCGCTGGCCGCCGCGCACCGGTTCACCCGCCACGTCGACAGCGCCGCGGTGATGGTCAACGCGTCCACGCGGTTCACCGACGGGGGAGAGCTGGGCTTCGGCGCCGAGATCGGGATCAGCACCCAGAAGCTCCACGCACGCGGTCCGATGGGGCTCGTGGAGATGACCACGACGACGTTCGTCGTCACCGGGGACGGGCACGTGCGCTGAGCGTCCGTGCGGGGCGCTAGATTGACGTCATGCATGCACTCCTGCTCGCCGCCGAGGAGACTCGTGAGCTCCCGGTCCACCCGGCCGTCTTCGGCGTGATCGCGCTCGTGATCCTCATCGGCCTGCTCATGGCCGTGCTGTCGTTCGGCAAGGGCCGCGAACACACCTGATGAGCCTGCCTCACCGCACGGCCGGACCGCCGCGGGTGGGTGTCATGGGCGGCACCTTCGACCCCATCCACCACGGCCACCTGGTGGCCGCGAGCGAGGTCCAGTCGTGGTTCGAGCTCGACGAGGTCGTGTTCGTCCCCACGGGACAGCCCTGGCAGAAGGCCGACCGTGACGTCTCGCCGCCCGAGGACCGCTACCTGATGACGGTCGTAGCCACCGCGTCCAACCCACGCTTCTCGGTCAGCCGGGTCGACATCGACCGCGACGGCCCGACGTACACGATCGACACGCTGCGCGACCTGCGGCGCATCTACGACGACGCCGAGCTCTACTTCATCACCGGCGCCGACGCGCTCGCGGCGATCCTCACCTGGCGCGACCACGAGGAGCTCTTCGAGCTCGCGCAGTTCGTGGGCTGCACCCGGCCCGGGCACCGGATCGACGAGCACACGCTCGACGGTCTGCCCAAGGACCGGGTGACGATCGTCGAGATCCCGGCCCTGGCGATCTCGTCCACCGACTGCCGCACACGCGTCCACCGCGACGAGCCCGTCTGGTACCTCGTGCCCGACGGCGTCGTCCAGTACATCGGCAAGCACCGCCTCTACGACACCGGCGCGGCACGCCGTCGCGCGGGAGGGATCTCGTGACAGCCACCGACCGAGCGCTCGAGCTCACCCGGACGGCGGCCCACGCGGCCGCCGAACGGCTCGCCAAGGACGTCGTCGCGTTCGACGTGTCCGAGCAGCTCGTCATCACCGACGTGTTCCTCATCTGCAGCGGGTCCAACGACCGCCAGGTGAGGGCCGTCGTCGATGCCGTCGAGGAGGCGCTGCTGCCCCTCGGGGCCAAGCCGGTGCGTCGGGAGGGCCAGCGCGAGGGACGCTGGGTGCTGCTCGACTTCGCCGACGTCGTCGTGCACGTCCAGCACGAGGAGGAGCGCGCGTTCTACTCCCTCGAGCGCCTGTGGCGCGACTGCCCGGCCGTCGACCTGGACCTGTCCGAGGAGCGATGAGCCGGCGTCTGGTCCTGTGGCGGCACGGTCTGACCGACTGGAACGTCCAGGGCCGGCTGCAGGGGCAGAGCGACGTCCCGCTCAACGAGACCGGGATCGGGCAGGCGCGCGACGCCGGCGCCCGGCTGGCGGCGCTGAAACCCGCCCGGATCGTCAGCTCCGACCTCGAGCGCGCCCGGGAGACGGCGCGCGCGCTGGCCGAGCTCGTCGGCCTCGACGTCGAGCTCGACGAGCGGCTGCGCGAGATGAACTTCGGGGAGCGCGAGGGGCTGACCCTCGAGGAGTCCTACGAGCGCTTCCCCGACCAGATGGACACGTTCATGTCCGGCGACGACGTGCGGATGCCCGGCGCC
This sequence comes from Nocardioidaceae bacterium, assembly GCA_030655315.1. GTDB lineage: Bacteria > Actinomycetota > Actinomycetes > Propionibacteriales > Nocardioidaceae > JAURVT01. The sequence continues at coordinate 23,313 of JAURVT010000009.1, read as the reverse complement.
GAGCTGTACGTCGAGGCCGCCGAGCGGTTCGCCACCGGGCTCGACGAGATCGTCGAGGCGATGGCCGACGGCGACACCACGGTCGTCGTCGCGCACGGCGCCGTGCTGCGGGTGGGGATCTGCGCGTTCCTGGGCTTCCCGCGTCCCACCTGGCGCTCGTTCGGCGGGTTCAACAACTGCGCGTGGACGGTGCTCGAGCAGCACCACGACCGCTGGCGCATCGCGGAGTGGAACGCGGGCACGCTGCCCGAGCCCGTGCTGTCCGACGACCGCTGACCCGACCTCACCGCCGGGGCAGGAACAGCGCCGAGTCGCCGAACTCGTGCCACAGGTACCGCTCGGCGACCGCCTCGTCGTAGGCCCGCTGCACGAGGTCGTGGCCGGCGACCGCCTCGAGCAGCATCAGGTGGCTGGCCTGCGGCTCGTGCCAGCCGGTCACGAGACCGTCGACGACCCGCGCCGGCCGGTCCGGGCCCAGGACGAGGTCGGTCCAGCCGTGGAACGGGTGGACGTGCCCGTCGGACCACGCGGCCGTCTCGAGCGCGCGGGTGACCGTCGTGCCCACGGCGACGACACGTCCGCCGGCGGCCCGGGCGGCTTCCACCAGCCGGGCGGTGGCCGCGGGCACGTCGACCCGCTCGGGCAGGGGTGCCTCGTCGAGCTCGAGCGACGACACCCCGGTGTGCAGCGTGACGGGGGCGACCTGGACGCCGTGGCCCACCAGCGCGGTGACGAGCCGGTGGCTGAACGGGCGTCCGGCGCTCGCCATCTCGGCGCTCCCCGGGCGGGTGGCGAAGACGCTCTGGTAGTCCACCAGCGGACGGTCGCCGTCCAGGTAGCCGTACCGGATCGGTCGCCCGTGCCTGGCCAGCACCGCGTCGAGCGCGGGCGGGTCGAGCCGCCACAGGCGCGAGCCACGCGTCAGGGTGGCGTCGGGCCACGGCCGCGCGAGGGTGACGGTGCCGGCCGCCGTGGCCAGCACGTCGCCGGCCGCCGCGTCGAGGACCCGCTCGGCTCCCGCGGGGGTGCGCAGCTCCCCGACGGCGGCGCCGTCGTCGAGCGGACCGGACACGTGGAGCACGGCCGGCCGGCCGTCGGGGCGGACGACGTCGAGGGCCGACGGCACCGTGGCCGAGTCGTTGACGACGACCAGGTCGCCGGGTTCGAGCTGCTCGGCGAGCCCGGTGAACCGGGTGTGCTCCACCCGGTCGGGCCGGGCGACCAGCAGCCGCACCTCGTCGCGGGCCAGGCCCCGAATCTCGGGCGGGCCGGTCGCCGAGAGGTCGTCGGGCAGGACGAACGTGGTGAGGGCACGGCTGCGCGCGTGGGCCGTGGTCATCGGACCACCTCCGCCAGCTCGCGGGCCCGCAGCCGCACGTCCGGGTGGCCGGTGTCGAGCAGCCGCAGCAGGTGCGGCACGACCGTCCCGGGGAGCGGCCGGTCGCTGATGTCCTCGCCCGGGAACGCGTCGGCGTGCATCTGCGTGCGCAGGTCGCCCGGATCGACGGCGTGCACCGTGAGGTCCGGCTCCTCGGCGGCGAGGACCGCCGCGAGCTGGTCCAGCGCGGCCTTGGACGCCGCGTAGGCAGCCCACGTCTCGTACGCCTCGACGGCGGCGTCGGACGTGACCGCGAGGACGGTGCCACGGCTGTCGCGGAGGTGGGGGAGCAGCGCCCGGGTGAGCGCGGCGGGTGCGACGACGTTGACCTCGAGCGCGTGGCGCAGGACGTCCGTGTCGAGCGCGTCGATCCTCGGCATCGGGCTCGCCCCGAGCGTGCTCGCGTTGTGCACGAGGAGGTCGATCCGACCGAGCGCGCGGACCACGTCGGCGAGCCGCTCGCGGTGGTGCGTGTCGGTGACGTCGCCGGCCACCGCGGTGACCTGGTCGCCGAGCGGCGCGGTGGCGGCGTCGAGCGCCGCTGCGTCCCGGGCGTCCACGACGACGTGCCACCCCCGTCCGACGAGGGACTCGGTGAGGGCCAGGCCGAGGCCGCGGGAGCCTCCGGTGACCAGGGCGACGGGCTGCTGGGCGTGCGGTGTGGGGGTCATGCAGGGGACGCTAAAACCTCAACCAATGTTCACTTCAACCCCCGGGCGGACCCGATTTCACATCCGCCAGGACCACCGGCTAGTATCGTGATCGCTCGTTGAGCACGGGGCTGTGGCGCAGTTGGTAGCGCGCTTCCATGGCATGGAAGAGGTCCGGGGTTCGAATCCCCGTAGCTCCACCAATGTCGCTGGGCCCCCACACGCTTCTCGTGGGGGCCCAGCGACATTCGACGGCACTGTGGAACCGTCGCGCTGGGACGGCTCCCCCTAGCCCCACTGGATTCGTCCAGCGCGAGCTACCTCACCGCGCAAGCCGAGTAGTCCTCGAGCTCGATGTTCGTCGCCGGCTTGTCGATGAGCTTCATCAGCGGCCCGACGAGGGACAGCGACGAGAACAGCAGGTTGCGCAGGACGATGCCGGGTCGGCTGGCCGGCGCCATCAGGCGGCCGGCGTTGATCTTCTGCGAGATCGACGCGTAGTCGCCGATCGCGAGCTGGTACGCGTCGAACGCGCGTCGGTGGTCACCTCTGGCTCGGGCCAGCTCGCCGGCGAGGACGTAGGCGCCGACGAGGGCGAGGCCGGTGCCGAAGCCGCCGAGGGCGTTGCCGTAGGCGGCGTCACCGACCAGCGCGACGCGGCCCCGGCTGTAGTCGTCGAGGGTGGCGCGGCTGATCGAGTCCATGTAGAACTCGGCGGCCTCGGGGATCTGCGCGACCAGCTCCGGCATCCGCCACCGCCCGCCCGAGAGGGCCTCGACGGCCTGCCGCTTCTGCAGGGCGACGTCGTCGCGAGCCGGCGGGAGCTGGTCGGAGGCGAAGACGAAGAAGGCCGGCGCCTTCGCCGATCCCACCGCGGCCATGCGACCGGGCTCGTTGTACATCACGTCGTCGTCGCCGGTGTCGAGGCCGGCGAGGACGTAGTAGTAGCCCAGGTGGCGCACGTAGTCGCGCTCGGGGCCGAAGGCGAGGGAGCGGACCTGGGAGTGCATCCCGTCGGCGCCGATGACCAGGTCGAAGCTCTGCGGGTCCGCGTGGGCGAAGGTGACGTCGACGGCGTCGTCGGTCTCGCTGAGCGAGGTGATCGTGTCGCCGAACAGATACGTCACCTGGTCGGCGGTCAGCTCGTGCAGGAGTCGGGCCAGGTCGCCGCGGGGCACGTTGATCTCGCCGCCGGCGAACTCGCCCGGGATGGTCCCGACCCTCCGGCCCCGGGCGTCGACGGTGATGCCGTCGGCGTTGGGCACGTGGGCGGCCCGGACCCGGTCGAGGATGCCCATGCGGGCGAGGACGGTGTGGTGGATCGGCCCCTTGAAGTCGACCGCCTGGCCGCCGGCGCGGATGGCCGCGGCCTTCTCGACGACGGTGACCTCGAAGCCGTACCGATGGAGCCAGTAGGCGGTGGCCGGGCCGGCGATGCTCGCCCCCGAGATGAGCACGCGTGGGTGGTCCATGCTGGTCCGTCCTTCAGTCCGACGAGGTCGTGGCGTGGGCGACCAGGTCGTCGAACGACCGGTCGAGGCTCGAGAAGGCGACGTCGAGCGTGGCGAGGATCGCGTCGGCGGTTCGCTCCTGGTCGGAGCGGTCGAGGATGCCCGAGCCGATCTGGTCGTAGAGGGCCTGGACCACGGCGACGAGGGCCGCGGCGTGCGCCCGGGCGATGATCGGCGGCAGCCCGGGCGTGGTCGCGGAGATGGCCTCGGCGACGACCAGGGCCTGGCGCTCGCGCTCCTCGAGGGTGAAGCGCCGCAGCACCTCGCTCTCGACGCTCTGCGCGATGAACTCGCCCCGGGCGACGTCGACGTCACCGGTCCGGTACCGCTCCACGTCGGCCGTCACCAGCGGCAGCAGGGCGGCGGCCGGACTGGTGCCCGGGCCACGGCCGGCCACCGCGCGACGGTAGAGGTCGCGGAACTGCTCCGCCCGGTCGAGGACCAGCTCCTGCTTCGCCGCGAAGTAGTTGTAGACCGTCTGGTCCGAGACCTCCGCGGCCCGGGCGACGTCGAGCATCGTCACGTCGTCGTACCCGTGGCTCGCGAACAGCTCGGCCGCCACGTCGGCGATGCGCTGACGTGTCCGTGCCTTCTTCCGGTCCCGGAGACCCGGGGTGACGTCCATGAACTTAGAGTAGCAACAAGTTTTGGTGGAACCAAAGTTTTTGCCCGCTGAAGGCTTGCGGCAGCGGCCTGGACCGGGACGTCGGTGGGGAGGTCAAGAGCGCAGCGAGAACGAACGTGGGCGGGCGTCGGGCGCCACACCAGCCCCACCGACCGTGGCAGAGGGTCCTTCCCGTGGTGGATCTACCGTGCTTCGCGCGGTTCACCATGGTCGGTGGAGGCTCGCGGCCAGCCCGTCTCGCAGACCGAGACGACCCCTCGCCCGACCGCGGTGTCCAGGCCCCTCGTCCTCGCTGCCCTCTTCTACAGACCACCCGCACCACGAGACCCTCAGTCGACGGTCACCCCACCGAAAACCCGCCCCCGGAACCCCGCCAACCGCTCAGCCTGCTCCTCGACGTCGCGCACGAGCCGGGGAGTGACGCGGCCCCAGTGGTCGACCTCCACCTCGAGACGCTTGCCCGTGGAGCGGGGGCGCCAGGTGCCGACGACCTCGCCGACGGAGACGACGGCGCCGGGACGGCCGAGGGTGCGCCAGAGGTCCTTGCGGTGGGCCTCGTCGGCCACCAGCAGCTCGCGGTCGCGGCCCTGGAGGTAGGGGTCGAACGGGCCGAGGAGGTGGACGACGTCCGTGGGTCCGGCCTCGGTGAGGGCGGCGACGTCGTCGGCGAGCACCCAGCGGACGTCGCCCCCGACGGTGACCGGCTCGGCGTCGTCGGGCCAGTGGGCCCTGACGTCGCGCAGCGGTGCGTCCAGGTGGGCGGCGACGAGATGGGGCGTGGCCGGACCGAGGTGGTGCAGGTAGGCCCGGACGGGCTGCAGGCGTGCGGGGGCCGACAGCGGGTCAGCGGCCGGGCCGGGTACGCGGTCGGGCCAGCCCGGCACCCGTCTCAGCAGCGGGGGAGAGGTGCCGGGGACGAGCTCGAGGCCGGCGTGCAGGGCGGAGAAGCGGAAGGGCTGCTCGAACAGGTGGACGGCCTGGCAGGGGTTGCACCAGCGGCGGTACGGGTCGGGCAGGTGCTCGGTGAGGGCCGCCGACAGATCGCCCTTGGCCATGGGCTCGTCGACGAGGTCGTGCATGAGCGCGGCGATGGTGCGCAGGGCCTCGACGGCACCGATGCCGGCGGCCTTGAGCGGCTTGTTGGCGTCGAAGATGCGCTTGCCCGCGTCGGCGTCGCCGAAGGGCGAGACGGCGACCTGCACGTCGGGAAGGTCCAAGCGGCGGTAGACGTGGGGTGCGCCGCGGAGCGTCCAGGCGGTGGCGGTGGTGGCGTCGTCGGGGGTGACGCCGCGCAGGGCCAGCGCCCAGGCGGCGCCGTCCGGGCCGGTGTCCTGGACGCCCAGGTCGAGCAGGTCGAGGTCGCCGACGGTGCTCGGGGCGCCGTCGAGGCCGTGGACGTGCGAGCGGTAGGCCAGCACCTGGGCCCGGGTCACGTCCATCGGCCGATCGTAGGACCGGTCACCGACACGATCCAGGGTCATGGTCAGGGGGCGTCAGTGGTGGTAACCCTGAGGGGTCGTCCCACCGCTGGAGGCCCCCGTGTCCGACGAACCCCGCTCGTTCCTGCTGCGCCGCAAGCCGGTGGAGGCGGTCGACCCGTCCGACGAGGGCGGCGGCGAGGACGGTCTGCAGCGGTCGCTGGGCCTGTGGGAGCTGACCGCCATCGGCGTCGGCGGCATCATCGGCGCGGGGATCTTCTCGCTCGCCGGCACCGTCGCCAACGAGACCGCGGGACCCGCCGTCCTGGTGTCGTTCCTGCTCGCGGGGATCGCGAGCGCGGCGGCCGCGTTCTCGTACGCGGAGTTCGCGGGCATGATCCCCAAGGCCGGCTCGGCGTACACGTACGGCTACGTCGCGCTGGGCGAGGGCGTGGCGTGGTTCATCGGCTGGGACCTGCTGCTCGAGTACACCGCCATCGTCGCCGTGGTGGCCATCGGCGTCTCGGGCTACTTCGGGTTCCTGGTGGAGCAGCTCGGCGCGCCGCCGCCGGACTGGATGATGGGCGCGCCGGGCACCGGCGACGGGCACGTCGTCGACCTGTTCGCGGTGCTGCTGTGCCTCGGCACCGCGTTCCTGCTGAGTCGCGGCATCCGCAGCGCCGCCCGGTTCGAGGTGGTGGTGGTCGGTCTCAAGGTCGTGCTGGTCCTCGTGATCGTGGTGCTCGGCGTCGTGCACGTCGACTCCTCGAACTACACGCCGTACTTCCCCTACGGCGTCGGGGGAGCGGTGACGGGCGCCGGCGTCGTGTTCTTCGCCGTGTTCGGGTACGACGCCATGAGCACGGCGGCCGAGGAGTCCAAGGACGCCACCAAGCACATGCCCAAGGCGATCCTGCTGTCGCTGCTCATCGCGATGGTGCTCTACGTCCTCGCCACCCTGGTCCTGACGGGCATGCAGAAGTACACCGAGATCGACCCCGAGAGCGGCTTCTCCAGTGCGTTCAAGGCCGTGGGGATGCCGGGCGTCGCCAACGTGATCGCGGTCGGGGCGATCGTCAGCATCCTCACCGTGATGATCACCTTCATGCTCGGCGCGACCCGGGTGTGGTTCGCGATGAGCAGAGACGGCCTGCTGCCGAAGTTCTTCGCCAAGACCACCGCCCGGCACGTGCCCGGCCGCATCACCTGGATCGTCGGCGTCGGGTCGGCCCTGTTCGCGGGATTCCTGCCCATCGGCGAGGTCGCCGAGCTGACGAACATCGGGATCCTGCTCGCCTTCGTCGTCGTCTGCGTCGCCGTCATCGCCCTGCGCTACAAGCGTCCCGAGATCCCGCGCGAGTTCCGCTGCCCCTGGATGCCCGTCGTGCCCGCGGTGGGCGTGCTGTTCTCCCTGGGTCTCGCGCTGTCGCTGCCCGTGCACACCTGGGAGCGGTTCGGGATCTGGTTCCTGATCGGTGCCGTCGTCTACCTCGCCTACTCCCGCCGGCACTCGCTGCAGAACCCCGACAGCCCCCGTCAGGACGAGGCGTCGACGTAGCCCGAACGGGCCATCCCCGCGGTCGAGTTGGACTATTTCGGTCCGATTTTGCCTGATCTCCCGCGTACTACAAATGGAGTACCTAACGTTCTGTCTCGTCAGGATGCATGAGGCTCCTGCACCACCATCTCGGAGGAGATCCCATGAACATCATCGACCGCCTGCTCTTCACCGTCCTCGTCGTCACCGGTTCCGCCCAGGACAAGGCCCGTCGCGAGGAGGGCGCCAGCGCCGTGGAGTACGCCGTGCTCGTCGCGGCTGTCGCCATCGCCGTCGGTGCAGCCGTCGCGCTCTTCGGCCCCCAGCTGTCCGCGGCCTTCGCCGACCTGATCTGACCTCGGTCCCGGGCCTCGTCGAGGCCCACCCGCACCAGTCTTCTCCTCGCGCCGCGTGCCCCGATCCCGTCGGCACGCGGCGCGAGGTCTCTCGGAGGGAGGCGCCTTGTCCAGCAGCACCCGTGACCGCGGCGCCGCCGCCGTCGAGTTCGCGCTGATCGCGCCGATCCTGATGATGATGGTGCTCGGCATCGTGGAGTTCGGCTCCCTCTACAAGACCAACATCACGATGACCAATGCCGCCATGACTGCCGCCCGGTCGTTCGCCGCGGGTGACAGCTCCACCTCGGTGGCGGCGCGGACGTCGACGGCGACGACCGTCGCGAGGTCGGCGAGCGAGCGACCTTCGGCGACCGTGGCCATCAGCTGCACGACCGGTGCCTGCGCCAGCGGGGACAACGTCACCGTCACGGTGACCTACCGCGAGCCGTTGCTCACCGGCCTGTTCGGCGCGAACCGCGTCCTGTCGGGCAAGGGGACCGCGCGATGCGGATGAACCCGAGCGGGGCGGCTCGCGACGAGCGCGGGGCGGCGGCCGTGATGGTCGCCCTCCTGATGGTCGTCGTGCTGAGCATGACCGCCTTCACCGTCGACTACGGCAAGGCGAGCCTGGAGAAGGCGAGGCTGCAGAACCATGCCGACTCGGCTGCCCTGTCGATCGCGCGCGACTGCGCACTCCGCAAGCCCACCTGCACAGAGGACGGCGGCAACGGGCTCGCCGCTTCCCTGGCTGCTCCCAACGCGAGCACTGGCTCGGTCGCGGTGACGTCCCTCTCCGCCGCGGGCGGCCAGGTCAAGGTCGCCGGCACCAAGACCGTCCCCTTCGCCTTCGCCTCGGTCATGGGTCGCGAGAGCACGGTCGTCCGGGTGAGGTCGGGTGCGCGCTGGGACAGCGTGCCGGTCGAGGGCGCACCGATCCTGCCCATCGCCATCGGCTGGTGCACCTACCAGAACAACCTGCCCGAGAGCGGAAAGGCACCGGTGCTCGTGCGGACCGACCTCAGCACCGTGCTCGACTTCCGCCAGGACTCCTGTGCCGGTCCGCCCGGACGCGGGACGGTGAGCTCGAGCCGGTACGGCTACTGGTACACCAGCCTGCTCGGTCTCGGTGGGTGCCGCTACAGCACCTCGCTCGACGCCCGCGTCACCGCGCTGCTCGGCAGCCTGATCACCCCGCCCGGGTGCCTGAGCGCGATCGGCGACCTCAAGGTGGGGGACACCGTGCTGCTCCCCATCACCACCACGAGCACCTGGGTCCCGGCGCTGAGCCAGCTCACCCTGCGCGTGGAGGGCTTCGCCGCGGTGCGCATCTCGGCCAAGCGCTTCTACTTCGTGCTCCCGCTGCTGGGCACGAGCTACGCCGCCGAGTCCGGCGTGAGCGACAAGTGCAGCAACGCCCTGCTCTTCAACCCCTGCCAGGGGATCAGCGTGACCTTCACCCGGACGGCCACCAAGGACGCGTCCTTCACCTACGGCACCGACCCCGGCGGCCGGGTGCTCGGCCCCGTCAACCCCACCCTCACCACCGGAGACTGAGCCCCGACATGACACGCAGACAGATCGTGGCGGCCGCCCTCGCGGTCGTGCTCGCGGTGGGAGGGATCGTCTCGCTCATCGGGTACACCCGAGGAGCCGAGGCGCGGGCCTTCGAGGGCACCGAGATGACGCCGGTGCTGCGCGTCGTCTCGGGCGTGCCGAGCGGCACCGCGGCCGCGAAGATCGGCACGCGGGTCGAGCGCGTCGAGATGCCGGCCACCGCCGTCGTCGAGGGCGCGATCGACGACCTCGCCGCCGTCGCGGGCCGCGTCACGACGACGACGCTCGAGCCCGGCGAGCAGGTGCTCGCCTCGCGCTTCGCCGCCCCCGAGACACAGAAGAAGGCCGACCCCACCGACGTCCCGGTCGGGTTCCAGGAGATCACCGTCGACCTCAGCCTGCAGCGCAGCGTCGCGAAGGCGCTCGACCCTGGGGACGTCGTCGGCGTGATCGCCGGATACGGCCAGCAGAAGGCGGCCGCCAGTCAGTCCGGCTTCGCACTGCAGATGGTCTTGGTGACCGCGGTCAGGACGCCGGCGGCACTGGCTGCGGCCGAGGAGCCCGTGCTGGTGACCCTGGCCGTCAAGGGCAACGACGCCGTCAAGGTCGCCCATGCCGAGGAGTTCGGCTGGATCATCCTCACCAAGCAGAACGACGAGACCGACACCAGCGGGCCGCGGACGATCACGTCCAAGGACGTCCTGCCATGACGCGGGTGCTGCTGGTGGGCTGCGACCGCGACCTCGCGCGCCGCCTGGCCGCGATGGGCGACCACGAGGTCCACGCCGTGCCCGCACCGGAGGGCCTGGACGTCGACCTGCTGGCCGAGCACGACCCCGACATGCACCTCGACCTCCTCTTCATCGGTCCGGAGGTCCCCGTCGACCAGGCGCTCACCCTGGCCAAGGTGGTCGACGCGTCCCGCCCGTTCGTCGAGACCGTGCTGGTCGCCCAGCCCGACACCGAGCTGGTGCTGGCGGCGATGAGGGCGGGCGTGCGCGACGTGCTGTCGCCCGGCGTCGACGACGACCAGCTGCGGGTGCTGCTGCTGCGCGCCGGGGAGCACCCGCGGGAGCAGGCCTTCCGACAGGCACCGGGCGCGCAGCCGGCGACCGAGCCCCCGTCCACGCCCAGCAAGGTGACGGTGGTGCTGTCGCCCAAGGGCGGCGTCGGCAAGACCACCACGGCGACCAACCTGGCCGTGGGCCTCGCGCGGGTGGCACCGATGGAGACCGTCCTGGTCGACCTCGACCTGCAGTTCGGCGACGTGGCCACCGCGCTCGACCTCGCCCCCGCGCACACGGTGGCCGACGCGTGCCAGCCGCACGCGCTGCGCGACTCGCTCGTGCTCAAGACGCTCCTGAGCGTGCACCCGGCGGGCCTGTACGTCCTGTGCGCCCCGGACTCACCCGTCGCGGCCGACGCGATCGACGCCGACCAGGTGCGGCAGCTGATCACCCAGCTGGCGACGCAGTTCCGGCACGTCGTCGTCGACACCGCCGCCGGCGTCGACGAGCACCTCCTCGGCGCCCTCGAGGTGGCGGACGAGGCCGTGCTCGTCACCACCATGGACGTGGCCGGCATCAGGGCGCTGCGCAAGGAGGTGCACCTGCTCACCGAGCTGCAGCTGCTGCCGGCGGCACGACACCTGGTCATCAACAACGCGGACCGCCATGCCGGTCTCGCCGTGCGCGACGTCGAGCAGGTGGTCGGTCTTCCGGTGGAGGTCGTCGTGCCGCGCTCCCGCGAGTTCCCGCTGTCCACCAACCGCGGGGAGCCCGTGCTCGCCCGCAAGCGCCCCGGTGCCGTGGCCAAGCCGCTCCACGAGCTGGTCGCCCGCATCACCGAGGTGCCGGTCAAGCCCCGTCGCGCGACCTGGGCCCACCGACGCAAGGAGCTGGCATGAGCCTCACGAACCGGCTCGACGCCGTCCGGGACCGGGCACGACCGGTCGCGGTCGCCGACCCGCAGGACGGCCTGGTCGAGGCCGAGGCCGCCGCCTCCGCCGGGATGGCCAACGACGCGCTGGCGGCGGTCAAGGCCCGCACCGTGCAGGCGCTCTTCGCGCGGATCGGGGCGCGGATCACCGACTCGGCCCTGACCGACGCCCAGCTGCGCGACCTGGTCCGAGCCGAGGTCGTGGCCATCGTCGAGGACGAGCAGCTGATGCTCACCGCCGACGAGACCCAGCGGCTCGTCAAGGACATCGAGGACGACGCGCTCGGGCTCGGCCCCCTGCAGCGGCTGCTGGAGGACGAGTCGGTCACCGAGATCATGGTGAACGGCCACGACCGAGTGTACGTGGAGCGTCGGGGACGGCTCGTACGCAGCGCGCTCACCTTTGCGACCGAGGAGCACCTGCGCCGCGTCATTGAGCGGATCGTCGCCAAGGTGGGGCGCCGCATCGACGAGTCCTCGCCCCTGGTCGACGCCCGGTTGGAGGACGGCTCCCGCGTCAACGCCGTCGTGCCGCCGCTCGCCGTCAACGGCTCCTCGCTGACGATCCGCAAGTTCTCCACCACCCCGCTGCAGGTCAAGGACCTGGTGGCGTTCGGCACGATGACCCCCCAGATGGCCGAGCTGCTCCACGCGTGCGTCGAGGCGCGGCTCAACATCCTGGTCTCGGGCGGCACCGGCACGGGCAAGACCACCCTGCTCAACGTGCTGTCGTCCTTCATCCCGACCGACGAGCGCATCGTGACGATCGAGGACGCGGTGGAGCTGAAGCTGCAGCAGGACCACGTCGTCCGGCTGGAGAGCCGCCCGGCCAACATCGAGGGCAAGGGCGAGGTGACCATCCGCGACCTCGTCCGCAACTCGCTGCGCATGCGTCCGGACCGGATCGTCATCGGGGAGTGCCGCGGTGGCGAGAGCCTCGACATGCTTCAGGCGATGAACACCGGCCACGACGGGTCGATCTCCACGCTGCACGCCAACACCCCGCGCGACGCGATCGCCCGCCTCGAGACGCTGGTCCTCATGGCCGGCATGGACCTGCCGCTGCGCGCGATCCGCGAGCAGATCGCCTCGGCGGTGGACCTCGTGGTCCAGGTGACCAGGCTCCGGGACGGCACCCGTCGCATCACCCACGTCACCGAGGTGATCGGCATGGAGGGCGACACCGTGACGCTCCAGGACGCGTTCGCGTTCGACTACGCCGCCGGCGTCGACGCCGACGGGCGATTCCGGGGGACGACGGTGGCGACGGGTCTGCGTCCGCACTTCATGGAGAAGTTCGCCGACCTCGGGCTCACGGTCAACGACTCGGTGTTCGCCGTCGCGGGCTCGACCGGGAGCCCCTGGTGAGCAGCCTCGGAGCGGGCGTGGTCATGGTGGCGCTGGCCGTCGCCTGCGGTCTGTTCGTCGTGCTCGGCTCGCCCGTCGCGCCGCTCCCGGCGGCGCGTCGACAGGTGCCGGGCACGACGACCCAGAGCGGCTCCCTGACGTCGGCGACCGATCGTCTCGTCGCCTGGACCGACCGGGTGCTCCGTGCCCGCGGCTGGCGTCCGTTCCCGACCGAGCAGCTCGAGCTCGCCGGGCTGCGGGTGACCCAGGGATCGATGCTCACGACCATCACCGGCTTCACCCTCGCCGCTACCGTGCTGGCGTTCGTCGTGGGCGGGCTCCTGCTGTCCGCCGCCGCCGCGGTGCTCGTCCCCCTGGGGGCGCGGGTGTTCGTCTTCCGACGGGCCTCGAAGCGTCGCGCCGCGTTCGTCGACCAGCTCGACGAGACGATGCAGATGCTCGCCTCGGCACTCAGGGCCGGACACAGCCTGCCGCGGGCGGTCGAGACGGTGTCCCGCGAGGCGCCCAGCCCGACCTCGGACGAGCTGCGCCGGGTGGTCAACGAGAACCGGTTGGGACGCGACCTCGTCGAGGCGCTGTCGGGCGTCGCCGCGCGCATGCAGAGCGAGGACTTCGGCTGGGTCGCCCAGGCGGTCGCGGTGCAGCGGGACACCGGGGGCAACCTCGGCGAGGTCCTCGACCGGGTCGGCCAGACCATCCGCGAGCGCAAGGAGATCAAGGAGCTGGTGATGTCCCTGTCGGCCGAGGGACGCCTGTCGGTCTACGTCGTGATGGCCCTGCCGGTCTTCGTCGCGGGCGGGTACTCCCTGTTGAACCACACCTACCTCGCCCCGTTGTTCACCACGCCCACCGGCCTGTTCCTGCTCGGGCTCGCCGTCGTCCTCTACGCCGTGGGCGGCCTGTGGATGCGGCGCGTCACCTCGTTGGAGGTCTGAGATGGGCCCCACCCTGATGTTGCTGCTCGGCCTCGTGCTCGTCCTGGGCGCGGTCGGCTGCGGCGTGCTGGCCGTCGTCGGCACGTCGCTGGGCTCGAGCCGGGTGGTCCGGGCCCGACTCGTGGCCGACCGCACGGCACCGACCGCGACGCCCGCGCGGCGCTCCTCGTCACGGACGTCGACCGAGCTCGGTGTCCTGCGCTACGTGGCCTCGGCGTCGTCACGCGCGGCGACCGCCCGCCACCTCGAGCTGGCCGGCCACCCCGGGGCGTGGAGCGTGCGACGGATCCTGGTGGCCAAGGTCGTGCTGACGCTCGTCGGTGTCATGGTCTTCGTGCTGATGAGCGGACAGGGCGTGTTCCTCGGTCTGATGGGGCTCGTGGCGATCGGTCTCGGCTACGTGGCGCCCAACGTCCTGCTGAAGGGACGGGCGGGGGAGCGGCAGGCCCGGATCCAACGACAGCTGCCCGACATCCTCGACCAGGTGACCATCTCGGTGGAGTCGGGTCTCAGCCTCGAGGCCGCCCTCAACCGGACCGGCCGCAACGCCACCGGGCCGCTCGCCGAGGAGGTCACCCGCACCATGCAGGACGTGAGCCTCGGCATGAGCCGCCGCGACGCCTACCAGGCGCTGGCGGCGCGCACCGAGGTCGACGAGCTCGCCAAGTTCGTCACGGCGGTGGTGCAGGCCGAGGAGTTCGGCGTCCCGGTCTCGACCATCGTCCGGACGCAGGCCGGCGAGATGCGGGTGCGGCGTCGGGTGCGCGCCGAGGGCAAGGCGCACCAGGTCAGCGTCAAGATGATCTTCCCGCTGATGGTGTGCGTGATGCCGGTGCTGTTCATCGTCATCCTCGCGCCCGCGCTCATGAACGCCATGGGCTGACGACGCAGATCTCGTGGCGCACAAGTGCGGACAAAACCTACACCGCGTGACTAGACTCGACCTGCGTCCTGGGCTCTGCCCGGTCGACGCACCAGTGGCCGGCTCGGCGCGATCGGGGGATGACGCCGAACCGCAGAAGGCCACGATGGACGGCGGACCTGCTGACGGGGCAGGTCCGCCGTTTCGTGTCTCGGAGCCGCTCGGCGGGCCCTTGATCCGCCACTGAGATCCCCTTGAGGATCCCCGGAGTCAGTACTGATCGTCTCTGTATACCCCTTTTGGACGGCCACTGACACGCTTGGACGAGTTGTCCACGCCTACTGAGCCGACCTGTTCTTCTCGGGGTCGGGCCGAGCGAAGTGATCCGACGCGGACGCCCCCAGTCCGTGCCGGGAGGGGGAGTCTCATGGCCATGCACCCGGTGCAGCGCAGGTCTCTGGCGAAGCGGATGGTGGCGTCGATCGGCGCCCTGGCCGTCGTCGCCGCCGCGGTCCTTCCGGCGAGCGCCGCGAGCGCCGCGCCGAACGACCAGTCCGAGGCCCTCGCGCAGGTGGTCCGGTCCAACCTGCTCAGTGCCGCCCAGCTGGCCGACGTCGGCACGGCGCAGACCGCCAGCTCGGGCGCGCGCGACGTCGACAACGAGCCGCTGAACGCCGCGCTCCTCAGCGCGCTCGGCCTCCAGGTCGGCAACGTGCAGCTGCCCCTCGTCGGGTCCGGGACCAACGGTGGTCTCCTCCGCCTTGGCAACGCGGGCGTCCTGAACTCCTACGCGCTGTCGCAGGGCCGGACCTCCACGGCCGCCGCGGGGGCCATCACCTCCGACGGCGGGCTGTCGGCCAGCCGTCCGTTCGCCCCCGGTGACCCGCGCAACGCCACCATCGACGTCACGTCGCTCCTCGGCCAGCTCGGCACCACCGTCGTCACCGACCAGCTCGTCAACCAGGTACGGCTCGAGGTCGGCGCCCTCGCCTCGCGCGCCTCGCAGACCGGTTCCGGCGCCGTCGACGACTCCTACCGGGTCGCCGGCGCCCGGCTCCAGGTGCGGAGCCCCGCGGTCGCCGCCCTGTCGGCCAACGTGCGCACCAGCATCGCCGCGGCCGACACGGCCGTCGAGGCGGCCGTCGGCCCGACCGGCGCGCTCGGCCAGGTCGTCAACGGCATCAGGGTCCCCGGCGTCGATATCCTGGCCGGAACCGTCCGGCTCGCGCCGCTGGCACCCACGGCCTCGGCGTCGGTCGACCTCAGCGCCGTCGCCGACACCGTGCTGGCCCAGCCGCTCGTCTCCGACAACGGGCTCGTCTCCATCAACCTCGCCGACGGCACCATCTCGGTCGACGTCGCCAAGCTGGTCAAGGGACCGAACGGCCAGGACCTGAACGGCCTCGCCGCCAACACCTCCCTGTTCACCGAGGCCACCATCGACGCGCTCACCGATGGCGTCACCGACGCCCTCGGCAACCTCGCGCCCCGCGTCACCGAGGCCGTGCGCACCGCGCTCAACACGACCTCCCTCACCGTCGCCATCCCGGTCCGGCTGTCGCTGCTGAGCGTGATCGGCTCGCCCGTCACTGCCAACACGACGATCAGGCTGACCGGGACGCTGGCGCAGTTCGCGGGCACGGGACCCGCTCCCGCCCCCGTCGTCACCGGAGGCGTCACCCTGGGCGCGATCACCGTGCCCGCCGGGACCATCCTCTCGGCTCTCACCGCCCCGGTCACGACCACCGTCCTGCCCCTGCTGACCGCCCCGGTCACCACCCTCCTCAACGCCACCGGCGACCAGCTCGGCACCGCGCTCGCGACGCCGATCAACGCGGTCGTCAGCACGCTGTCGCCCGCGCTCGAGTTCGTCGCGGACAACCTGCTCGACGTCGTCATCAACGCCCAGCCCACCCCGGGCGACCTGGCCGCCGACTCGTTCACGGTCCGCGCGCTGAGCGTCCGGCTGCTGCCGAACGTCCTGACCGGCCCCGACCTCGCCCAGGTGGACCTCGCGTCCTCGACCGTCCGCGTCGCAGCCGCCGCTGCGCCCACCCTCAGCGGCGCGCCCGACCCGGTGCAGCAGGGCGGGACGGTGACGGCCACCGGCACCGGGTTCGCCCCGGACACCGACGTCGACCTCACCTACACCGACTCCGCCGGGAACGAGGTCGGCACCTCCACCGTCACAAGTGGGCCCACCGGTGGCTTCACCGACCCGCAGCCGCTGCCGACCGGCACCGCCCTGGGCGCCCTGGTCATCAGCGCCACCGACGGCACGACCACGCTGACCGACACGGTGCAGGTCCAGGCCGGTACACCCGTCGGCACCCCCGCACTCGTGGCGACGCCCGACCCCGTCCAGGTCGGCGGGACGCTGACCTCCAACGGCACCGGGTTCCCGATCAACACGCCGCTCACCGTCACCTACACCGACTCCGGCGGCGCCGTCGTCGCCACGCGGCCGGCCACCTCGGACGGTGACGGCGCGTTCGTCGACACGCTCGTCGTCCCCGCCGGCACGGCGCTCGGCAACCTGACCGTCTCGGCGACCAACGGCGCCGGCGCGACCGCCGCGGACACCGTCGTCGTGCAGGCGGCGGACCCGCTGGACGACCCGGTGCTCAACGCCAGTCCCGACGAGGTGCCCATCGGTGGGACGGTCGACGCCACGGGTCTCGGCTTCGCCGGCACGTCCCCGGTGACGATCACCTACACCGACTCGGGCAACACGGTGGTCGGCACGAGGACCACGACCACGGACGCCGCGGGCGCCTTCAACGCTCCTCCGTTCGTGGTGCCGGTCGGCACCCCGCTCGGTGACCTCACCGTCTCGGCCACGGACGGCGCCGGCGGCACGGCGCAGGACGTCGTCACGGTGGTCGCCGCACCGCCCGTCGGCCCCCGCACCCTCACCGCGGCGCCCGACCCGGTCCGCGTCGGCCAGACCCTGGCGACGACGGGCGGCGGGTTCCCGACGAGCTCGACCGTCACCGTCACCTACACCGACGCGGGCGGCCAGGTGGTCGCCACCTCGGACGACGTCCCGACCGACCCGGCCGGCGGCTTCGTGGACTCGATCGTCGTCCCGGTCGGCACCGACCTCGGCGCCCTGAGCATCTCGGCCGTGGCCGCCACCGGGCCGCCCACCACGACGTCCGTCGTCGTCGAGGCGGCGCCGGCCCCGGCCGTCCCCGCGCTGAACGCCGACCCCGAGGAGGTCTCGGCGGGTGACACCGTCACCGCCACCGGCCTCGGGTTCGCGGCCGACTCCGCCATCACCGTGACCTACACGAGCGGCAACGGCACGGTCGTGGGCACCGGCACCACGACCAGCAACGGCGCGGGCGCCTTCAACGCCCCAGCCTTCGTCGTCCCCGCGACCACGCCGCTCGGCAACCTCGTGGTGCGGGCGACCGACGCGGCGAACGGGACGGCCTCCGACACCATCCTCGTGGTCGTCGGCGACCCGACCGGGCCCCTGACGCTCGACGCCTCGCCCTCCCCGGTCCAGGTCGGTCAGACGGTGACGTCGCAGGGTTCGGGCTTCCCGTCCCTGGCGCCCATCACGGTCACGTACCGCAACGACGTCGACGCCGTGATCGGCACGCAGACGACCACGGCCGCGGCCGACGGCACGTTCACCGACACGTTCGTGGTCCCCGCCGGCACCCCGGTCGGCGACCTGGTCGTCCAGGCCTCGGCCGGCGGCAACCTCACCGCGACCGACACCGTCCAGGTGGAGGCAATCCCCGTGGGCGCCGACCCGGCGGTGAACGCCAACCCGGAGCAGGTCTCGGCCGGCCAGGACGTGAACGTGACGGGCACCGGGTTCACCGCGGCCACGTCGGTCACCGTGACCTACACGAACAGCGCGAACACGGTGATCGCGTCGCGTCCGATCACCACGGACAGTGACGGCGGGTTCAACGACACGCTCCTCGTCCCGCCGGGCACCCCGCTCGGCAACCTCGTGGTCTCGGTCGTCGAGGGCACCGACCCGGCGGTGACCGACACCGTCCAGGTGGTCGTCGGCGACCCGGTGGGCACCCCGGCTCTCAGCTCGACCCCGCCCGAGGTCTCGGCCGGCCAGACCGTGACGTCGGTCGGTACCGGGTTCCCGGCGTTCTCGACGGTCACGGTCACCTCCACCGGTGCGGACGCCCAGGCGATCGGCACCCCCCGCACCGTCCTGGCGGACGAGGACGGCGTCTTCACCGACACCTTCCTGGTCCCCGCGGGCACCCCGACCGGTGACCTGACCACCTCGGCCACCGCCGGCCCGGGCGTCACGGCCGCGGACACCGTCCAGGTGGTCGCCGGCGCCCCGGCCGCGGACCCCGTGCTGAACGCCAGTCCCGAGCAGGTCTCGTCCGGGCAGGTCGTCAACACGACGGGTACCGGGTTCACCCCCGCCACGCCCGTCACGGTGACCTACACCAACGCGGCCGACGTCGTCGTGGGCACGAGCGTCGTCACCACCGGCCCGGCCGGTGGGTTCAACGACGCGTTCACGGTGCCCCCGGGCACCCCGCTGGGCGACCTGGTCGTCTCGGCGGTCGAGGGCACCGACCCGCCGGTGACCGACACGGTCCAGGTGGTCCTCGGCGACCCGCTGGGCACACCCGCCCTCGACTCGACTCCGGCCCAGGTGTCCGTGGGCAACACGGTGACCTCCGAGGGAACCGGTTACCCGGCGCTCTCGACGGTCACCCTCACCTACACGAACCAGGTCGGGGCGACCATCGGCACGCAGACCGAGCTGACGGACGCCACCGGCGCCTTCACCGACACCTTCGTGGTGCCGGCCGGCACGCCTCTCGGCACCCTCGGCATCTCGGCCACGGCCGGTCCCGGCGTGACGGCGGCCGACTCGGTCCAGGTGGTCGCACCCGCCCCGGGCGCCCAGCCCACCGTCAACGCCGACCCCGAGCAGGTCTCGGGTGGGCAGACGGTGAGCACCACGGGCACCGGCTACCCGACCAACGCCGCGGTGATCGTGACGTACACCAACGACGACGACGTCGTCATCGGCACCCAGACGGTGCAGACCAACGCGGCCGGTGAGTTCAGCGCCTCGTTCGTGGTGCCCCCGGGCACCCCGCTGGGCGACCTGGTCGTCCGCGCGGTCTCGGGCGCGGCGGACGACGCCGACACCATCCAGGTCGTCCCGGCACCGGCCGTCGGCACCCCGGCCGTCGTCGCCACACCGGGCTCGGTCTCGGTGGGCGACACCGTGACCGCGACCGGGACCGGCTACCCGGCGAGCACGGTGGTCACGGTGACGTACGACCCGACCGGTCCCGGCGTGGTCACCCAGACGGTGACCACCGACGCGAACGGAGGCTTCACCAACACCTTCGTGGTGCCGGCTGGCACGCCCGTCGGACCGCTCGAGGTCACCGCCTCGGCACCCGGTGGCTTCACCGACACCGACACCGTCCAGGTGGTGGCGGGAGACCCGAACGGGGCCGCGACGGTCAACGCCAGCCCCGAGCAGGTGTCGGCCGGCCAGACGGTCAGCGCCACGGGCACCGGATACACGCCGAACACCCAGCTGACGGTGACGTTCACGAACGACGCCGACGTCGTCATCGGCACCCAGCGGCCGACGACCAACGCCGCCGGCGAGTTCAGCACGTCGCTCGTGGTGCCCCCGGGCACGCCGCTCGGTGACCTGGACGTCCGCGCCGTCGGTGGTGGGGACGACGCCACGGACACCGTGCAGGTCGTCGCCGCCCCGCCGGTCGGGACGCCGACGGTCGTCGCGACACCGGGCACGGTCTCGGTGGGCCAGACGGTCACCGCGGCGGGCACCGGCTACCCGGCGAGCACGGTCGTGACGGTCACCTACGACGGCACCGGGGTCGCACCCGTGCCGCACACCGTCACGACGACGCCCCAGGGCAGCTTCTCCGACACCTTCGTGGTGCCCGTCGGCACCGCCAACGGGCCGCTGGTCGTCACCGCCACCGCACCCGGCGGCGCGACCGACTCCGACACCGTCCAGGTGGTCGCCGGCGCCCCGGTCGCGGACCCGACGGTCGTGGCCAGCCCCGACCCGGTGCGCGGCGGCCAGACCGTCAGCGCCACCGGCACGGGGTACCCGGTGAACACCCCGGTGACGGTGACCTTCAGCGACGCGGGCGGCAACGTCATCACGCGGACGCCCACCACGAACGGCACCGGGGCGTTCACCACGTCGGCCGTCCTTCCCGCGGGCACCCCGCTCGGCACCCTCACGGTCACGGCTGCGGCAGGCGGTGCCAGCGACACCGACACCGTGCAGGTCGTCGCGGCCCCGCCGGTCGGCACCCCGTCGATCGACGCGGCACCTGGCCAGGTGTCCGTCGGTGACGACGTCACCGTCACGGGCACCGGCTACCCGGCCAGCACGCAGGTCACGGTGACCTACGACCCGTCCGGCCTCGCGCCCGTCACCCAGACGGTGACGACCGACGCCAACGGCAGCTTCACCGACACCTTCGTGGTGCCGACCGGAGCGACGCCCGGGCCGCTGGTCGTCACGGCCACGGCGCCGGGAGGGGTCACCGACACCGACACGGTGCAGGTGGTCGCGGCCGACCCGCAGGCGCCCCCGGCGCTCAACGCCAACCCCGGGCAGGTCTCGGTCGGCGACACGGTCAGCTCGACGGGCACGGGCTTCCCGCCGAACACCCCCGTCACGGTGACCTACACCTCGGGGGGCGACCCCGTCGGGACGTCGACCGGCACCACCAACGCGGACGGTCAGTTCGACACGACGTTCGTCGTGCCGCCCGGCACGCCGAACGGGCCCCTCGTGGTCTCGGCCACCGGTGGCGGCACCACGGCGACCGACACCGTCACCGTGGTGGCGGGCGACCCTGACGCGGGACCGGCCCTCACGGCCAGCCCCGACCCGGTCCGCCGCGGGTCCACGCTCACGGCCGCCCTCACCGGGTTCGAGCCCGACACGCCGGTGACGATCACCTACACCGACGACGACGGCGTGGTCCGGACCACCCACCAGGTCGTCTCCGACGGCGCCGGCAACGTCCGCGACACCTTCGCGGTGCCGACCGGCATCCCGCTCGGCGACCTCGTGGTCACGGCCGTCGGCGGGGGCGCCACCCTCACCGACACCGTGCAGGTCATCGCCCGCGGCGGTGGCGGAGGCGGGGGCAACCCGGGCACGACGCAGCCGAGCCTGGACGCGAGTCCCAACCAGGTCGAGCGTGGCGACACCGTCACCGCGACCGGCGCGGGCTGGGCCGCGGGCAGCACGGTGCGGGTGACCTACACCGACGCCAACGGGCGCCGGATCGGCACCCAGGACGTCACGGCGAACGCCAGTGGTGGCTTCACCGACACCTTCGTGGTGCCGGCCGGCACCCCGCTGGGCCAGCTGTTGGTGCAGGCGACGAGCGGCAGCACGACCCTGGCCGACTCGGTCAGCGTGGTCGTCGACGCCGGTCCGCCGGCCCAGCCCGGCGACCCGGTCCTCGAGGCCGGTCCGCCGGAGGTCAACCCCGGTGACACCGTCACCGTCGGGGGCGACAACTACGAGCCGGGCACGCAGGTGGAGGTCGTCTACACCGACACCGACGGCAACGTGGTCTGCCGGGCCACCGTGCTCGTCGGGTCCGACGGCAGCTTCGACGACACCTGCGTGATCCCGGTCGGGACGCCGAGCGGTGACCTCGAGGTCGTCGCGACGGGCCCCGGTGGGGAGACCGCCGCGGACACCGTGACGGTCGTCGAGCAGGCCGGTGGCGGCCAGGGCGGTGACGGCGGGACCGACGAGGGCACCGGCAACGGTGGCGCGGGCTCGAACGGGAACGACGGCGCCGTGGGCGCCGGCCAGGAGGGCAACGGCTCGAACGGCAACGGCGCCGACGGCAACGGGAACGTCGACGGGAACGGCATCCTGCCGGGCACCGGTGGCGCGAGCGTCTGGCTCCTGCTCGGCGGCCTGCTGGCCCTGGCGGCCGGAGGGGGCGTGCTGTTCTCCCGCCGGAGGACGACCTCCTGACCGATGCACCACCCACCGGGGCCGGGTCCTGCTCACGACGAGCGGGACCCGGCCCCGGTACGGTGACGGGCGTGACGACGCCCAGCACGACGCCCCGGTACGGCGTGGTCTCGCTGTCCCAGGGCACCCGACCGGACGATCTCGACGCGGGCCTGCGGTCCGTCCTCGCGCAGCAGGGCGTGGAGGTCGACGTGGTCTGCGTCGGCAACGGCTGGGAGCCCGTCGGCCTGCCCGACGGGGTCCGCCCCCTCGCGCTGGCGGAGAACCTCGGCATCCCCGGTGGTCGCAACGCGGGCGTGCCGGAGGTGTCGGGCGAGCTGATCCTGTTCCTCGACGACGACGCACGTCTGCTCGACGACGACTTCCTCGCCGCCGCGGCGGCGAAGTTCGCCGCCGACCCGCGGCTCGGCGTCGTCCAGCCCCGGGTGGAGGCGCCGGGGGAGGACGCCCCGACCCGCTGGATCCCGCGGATGCGCAAGGGCGACCCGCGTCGCTCGTCCCCGGCCTTCTCGCTGTGGGAGGGCGCGCTGGTGGTGCGGCGCGCGGCCTTCGAGCGCAGCGGTGGCTGGGGCGACGCCTACTTCTACGCCCACGAGGGCATCGAGCTCGCCTGGCGGGTCTGGGACGCCGGCTACACCGTCTGGTACGCCGGTGACCTGCGCTGCGGCCACCCCGCGATCGACCCCGCCCGGCACGACGACTACCTGCGCCTCAACGCCCGCAACCGCGTGTGGCTCGCCCGCCGCAACCTCCGCTGGCCGTTCACCTGGGCCTACGTCGGATCGTGGACCGGTGTCCAGGTGCTGCGCTCGGTGCGCAGCGCGCAGGGCCGCCGCGGCCTGCGTCCCTGGTTCGCCGGCTGGCGAGAGGGCTGGGCGAGCGATCCCGGCGACCGTCGTCCCCTGCGCTGGTCCACCGTCTGGCGCATGACCCGCCTCGGCCGCCCCCCGGTCGTCTGACGGGCGCCCGCGCGCCCCGTCGGATTCCCAGGTAGGCACGGTCTTCCGACAGGACCATGGAGCTTTCGCCGTGGTCCTGTCGGTTTCCCGTGTGTCGTGTGTCAGGACATCTGTGACAGGGATGTGTCAGGACATCGGTGACACCCGGTAGCTGTGCCCAGATGATCGGGGATGGCAGATGTGGTGGTCCCGATGGATGTGCGGTTGGCCGTGGCGTACTTCTTGC
>JAURVT010000008.1 GCA_030655315.1 Nocardioidaceae bacterium | reverse complement strand
CAGGTACAGCGTCGGACCGCTCTGCACGGGCATGTCCGAGTGCGCCACCGCACCCTGCAACGTCAGCACCGGCGACATCAGGTGCACGTGCGCGGGATACCGGGCCGCGACCTCGTTGGACAGGAAGCCCAGGTGGTAGTCACGGTGCGGATCCTGGGCCACACCACCGGGACGCACCACGTTGACCTGCGACGTGACCTGGTAGCCCGGGCCCAGCCACGCGCGCGACACCAGCGCCAGCACGTCGTTGGCGTAGTAGTCCACGAACGCCTCCGGATCACGCACGGCCAGCTTCTCCAACGCGTTCCACACCCGGTCGTTCGCCCCGGGCTTGGCGAAGTGGTCGCCCGACGTCGCACCGGACGCGTGCTGGTCGGCGATCATGCCCTCGAACACCGCCGTCACCCGATCCACCACCGACAGGTCGTCGAACGCCCCCTTCAGCGCCACCACACCCGGACCCGACGTCAGCGCCCGGACCAGCTCGTCCTCCACCGCGTCACGGCCGGCAATCGTCACGCTCGCGGCACGCAACGCGGACGACTCGTAGACCAGCACGTTCTGCTCGACCCGGTCGGCGTACGGGAAGTCCACGAGATCGGTGCGCTGCGCGGTCAACGCCGCGAAGTCGGCCACCGAGCAGTCGGACTCGGAGAAGCGGGCGCGGCGGGAGGTGTCGACAGTGGCGGTCATGGGCATGCTCCGGTGGGTGGGACGAGCGGGACGTGTCCCACGCTAGAGCGGTCCGCGGGGGCCATGATGGCCCCGAACCCCTCAAGAACACCTCAGCGACCGTCGTCCCGGACCCCTGGAGCAGACCCGTGGCCCACCCGTACCGGATCCGTGAGATCGCCGAGCAGTCGGGCCTGAGCCAGGCCACCGTCGACCGCGTGCTGAACGAGCGGCCGGGCGTGCGGGCGTCCACGGTCGCCGAGGTGCACCGGGCGATCGCCGAGCTCGACCGGCAGGCCACCCAGGTCCGGATCGCGGGCCGCACGCTGCTGCTCGACCTCGTCATGCACGCGCCGCGTCGGTTCAGCTCGGCGGTCCGGGCGTCGATGGAGGCCGAGCTGCCCGATCTCCGACCGGCCGCGCTGCGCGCGCGCTTCCACCTGCGGGAGGAGTGGTCGGTGCGCGAGCTCGCCTCGACGCTCGACCGGGTGGGCGGCCTCGGCTCGGCGGGGGTGCTCCTCAAGGCACCCGACCACCCGCTGGTCGCCGACGCGGTCGGGCGGCTCGCGGCGCGGGGCGTCCCGGTGGTGACGCTCGTGACCGACGTGCCGCTCAGCCGCCGGCTCGCGCACGTCGGCATCGACGACCGCGCCGCCGGTGCCACCGCGGCCTACCTGCTGTCGCAGTGGGGCGGCAGCGGCAGCGTCCTGGTGACGCTCAGCAGCCGGTTCCGCGGCGAGGGCGACCGGCTGGCCGGGTTCCGCGAGGCACTGGGCGAGCTCGCTCCCGGTCGATGCGTCCGGGAGGTGTCGGGCACAGACGGGCTCGACGCGTCGCTGCTGCGCGAGGTCTCCGCGGCCCTGGCCGCAGACCCCGGCATCGGCTCGGTCTACTCGATCGGGGGCGGCAACAGCGCGACCCTGCGCGCCTTCTCCGAGGCGGGGCGGCGGTGCACGGCCTTCGTCGCCCACGACCTCGACGACGACAACACCTCGCTGCTCCGGCGACGCCGGATCTCCGCCGTGCTCCACCACGACCTGCGTCAGGACGTCGCACGCGCCTGCCGTCTGCTCATGCAGGCCAACGGCGTGCTCCCCGGCGTGCCGGCGACGGTGCCGTCGGCCGTCCAGGTGATCACGCCGTTCAATGAGCCACCCGCGACCTTCGGGGCCCTGCCCGTCCGCGCCCGCACGGCGCGGTGAGGGCACCGCAGGACGGCGACGTCAGGCCGAGCGGCGCAGCGTCACCCGGGGTCGGGTGCGTCGCAGGTCCTCGCGCTCAGGTGCGGTGAGCCCGCCCCAGACGCCGAACGGCTCGCGGACGGCGAGCGCGTGGTCCAGGCACTCCTGGATCACCGGGCAGGTGGCGCAGATGGCCTTCGCCGCGGCCTCGCGCCTCTCCCGCTTGGGTCCCCGCTCGCTCGCGGGGGCGAAGAACTGCGCCGAGTCCAGCCCCGAGCACGCTGCTCGGTACTGCCACTCGTAGCTCTCCTGCACGGGCTTGGGCAACCGCTCCACAGACACCACGACGTACCTCCATCGGTTCGTGTTCTCGAGTCAAACAGAACTACGAAGCAAGACAAGGAAACGTGCGTAGAATTGCTCGGGAAGCTCGACATCCAGGAGACCACCGTGACCGACCAGACACCTCTGGGCGACCTGACCACCGCTGACGAGGCCATCTCGCTCGGGCGGCTGAGCGAGGTGCTCGGCGTCCCGGGCACCACGCTGCGCTCCTGGGAGGACCGCCACGGGGTGGGCGCCTCGGTGCGCACGGCCGGCGGCCACCGCCGCTACACCACGTCCGACGTCGAGCGCCTCGGGCGGATGAAGTCCTTCGTCGACGACGGCACGCCCCCGGCGGCCGCGGCGCGGATCGTGCTGGCGACGGAGGTCACCACCCGACCCGTGGGACGCGGCGGCCACCCCTCGCCGGAGCTGACCGGCGACCTGTCCCCCGAGGTCTTCCCCGCCGTCGTGCTCGCCACGGCCCAGCGCCTCGACGTCGCCGGCTGCCGCACGCTGATGCGTCGCGCGCTCGCGACGCTCGGCGTCGTGCGTGGCTGGACCGAGCTCGTCGTCCCCGCCCTCGACAACATCGGCATGCACTGGTCACGCGGCGAGCTGGGCATCGAGTCCGAGCACATGGTGAGCCACGTGCTCGCCGCCGAGCTGCGTCGCGTCGCCCTCACCGCCCGCCCGCGTCGCGGCCAGGCCAAGGTCGTCCTCGCCACCGCTCCCCCCGACCAGCACGCCCTGCCCCTGCTCGCCCTCGAGGCCTCGCTCGCCGGCCACGACGTCGAGGCCCACGTGCTCGGCGCCCAGCTGCCCACCGCGGCCCTCGTCGACGCCGTCGGCACCCTGCGCCCGTCCGCGCTGTTCCTGTGGTCGTCCCTCGGCGCCGACCACGGCAGCGTCGACGAGGTCGAGCGCCGCCACCCCCGGACCCGCATCGTCCTCGGCGGCCCCGGGTGGGGTGCGCGGATGACGGACGTCGTGCCCGACCTCCAGTCCGCCGTCGACCGCCTCACCGGTGTCGGGTCGCGGGTGCGGACCTGAGGCCTGACGTCTCGCGGTGGCCCCGCCCCGGCGTTGAACGGCCTCCTGCTTCGTCCACAGATGACTTCGAGGCTCTTTCCCGGTCGTGAGGTCCGCCATAGAATCGAGCACACGTTCGACTCTTCGAGGACCTGTCATGACCGTCTCTGCTCTCCCGCTCTCCGAGCACCCCGCGTTCGCGGTGCTGGTCGCGGTCGAGGGTGCGCTGGCCGGGGGTGGCGACCTGGCGGTCTACGAGGGGTTGTCGGCCGAGGACGCGGTGACGCTGGCGGGTCGGTGGAGCCGGGTGAATGCCAAGGTCGCCGCGCACGCGATGGCCGCGACGCGGTCGGTGGACCGGTCGGGTGCTGCGAGGAAGGCCGGTGCGTCGTCGACGGGGTCGTTGCTGGCGAGCCAGTTCGGTGGTGACCGCCACGCCGCCGCACGTAACGTGCACCTGGGTTGGGCTCTGGAGAGGGCGACGTTGACCGAGCAGGCGCTGGCTGACGGGCGGATCTCCAAGGAGCAGGCCCGGTTGATCGCCCGGACGATCGCTGGCCTGCCCGACGAGATTCCGGCTGAGACGCGTGAGAAGTGTGAGCGGGAGCTGATCGAGCACGCGAAGACGCTCACGATGCGCGACCTGCAGTACCGGGCCGACCGGATCACCGACCTGTTCAAGCCGGTCGAGGACGTGGACGCCGACGAGGGCCGGGCGGTCCAGGACCGGGAGCGTCTGGCGTACGAGCGGTCAGAGCTGTGGATGAGGGACGACCAAGACGGCACGTTCTTCGGCCGTTTCCGGATCCCCGCGGCCCAGGCGGCCGCGTTGACGAACATCCTGGACGGGTTCTCCGCGCCGCGCCGGCGTCACCTCGACGACGGCCAGGGTGACGCCGACCTGACCTACCCCCAGCGCCAGGGCCGCGCGCTCGTCGCGCTCATCGACCACCTCCCCACCGACGGGCTCCCCGACGCCGGCGGGTCGGGCATGACCGTGACGGTCAACCTGGACCTGCAGCAGCTCATCGACGGCATCGGGACCGCGACCACGTCGACCGGGCAGCGGATGAGCGCCAGCCAGGTCCGGATGCATGCCTGCCGGGTCGGGATCGTCCCGCAGGTCCTCGGCGGACCGTCCCTCCCGCTGGACCTGGGCCGCAAGCAACGACTCTTCACCCCCGCCCAACGCGCCGCCCTGGCGCACCGGGACCAGGGCTGTGCGATGCCGGACTGCGACCGGCCACCGTCCTGGTGCGAAGCCCACCACGCCAGAGAACCCTGGGCCCACGGCGGCACCACCGATCTGGAGGACGGTGTGCTGCTGTGCGCCTTTCATCATCGAGTGGTCCATGACGACGACTGGGTCATCACCTTCGACACCCACGACAGGCGGCCCGCGTTCATCCCCCCGGCACGCCTCGACCCGTACCGCAGACCCCGCACCAGCACGAGGTACAGGCCGAGGCGGACGTGAGGCATCAGGCCGTGCAGACCGCCCAGCCGTGGGCGGGGAGGGTGATGCGCCCGTCGACCAGGTCGCCGGCGCCCACCTCGACGCGGGCCGCGTCGGCCGACGGGAGGTCGACCGGCTCGTCGGAGAGGTTGAGGGCGACGACGACCGCCTCGTCGTCACGGCCGGTGCGCAGCACCAGGGTCTCGTTGGCGAGGTCGACGACGTCGGTGCGGGCCGCGTGGAGCCAGGGATGACGACGCCGCAGGCCGAACAGGGCGCGGTGCAGCTCGAGGACGTCCGCGCCCTCGTCACCCAGGTCGTCCGGCGAGGCTGGCAGCTCGGGGCGCACCGCGTCGTCGCCGCCGAGCCGCTCCTCCTTGACCGCCTCCCAGCCCAGCTCGTCGCCGGCGTAGACGACCGGGGTGCCGGCCAGCGTCGCGAGGAGCGCGACCGCATGCGGCAGGTGGCGCCGCCCCACGGCGGACGCGATACGGGTCGTGTCGTGGTTGCCCAGGAAGGTGACCGGGACGAACGTCGCCAGCATCTCCTGGTGGCGCTCGAGGGCGTGGGTGAGCTCGAAGAAGTTCGACTCCGCGATGCCGTGCCAGATCGCCTGCCAGAGCTCGTACTGCGTCACCGAGTCCAACCCGGATTCGGCGACGATGCCCGCGTAGTCGCCGTGGATGACCTCGCCGAACACGAACGCGTCCGGGTGCGTCTCGCGCAGGCGGGGCAGGACCCGCGCCCAGAACGCGGGCGGCACCGCGTAGGCGGCGTCGAGCCGCCAGCCGTCGATGCCACGGTCGAGCCAGTGGGCCATCACGTCGGCGACCAGCCGCACCACCTCGTCCGAGCCGTGGTCCAGCTCGACCAGGGCCTCGTGACCCTCGAAGACCCCGACGGAGGCCGCGTCCCCGCCGAACAGGGCGGCCTCCGGCGCGCCACTCCCTCGCTCGAGCACCGCCCGGAACGCCGGGTGCTCACGCCCCACGTGGTTGAAGACCCCGTCGAGCAGCACCTTCAGGCCGCGCTCGTGGGCGGCCGCGACGAACGCGTCGAGGTCGGCGTCGTCACCCAGGCGCGGGTCGATGCGCAGGTGGTCGATCGTGTCGTAGCCGTGGCTGGACGAGGCGAACACCGGCCCCAGCTGCACCACGGACGCGCCGAGGGACACGACGTGGTCGAGCCACGGCAGCAGGCGGGGCAGCCGGTGCGTCACGTCGACGACCGGGACCTCGGGGCGGATCGGTGCCCCGACCGCGCCGAGCGGGTAGACGTGCCAGACGATCGCGTGCTCCACCCAGTCGCCGGCCACGCGCGCCAACCTAGCGGGCCGACGGCTCCGGCTCGGGCGCGAGGTGCTCGTGCACCAGCGGCACCGCCGAGGCCCCCTCGCCGCTGGCGGCGGCGACCCGCTTCATCGAGCCCGCACGAATGTCGCCGACGGCGAAGACCCCCGGCACCGTGGTCGCGAGGTTGGCGGGCGGCAGCCCGTCGACCCACCGGTCCTGGGGCACGTCGCGCCCGGTGAGCACGAACCCGCGGCGGTCCCGGGCCACCGACGGCGGCAGCCACTCGCAGTGCGGCTCGGCCCCGAGCAGCAGGAACAGCCCCTGGGCGGGGAGGGTCTCGCGGCTGCCGTCGCGCACGTCCTCCAGGACGAGCTGCTCCAGGCGCGGCGATCCCCCGCCGTCGACCACCCGGGTGCAGGTGCGCACCTGGATCGTCGGGCTCCAGCGGATCTCCTCCACCAGGTAGGACGACATGGTCTCCTCCAGCGACGGCCGCCGGACGCAGATCGTCACCGACCGGGCGAACCGCGAGAGGTGGACGGCGGCCTGGCCGGCCGAGTTGCCGCCGCCGACCACGAAGACGTCCGCACCCTCCATCTCGCGCGCCGCGGTGAGCGCGGCCCCGTAGTGCACGCCGGCGCCGACGAGGTCCTCGAGCGGTGCGACGCCGAGCTTGCGGTAGGCCACGCCGGTCGAGACGATCACCGCCCGCGCCCGCAGGGTGCCGCCCTCGGTGCGCAGCACGTGGGGCTCGCCGTCGACGCCGGGCTCCAGCTCGTCGACGGACCACCCGGTGTAGAACTGCGTGCCGAACCGCAGCGCCTGGTTGCGGGCGCGCTGGGCCAGCCGCATGCCGGAGATGCCGCGCGGGAAGCCCAGGTAGTTGCGGATCATCGAGCTGGTGCCGGCCTGGCCGCCGATCGCCTCGGACTCGAGCACCACCGTCGACAACCCCTCGGACGCGCCGTAGACGGCCGCCGCCAGCCCCGCGGGCCCGGCGCCGACGACCGCGAGGTCGACCACCTCATCGACGTCGATGTCGTCCGGGCGTCCGTACATCGAGACGGCGACGTCGCGCGAGGTCGCCGCCGCGATCGGCGGGCGGCCGTGCGCGAACACCAGCGGGAACGCGGCGTCGAGCAGGTCGTGCGCGGTGCGCATGTAGAGGCCGACCTCGCTCTCGGGGTCGTAGACCCGGCTCGCCATGCCCATCCGGCCGAGGTAGTCGCTGATCCCCATGGTCGCCGCGTCGCGGACGGGCGAGACGATCTTGACCGAGACCACCTCGGGGTCGGGCACCGTCGAGCCCCAGTCCGACAGCAGGTCGGTGATGGCGTGGTGGAACTCCTCGTCGCGCACCCCGCGCGGCATCAGCAGGTAGGCGTCGTACTTGCCCTTGGCCATCGCCGACCGGAGTCCGGGGGCGTCGGCGATGAAGCGGTCGAACGGCGCCGCGATCATCCGACGCGAGGTGGGGACGGCGGCGCGCCACCGTCCGATGGCCTCGAGCACGTGCGCGTCGGGCAGCCGGGAGTCGGTGACGAACAGGCAGACGGTGCCCCCGCCCACCTGCACCGTCGCCGCCACCTCGAGCGCCTCAGCGCTCGAGCGGGCGACGTGCAGCGCGTACTCGCGCTCGTAGCGCGCGAAGCTCGCCCGCAGGTGGTCTCCGTGCTCGTCCGAGACGAGCACGATCGCGGGCATCGGCGCGCTGGAGGTCTGGGTCACCTGGCCACACTAGGACCGGCGACCGACAGGCCGCCTGCGTCGTCGTCACGTCCCGGTGAACTCCCGGGGATCGAGCCCGTCGACGAACGCGCACGCGCTCAGCGCGTCGACGTCGGCGTCCTCACCCAGGTGCTGCGGGGCCTCGATCGCGATCATCACGTTCAGCAGCATCCCCTGCGCGATGAAGGCCCGGATCCGCTCGGGATCGGCTCCGGTGGCGGCGAGGTCGCGGTGGATCAGGGCCATCGCGCGACGCGAGACCCGGCCGATCTCGGGCACGGACGACGCGGTGAAGCCCTGCATCAGCACCAGCAGGTGGTCGCGGTCGGCGAGCAGCCGGGCGTAGACGCCGCCGATCCGGGCCCAGTCGTCCTGGTCCTCGGGGTCGAACGGCACCCGCGCGAGCTCGGCGGCGAACGCGGCCCGGATGCGCTCGCCCGCGGCCGTCAGCACCTCGACGAACAGGTCGAGCTTGCTGCCGAAGATCCGCACCACGTAGGGCTGGGAGACCTGGGCCTCCCGGGCCACCGCGTCGGTCGTGGTGCCGGCGAAGCCCTCCCGGGCGAAGGCGCGGGTGGCGGCGGCCAGCACCAGCGCGCGACGGTCGGCGGCCCCCATCCGGGTGGCCTTCTCGGGACTCGTCGGCGTCACGCTTGACAGGTTATCAGTTCATTACTTACGGTCTCTAGTAATCATTCGATGCCTTCTTGGAGATCCCGTGACCCTCACCTCCCCGACCCGGCCGGACGCGCCCGGCGCGCCCCGTCGCCGCCCGCCCGTGTGGCTCGTGCTCGTCGCGGCCTCGCTGCCGATGTTCATGTCCACCCTCGACAACCTGGTGATGACCAGCGCCCTGCCCGTCGTCAGTGCCGACCTCGGAGCCTCGGTCGGCCAGCTGCAGTGGTTCGTGAACGCCTACACGCTGACGTTCGCGACGTTCATGCTCACCGCGTCGAGCCTCGGCGACCGTCTGGGACGACGCCGCGTGTTCCTCGCCGGCATCGTCGTCTTCACGCTCGCCTCGGTCGCCGCCGCGCTGTCGAGCGGGCCCGAGCAGCTCGTCGCCGCCCGCGCCGTCCAGGGTCTCGGCGCCGCGGCGCTGATGCCGCTGTCGTTGACGCTGCTCGCCGCGGCCGTGCCCGCCTCGGCGCGGGCGATGGCCATCGGGATCTGGGGCGCGGTGTCCGGGCTCGGCGTCGCGCTCGGACCGGTGGTCGGGGGCGCCGTCGTCGACGGCATCTCCTGGCAGGCGATCTTCTGGCTCAACGTCCCGGTGGCGCTCGTCGCCCTGCCGCTGGCCCGCTACGCCCTGGCCGAGTCCTACGGCGCCGACCGGCGTCTGGACCTGCGCGGCACGGTGCTGCTCGGCGGTGCGGTGCTGCTCGGCGTCTGGGGCATCGTGCACGGCAACGAGGACGGCTGGGGCTCGCCGACCGTGCTCGTCCCGCTGGTCGCGGCGGCGGTGATGGTGCCACTCTTCGTCCGCCACGCCTCGCGCCGTGTCGACGCCGTGCTCCCGCTGCGCCTGTTCCGCTCCCGCGGCTTCACGGTCGCCAACATCATCGGGCTGACGTTCACGCTCGGGATGTTCGGCGCCGTGTTCCTGCTGGCGCAGAACCTGCAGATCGTCATGGGCTACAGCCCGCTCGAGGCCGGTCTGCGCACCCTGCCGTGGACGGCCGCGCCGATGCTGGTCGCCCCCGTCGCCGGGATGCTCGTGCCGCGGGTGGGGCTCCGCGCCCTGCTCGTCACCGGGCTGGCACTGCAGGCCGGGTCGCTGGTGTGGATGGCCGTCGTCACCGAGTCGGCCGCCGGCTACGGCGCCCTCGTGCCGGCGCTGGTCATGGCCGGCGTCGGCATGGGCCTGACGTTCGCGCCGAGCGCCACCGCCGTGCTCGACGGCATGTCCGAGGACGACTTCG
This sequence comes from Nocardioidaceae bacterium, assembly GCA_030655315.1. Taxonomy (GTDB): domain Bacteria; phylum Actinomycetota; class Actinomycetes; order Propionibacteriales; family Nocardioidaceae; genus JAURVT01. The sequence continues at coordinate 66,404 of JAURVT010000008.1, read as the reverse complement.
CGGTCGCCAGCTCGGCGAACTCGACCATCCGCGAGTTCGGCATCGCGCTCGGGGTCTCGCTGCTCACCGCGGTGTTCCTCGCGAACGACGGCACCCTCACCCCCACCGGCTACGACGGGGCCATCGGGCCGGCCCTGCTCACCGGCGCCGCCGCCGTCGGGGTCGCCGTCGTGGCCGCGCTGTTCGCTCCGGGACGTCCCGCGCGCACCTGAGTCGCCGGCTCCTACTACGAACAGATGGCTCTTCTTCGGCATTCGGCCACGGCCGGGCGTGTCGCGTGGCTACGGTCGGCGGGTGACCCGCCCCCGTCGTCGCCTCCTCACCGCTGCCCTGTCGAGCCTGGTGGCCGTGCTCGTGGTGCTGGGCCCCGCCACGACCGGCCCCGCCTCGGCGGCCGCCGCGCCGACGCTCACCTCGTTCGCGGGTCGCACCGGCGAGACCACCGGCGGCACCCGCGTGGTCGTCAAGGGCACCCGGTTCGCCGCGAGCGTCAAGGTCTGGTTCGGGTCCGTCCGGGCGACGAGGGTCAAGCGGATGTCGTCGACCAAGCTCGTGGTCTGGTCGCCGCGGGTGACGACGGCCCGCTCGGTGCGCCTCAAGCTGCGCACGCGCGGGGTCACCGTCCGGAGCACCCGGACCTTCACGTTCAGCACCCCCGACGTCCGGCAGACGCCCGCGTTCGTCGACCTCGCCACCGACCGGCTCGCGCCCGGCGCCACCCTGCAGCGCGGGCAGTCGATCACCTCCCCCAGCGGCACCTGGAGCGCGGCCCTGCGCGCCGACGGCGTGCTCGTCGTCGTGCAGCGCGACGGCACCACGCGGCAGGTCGCCGGCGTCCCCGCCGGCACCAGCCTGCAGATGCAGCCAGGCGGTGCCCTCGTGGTGCTCGGCGCCACGGGCGAGCGGCTCTGGTCGAGCCTCACCGACACCCCCGGCGCGGCGCTCGTGATCGACGACGACGGACGGCTCGCCGTCATGGACGGCACGGCCGTCCTCTGGCAGCCGTCCGCGACGACCACGCCCGTCCGCGGCGACGACTATCCCGCCGCACTGCGCCTCGCCGCCCGCACCCAGGTCGTCGACCCGTGGCGGTTCTACAACCGCGAGTGCACGTCGTTCGTCGCCTGGCGGATGAACAGCACCAACGGGGTCGCCTTCACGAACTTCATGACCGGACCCAACGGCAAGGCCGGCCGCTGGAGCAACGCCGGGAGCTGGGGCGCGAACGCCCGGGCCATCGGCTACCGGGTCGACATGCTCCCCGCCGTCGGCGCGATCGCCTGGTACGCCGGGCGCCACGTGGCCTGGGTGTCACGGGTCAACACCGACGGCACCGTCGTCGTCGAGGAGTACAACTGGTCCAACCCCGGCGCCTACGGCACCCGCACCGTCAAGATCTCCTCCCTCTCCGGCTTCATCCACGTCCGCGACCTCTGAGACTCCTGGCATCCCGCCCGGCGTCGTTGCTCCCCACTCGACGTACGACACCAGTACGTCGTCGCGGGGGCGCCTACCCGGACGGGCGCCAGGAATCCCAGACCACCGAGACCCCTGGCATCCCGCCCGGCGTCGTCACTCCCCCGCGCGGGCACGCCGGACCGTCAGTCCTTCCCGGGCTCCCCGGCGTCGTCGGAGAGGTCGACGGTGTCGAAGTGGTCGAGGTCGGAGGCGGACAGGTTGCCCAGACCGGCGACGACCATCCGCTGCTGCTCGCCGATCCGGCGGTCGATCAACTGGCTGAGGCCGAAGGCCAGGGCACCGGTGCGGCGCACCGTCGCCTCGTCGACCCGCGGCAGGCTGGCCGAGGTGACGGCGACGCCGGTGGGCGCCCCCGACTCGTCCTGCGCGAAGCCCACCGAGAACAGCTCGCGGGGGTTCTTCACCGGGTCGGCGTGGTGGCCGGCGAGCTGACCGAGGGTCTCGTGCCACGCCTGCACCGCCTTCGGGTCGTCCACGTCGCCCACCTCGGCCGCCGCCACGTCGGCGACGGTGAGGCGGGGGCCGTGGGGGCCGTCGACGAAGGAGCGCGCGTAGGCCTGCAGCGCCGAGGTCCACAGGGCCTCCAGCAGCACCTCGTCGACGGGACCCGACTCAGCGGTCAGCCCGGTGACGAGGTGCTCGCAGCACCGCAGCACCCACTGCATCTCGTCGAACACCGACGCGAAGTCGGCCAGGGCGTCGGCCGCCGGGCCGTGCACCTGCCGGACCGACGTGAGGTCGATCTGCGGAGGGGCGGGCGCCGAGGTGCCGTTGCTCGTCATCCCTCAGCCCACCGACGGGCCGAGGCCCAGCGACTGCGGCGTGCTGGAGTCCGGCGACGGCTGGTGCAGGCCCTCGTCGAGCTCGCCGAACTCGGTCATCAGCGCGCGACTGCCGCCCCACGCCGTCGTCTCCTCGGCGATCAGCGTGTTGGTGGTGAGCAGCAGCCCGGCCACCGACGCGCCGTTCTGGAGCGCCGCACGACAGACCCGCAGCGGGTCGATGATGCCGAGCTCGACCAGGTTGCCGTAGCGGCCGTCGAGCGCGTCGAAGCCCTCGTCGGGCCCCATCGCGGTGACCTTGTTGACCACCTCCTGGGCCGGGTAGCCGGCGTTGCCGGCGATCAGGAAGGTCGGCTCGCTCAGGGCCTGGCGGACGATCTCGACGCCGACGAGGTAGTCCTCGCGCAGGTCGAGGTTCTCCAGCACCGGGGCCGCGTGCAGCAGCGCCGCGCCGCCACCGGCCACGATGCCCTCGGCCATCGCGGCGCGCGTGGCCGACAGGGCGTCCTCGACGCGGTGCTGCAGCTCGGCCAGCTCCGCGTTCGTCGGGGCGCCGACGCGGATGACCGCGACCTTGCCCGACAGCGCGCCGACCCGCTCGGCGAGCACGTCCTCGTCGATGCCGAACGTCGCCCGCTCCTTCTCGGCCCGCAGCTGGGTGAGGCGGAACTCGATCTCCTGGGCCGAGCCCGAGCCGCCGATGATGGCGGTGTGGTCGGCGTCGACCCGGACCTGCTCGGCGCGACCGAGGTGCTGCAGCGTCATCGTCTCGATCGTGAACGACGAGGTCTTGCTGCACACCTGGGCCCCGGTGGCCGTCGCGATGTCCTCGAGCTTGCGGACCCGACGGTCGCCGTAGCCCGGCGCCCGCACCGCGACGCACTGGAACAGCCCGTTGACGTGGTTGTGCACGAGCATGCTCAGTGCGGCACCGGAGACGTCCTCGGCCACGATCAGCAGCGGCCGCGGGGCCCGCATGATCTGGTCGAGCACCGGCATCAGCTCCTGCACCTTGGTGATCTTGCCGGTGCACAGCAGGACGTACGGGTCGTGCAGGACGGCCTGCAGCGACGCCGGGTTGGTGACGAGGTACGGCGAGACGTAGCCGTTGTCGAGCTCGAACCCCTCGACGAAGTCGACGCTCATGCCGTGCATCGCCGACTCCTCGACGGTGACGATCCCGCCGTCACCGACGGTGTGCAGCGCCCGGGCGATGACCTCGCCCACCACGCCGTCGTCGTTGGCCGAGATCGAGGCGACGCGGGCGTAGTCCTCCTCGGTCTCGACCGGGTGGGCCACGCTCCGCAGGTGGTCCACGACCGCGGACACCGCCAGGTCGACGCCCCGCTTGACCAGCACCGGGTTGCCGCCCGCACCGATGGCCTTGAGACCCTCGCGGACGATGGCGTGCGCGATCACCGTCGCCGTCGTGGTGCCGTCACCGACGATGTCGTTGGTCTTGATCGCCGCCTCCTTCACCAGCTGCGCGCCCATGTTCTCGAACGGGTCGGGCAGGTGGATCTCGCGGGCGATCGTCACGCCGTCGTTGGTGACGACGGGTGAGCCGGTGATCTTCTCCAGGACGACGTTGCGTCCCTTCGGGCCCAGCGTCGACCTGACGGCCTCCGCCAGCTGGTCCACGCCGGCGAGCAGCCGGCTCCGTGCGTCGTCGCCGAAGCGAAGTTCCTTGGCCATGGTCGTCTCCAGGTCGTCAGGGTGTGGGCGGGACGGGTGGTGCGGGGACGGGTCGCGTCAGCGGACGAGCACGGGGAGGTCGAACCCCAGGTGCTCGGCGGCGTCCTCGGGGTTGGCGAACATGATGGTGCGGTCGTCCTCGTGCACCATCCGCCCGTAGTGGGTGGACATGTTCTCCTCGAACGCGGCCGCGTCGAAGAAGCCCTGCTCCTCCCCCAGCGCCTCGGACAGCTCGTCGTAGTCGAAGTCCATCCGGCCGTCGGCGTCGACCCGGATCATCGACGGCAGCTCGGTGATGGTGACGTTGTCCTTCATCCCCATCACCTCCGCCACGACGACGCCGACCTGGTTGTTCATCAGCGTGACGCCGCAGCGGTTCGACGCGGTGTTGTCCTGGCTGAAGCCGCTGGTGTCAGGGGTGACGGTGCTCATTGCGAGATCTCCTTCGGGGTCGGGATGTCGAGTCCGGCGAGGATGCCTTCGAAGCGGTTCTTCACGCGGTCGAGCCCGTCCTCGAAGCGCGGCGGGCGCAGGTCGGGCTGGGACCACAGCGGCTGGAGCTCACGGGCGGCACTGAGGCAGCGGGGCACCCACACCGACAGCCACTGCGCGATCTGCGCCTTGTTGTGGTCCGCGAACTCGCGGTCGCGGGTCAGCAGGTCGAACATCGCGGTCGTCCAGCGCAGGTCGCGGGTGGCGAAGTCGAACTCACCGGCGCCCACCACCGTCGGGGTGACGAAGTCGCCGTTGCCGGGGGCGGCCTGCTGCACCAGCTGGCTGCGGAACAGCTCGCCGATCAAGGGCTCGAAGACGATGTTGGTGGCGAACATCGCCTCGGCCCAGTCGTCGATGCCGGTGAGCTGCTCGGACACGCGCCGCACGCCCTGCCAGGCGGGGTCCTCGTTCCAGGTCTTGACGTGCGCAGAGCCGTCGAAGCCCTCGATCTCCTCGCTCAGCGTGAGGTTGTACAGCGCGAGGTCCTGGGCGAAGCGGATGCGGTGCATGCTGTTCACCGCGATCGCGTTGTTGTGCATGTTGGTGGGCGCGCGGCGGTTCGCGTTGGCGAAGACGTAGAGACCGAGGCCCTGCTCGACGTGCATCCAGGCGCCGACGTGCTGCTCGACGAACGCCACCCAGTTCGGGTTCCACTGCTCGAAGGCCTTGGTCTCCCGGGCGGTGTCGATGTTGGCGTTGACCTGGCGCTCGACGTTGGAGTTGTAGCGGAAGAACGTCAGCTCCCACTCCTCGTTCGGGTCGCGGAACTCGTGCCACCCGTGCGCCGGCCAGTCGTAGCCCTTGCCGCCGGACCCGGGGTACCGCTCGGGCACCGGACGGTCCTGGCCCCAGGCCTTGAGGGCGGTCCACTCCAGCGGGTACCCGCCGCGGCCGTCCGCGAACCCGTAGAGCCAGCCCTGGGCGAGGTAGTGCCGCGGGTCGGGCTGCACCTCGACGGTGACGTCCTCGTAGTGGCTCTGCTTGCGCTTGGCCGGGACGAAGTAGTTGTAGTTCCTCGCGGTCGAGTCGGGGAAGGTGCGTGACCCCGCCTCGGCGTTGGTGAAGTCCATCTTCGGGACGGAGCGCTCGGTGGTGGAGGTCATGACATGGACCCTTCTGGCGTCGCGGTGGGGGTGGTCTCTGGATCGGCGGTGGTGGTGAAGCGGTCGAAGTACACGTGCTTGTCGTCGCAGCCGAGCTGGCCGAGCACGGCGAGCGCGGCGTCGACCATCGGCGGCGGTCCGCAGACGTAGGCGTCGACGGCCGACAGGTCCTTCTCGTGGCGGCGCAGGACGTCGGTGATCATCCCGACCTCGCCGCTCCAGTCGTCGTCCGGCGCGGGCTCGGACAGTGCGGGCACGTAGCGGAAGCCCGGCAGCGTCGACTCGAGCGCGCGCAGCTCGTCCTCGAGGAAGAGGTCCGCACGGGTCCGGGCGCCGTAGTAGTAGGTGGTGGGTCGCTCCATGCCACGCTCCTGCATCGAGCGGAGCAGCGAGAGCACCGGCGCCATGCCGGCGCCGCCCCCGATCATCACGACGTCGCCGTTGCGGCTCTCGCGCAGCGTGAAGACGCCGAACGGGCCGGTGACCTCGAGGTGGTCGCCCACCTGCAGCTTGGTGGCCAGCAGGTTCGAGAACAGGCCGTCGGGGTAGATCTTGATGATCAGCTCGAGCAGCCCGCCGTCGCGTGAGGAGGTGTTGGCCATCGAGAACGACCGGGTCTCCTCGGTGCCGGGGACGCTGACGTCGACGTACTGGCCGGGGAAGAACGTGAGATCGGTGTCGGCGTCGTCCAGCCGCAGGGCCAGGCGACGGATGTCGTGGGTGAGCGGCTCGATCGCGGCGACGGTGACCGGTGCGGTCCGGATCGGGAGCCCGGACCGGATCATCTCCTCGTCGTAGTTCAGCAGCTCGATCGTCACGTCCTCGTAGACGTGGGCGCGGCACAGGAGGGTGAAGCCCTCCTCCTTCTCGTAGTCGGGCAGCGCGAACGTCGAGTACTTCTCGTGCTCGATGTCCTCACCCTCGAGCACGAAGGACTTGCAGGCGGCGCACTGGCCCTCCTTGCAGCCGTGCATCAGCATCACGCCCTGCTCGGCGGCGGCGCGCAGGACGTTCTGGTCCTCGGACACCTTGATCTCGATGCCGACGGGCTCGAACCTCACGAGGTGGTCGTTCATGTGACCTCAGCTCTGTCGTGCAGGGCGGGACGGGTGGGCCGGAGCCCAGGGGGAGGAACCCCCGTCGGTGGTGCGGCGACGGTCGCACCACCGACGGGAGGGACCTCAGACGGCCTCGGCGGGAGCCGGGCGTCCTGCGGGACCGCCACGCACGTAGTTCGCGTGGAAGGCCTGCTTCTCGTCCGTGCTCATCTCGTTGAGCAGGACGTTGGGGCTGAGCAGCGGCGGGCACGACCGCAGGTGGTCCAGGGTCCACATCTTCGTGGGGTCCAGGTCCAGGTGCGGCTGCGCGACGAGGGTCTTGCCGTCGTCACGCACGTAGCCCATGTCGGAGACGACGTCGGCCCAGTTCCAGCCGTGGTAGAGCGTCTCCCACTCGCGGTTGCCCGTGAGCCGGCCCATGCTCGGCGTCTCGCGGCCCATGTAGGTGGGTCGGAACGCCTCGACGTCGGTCCAGCGGCAGGCCTCGTGGCAGTACGTGCGGGTGACGCCGTCGATCTCGGCCATCACCATGTCCTCGCGCACCAGGCACGGGACCATGCACGTCCAGCACCGGTTGGGGTACTGGTAGTCCACGTCCTCGAAGACGATCGGCTTGTTGCCGTGCGGCATCGAGAGGCGGGCGTAGTTCTCCCACCAGGCACCGTACTTGTCGTACCAGCCCGGGTACTTGTACTCGAACCACTCGAAGTCCGTGTCGGTCATCGGGTCCATCCGCCAGTAGTTGGCGAGCCAGCCCGTGCAGAAGAACTGCGCGACCTCGTGCACGTACCCCTTGTTCCAGATCTGGTTCCACGATTCCTCGATGAGGTCGTGCGGGATGACCAGGCCGTACTTCTCCAGCGGGACCAGGTAGGAGCGGTAGTAGTCGTCGTAGATCCAGCGCCGCCACATCTCGGCGTAGCTCTCGCGGTCCTTGCGACGGTCCTTCGTCCCGTACTCGATGAAGGTGCCGATCGCGGCGTCGACGACGCGGTGGTTGTTCCACCAGGCGTAGCGCAGGTCGCGCTCGAGCAGGGCGTGGTTGCCCTCGTCGGCGAGCGCCATCAGCAGCGTGGCGTACCCGTTGCTGATGTGGCGCGACTCGTCGGACTGCACCGAGTGGAACACCGTCGGCAGCAGGTAGTCGCCGTTGGCGGCCGCCTCGGCCGGCATCGCGACGAAGAGCGTGTTGGTGAAGGCCGTCTCGGCCACGATCGTCAGGTAGATGCTCGCCGCCGTGATGGCGTCACCGGTGATGAACCCCTCCGCGAACTGACGGCCGATGGTGCCGCAGTAGTCGTTCTGGAAGTTGCGCAGGCTGCTGTTGAAGCCGGCCGGGTCCACGTAGTTGTTCATGTACAGGCGCTTGAGGTTCTGCTGGATCGTCGAGTGCCTGACCTCGTCGATCATCTGGATGGCCTGCCCGTTGTGCAGCTCGGGGTTCGGCACCGTCCGGAAGAGCAGCGGCATCGCGCGGGCGGCCGAGATCTCCGGGAGCGGGATGATGCTCAGGAAGAGCTTCTGCCACTCGAGCCAGCGCTCCTGGACCTGGCGGAACATGTTGCCGCGGATGGCTCCGTCGGCTGCTCCGTAGACGCGGTGGTCCTTCTCCTCCTGCATGGGGAAGTAGGACCGCAGGACCTGCTTGAGCGGGTCCTTCTTCTGCGCCTTGCTGAACGTGTAGTCGGTCCCGTACTGAGAGACCGGGTCGTGGTAGAGGGGCTCCCACGCGAGCTCCTGGATCTTCTGGTGGGCCTTCGCCACACTCTGTCGACTCATGGATGACCTCCGTTGGCTGTCCGTGACGGCCATCACACCGCGGCCCCGGCGGCCCGGACGTCTCAACGTGAGACACCTGCGGCGAATCGGTGGTCAGCGCTCCCCGAGCACCGTGGTGCGCAGCGTCTCCAGGTGCGCCTGGATGTCGCGCTTGATCTCGCGGTTGCCCTGCGCGTCGGGCACGACGCCCATCGCGCGCAGCAGCGCCGCGGCCGGCTCCCCCGGGTCGCCCGTCTCGCCGAGCACCGGGTGGAGCCCCTCGTCGACCAGGTGCTCGAAGACCAGGTGGACGATGCTCCAGGGGTTGAACGTCTCGTCCTCGGCACCCCCTCCACCGCCACCCCCCGCTCGCGGGTCCTGGCCACGGGTGGGAACTCGTGCGTCCTCGTCACGTTGCGTCATCGACGCCACCTCCTCAGGCTGGTGGAGGTTATGCCCGAAGACGGCGCCTGAGGCAACTGGAGGAGCGGGATTTCGGCGTTCGTCTCAGATTGAGACACCTGGGTGGGTCGCTCACCGGGCTACGGTGGCGGCGAGGTGGTGCCCATGGTCCCGGTCGACGGCGACGTCCACGCCCTGGCCGATGCCCGGACGCGGTTCCTGACCTCCACCCCGCTCGACCGCAGCCTGGTGCGTGCCGACATCCACGCGTCCTGGCTCCGCTCGCGCCGGGCCCAGGTGGCCGCCGACCGGATCGAGATGGCCTACGTCCGCGACCCCGACCTCGACACGCCCCTGACGCGCAGCGCCGAACCAGTGCTGCGCGAGCTGGTCGAGCAGCTCGGCGGCCACGCGCTCAGCGTCGTCCTCACCAACGCCTCGGGCCTGGTCCTCACCCGGATGACGCCTGACACCACCCTGGAGCACCACCTCGACCGCGTGCTGCTGGCCCCGGGCTTCAGCTACGCCGAGGAGGTGGTCGGCACCAACGGCATCGGCACCGCGCTCGAGGGCGGAGGACCCACCTGGGTCTCCGGGCACGAGCACTACGCCGAGAACCTCGAGGACCTCGCGTGCGCGGGCGTGCCGATCCGGCACCCGGTGACGGGGCGGACGGTCGGCGTCGTCGACCTCACCTGCTGGCGTCGCGACGCGAGCCCGCTGCTCCTCACCCTGGCCAAGACCACCGCGGCGCGGGTGCGCCAGTCGCTGCTCGACGAGGCCGGCGCCCGCGAGGTCGAGCTCGTCCACGCCTACCTGCGGGCGTGCCGCCACCGCGGCGCCATGGTGCTCGCGCTCAACGACGACGTCGTGATGATGAACGAGACCGCGCGCGCGGCCCTGGTCGAGGGCGACCAGAAGGCCGTCGTCGCACTCGCCCGTGAGCACGAGCAGGGCTCGTCGCGACCGGCCCGGTTCACCCTGCCGAGCGGCACCGTGGTGCGCCTGACCGTCGACCCCGTCACCGCCGACGGGTGGGTGGCCGGCGCGGTCGCGCACGTCCAGGTGCTCGCCACGGGCACCCCCGAGTCCGACGTGCTCGCCGTCACCGGGACCCCCCGGATGGTGCTCCCGGGGCTCGTCGGCACCGGGGCGATGTGGGTCCGGGCCTGCGACGAGGTGGCCGCGACCGCGCGCTCGCGGGAGTGGGTCGTGCTCCAGGGCGAGCGCGGCTGCGGCAAGGAGTCGCTGGCCCGCGGCGCCCACCGACGCGTCGCCCCGGAGCGCCGGTGGTCCGTCGTCGACGGCGCCGACGCCGGGCTCGACGGCTGGCGGGCCCGCACCCTCGAGACGCTCTCCGACGCCGACGGCACCGTCGTGGTCAAGCACCTGGAGCTGCTCGACGGCCCCACGCTCGGCATGATCCTGGCGGGGCTGCAGGACCTCGGCCGTCGCGGCGACGCCTGGGTCGTCGCCACCAGCCGCGCCGACGTCGCGCACGACGACCGGATGCAGGCCGCGGGCGTCGGCGCCCTGTTCCCCCGGACCATCCAGGTGCCACCCCTGCGCCACCACGTCGACGACGTGCGCCACATCGTCCCGTTCCTGCTCATGCGCCACGGCCACGGCGGCCGGCTCGGGTGCTCGACGGCCGCGATGGACGTGCTGATGCGCGCCAGCTGGCCCGGCAACGTCGCCCAGCTGTCCGCCGCGCTCCGCGACGCCGCCCGGCACCGCCGCGCCGGCGAGATCGAGGTCCGCGACCTGCCGCCCGAGGTCGGCACCGTGTCGCGCCACCTCCTCACCCCGCTCGAGTGCCTCGAGCGCGACGCCATCGTCCAGGCGCTCGCCGACGTCAACGGCAACCGCACCGCCGCCGCCTCCGCCCTCGGCATGTCCCGCGCCACCATGTACCGCCGTCTCCGCGAGTACGGCCTGGACTGACTCGGCATCCCGTCCGGCGGCGTTGCTGCCGGCGTCGCCGAACAAGACCAGTTCGCCTTTGCCGGCGCGCCTTGCCGGACGGGCGCCGACCCAGCCCAGGTGAGCGATTGCTTCACGGGATCCGGCATCCCGCCCGGCGGCGTTGCTCGCCACCTCGACGTACAAGGGCAGTACGCCTTCGTGGCAGCGCCTTGCCGGACGGGCGCCGACCCAGCCCAGGTGAGCGACCCCAACAGCGGATCCGGCATCCCGTCCGGCGGCGTTGCTGCCGGCGTGGCCGAACAAGACCAGTTCGCCTTCGGCGGCGCGCCTTGCCCGACGGGCGCCGACCCAGCCCAGGTGAGCGACTGCTTCACGGGATCCGGCATCCCGCCCGGCGGTGTTGCTCGCCACCTCGACGTACAAGGGCAGTACGCCTTCGTGGCGGCGCCTTGCCGGACGGGCGCCGACCCAGCCCAGGTGAGCGACCCCAACAGCGGATCCGGCATCCCGTCCGGCGGCGTTGCTGCCGGCGTCGCCGAACAAGACCAGTTCGCCTTCGCCGGCGCGCCTTGCCCGACGGGCGCCGACCCAGCCCAGTGAGCTACTAGCCCACGGGAACGGCCCCACGTCCCGCGGCTCAGCGGCCGGGCACCTGGATGCCGAAGTGGGCGACCTTGCGGTAGATGGTGGCGCGGGACATGCCGAGCTCCTCGGCGGCGGCGCGCATGGTGGTGCCGGGGCGGGACAGCACGCGGACGATCTCGTCGCGCTCGACGGTCTCGATCCGGCTGAGCCGGTGGCCGGAGCCGCCGGCGAGCTCGGCGGGCAGGTGGTGGACGTCGACGACGTCGGCACGGGCGACGGCGGCGCGGACGGCGAGGACGAGCTCGTCGACGTTGCCGGGCCAGGGGTGGCTCTCGAGGGCGCGCGCCGCGGCGGGGGTGAAGTCGACCTCGCGACCACGGGTGCGGCGGGCGACGTGCTGCGCCAGCGGCATCACGTCGTCGGACCGCTCGCGCAATGGCGGGAGGCGGACGACGGTCTCGACGGTCGACGCGAGCGAGGCCGGGACGCCGGCGAGGTCCTCGGCGGTGAACGAGCACCCGAGGCCGTCGGGTCCGTCGGGCAGGGGGACGACGTCGCGCCAGGCCAGGCGTGCCCCGTCGAGCAGGCGCCGCAGGTGGTCGGCCGTGGCCTCCGGCAGCAGGTCGACGTCGCGCACGACGACCGCGGTGGCGGCCTTGCCGAGCTCGGGCGTCCAGAGCGCGAGCCACGCGTCGACGTCCTGCGGCGGCGGCGGGCTGGCGCTGAGGATGCGGTGCCGGGGGCGGGCCCGGCGCTGGGCTTGCGCCAGCAGCGTCGACCGACCCGAGCCCCGCTCGCCGACCGCGGCCACCACCCGTCCGTCGCGCAGCGCCGCCTCGGCCTCGGCCACCGCCTCGGTCCAGGCCGACGAGAGGCCGTGCACCGAGCCCGAGCCCGGCTCGAGCCGCGCCGCCTGCACCCGGAAGACCTCGCCGCGCGGGGCGGGGCGGGCGGCCCGTCCCCGGGACCGCGCGAGCATCAGCGCCGCGGTGTTGCCGGCGGCCGACTGGGCGAGCGCCAGGAGCAGCTCGCTGGACGAGCGCGACCAGGTGGTGATGTTGACGGCCCCCTCGAGCCGGCCGCTGACCGGGTCGAGGACGGGCACGGCCGCGCACGTGTAGGTGCACAGGCTGGTGCTGTAGTGCTCGTCGGCGCGCACCATCGACGGTAGCCGGTCCGCGAGGGCGAGGGCCAGCCCGTTGGTGCCGGCCTCGCGCTCGGAGAACGCGAAGCCCGGGGCCAGGTGGACCGCGTCCAGGGAGCGGAGCAGGCCCGAGTCGCCGCTGTAGCGCTGGAGCACGAGCCCCTCGCTGTCGGTGAGCATCAGGCTGACCGGCTCGGACATCAGCGTCCGGTGGAGCCCGGAGAGCACCTCGTCGCCGCACGCCCAGAACAGCGAGTCCGGGGGCGCGGTGCCGGTGAAGACCGGGTCGACCTCGTCGAGGGAGACGCCGTAGTCCTCGCTGCGCTGCCACGACGCGAGCACCCGGTCGGGCACGGTGCCGACCGTCTGCCCGCCCTGGACCGCGCGGAGGGGCAGGGCGTCGTCCATGCCGGCACCTCCTGTCCGTCTCGACCGACGCTACCCCGGCACCGACGACGCCAGTGAGACCTCGGTCTCATATTGAGACACCTCGGCCCGTGCTGCCGGGCCGTTCGGTTCCTAGTGTCGGACCCACGAACGTGTGACGCCAGTCACGGACAAGGAGAACGCCATGTACAGCAAGGACGGCGAGAACTACTTCATCGTCGACGCCCACGTGGCCCTGTGGGACGCGCGGCCGGAGAACCAGCGCAACATCCACGGCAAGCAGTTCATCGACTGCTTCTACGACTACCACCGCAACCTCAGCCCCGAGTCCGAGGTCTGGTCCTACGAGGACTACCTCTACCAGGGCGGCGAGCGGCTGATGAAGGACCTGTTCACCGACGGGTACGTCGACCACGCGATCTTCCAGCCCGCCTACCTCAGCGAGTTCTACAAGACGGGGTTCGGGCAGTCCGAGGAGGCCTTCGCACTGACGCAGGCCAACCCCGACAAGCTCACGTACAACCACAACTTCGACCCGCGCAACGGCGAGCAGGGCCTGGAGCAGCTGCACGCCGACGCCGAGAAGTACGGCCTCAAGGGCGTCAAGCTCTACACCGCGGAGTGGCACGGCGAGTCCCGCGGCTGGAAGCTCGACGACCCGTGGGCCATCCGCTACTTCGAGGCCTGCCGCGAGCTCGGCATCACGAACATCCACGTCCACAAGGGCCCCACGATCCGCCCGCTCGACCGCGACGCCTTCGACGTCGCCGACGTCGACCACGTCGCGAGCGACTTCACCGACCTCAACTTCGTGGTCGAGCACTGCGGGCTGCCGCGCCTGGAGGACTTCTGCTGGATCGCCACGCAGGAGCCCAACGTGCACGCCGGCCTCGCCGTCGCGATGCCCTTCATCCACACCCGGCCGCGCTACTTCGCCCAGATCATGGGCGAGCTCATGTACTGGCTCGGCGAGGACCGGATCCAGTTCTCCTCGGACTACGCGATCTGGACGCCGCGCTGGCTCGTCGAGCGGTTCGTCGACTTCCAGATCCCCGAGGACCTGAACGAGTACGCGCCGCTCACCGTCGAGGCCAAGAAGAAGGTCCTCGGCCTGAACGCCGCCAAGATGTACGACATCCCGGTGCCCGCGGAGCTCCGGCTCCCCGACGCCGACGAGACCGCCACCGGCCCGCGCCAGCCCGAGGCCGCGGACCTGGCGTCCGTCTGATGGCGGCCGCGACGGTCGAGGTCACCCACGGGGCCGGACCGACCGAGGCGGAGGCGTTCGGCGCGCTCGACGTCGTGCTCGACCCCGAGCTCGACGAGCCGATCACCGACCTCGGGTTCGTGCGCTCGCTGCGCGTGGACGACGGCGAGGTGACCGTGCACCTGCGGCTACCCACGTCGTTCTGCTCGCCGAACTTCGCCTACCTGATGGCCTCGGACTCCAAGGACGTGCTGACCTCGCTCGACGGCGTCGTCCGCGTGCACGTCGAGCTCGACGACCACCACGACTCCGAGATCATCAACCGGGGCCTGGCCGCCGACGCCGGCTACAAGGGCACGTTCCTGCACGAGGCCGAGCACGACCTCGAGGAGCTGCGGGCCACCTTCCGGCGCAAGGCCCACACGGCGGCGATGGAGCGGTGCCTCACGGCGCTGCTCCGGGCCGACGCCGACCTGCCCGAGGCCGACCTCGGCACCGTGCGGCTCGGCGACCTCCCGGCCACCGCGCACACCGAGGCCCTGCTGCGGCGGCGCGAGGCCGTCGGGCTGCCGACCACCGACGACGCGATCGTCATGGTCGACCACGAGGGTCGCGGGTACACCGCCGACGAGGTGCCGATGGCGCTGCGCCGGGCGCGGTCCACCCGCATCTCGATCGACGGCAACGCGCACTTCTGCCGGGGGCTGCTGGCCACCCGCTACCCCGGTGCGGACGGCGACCAGACCGCCCGCGCCGACGGGGCCGAGCCCTCGGACCCCACGTTCATCCCACTGGCTACGCTGAAGGAGCACCGTCCATGAGCACCATGAGGGCCATCCAGGTGGTCGGGTACCACCAGGACCTCGAGATGACCGAGCTGCCCGTCCCCGAGCCCACCGGCCCGTTCGACGTCGTGGTCAAGATCGGCGGCGCGGGCGTCTGCCGCACCGACCTGCACATCCTCGAGGGGCAGTGGGAGCAGAAGTCCGGCGTCACGCTGCCGTACACGATCGGACACGAGAACGCGGGCTGGGTGCACGCGGTGGGCAGCGCCGTCACCAACGTCGTCGAGGGCGACCAGGTGATCGTGCACCCGCTCATCACCTGCGGCCTGTGCCGCGCGTGCCGCTCCGGTGACGACGTGCACTGCACGCAGAACCAGTTCCCCGGCATCAGCACGCACGGCGGGTACGCCGAGTACCTCCTCACGTCCGCACGGTCGGTGGTGAAGATCGACGACTCGCTCGAGCCGGCCGACATCGCCGCCCTCGCCGACGCGGGCCTGACGGCCTATCACGCGGCGGCCAAGGCGGCGAGGACGCTGCGTCCGGGTCACAAGGTCGTGGTGATCGGGGCCGGCGGCCTCGGCCACATCGGCATCCAGGTGCTCAAGGCCATCACCGCGGCCGAGATCATCGTGGTCGACCGCAACGCCGACGCCGTCAAGCTGGCCCAGACGATCGGTGCCGACCACGGCATCGTGGCCGAGGGCAGCCAGGTCGAGCAGGTCCTCGAGCTCACCGGCGGCGACGGCGCCGAGGTCGTCGTCGACTTCGTCGGCGAGGGCGGCGCGACGGCCGAGGGCGTGGCCATGCTGCGCCAGGCCGGCGACTACCAGGTGGTCGGGTACGGCGAGAACATCGACGTCCCGACGATCGACATCGTCTCGGCCGAGATCAACTTCATCGGCAACCTGGTGGGCTCGTACAACGACCTCACCGAGCTGATGGTGCTGGCCGCCCGCGGCGACGTCACGTTGCACACCCAGAAGTACGCGCTCGACGACTTCCAGCGCGCGATCGACGACCTCGACGGCGGCCGCGTCCGGGGCCGCGCGATCCTCACCCCCTGACCGGGGCGACGCCCACGTCCGCGATCTGGTGGCCTGGCGGGGTTCCCGGCCGACGGGAACCCCGCGAAGGCTTCAGATCGCGGACGAGGTGGGTGCGTCGGCGACGCGTTCGAGCACGCGCAGCGACCCGGTGACGGCGACCTCGGCGAACTCGCCGCCGTCGAGGGCCTCGCGGTAGATGCCGAACGGGGCCCGGCCGCCGTCCGCGGGATCGGGGAAGACGTCGTGGATGACCAGCGCGCCGCCGACCCGCACCCACGGCGCCCAGCCGTGCAGGTCCGTCCGCGCGGCCTCGTCGGTGTGGCCGCCGTCGACGAACACGAGGTCGACCGGGGTGCGCCACCACCGCGAGACATCCGCGGACCGGCCCACCACGGGCACGACGACGTCCTCCAGGCCGGCCCGCTCGACGGTGCGCCGCAGCAGCGGGAGGGTGTCGATCAGGCCGCTCTCGGCGTCGACGAGCGACGCGTCGTGGTACTCCCACCCCACCTGGTGCTCCTCGGAGCCGCGGTGGTGGTCCAGCGTCACGACGGTCGCGCCGACGGACCGGGCGGCGTGTCCGAGGTAGATCGTCGACTTGCCGCAGTAGCTGCCGACCTCCACCACCACGCCCCCGTCGTGGGCGTGCGCGAGCACGGCCGCGTGCAGCGCCGACCCCTCGTCGGTCGGCATGAACCCGCGGACCGACGCGGCGAGCGTCGCGAGGTCGTCGGGCAGGGCGGTCACGGCGTCGGGCACAGGCACGGGTGGGTCGCCTTCTGGTCGCAGGGGGGCAGGTCCGCGCCGCGGAACAGGCCGTGGGCGGGGGTGGTGCGCGAGAGCGCGTCGGCCGCGAGCACGACGGTCGCGGCGGTCCAGGTGGTGCGCTCGACGGGCCAGCGCTTGCCGTCGCTGAACACCAGGCCGGTCCAGTACGAGCCGTCGTCCTCGCGCAGGTGCTGCACGTCGGCCAGCACGCGCCGCGCGTCGTCGTCGCGCCCGACGACGACGAGGGCCAGCACCAGCTCGCACGTCTCGGCGCCCGTGACCCAGGGGTTGGTCGACACGCACCGCACGCCGAGCCCGTCGACGACGAACTCGTCCCACCGCGCGTCGAGCACGGCACCGGCCACGTCGGGCGGCAGCGCCCCGCCGAGCACCGGGTAGTACCAGTCCATCGCGTGGTGGGGCTTGGGCTCGAACCGCTCGGGGTGCCCGTCGATCGCGTGCCGCAGCCGACCGGCGGCGAGCTCCCAGTCGGGTCGGGACTCGCCCACCAGGTCGGCGAGAGCGACGGCGCACCGCAGGCTGAGGTGGATGCTCGCGTTGCCGGTCACCAGCGCCTCGGGCAGCACCTGCCCGTCGGCGGCGGCCCAGGCCACGGCGCCGTCGGCCCGCTGCAGCCCGAGCGCGGCGTCGACGCCGCGCGTCACGGCGGGCCACATCCGCCTCACGAACGCGCGGTCGCCCGTCAGCGTCCAGTGGTGCCAGACGCCCGTGGCGAGGTAGGCGCAGAAGTTCGCGTCGGTGTGGGGGTCGTCGACGTGGTCGTCCTGGTAGCGGATGGCCCACGACCCGTCGGGACGCTGGTGCGTGCGCGACCACTCGTAGGCGCGACGGGCGTCGTCGACGCGCCCCCCGACGGCGAGGGCCATCGCGGACTGCACGTGGTCCCAGGGGTCGGTGTGACCGCCGGCCGACCACGGCACCGCGCCGGAGGGCAGCTGCACCGCGGCAATGCTGGCGGCCGTCGCGACGACCTGGTCGACGCTCAGCACGCCCGCGACCGACGGGACCGACGCCGTCACGGGGCCAGGGGCTTGCGGAAGTACAGCGCGACGCTCTTGCCGATCACCGGGTCGAGCACGCGCTCGGCCGCGCGGGTGACGGCGGGCGCCTGCATCATGTCCCAGACCAGCAGCCGGTGGTAGGCGCGCACCAGCGGGTGCTGGTCGCGGCCGACGCCGACCGCGCACTTGAGCCACCAGAACGGCGCGTGCAGCGCGTGGGCGTGGTGCCGGTGGGTCTCCACCATCCCCGCGGCGACGACCTTGGCGGCGAGCTCGTCGGCGCGGTAGACGCGCACGTGCCCGCCCTCGTTGGCGTGGTACTCGTCCGACAGCGCCCAGCAGACCCGCTCGGGGAGCCACCGCGGGACGGTGATCGCGAGGACGCCACCGGGCGCGAGCACCCGCACCAGCTCGGCGATCGCCCGCTCGTCGGCGGGCACGTGCTCGAGGATCTCCGAGGCCAGCACGACGTCGAAGGTCCCGTCGGCGTGGGGCATCTGGAGGACGTCGCCCACCTCGACCTCGGCCCGGCCGCCGGGCGGCACCTCGCCGGCCGCGTCGAGCGCGCCGAACATCTCCTCGACGCCCTTGAGCTCGACCTCGTCCATGTCGAACGCGGTGACGACGGCACCGCGTCGCAGCGCCTCGTAGGAGTGCCGCCCCGCCCCGGCCCCGACGTCGATGAAGCGGGTGCCGCGTCCGACGCGGAGGCGGTCGAAGTCAACGGTCAGCACGGGCTCTCCTGGTCCTGCGGCGCTCGGCCGCGGTGATGGCGTCGTCGTAGGCGTCGACGGTGGCGCGCGCGACCGACGTCCAGCTGTAGCGCTCGAGGGCGCGACGCCGACCGGCCGCACCGAGCCGCGCGCGCTCGTCGGGCCGGTCGAGCAGCGCGCGGACCGCGGCGGCGAGCGCCTCGGCGTCACCGGGCTCGACCAGCACGGCGTCGTCCCCGACGACCTCGGGCAGCGCACCGGCGCGGCTGGCGACCACCGGGGTGCCGCACGACAGCGCCTCCACGGTGGGCAGCGAGAAGCCCTCGTACAGCGAGGGCACGCACATCACCTCGGCCGACGCGATGAGCGCCGCGAGCCCCTCGTCGCTGAGCCCGCTGCTGACGTGGACCACGTCGCCCAGGCCGAGGTCGGCGATCCGGTGCGCGGTGGGTCCGTCGGGGTCGAGGTTCGAGACCAGCTGCAGCTCGACGTCGTGGTCGGTGCGGAGCTTGGCGACGGCGTCGAGGAGGTGCACGACGCCCTTCAGCGGACGGTCGGCGCTGGCCACCGCGACCAGCCGGCCCGGCACCCGGCGGCCGGCCGGGGCGAACAGGTCGGTGTCGACGCCGAGCGGCACCACGTGCATCTGCGCCGGGTCGAGCTCGAAGTCCTGCACCGAGTCGGCCGCCGACGTGCCCGCGACGGCCAGCACCACGGGCACCCGCCGCGCGACGCGGGCCTGCATCGGCACGAAGGAGTACCAGCGCCGCAGCGACAGCCGGCGCCTCCACGAGGCGGCCGCGAGGTCGACGGCCCGGTCGCGGCTGATCGGGTGGTGCACGGTCACGGCGAGCGGGACGCCGCGGCGCAGCAGGGCGAGCAGGCCGTAGCCGAGGCTCTGGTTGTCGTGCACGACGTCGAACTCCCGCGCCCGGTGCCGCAGGACCCGCGCGGCGCGCAGGCTGAACGTCAGCGGCTCGGCGAAGGCGCCGGTCAGCGTCAGCGCGTACTCGAGCACGTCGACGGGGCCGGTGAGCTCGCGCAGGTGCGGTCGACGGAACGGGTCGGGCTCGCGGAACAGGTCGAGGCTCGGGACCTCCGTCAGCCGCACGCGGGGATCGAGGTCCTCGGGGTAGGGCTGCCCGGAGAACACCTCGACGTCGTGGCCGAGCTCCACCAGCCCACGGCTGAGGTGCCGGACGTAGACGCCCTGGCCGCCGCAGTGGGCCTTGCTCCGGTACGACAGCAACGCGATCCGCACCGGGCCTCCTCGTGGACGTTCGACGAGTCCATCATGCCCGCACGCCCGGCGCCGACTACCAGCGAGTAGCCGAAGGCCCGTCCCCGACGGTGGGCCGTCCCCACCACCGGGTCAGGACTTGCGGTTGTAGATCCGCATCGCGATCGGTGCGAACACCCCGGTGACGACGACCGCGAGCACCACGACGACGAGGACGTCGCCGGGCCGCGAGTCGCCGTTCATCAGCCCGCGGGCCGCCTCGACGAGGAGCGTCACGGGGTTCACGTCCACGAAGGCCTGGAGCCAGCCGGGCATCGTCTCGGGCGGGGCGAACACCGAGCTGACGAAGGTGAGCGGGAACAGCACCATCATCGCCACCCCCATCACCGCGTTCGGGGTGCGGAGCTTGAGGCCGAGGATGAGCCACAGCCAGCTGAGCGAGAAGCAGAACACCAGCAGCAGCGCGACGGCCAGGACGACGCCGCCGAGCCCGCCCGGTGCCCGGTACCCGATCGCGGTGCCGACGAGCAGCACGATCGACGAGGCCATCAGGTAGCGCAGCGTGTCGCCCAGCAGGGCCCCGACGAGCAGCGACGGCCGCCAGACCGGCAGCGACCGGATGCGGTCGAAGACGCCCTTCTCGATGTCGGTGTTGATGGTCATGGCGGTGTACATCGTGATGAACACGACCGTCTGCACCAGGATCCCCGGCAGCGCGTACTGCAGGTACTCCCCCGGCGACCCCGACACCGCGCCGCCGAACACGAAGGTGAACATCAGCGTGAACATGATCGGGAACATCGTCACGTCGAACAGCTGCTCGGGGACGTGCTTGATCTTGAGCAGCGCCCGCCACCCGAACGTGAGCGACGAGACGAGCGCGCTCGCCCGCGGCGGGCGCTGGGCCGAGCCGAGGGCCGCCACCACGCGGGCGTCGAGCGACGGGGGCGTGCGGTCGGGCACGGTCTGCTGGTCGGTGCTCATGCCGGGACCTCCTGGTCGGCGCGGTCGGTCGGGTCGGTGCGGTCGGCGGGGGGCTTGCCGGTGAGCGCGAGGAACACCTCGTCCAGGCTGGGCTGCCCGAGCGCGTACTCGCTGACGACCAGCCCGTGCTCGCCGACGCGGTGCAGCGCGCCGGCGACCGCCGACGGGTCGTCCACGCGGATCGTCATCGCGGACGCGTCGGACTCGAGCACCGGGCTGGCGTCCAGCGACTCGGCGAGCAGCCGGGCCACCTCGTCACGGTCCGACGGGTCGGCCACCCTCACCTTGACCGACCCGGCGCCGACCGAGGCCTTCAGCTGCCCGCTGGTGCCCTCGGCGATCACCCGGCCGTGGTCGATCACCGAGATCCGGTCGGCGAGCTGGTCGGCCTCCTCGAGGTACTGCGTGGTCAGCAGGATGGTCGTGCCCGCGCCGACCAGCGCCCGGACGATCTCCCAGACCTGGTTGCGGCTGCGGGGGTCCAGGCCCGTGGTGGGCTCGTCGAGGAACATCAGGTCCGGTCGCACCACGATGCTCCCGGCGATGTCGATGCGCCGTCGCATGCCGCCGGAGTAGGCCTTGACCTGCTTGGCCGCGGCGTCGTCGAGGTCGAACGCCGACAGCAGCTCGGACGCGCGCTCGCGCGCAGCGCGCCGGGAGTAGCCGTACAGCCGCGCGAGCAGCACGAGGTTCTCCGCACCCGTGAGGTCCTCGTCGAGCGACGCGAACTGACCGGTCAGCGCCACGCGCGACCGCACCTCGGCGGCCTCGTCCACCACGTCGTGCCCGAGCACGCGTGCCGTCCCGCCGTCGGGCACCAGCAGCGTCGCGAGCATCCGGATGACGGTCGTCTTGCCCGCCCCGTTCGGCCCGAGCACGCTGTGCACGCCCCCGGACGCGATCGCCAGGTCGACGCCGTCGACGGCGCGGTTGCGCCCGAAGAGCTTCACCAGCCCGTCGGTCTCGATCGCCAGGTGGTCCATCGGTCCCCGCTCCGTTCCCGCACGCCCGGCCGTGGACGGCCGGTGCTCGTGCCGGTACAGACCCGGTCCGGCGGTCGGACTCATCGGGGGCCGCCGGCTCTTCTCGAGCCGAGGCGCCCCGAGGCCTGCGAGCGCGTAGAATCAGGGCCATCGGTGCGGGCACGACTGGAGGTCCCATGCGCGGCGACGCCGAGCACTACATGCGGGCGGTCACCCACGGGCGCGACGTGCCCGTCGGTGGCTACCGCTACGAGATCGACACCGACCGGTGGACGCTGTCCGACGACATCCGCCGGATGCTGGGCGTCGACGCCGACGAGGTGATGACCACGCAGACGCTCACCGCTTTCCAGCACCCCGACGACCACGCCGCGATGGCGGCCGTGATGGACGCCGCCACGTCGGGACGCTCGTACCACCACTTCTACCGGATCATCACGCGCGCCGGCCGGACCCTGTCGGTGCTCGGCGTCGGCCAGGTGATCGACGGCGACCCCGGTCGTGCCCCGATCATGGTCGGGTACCTGATCGACCTCACGCCTCCGGCGCGACGCAGCGAGCTGGACCAGCTGTTCGCCGCCGTCACGGCCGACTTCCACGACGCGGACGAGCCGGCGCGTCGTCGCGCGGGGCTGGTCGCCCAGGCCCGCGGACTCCTGATGGGGATCCTGCAGGTCGACGAGGACACCGCGACGTCGCTCCTGCGCGAGGGGGCCGCCCGGACCCATGCCGACGAGGTCGTGGTCGCCGGGCACATCGTGAACCACTTCCAGCGGGCCACCGGCATCCGGCGCTCGATGGCGCAGATGCGTCTCGAGGTCGACGACGTCCTCGACCAGGACTGAGCCCGACCAGGACTGACCCGGCCGGGCGGCGGGTCAGACCGCCGCGGCGACCTCGCTGCGCTGACGCACCTCGCGCTCGTGCGCGGTCAGGCCGCCCCACACGCCGAACGGCTCGCGGACGGACATCGCGTGGCGCAGGCACTCCTGCACCACCGGGCACCGGGCACAGAACGCCTTGGCGGCGTTCTCACGGGCGGTGCGACGCGGGCCGCGCTCGAACTCGGGCGAGAAGAAGGTGGCCGGGTCGGCGTCGTTGCACGCGCCGTCGAACTGCCAGTCGTAGGTCTCGTGGATCGGCATCGGCAGTCGTGACAGGTTCGCCATGTCGGTCTCCTTCTCGCTAGCCCCGTGCGCCGATCGGTCCCCGCCGGTCGAACTTGTTCAGAACCTAGTCAGAAAGTGATCACACTTTCAAGTAAGTCCGGGATCAGTCATCGACTGTTCACCCACCGGGCCCCCGGACGACCGGGCGGCGGGTCCGGCCGAGCACCCAGGCCGGCGGACCCGGGTCGGCGCCGGCGAGGGCGCGGTCGACGACCAGGCGCGAGAGCTGCTCGACCGGAACCCCCAGGACGTCGGACCACAGCTCCATCGCCCGGTGCGCGTGGGAGAGGTCGAGATGGAGGACCCGGGCGACGTCGGTCATCGACGCCGACGGCGGCTCGACCTCCAACCGCACCGGGGGCACGGTCGGGACGGCGCTGAGGTGGACGGGACGGTGGTGCGGCAGCGACATGGTGCGTCCAAGGTGCTCGGGGCGTGAGCCGGGGTCCAGGGCTCGGATTCCTCCGAGCGACCAGGCTAGGGCCGCCCCCGGTCCGGACCGTCCGCCTTGAGGCAACCCGGAACCGACGCGGAGCCTCAGACCGTGCGGGCGCGCTGCTCCTGGCCGGGACCGCCGTAGGGGTAGTCCGCGGCACCGGGGTCGCTGGCCGCGTCGAGCGCGTCGACCTCGGCCGGGTCGAGCACCAGGTCGGCCGAGCCGAGGTTGTCGACCAGCTGCGCGGTGGTGCGGGCGCCCAGGATCACCGACGTGACGGACGGCCGGTCGCGCAGCCAGGCGAGCGCGACCTGGGCCATCGTCGCCCCGCGGGCCTCGGCCACCGCGCGGACGGCGTCGACGACGTCCCAGGTGCGCTGCTGCGCCGAGCGACCGGCGTACGCCTCGACGCCGCGCTCGGGGTCCTCCCCCAGCCGGGTGGCGCCCGTGGGCGCCTCGTCCCGCCGGTACTTGCCGGTCAGCCACCCGCCACCGAGCGGCGACCACGGGAGCAGGCCGAGTCCCGCGTCCAGGCACGACGGGACGACCTCCCACTCCAGCTCCCGCACGAGCAGGTTGTACTGGGGCTGCAGGGTCACCGGGGCGTCCCAGCCGTGCTCACGGGCGAGGGCCACCACCTTCTGCACCTGCCAGCCGGTGTAGTTCGAGAGCCCGACGTGCCGCACCTTGCCGGCCCGCACGAAGTCGTCGAGCGTCGAGAAGGTCTCCTCCAGCGGCGTGATCGGGTCGTACGCGTGCACCTGGTAGAGATCGACGACGTCCACGCCGAGCCGGGTGAGCGAGGCGTCCAGGGCCCGCTGCAGGTGGCGGCGGGACAGGCCGACGTCGTTGACGTCGCCCCCGGTGGGGAAGCGGCCCTTCGTCGCCAGCACCACGCGGTCGCGCACCTCGGCCGGCCGTGCGGCCAGCCAGCGCCCGATCATCTCCTCGGACACGCCGGCGTTGTAGACGTCGGCGGTGTCGACGAGGTTGCCGCCGGACTCGACGAACACGTCGAGCTGGTCGTGCGCCCCCGCCTCGTCGGTCTCGGCGCCGAAGGTCATGGTGCCGAGGGTGAGGGCGGAGACGACGGTGCCGGTGCGGCCGAGGGGTCGAAGGATCATGCCCCCATCGTCGCGCGTCAGCGCAGGAAGTGCTCGGGGTCGAACTCCTCGAGCGCGATGATCTTGACGCGGGGCAGCGGCACGTTGAAGGCGCGGACGTCGTCCTCCAGGTCGTGCACCGGCATCTCGATCGCCGCGTACTGCGTGCTGACGAACTCGCGCAGCGCGAGCAGCCCGACGCGCCGGTGCTCTCCCATCAGCGCCTTCATGTGCGGCGCGAAGTCGCCGTCGTGGCTGACGAGCAGCACGTCGGCGTCGTGGCCGACCAGCGCGTCCAGGGTGCGCTGGACACCGATGTCGACGACCTTCTGGTCCGTGCGCCCGGCCAGCGGCACCGGGCGGTACCCGATGGCGACCAGGGCCTGCACGAACGCGGTGGGGAGGTGCCCGCCGCTGGCGTTGAGGAAGAACAGGCCGGTGACGGGCTGGCCCCACAGC
Organism: Nocardioidaceae bacterium; assembly: GCA_030655315.1. Taxonomy (GTDB): domain Bacteria; phylum Actinomycetota; class Actinomycetes; order Propionibacteriales; family Nocardioidaceae; genus JAURVT01. Next base: position 41,672 of record JAURVT010000008.1, on the reverse strand, counting down.
TCCTCGGCGTAGCGCTCGACGCGGTCCCAGCGGGGACGCTCCTCCGCCGTCGGACGACGGTTGAGCAGCGTCGTCCCCACGGTGGCGTCGATGTTCTCGCCGTCGACGAGCAGGTAGGTGCGACGTCCCGTCGTCCCGGCTTCCATGTCCGGTGACTCTACGCCGCCCTCCTCGCCCCCCGGGGGCAGAACGGGACAAGTCGGGACGGACGCCCCGGACGGGTGCGATCATCACGGTCATGAGCACCCCCGACCCCCGGGACCTGGGGAGCGTCCTCGGGCTCCCGGGCACCCGGGCACCCGAGCTGGCGACCGTGCGCGCGGGCTACGAGGCGATGGCGCGGGCGGTGGCCGTCGGGCTGGTCGTGCACGCCGCCGACGGCGGCATCGTGGAGGTGAACGCCGCGGCGCAGCGCATGCTCGGCGTGACGCCCGCCGCCGTCTCCGGTCGCCTCACCGGCGACCCCGCCTGGGGCGTCCTCGACGAGCACGGCGACCCCATGCCGTCCGAGCGGCACCCGATCTCGCAGGCGTTCGCCACCGGCGAGCCGGTGCGCGAGGTCGTGATGAGCATCAGCCGTCCCGACGGCTCGCGCCTGTGGGTCGACGTCAGTGCCGATGTCGTCCTGCAGGACGGGGAGGTCGTCCTCGGGTTCTCGACCTTCATCGACGTCACGCGGCGCCACGACCTCGCGCGCGAGGTGCAGCGCCAGGAGGAGCGACTGCGCGCGATCTTCGACGACAGCCCGCTCGGCATCGCCACCTGCGGCGTCGACGTCGAGGCCGGCTACCCGATCCAGACCGCCAACGCCGCCTTCTGCCGGCAGTTCGGCGTCGGGTCGGCGGCCGAGCTGGTCGGGAGCCCCGTGACCGACCTCGTCGTCCCCGCCGAGCGGACCCGCGGACGCGAGACGCTGCGGGCCCTCGTGGTGGACCACGACGGCGCCGACGTCGACGAGTGGGAGATCCGGCACCCCGACGGACGGCGCCGCTGGGTGCGGACCTGGGCGTCGACGGTGCCCGCACCGGCCGAGGAGGGCGGGGTCGTCCTCCTCGTCCAGACCGAGGACGTCACCGCGCAGCGCGCCATCCGCGAGCAGATGGAGGTGATGGCCCACCACGACGCGCTGACGGGCCTCGGCAACCGCACGCTCGGCTCGTCCCTGGTGGAGCAGGCCCGCCGCGAGGCACGCCGTCGCGGCGAGCCGATCGCGGTGATGTTCCTCGACCTCGACCACTTCAAGCTCGTCAACGACACGCTCGGGCACGACGTCGGCGACCAGCTGCTGCGGGTGCTGGCGCAGCGGCTCGCCGCGGTGCCCGGCATCTCGCACACCCCCGCACGGCTGGGCGGGGACGAGTTCCTCGTGGTCCTCGACGACGCCGGCGCCCGCGAGAGCGACGTCGAGTCGTGCGCCGAGCGGGTCGCCGACCAGATCATCGCCGAGCTCGGGCGGCCGGTCGTCCTCGCCGGCGAGGTGCTGCACGTCGGCGCCAGCGTCGGCATCGCCGTCGGCACCGGCGAGGAGGACGAGCGCGAGCTCCTGCGCCGCGCCGACCTCGCGATGTACGCCGCCAAGGACGACGGGCGCAGCTGCCACCGCGTCTACCGGCCCGAGATGCGCGCCGCCGCGCAGCACCGGGCGGGCACCGAGCGCGAGCTCCAGCGGGCGATCGACGCCGGCGAGCTGCGCGTGTACCTGCAGCCCGTCGTGGACGCCGCCACCCGCGCGCCCGTGGCCTGCGAGGCGCTGCTGCGCTGGGAGCACCCCGAGCGCGGGCTGCTGGGGCCCGCCGAGTTCCTGGCCGTCGCCGAGGCGTCCGGCCTCGTGGTGCCCATCGACACCTGGGTGATCGGCGAGACCTGCCGGATCCTGGCCGAGCTCCGCGCCGCCGGCACCCCGGTGCCCTCCGTCGCCGTCAACGTCTCGGGGCAGCAGCTGGTGCAGCGCGACGTGGCCGGGCACGTCGCGAGGTCGCTGGCCGCCCACGGGCTGGAGCCGTCGGCGCTCGCCGTCGAGCTGACCGAGCGCACCCTGATCGACGCGGGGCCGACCACCCTGCGCCAGCTCACGGCCCTGGCCGACCTGGGGGTGCCGATCGGTCTCGACGACTTCGGCACCGGGCACTCGAGCCTCAGCAACGTCAAGCACCTGCCGGTGGGCTTCCTCAAGGTCGACCGGTCGTTCGTCGCCGACCTCCTCACCGACCGCACGAGCCGCGCCATCGTCGCGGCGATCATCCGCCTCGGCACCGAGATGGGCCTCGACGTCGTCGCCGAGGGGGTCGAGGACGAGGCCACCTTCGAGGCCGTCCGCGACCTCGGCTGCACCTTCGCCCAGGGCTGGCTGTTCGGCCGTCCCGTCCCGCCCGCCGCGCTGACCCGGGTCTTCGGCGGCGCCCCCTCCTGACCCCACCGACGTGGACCTCTCGTCCGGGTGGTCGACGCGTCCTGTCGGTGGTGGGCCCTAGGTTCGGTGGCACGAGACACACGGACGCAGGGAGCGGACATGAGCACGGTGACCACCAACCAACCTCTCGGGACCCCCACCTGGATCGATCTCGGCGTGCCCGACCTCGACGCCGCCAAGGCCTTCTACGAGGCGCTCTTCGGCTGGCGCTTCGAGACGGCACCGGCCGAGCAGGGCTACTACACGACGTGCCTGCTGCCCGACGGCAGACGCGTGGGCGCGCTGTCGCCGCAGCAGGAGCCGTCCGCGGTCACCTGGTGGAACGTGTACCTCGCCACCGACGACTGCGACGCCACGGTCGCGCGTGCCGTCGAGGCCGGGGGCACGGTCGACTTCGGGCCGGACGACCTCGGCGACCTCGGCCGGATGGCCGCCCTGCGCGATCCCGACGGGTCGCCGTTCGCCCTGTGGCAGGGGCGCGAGCACATCGGCTGCGGCGCGGTCAACGAGCCGGGCGCGCTGCTGCGCAACGACCTCGTCGTCCCCGACGCCACGGCGGCGCGAGCGTTCTACGCCGCGGTCTTCGACTTCACCCTCGACGCGAACGAGTACCTCCCGGGCGGCGACTTCACCTTCCTGCGCCGGCCGGACGGGCACGAGGTGGGCGGCATCATCGCCGACCCCGACGTGCGGCGGCCCGGGTGGGACGTCCTGTTCCAGGTGACGTCGGCCGACGAGTCCGTCGAGCGGGTCCTCGCCGCCGGCGGCAGCGTCGTCGTCCCCGCGCACGACATGCCCTACGGCCGGCTCGCCACGGTCGCCGACCCGTTCGGCACCGAGCTGTCGCTCGGCCAGACGCTGGCGCCCTGACGGCGGCCCGTGACGCGACACCGCCCCGCCGGACCGTGCAGGTCCGACGGGGCGGTGCGGGTGCCGGTCAGGCGTCCGGCAGCGCCGCCATGTCGAGGACGAAGCGGTACCGCACGTCGCTGGCGATGACGCGCTCGTAGGCCTCGTCGACCACCTGGGGCTCGGGCTGCAGCACCTCGACCTCGGCGCCGATGCCGTGCTGGGCGCAGAAGTCCAGCATCTCCTGGGTCTCGCGGATGCCGCCGATCTTGGAGCCGGCCAGGCTGCGACGCATGCCGGCGAGCGAGAAGGCGTGGTAGCTGTCCGCGTCCGCCGGGATGCCCACGTTGACCATCGTGCCGTTCAGGCGCAGCAGCGACAGGTACTTGTCGACCGGGAGCGTCGCCGCCACCGTGTTCACGATCAGGTCGAACGTGCCCCGCAGGTCCCTGAACGTCTGGCGGTCCTCGGTGGCGAAGTAGTGGTCGGCGCCGAGTCGCAGGCCGTCCTCCTGCTTCTTCAGCGACTGGCTGAGCACCGTGACCTCGGCCCCCATGGCGGCCGCGATCTTCACGCCCATGTGGCCGAGACCGCCCATGCCGACGATCGCGACCTTCTTCCCCGGGCCGGCGCCCCAGTGGTGCAGCGGGGAGAACACGGTGATGCCGGCGCACAGCAGCGGCGCGGCCTCGTCGAGCGCGATGCCCTCCGGGATCTTCAAGGTGTAGTCCTCGTGCACGACGGTCTGCTTGCTGTAGCCGCCGTAGGTCTCGCCGCCCTCGTAGTCGCGGCCGTTGTAGGTCGCGACCTCACCCTCGAGGCAGTACTGCTCCTCGCCGGCCAGGCAGTTCTCGCACGCGCGGCAGGAGTCGACGAAGCAGCCGACACCGGCGTGGTCGCCGACGGAGAACTTGGTGACCTCGTCACCGACGGCCGACACGACGCCGGCGATCTCGTGGCCCGGCACCATCGGGAAGATGCCCTCGGCCCACTCGTCGCGGGCCTGGTGGATGTCGGAGTGGCAGATGCCGCAGTAGGCGACGTCGATCAGCACGTCCCGGGATCCGACCTCGCGCCGCTCGATGGTGGTCAGCTCGAACGTCTGGCTCGCGGCGGGGGCGGCGAGCGCGGGGATGGTCAGGGTCATGAAGGGGTCGCTCCTCGGGGTCGTCGTCTGGTCCGCCTCCGACCGTAGGGGCCGTACCGGCCGCGGGCACGCCGATCGGAGGTGGTGAGAGTCACGGCGCTCGCGCGATGATCGACCCATGCCTCCCGCCCTCCACCTGACCGGCGACGCCGACGCCGACGCCCTGCTGTCCGACGACGACCTGGCCCTGCTGGTCGGCATGCTGCTGGACCAGCAGGTGCCGATGGAGACCGCGTTCGTCGGCCCCCGCAAGCTCGCGGACCGCCTCGGTACGTTCGACGTCGCGCTGATCGCCGAGCACGACCCCCAGGAGTTCGCCGCGCTGTGCGCCACCACGCCCGCGGTGCACCGCTACCCCGGGTCCATGGCCACGCGCATCCAGGCGCTGTGCGCGCACCTCGTCGAGCACCACGACGGGCGGGTCGCGCATCTGTGGACCCACGACGACCCCGACGGCCGAGAGGTGCTCCGGCGGCTCAAGGCCCTGCCCGGCTTCGGTGACCAGAAGGCCCGGATCTTCCTCGCCCTGCTCGGCAAGCAGCGGGGCGTCACGCCCGACGGCTGGCGCGAGGCGGCGGGGCCCTACGGCGATCCCGACGCCCGCCGGTCCATCGCGGACGTCGTCGACGCGGCCACCCTCGGACAGGTCCGCGAGTTCAAGAAGGAGCAGAAGGCGGCCGCGAGGAGGGCGAAGGGCTGAGCGCAGTCCTGACCCCGGAGGTTTCGGACCGACCCCGGCGGGGAAGGACAGGCGCACAGGTGCCACCCCGCCGAGCGGGTGGCGTGAAGGGATCCCGATGCGACCACCCACACCCCTGCGACGAGGACGATCTCCTCTCGCGGTGCTCACGCTCGCCGCCGCCGCGCTCACCGGCGGTCTACTCGTCGCCCCCGGCGCCTCGGCCGAGGACGACACCACCTCCGACCCCGAGGGGGCTCGCCTGCGCTCGGGCACGTCGAGCCTCGTCGTCGTCGACGCCAAGACCCAGAAGGCGCGCTCGAAGGTCGCCGCTCTGGGCATCGACACCACGTCCAAGGTGACGCCGCAGGGCCTGCAGGCCGTGCTCCACGGACCGGCGGACGCCGAGGTGCTGCGCGACGCCGGCTTCGACTTCACGGTCGAGGACGCCGACCTCGCGGCCACGGAGCGCAAGAACGCCAAGGCCGACCGGCAGTACGCCGCGACCACCGTGCGCTCGCCGCTGCCCAGCGGCCGCACGTCCTACCGCACGCTCGCGGACTACAACCGGGAGCTGACCAAGCTCGCCCGCACCTACCCCGACCTGGTCAAGCCGATCACGCTGAAGAACAAGTCGGTCGACGGCAAGGCCGTCCGCGGCATCGAGATCACCACGAACGCCAAGAACGTCCGCGACGGCAAGCCCGTCTTCCTGCAGATGGGCCTGCACCACGCCCGCGAGTGGCCCACCGGCGAGCACGTCATGGAGTACGCCTACGACCTGCTGCAGAACTACGAGAGCCGCTCGGGCGACAAGCGGGCCAAGCGCATCGTCGAGCAGTCCCGCACCATCGTCGTCCCGGTCGTCAACCCCGACGGGTTCGACATCTCCCGCTCGGCCACCCCGATCGGCGACTTCTCCACCTTCGACTACGAGATGAAGCGCAAGAACTGCTCGATCTCGACGACCACCCCGGCCCAGTTCACGACCGGCACGTGCGCGGACAACCCGGCCGGACGGCTGCGCGGCACCGACCTGAACCGCAACTACCCCGGCTTCTGGGGCGGTCCCGGCGCCTCGGCGACCTGGTCGAGCGACACCTACCGCGGCGACGCCCCCGGCGGTGAGCCCGAGGTCGACAACATCCGGACGCTGATCTCCCAGCGCCAGGTGGTCACGCTGATCTCCAACCACACCTACTCCAACCTGGTCCTGCGCCCGCCGAGCCTTCTCTCCACGGGCCAGTCCCCCGACGAGCCCGTCTACGCCGCGCTCGGCGAGAAGCTCGTCGGCGCCAACGGCTACACCAACCAGGCCTCCTACCAGCTCTACGACACCTCGGGCTCGACCGAGGACTGGAGCTACTGGAACACCGGCGGCTTCGGCTTCACCTTCGAGATCGGGGCGACCGAGTTCCACCCCCAGTACGAGGACGGCGTCGTCGCCGAGTACCTCGGGCTCAAGCCGTCCACCGGGGCGGGCAAGGGCGGCAACCGCGAGGCGTACTACCAGATGTCGCTCGCGACCCTGGACAAGAAGCTGCACTCGACGCTCACCGGCCAGGCACCCAAGGGCCACACGCTCAAGATCCGCAAGAGCTTCGTCACGCAGACCTCGCCGGTCCTGCGTCCCGACGGGTCCGAGGCGCCCCCGCTGTACTACGAGGACACGCTGACCAGCAGCTACGCCTCCACCGGTGGCGACTTCCGGTGGTCGGTCAACCCGTCCACCCGCCCGCTCGTCGTCGGTCGCTACGGACGTGAGCCCCTCGGCCCGCCGCAGGAGCCCACCACCCTCACCAACCCGGCCGGCATCCCGGCCGTCAACGGCACCGAGCAGTCCACCTTCACCATCGAGGCGCCGCCCGAGGCCGACAACGGCACCGCGACGGTCACCGTCGGCTGGCCCGGGACGTCCGGCGACGAGGCCGTCGACTGGGACGTGGAGATCATCGGCCCCGACGGCACCGCCGTCGCCTCGGCCGCGACCCTCGACGACCCCGAGGTCGCCGTGCTCGTCGACCCCAAGCCCGGCGAGTACACCGTGCGGGTGACCAACTACGCCGGAGGCGCGGCGGCCACGGACTGGGAGGGCGAGGTCACCTTCCGCTCCCCCGACCCGCCGTCGTACTCGGGCATCAAGGAGTCGTGGACGCTCACCTGCGTCAAGGACTCCAACGGCAAGGTCGTCAACACCCGTGACGTCGTCGTCGACCGCGGCAAGACCCGCGACCTCGGGGGTGTCTGCAACCGCGCGCAGCTCAAGCGCTGACCCCACCGCACCGCACGCACCGGACCCATCCGTCGCCCGACGGGTGGGTCCGGTGCGTCTGCGGGGTGCACGGACGCGTCGTCGTAGGCTCGGGCCGTGCCTCGGACCCACACCCTCCGCGTCGCCGCCGCCGGGATCGTCGGCAGCCTGCTGCTCGCGGCCTGCGCCGCACCCGACACCGAGCCGGCCGACGGGTCCGCCCGCTCGACGGCGGCCCACACCTCGCACGCGGCGGGGGTGGACGACGCCCGCCGCGTCCTGGCCTCGATGAGTCTCTCGCAGCGCGTGGGCCAGGTGCTGATGACGGGGTCGACCGCCTCGCGCGCCGACCCGCGCGCCCTGCGGGCGGTCACGCACCACCACGTCGGCAACGTCATGCTCACCGGGCGGAGCTCCCGCGGGGCCGCCGCCACGGCCGCGGTCTCGGCCCGCCTGCAGGCCAGGGCCACCCGGGCGGCCACCCGGGGCGTGCCGCTGCTGGTCGCGACCGACCAGGAGGGCGGCACCGTCCAGGTGCTGAAGGGCCGCGGCTTCTCCGCCATCCCGACGGCGACCCGGCAGGGTGCACGGTCCTCGGCGGCGCTGCGGACCGACGCCCGTCGCTGGGGCCGCCAGCTGCGCCGGGCGGGCGTGACGATGAACCTCGCCCCGGTGCTCGACACCGTGCCACCCGGGTTCGCGAGCCGGAACCCGCCGATCGGCGCGCTCCACCGCAGCTACGGCGGCTCGACGACGCGGGTGGCCACCCGGGGCACCGCGTTCGCGCGCGGCATGCGGCAGGCGGGCGTCGCCCCGGTGGTCAAGCACTTCCCCGGCCTCGGGCGCGTCACCGCCAACACCGACACCACCCGTCGCGTCGTCGACCGGCGGACCACGCGACGCGACCCGTACCTGCGACCGTTCCGGACCGCGATCGAGGCCGGCGCGCCCGTGGTGATGATGTCGTCGGCCACCTACACCCGGATCGACCCCCGGCACGCGGCCGCCTTCTCGCCCACGATGATCGGCTCGGTGCTGCGCGGCGACCTCGGGTTCGGCGGCGTCGTCATGTCCGACGACCTCTCGAACGCCCGCGCCGTCGCGCACCTCGGCGTCGGCGAGCGGGCCACCCGGTTCGTCGCGGCCGGCGGCGACCTCGTCCTCGCGGTCGACCCCGCGCAGGCGGGCACGATGCACGCCGCGCTGCTCCGCAGGGCCCGGACCGACCCCCGGTTCCGGGCCCGGGTCGACGCCGCGGCGATGCGCGTCCTCACCCTCAAGCTGCGGCGGTGACCACCCACCCCGTCGACCGCCGGCTGACGGCGGCCCGGCAGCGGCTCGAGGACCTGCTGCGCGAGCACGAGGCCGTGGTCGCGGCGTCCCGCGACTCCAACGCCGACGACGAGCACGACCCCGAGGGCGCGACGATCGCGTTCGAGCGGGCCCAGGTGGACGCCCTCGTCGCGTCCACCCGGGCCGAGATCGCCCGCCTCGAGGAGGCGAGGGACCGCGTGCGCGACGGCAGCTACGGACGCTGCGAGACCTGCGGGGAGCCGATCGGCATCGAGCGCCTCGAGGCCCGTCCGGGCGCCACCCGGTGCGTGGGCTGCGAGGCCTTGCGATCTCGCCGCGAGAGGGGTTGATTGGCTCCATGCCTCTCACCGGAGAATACGAGCCGAGCCCGAGCGAGTGGGTCCGCGACCAGGTCGAGCTGTACGAGTCGTCCGGCGGCACCGAGGGCACCACGATGCAGGGCAAGCCCGTCATCGTCCTGACCACCCTCGGCGCCCGGTCAGGCAAGGTCCGCAAGACGCCGCTGATGCGCGTCGAGCACGACGGCGCCTACGCCGTGGTGGCGTCCAAGGGCGGCGCCGACACCCACCCGGTCTGGTACCACAACATCGTCGCCGAGCCCCACGTCGAGCTGCAGGACGGCCCGGTGCGCCAGGACATGACGGCCCGCGAGGTCGACGGCGACGAGCGCGCCGCCTGGTGGGAGCGCGCGGTCGAGGCGTGGCCCGCCTACGCCGACTACGCGACCAGGACCGACCGCGTCATCCCGCTGTTCGTGCTGGAGCCCGCGGCCGTCTGATCCACGCCGCTCAGAGCGGGTAGGACGTGCCGGTGAGCTCCTCGGACAGCGTCCACAGCGCGGTCGCGACGTCGGGGTCGCTGGCCGCCGACGAGCGTCCGACCAGCGTCGGCGGGCCGGTCTGGGCCACGCCGTCGGGGCCCACGTAGCTCGCACCCGGGAGGTCCCGCACCGCGGCGAAGAGGGTGGGGCGGGCGCCGTCCTCGTCGCTCACCGCCACCACCTTGTTGGCGAGGGCCAGCGCGGCGTGCTGCAGGCGGTTGCCCGTCTGCGACTGCAGGTTGGTGGCCGCGTAGCCGGGGTGCGCGGCGAACGCCCGCACCGCCGACCCGGACGCCCGCAGACGGTTCTCCAGCTCGAGGGTGAAGAGCAGGTTGGCGAGCTTGGACTGCCCGTACGCCTTCCAGGGCGAGTAGGCCCGGCGCTCCCAGCTCAGGTCGTCGAGGTCGATCGAGCCCAACCGGTGGGCGCCGGAGGACACCGTGACGACGCGGTCGGTGACCTGCGGCAGCAGCCGGTTGGTCAGCGCGAGGTGACCGAGGTGGTTGGTGCCGATCTGGGTCTCGAAGCCGTCGGTGGTCCGGCTCCTGGGGACCGCCATCACCCCGGCGTTGTTGACGAGCACGTCGATCGGGCCGTCGAGGGCGTCGGCGAACATCGCGACCGACCCCAGATCGGCGAGGTCGAGGCGACGGGTCTCGACGGCGCCGGGGATGGTCCGCGCGACGCGCTCGCCCTTGGCGAGGTCGCGGACGGCCAGCACCACGCGCGCCCCGGCCCGCGCGAGCTCGCGGGCGGTGACGGCACCGATGCCCGAGCTGGCGCCGGTGACGACGACCGTCCGGCCGGTCTGGTCGGGGAGCGCGTCCTTGAAGGTCATGGCCACCAACCTACGAACGGTCCGGTGATGCCGCCTCCCGGGCGACCTCGCGCTCGTCGACGACGTCGGACACCGCGGCACCGCGAAAGGTGCGGTAGCTGTACCCGATCAGCGCGAAGGCGAGCACGCTCGAGAGGATCATCGAGATCCCCGCGCCGACGCCCCCGACCAGCCACCACGAGTCGCGCACGGGCCACCACGCCGGGGGCGGGGGCTGCACGATCCAGTACACGCCCACGGCGGCGACCGCGACGGCGCTCAGGCAGCTCGCGACGATCCGCGGCCAGGTCTTGACGCCCTCGGCCGCGGCCTCGAACGCCCGACGCTTGAGGGGCTCGAGGCGACGCTCGGCCCACTCGTTCTCCTGTGCCAGCACCACCATGCCGGCGAACATCATCAGCAGCCCGGGCCCGGGGAGCACCAGGGCCGCGACGCCCAGCACGAGGAGCAGCCAGCCGAGCGCCTGCAGGCCGATCGTGCGCCCCCAGCCCGCGACACCCCTCATCGTCGTCCCCCCACGTGCATGCCTCTCAGCATGCCAGGTGGTCCCAGGCACCAGCCCGCCAGAACAGGCCGGAGCGGGGCACCTCACACGTGACGTGCCCCGCTCCGGATCATGACGACGGCTCAGGCAAGCGTGGCCGACAGCGTGATGTCGGCGGCCGCCAGCACCTTGCTGACCGGGCAGGTGCGCTCGGCCTCGGCGGCGATCTCCTGGAACCGCGCGTCCTCGATGCCGGGGATCCGCGCCTGGAGCGTGAGGGCGATGTCGGTGATCGACAGGCCGCCGTCGACCTGCTTGAGCGTGACCTTGGAGGTCACCGCGAGCTCGTCGGCCGTGAAGCCGGCCTGGGCCAGGTGGCCCGACAGGTTCATCGCGAAGCAGCCGGAGTGGGCCGCCGCGATGAGCTCCTCGGGGTTGGTCTGCTGCGACGCGGCGTCGTCGGCGCGCGTCGGGTACGAGATGGTGAACTCGCCGGCCTTGGAGTCGTCGAGGGTGACGTGGCCGGAGCCGGACTCGATGTCGCCGGTCCACGTGGTCGATGCATGACGCGAGGGCATAGTTCCTCCGTTGGTGATGGGTCCTGGGGCAGTGCCGACCCTAGGTCCGTCGGCGGGCGTCCGCCCGCCGGAGCCCGACCACCGCTCAGCCGCGGCCGAGGCTCGGGGAGGACTGCTGCGTGCGCGCCGACCAGTCGCCCAGGTCGGCGGCGGTCATGGGCTTGCCGAGGAGGTAGCCCTGCCAGCGCAGCCGCTCGAACGCCGAGCCGTCGACCCGCGAGCGGATGACGTCGATCTGCGTCTCGCGCTCGATGCCCTCGACGACGATCTCGAGGCCGAGCGCCTCGCCCATCGCGATCACCGACGCCAGCAGCTCGGCGTTGCGCTCGTCGCGGTCGATCGAGCCGGAGAAGAGCCGGTCGAGCTTGAAGCCCTGGACCGGGAGCTTCATCAGGTAGCCCAGCGAGGAGAACCCCACGCCGAAGTCGTCGACGTGGAAGGCGACGCCGTGGTCGATCATCTCCTCCATCACCGCCGACGCGATGACCTCGTCGCTCATGGCCTCGGTCTCGGTGATCTCGAGCACCAGCGGGTGGGACGCGAGCCGGTGCTGCATCGCGAAGACCGACTCCACGAACGAGTCGGTGCTCAGCTGCAGCGCCGAGATGTTGACCGCGATCGACACGTCGGGGGCGAGCCCGCGGTCGAGCACCGGGAGGTCCTGCGCGACGAGGTCGAGGATCAGGTCGCCCAGCGGCTGGATGAGGTTGGACTCCTCGGCGATCGGGATGAACACGTCGGGCGGGATCGTCTCGCCCTCGAGCTTCCAGCGCGTCAGGGCCTCGACGCCGGTCAGGCGGCCGTCCGCGGCGCTGATCACCGGCTGGTAGACCACCGAGAGGTCGCGGGTGTCGATCGCTCGTCGCAGGTGGTCGACCATCTCGAGCGCGCGGACCCGCGCGGTGCCCATCAGGGGGTGGTACTCCACCAGCCGGTCGCGACCGCTGCGCTTGGCGTCGTACATCGCGATGTCGGCGTTGCGGACCAGCTGGTCGGCCGTGTGCGTGCCGTTGGAGTACGCCACCCCCACCGAGACGCTGATCAGCACGTCGGTGCCGTCGAAGTCGATCGGGAGCGCCACGGCCGCGCGGACGGTCTGGGCGATCTTCTCGGCCCCGGACTCGGACGACCCGTCGACGAGCGCCGCGAACTCGTCGCCGCCCAGCCGGGCGACGACCATCTCGGGCGGCAGGGTGGTGCGCAGGCGGCGGGCGATCTCGACGAGCACGGCGTCGCCGGCCTCGTGCCCGAACTGGTCGTTGATCTTCTTGAAGCCGTCGAGGTCGCAGAACAGCACCGCGCACCGTCCGGGACGACGACCGACGCGCACGAGCGCGTGCTCGACCTCCCGCAGGAACACCGAGCGGTTCGTCAGGGAAGTGAGGGCGTCGTGCTGCGCGTTGAACGTGAGCTCGCGGGTCATCCGCACCCGGCTCAGCGCCTCCTCGCCCTGCTGGACGATGTTGCTCAGCGCCTCGGTGTTGGTGAGCGTGCTGGCCTTGGGCCCGCGGTTCTCCTCCAGGACGAGCCACATCACCCGCTCGTCGCAGATCAGCGGCCGGCCGACCTCGTTCTGGGTGGGCGGCTCGGCCCGCAGCCCGGCGATGCCGTTCTTGCCGAAGGTCGCGACGCCGCGGGCGATCTCGGTGACGACCTGCTCCTGCGTGCGGGCGGAGTGCACGGCACGGGCGATGTCGAACAGGACGCTCAGCCGGCGCGCGGTCTCGCGCTCGCGCGTCAGCGACCGGACCGCGAGCACGATGATGACCAGCGGCGCGGCGAAGAGCACGAGGTAGCCCGAGCCGGCCCGGCGCTCGACGACGGAGGCGAGCACGCCCACCGAGTTGACGCCCATGAAGACCAGGAAGAGCATCGCGCACTCGCGGAGCCGCCCGTGGCCGACCGCCGGCGTCGTGCCGGAGCTCTCGAGGTCGATGGACAGGATCGAGGCGATCACGTCGACCGCGTAGTAGGCGGCGAAGCCGACGACGACGGCCGGCACGGTGCGCATCAGGCTGTCGGGGTCGGGACCGCGCAGCGCGTCGACGAGCAGCACCGCCACGGCCCCGGACGTGATGGTGACCGATCCGTTGAACACCTTGTAGCGGCCGCGCCACGGCACCAGCTGGGACGCGAGCACGCCCACGCACCAGACCAGCAGCGCCTGGTAGGGCTCGAGGGCGAGGGAGGCGAAGACCAGCACCACGGCCTCGAGGCCGATCACGAGCCAGGAGTCGTAGCGGTCGAGGTACAGCGGGGTGGCGCTCATCGCGACGACCAGGCCGACCGCGAGCACCCACCACCACGAGATCGACAGGCCCTCGGTGGCCACGCCGACCGCCACGAGGACGAGGGTGACGGCCGAGACGGTGAGCAGGACGCCCTGCAGCACGAGGTCCCAGGAGCGGCGGGTCACGAGGCCGCTCCGGGGGCGTCGCACCGCGGGGCCGTGGCGCGCGGCTGGGACGACTCGGGTTGACTGTGCGCCGTGAGCAAGAAGAGGACCAAGGCCAGCGACGTCGTCGAGCTCGTCGAGGAGGCGCTGGGCATCAGGCTCCCGGTTCGCCTGCGGGTGTGGGACGGGAGCGAGGCCGGCGCGCCGGCCGCACCGGGCACCCCCGTCGTGCTGGTGCGCAACCGCAGGGCATTGCGCCACGTGGTGTGGCAGCCCGGCGAGCTGGGGGTGGCGCGCGCGTACGTGCGCGGCGACCTCGACGTGGAGGGCGACCTGACCGACGCGCTGCGGCTGATGTGGCGCACCGTCCGCGAGGCGCGCGACCGCGACCCCGAGGCGGGGCGGCTGCGGCTCGGCCCGCGACGGATCGCCCACGGTGCGCGCGTGGCGCTACGCATGGGTGCCCTCGGACCGAAGCCGGCTCGCCCTGCTTCGGAGTCCAGGCTCTCGGGCGTCAAGCACACCCGGGACCGGGACCGCGCGGCCATCTCCCACCACTACGACCTCTCGAACGACTTCTACGCGCTGATCCTAGACCCGGCAATGGCCTATTCGAGTGCATTCTGGACACGTGACCCCCAGCCGGGCTACGGACTGGTCGAGGCCCAGCAGGACAAGCTCGACCTCGTGTGCCGCAAGCTCGACCTCCAGCCCGGCGGCCGGATGCTCGACATCGGCTGCGGATGGGGCTCGCTGTCGCTGCACGCGGCCGAGCACTACGGCGTCCACGTCACCGGGGTCACCCTGTCGGCGGAGCAGCGCGACTTCGTCGTCGCCCGCGCCGCCGAGAAGGGCCTGTCCGACCGGGTCGACGTCAGCCTGAAGCACTTCCGCGACCTCGAGGCCGAGGGCGTCGACGCGGTCGCGTCGCTGGAGATGGGCGAGCACGTCGGCGACGCCGAGTACGTCGACTTCTGCGCCTCGCTGCACCGCTACCTGCGACCGGGCGGGCGCGCGCTCGTCCAGCAGATGTCGCGCGGGCAGCACGACGCCCCCGGCGGCGGCCCCTTCATCGAGACCTACATCGCTCCCGACATGCACATGAAGCCGATCGCCAAGACGATCGGGCTGATCGCCGACGCCGGCCTGGAGATCCGCGACGTGCAGGCCATGCGGGAGCACTACCCGCTGACGGTGGCGGCCTGGGCGCAGGCACTCGAGGACCACTGGGAGCAGGCCTGCGACATGGTGGGCGAGGAGACCGCCCGCGTCTGGCGCCTCTACCTGGCCGGCGGCTCGCTGGCCTTCGAGGAGAACCGGATGGGTGTCGACCAGATCCTCGCGGTCCGGCCGACGGCCGCCGGGCGCAGCGAGATGCCCGCCAGCCCGCTGGCGTGGCTCGACCGGTGACGAACGACCTCTCGCAGTCCGGCGTCACCCTGGTCGTCGGGCTGCTGGCGATCGTGGTGCTGATGGGCGGAACCATGCTGTGGGCCGTCCGCCGCCGGCACCTGAGCGTGGTCGACACCCTCTGGGGCCTCGGCTTCGTCGTGGTCGCGGTCGTGACCGCGCTGCTGCCCGGCGTCGACGGCGACCCGCTCGCGCGCTGGCTGCTGCTCGTCCTGCCGGGCGTCTGGGGTCTGCGCCTCGCGTGGCACCTGCACCGCCGCAACGCCGGCAAGCCCGAGGACCCCCGGTACGTCGACCTCGTGGAGCGCTCGGGCGGCGAGGGCGACCTCGCCCGGATCGCCGCGGCCAAGGTCTTCGGTCCGCAGGCGCTGGTGATGTTCCTCGTCGCCACCCCGCTGATGGTGGGCGTCAACAACGAGCACCTGCCGGTCTGGCTGGCCGTCGTCGGCGTGGCCGTGTGGCTCGTCGGCTTCGTGTTCGAGTCCGTGGGCGACGCGCAGCTGGCGTCGTTCAAGGCCGACCCGCGCAACCAGGGCCAGGTGATGGACCGCGGCCTGTGGCGCTACACCCGCCACCCCAACTACTTCGGCGACGCGTGCGTCTGGTGGGGCATCTGGCTCGTCGCGGCGTCGTCCTGGGCGGGCCTGGTCACCGTCCTCGGCCCGCTGGCGATGACCTACTTCCTCGCCGGCAAGACCGGCAAGCCCCTCACCGAGGCCTCGATGGCGCGGTCCAAGCCCGGCTACGCCGACTACGTCCGCCGCACCTCCGGCTTCCTCCCCCTCCCCCCGAAGCGCCCCTGACCGCGCTCCCCTCACGCCCCGCCGCCCCCACCCACGCCGAGCGGCGCAAGCTCGTCGGTTACCGACGGGTAGAGCGACGAGATTGCGCCGTTCGGCGGAGGGTTTGCGCCGCTCGGCGGGAGACGCGGGACGGCTCACCGCGTGACGACCGCAGGGCACCGAGAGCGGGACGGCGAGAGCGGGGCACCGAGAGCGGGAGCGGCGCAGGACGGAGTCTCTCGTCGCCGACTCGTCCGCCGGCCCCGCCGAGGCCCGCGCTTCCTCGCCGAGCGGCGCAAACCGTCCGCCGACCGGCGCACAGAAGACTGTCTACCCGCCGGTAACCGACCAGCTTGCGCCGCTCGGCGGGCGGGGGACGAGGGGAGGGGGCTGGCGGGTCAGGGGGCGGTGACGAAGATGTGGGCGGCGAGGTCGTGGTCGATCTCGGCCGTCTCGCCGCCGCGGGCGACGGCGATGGTGTCGAGGTTGCCCGAGGCGAGGACGTCGTTGCCGGGCAGGACGCCGACGCGACGGAGCACCGACATCGCCGAGGTGTCCTTCTGCAGCTCCTCGCCGATGCGGCGGACCATCAGGCGGACGGGCTCGCCGCGACCCTCGATGGCCTGCGTGAGGTGCACGACGCCGCTGAGGAAGCCCTCGGTCTCGCGGGCCTCGCCCAGCTCGTCCAGGCCCGGGATCGGGGTGCCGTAGGGCGACTCGGTGGGGTGCTCGAGCAGCTCGACGAGCCGGCGCTCCACCTGCTCGGAGATGACGTGCTCCCAGCGGCAGGCCTCCTCGTGCACGAACTCGATCTCGAGGCCGATGACGTCGGTGAGCAGGCGCTCGGCGAGGCGGTGCTTGCGCATGACGCGGGTGGCGAGCGACCGCCCGCGCTCGGACAGCTCGAGGTGGCGGTCGCCCTCGACGCTCAGCAGGCCGTCGCGCTCCATCCGGGCCACGGTCTGGCTGACGGTGGGGCCGCTCTGGTGCAGGCGCTCGGCGATGCGGGCGCGGAGGGGGACGATGCCCTCCTCCTCCAGCTCGAAGACGGTGCGCAGGTACATCTCGGTGGTGTCGATCAGGTCGCTCACGGCTCCATCCTCCCCCACGGCGGGCACCGACGACCAACTGAGGCCACGATGGTCCGATGGCGACCTCGGTGATGTGGTTCCGGCGCGACCTGCGCCTGTCTGACAACCCTGCCCTCGGGGCGGCGAAGGAGGCGGGCGACGAGGGCGTCGTCCCGCTCTTCGTGCTGGACGACCGGCTGTGGGGGCCCGCGGGGCCGTCCCGACGTGCCTACCTCGCGGCCAGCCTGTCCGACCTCTCCGAGCGGGTCGGCGGCATGCACGTCGTGCACGGCGACCCCGTGGACGAGGTGGTCCGGGTGGCCCGACGGGCGGGGGCGACGACGGTGCACGTCGCCGCCGACTACGCCCCCTACGGACGTGAGCGCGACGAGGCCGTCGAGAAGGCGCTGGCCGAGCACGACGTCGAGCTCGTGCGCACCGGCTCGCCCTACGCGGTCGCGCCCGGCCGCGTGCTCAAGGGCGACGGCACGCCGTTCAAGGTCTACACGCCCTTCAACCGCGGCTGGCGGGAGCACGGCTGGCGCGATCCCGCCCCGGACGTCCGCGACGTGCCCTGGCTGCGCCCCGAGGGACGGACCCACGCGATCCCCGAGGTGACGCTGCCGGACGGGCTCGACCTCCGCACCGCCGGCGAGGCGGCGGCCCGCAAGCAGTGGCGCGACTGGATCGAGCCCGGTCTCGCCGAGTACGACGACACCCGCAACGACCCCGGCGCCGACCGCACGTCCCGCATGTCGGTGCACCTCAAGTGGGGTGAGATCCATCCGCGGACGATGCTCGCCGACATCGCCGCCCACCACTCCGAGGGGGCCGACGCGTACCAGCGCGAGATCTGCTTCAGAGAGTTCTACGCCGACGTCCTGTTCCACCACCCCCACTCGGCCCGGGAGTACTACAACCCCCAGTTCGCGGGCATGACGTATGACAAGCCCGGCGACGACCTCGAGGCATGGAAGCAGGGACGCACCGGCTTCCCCGTCGTCGACGCCGGCCTGCGTCAGCTGCGCGCCGAGGGCTGGATGCACAACCGGGTCCGGATGATCGTGGCCAGCTTCCTGGTCAAGGACCTGCACCTGGAGTGGCAGCTCGGTGCCCGCCACTTCCTGCACTGGCTGGTCGACGGCGACCTCGCGTCCAACCAGCACGGCTGGCAGTGGATGGCCGGCTGCGGCACCGACGCCGCGCCGTACTTCCGGATCTTCAACCCCACCACGCAGGGCAAGAAGTTCGACCCCGACGGCGCCTACGTCCGTCGGTACGTGCCCGAGCTGGCCGACGTCGACGCCAAGAGGATCCACGAGCCCTGGACGCTCGACGGCGGTCCGCCGAACGGCTACCCGGCCCCGCTCGTCGACCACAAGGAGGAGCGCGTCGAGTCGCTCGCGCGCTACCAGGCGATCAAGTGAGGCGTGCGACGATCACCCGATGATCCAGCCCGAGCTGACGATGGTCCCCGCCCGCTTCAACGGCCCCAACCGGTCGGGCAACGGCGGCTGGGTGTCGGGGCACGTCGGCGGACGGCTCGCCTCGCGCACGGGCGTGGCCACCGTCACCGTGACCCTGCGGCAGCCACCGCCGCTCGAGACGGCGCTGACCTGGCGGGACGGGCGCGACGAGGTCGCCCTCCTGCACGAGGGCTCCGTGGTGGGCGAGGCCGCGGCCGGCGTCTTCGTGGACGACGCCCCCGCGCCGGTCACGCACGCCGTCGCCGCGCAGGCCCGCGCGGACTTCGAGGGCTACCACGAGCACCCGTTCCCGCGGTGCTTCACGTGCGGGTCCGACCGTGCCGAGGGCGACGGCCTGCGGCTGTTCTCCGGGCCCGTCGGCGACGGGCGGATGGCGGCCACCTGGACGCCGCACGCCGCGTTCTGCGACGACACCGGCACCCTCACCACCGAGAGCTTCTGGGCCGCGCTCGACTGCCCCGGCGGGTGGGCCGCCGGGATCAAGGCCAGCCCGATGGTGCTCGGACGGATGACCGCCCGCCTCGACGAGGCGCCGCGTGCCGGCGAGGAGTGCGTGGCGGTCGGGTCGCTGCGCGAGGTGCAGGGCCGCAAGCACCAGACGGCCACGGCCCTCTACGGGACGGACGGGCGGCTGCTCGGTCGCGCCGAGCAGACCTGGATCACGATCGACATCGCCGCCTTCAGCTGACGGCACCGCCGTCGTTAGGCTCGTCGGGTGACCGACACGCAGACCGCCGTCCCCACCCGTACCGAGGCCCCCTGGTGGCGTGACGCCGTCTGCTACCAGGTGTACCCGCGCAGCTTCGCCGACTCCACCGGTGACGGCGTCGGCGACCTGGCCGGCATCACCTCGCGCCTGCCCTACCTCGCCGAGCTCGGCGTCGACGCGGTGTGGCTGTCGCCGTTCTACACCTCGCCGCAGGCCGACCACGGCTACGACGTGGCCGACTACCGCGACGTCGACCCGATGTTCGGCACCCTGGCCGACGCCGACGAGATGCTGGCCACGGCGCACGGGCTCGGCCTCAAGGTGATCGTCGACCTCGTGCCCAACCACTCCTCGGCCGCGCACGTGTGGTTCCAGGCGGCCCTGGCCGCCGCACCCGGCAGCGCCGAGCGCGCCCGCTACGTCTTCCGCGAGGGCCGGGGCGACGACGGCTCGCAGCCGCCCAACAACTGGCGCTCGCAGTTCGGCGGCCCGGCGTGGACGCGCGTCCCCGACGGCCAGTGGTACCTCCACCTCTTCGAGCAGGACCAGCCCGACTTCGACTGGGAGAACCCCGAGGTCGGGGACGAGTTCGAGTCCGTCCTGCGGTTCTGGCTGGACCGCGGGGCCGACGGCTTCCGGGTCGACGTCGCGCACGGCATGGTCAAGGCCGAGGGCCTGCCCGACGCCCCGGGCGACGCGGCGGAGCCGGACCCCACCGCGGACGGCGAGATGATCTCGCACCACGAGCGTCCCTACTGGGACCAGCCCGGCGTCCACGACATCTACCGGCGCTGGCGCCGGGTGCTCGAGGAGTACGACGGCGACCGGATGATGATCGGAGAGGCCTGGACCGCCGACGCGGAGTCGATGGCGCGGTACGTCCGTCCCGACGAGATGCAGCAGGTCTTCAACTTCCACTGGCTCGAGGCGGAGTGGTCGGCGGCGGCGTTCCGCCAGGTCGTCGAGGACACCTACGCGGCCGTCGGCCCGGTGGGCGCCAGCCCCACCTGGGTGCTCTCCAACCACGACGTCACCCGCACCGTCACCCGCTACGGCGGCGGGGAGGCCGGCCTCGAGCGCGCCAAGGCCGCCACCCTCGCCATGCTCGCCATGCCCGGGTCGGCCTACATCTGGCAGGGCGAGGAGCTCGGCCTGCCGCAGGTCGACGTCGCGCCGCAGGACCGGCAGGACCCGATGTGGCTGCGCGGCGGCGGCATCGGCCGCGACGGGTGCCGCGTGCCCGTCCCGTGGTCGGGCACGCGGGCGCCGTTCGGCTTCGGCCCCGGCGAGGGCCAGCCCTGGCTGCCGATGCCCGACGCGTTCGCCGCGCTGAGCGTCGAGGCGCAGGCCGACGACCCGGCGTCCACGCTGTCGTTCTTCCGTGCCGCGCTGGCGGCCCGGCACGACCTCGTCGACGGCCTCGAGGGCGGCCTGACGTTCCTCGACCGCGGCGACGACGTCCTGGCCTTCGCCCGCGAGGGCGAGCCCGGCCTGGTGTGCGTCGTCAACTGCGGCGCGACCGCCGTCGACGTCGCCGACCTCGGCGAGCCGCTGGTCTCGTCGGTCCCGCTCGACGGCACCTCCCTGCCGGGCGACGCCGGCGCCTGGTTCACCGCCTGACGACCCACCCCTCCTCGTCCGCCGACCTGTCGGTGCGTGGTGACGTCGAGGCATCACCAGGCACCGACAGGTCCTGGGAACAACCGGCGGGGAGGGTTGGTTGTAGCGTCAACCAAGCCGTCCGCTACACCGCAGGAGCAGTCATGTCGATCGTCGTCACCGGAGCCACCGGCCAGCTGGGCCGCCTCGTGGTCACCTCCCTCCTCGAGCGCGGCGTGCCCGCGTCCGACGTCCTCGCCACCGGTCGCGACGCCGACCGGCTCGCCGCCTCGGTGCCCGAGGGCGTGCGCACGCAGCGCGTCGACCTCGACGACCCCGGCACGATCGACGGCGCGCTCGCCGCGGGCGACACCGTCCTGCTCGTCTCGACCGACGCCGTGGGCCGCCGCGTCGCCCAGCACACCGCGCTCATCGAGGCCGCCGTCACGGCCGGCGTGGCCCGCGTCGTCTACACGAGCGCGCCCCACGCCGACACCTCCGACCTGGTGCTCGCCCCCGAGCACCGGGCCACCGAGGAGGTGCTGCGCGCGTCCGGCGTGCCGTTCACCGTGCTCCGCAACAACTGGTACACCGAGAACTACCTGCCCCAGGTCGAGCAGGCCCGCGCCACCGGCGCCCTGGTCGCCAGCGCCGCCGACGGACGCGTGGCCAGCGCCACCCGTCGCGACTTCGCCGACGCCGCCGCCGTGGTGCTCTCCACCGAGGGCCACGAGGGACGCACCTACGAGCTCACGGGCGACACGGCCTGGTCCTTCGACGACCTCGCCGAGGTGCTGGGCGAGATCACCGGCCGCGCCGTGGTCTACCGCCCCGTCGACGCGACCGAGCACCAGCGGATCCTGGTCCAGGCGGGGCTCGACGAGGGCACCGCCGCCTTCGTCGCCACCCTCGACGCGAACATCGCGCGCGGCGACCTCGCCGACGCGACGTCGGACCTGCGCGACCTGGTCGGCCGCCCGACCACCACGCTTCGCGACGGTCTGGTCGAGGCCGTCAACGCCTGACCGGCCGGTCTACGGCGTGGGCTCGCGCGCGTCGTAGGCCAGGAACCGGCGGTGCGTCGCGACGGCCAGGACGACCCCCAGCACGCACGCCGCGCCGCCGAGCAGCAGCGCGACGGGCTCGGACGTGGCCGACGCGAGGCTGCCCGCCACGAAGTCGCCGAGACGCGGACCGCCCGCCACGACCACCGTGAAGACGCCCTGCAGGCGTCCTCGCAGCTGGTCGGGCGCGGCGGTCTGCAGCATCGTGGACCGGTACGCCGACGAGATCATGTCGGCCGAGCCCGACAGCGCGAGCAGCGTCACCACGAGCCAGAGCACACCGGGCAGGCCGACCGCCCCGACACCGGCGACCATCACCGCCAGCCCGTAGGCCGCGACCGCGACGGCCACGGCGAGCCCGTGGCGGTGCACCCGACTGATCCAACCCGACACCATGAAGGCGACGATCGACCCGATGGCCGGTGCCGCCTGCAGCAGACCCAGGGTGGACGGCCCGCCGGCGTACACGCCGAGCGCCAGTGCGGGGAACAGCGCGCGCGGCTGGGCGAGCACCATCGCGCAGAGGTCGAGCACGAAGGTCATCCGCAGGTTCGGCGCCTGGCGCAGGAACCGCAGTCCCTCCAGCACCGACCTCAGCCCGGGCACGCCCATGCCCTCCGCGGGCGGCACCGGCGGCAGCCGGACGAGGGCGTAGAGCGCGGCCAGGAAGGTCACCGCGTCGACGGCGTAGGTCACCTCGACGCCGTGCCAGCCGATCAGCACGCCCGCGAGCAGCGGGCCCACCGTCATGCCGAGGTTGAACGACGCCATGCTCAGCGCGTTGGCGGCCGGCAGCAGCTCGGCCCGCAGCAGGCGGGGCAGCATCGCCGAGCGAGCCGGGTTGTTCACCGCGAACAGCCCGGACTGTGCCGCCACGACCACGTAGAGCAGGCCCACCGAGTCGAGCCCCGCGAACGCCTGGGCCACCAGCACGCCCGAGCAGACCCACAGGCCGAGCGCCGACACCAGCGCGACGCGGCGCCGGTCGAACGCGTCGACGAGCGCCCCGCCGTAGAGACCGAACGCCACTAGCGGCACCAGCGCGCAGAGCCCGACCAGCCCGACCGCGAAGGACGACCGGGTGATCACGTACACCTGGTAGGCGATGGTCACGGCGGTCATCTGCGCGCCCAGCTGCGACACCGTCTGCCCGAACCACAGGCGCCGGTAGGCGGGCGACTCCCGCAGCGGACGGACGTCGGTGACCAGTGCCGCCAGACCGCCGAACCGTGCCACGGGGGTCGATCCTTGCACGCAGAAACCTTCTTGTCCGACGCCGGGACGGGGCGTACCGTTTCTCGTACACGGAGAGGAGGTGGTCCAGTAGTGAGTGATTCTTGGACATGTGAGGTGGCTGCGAGCTAGCCGCTGATCGCAGGGGCCACGCAGGCGTCAGCCGCTGGATCATCCAGCGTCTCGGCGGCGGCAAATCCCCCGCAGTCACCCGGCCCGCAGGGTGTCGAGGTCTTGTCTCCTCGACCGGTGCTCAGCACCGACCCTGCGGGCCGTTCTGCGTCCGGACGCGGCTCGGACGGCGCCGTCCGCCCGTGTGAGCCGCACGACCCTGCTGTGACAACGACGTCAGATCACGTATCGTCGGTCGGGTTTTGCCCCCGAAGTAGCAGGAGAACCCCCGTCTCATGCGCAAGAGCACCGTCGCGACGGTCACGTCGCTCGCCCTCGTCGCCGGAGGCTTCGGCCTCGCCGTGGCGTCCCCCGCCGGCGCCTCCAAGGGCGTCTCGTCCCAGGTCAGCGTCACCAAGACCGCCAGCAGCCAGACCCAGCGCGAGAAGCCCCGCGTCACGCTGACCGCGAAGGTCAAGCCGCAGGACGGCCGCCGCGCGCGCGGCCACGTCAACTTCAAGGCCGGCGGCACGCGCGTCGCCAAGGCCGCCGTCCACGGCGGCGTCGCCCGGGTCACCCTCCCCCGTCGCACCGAGCCCGGCAGCTACAAGATCCGCGCCGTGTTCGTGCCGAAGTCCGGCAGCGGCCTGGCCGAGTCCCGCTCGTCCGCCGCGGGCCAGCGCGTCAAGGTCGCCACCTTCCCCGGCGACCGCAAGTGGGACCGGCTCGCCGAGTGCGAGTCCGGCGGCAACTGGAGGATCAAGTCCGGCAACGGCTACTACGGCGGCCTGCAGTTCTCCCGGAGCACCTGGCGCGCCGTCGGTGGCGACGGTCTCCCCCACCAGGCCTCCCGCCTGGAGCAGATCGACATGGGCAAGAAGCTCAAGAAGCGCGCCGGTGCCGGTCAGTGGCCCGTCTGCGGAAGGGTGCTGTAGTCGGCTGGGTTTACCACGACGTCGTGGTAAACCCCTGCTGACCGTGGCGAGGTCGCCACGGTCGGCGGGGGTTTGCCACGGTCGGTGACTACGGCGCGAGGCGTTCGCGCGTCCAGGTGTCGCCGGACGCGGTGAAGCGCAGGCGGTCGTGCATCCGGCCCTGGCGACCGTGCCAGAACTCGACGACCTCGAGCGCCACCCGGTAGCCGCCCCAGTGGGGTGGGCGGGGGACGTCGTCCGGGTGGGCGGCCTCGACCTCGGCGTAGCGGCGGTCGAGCTCGTCGCGGTCGGCCACCACCTGCGACTGCGGTGACGCCGCCGCCCCCACCTGCGAGCCGTGGGGGCGGGAGGCGAAGTAGGCGTCGGATTCCGACGCCGCCACCGGCTCGACCCGCCCGGTGATCCGCACCTGGCGCTGCAGCGGGTGCCACAGCATCGCGAGCGACGCCCGCGGGTGCGCGGCGAGGTCGTGGCCCTTGGCGGAGTCCCCGTTGGTGTAGAACACCGCCCCGCGCGCGTCGAAGCCCTTGAGGAGCACGATCCGCACCGCCGGGTCGCCCCCGGCGTCGACGGTGGCCAGCGCCATGGCGTTCGGCTCGTGCATGCCCGAGCCGACCACCTCGTCGAGCCACCGCCCGAACAGCGCGACGGGGTCGTCGCCCGCGTCCGCCTCGGTCAGACCCGTGGCCGCGTACTCCTCGCGCAGCCCCGCCAGCTCGTCGTCGGTCGCCATGGCACCAGCCTAGGGACCGGTGGCCGGTGACGCCGCCCGCACCGGCGGGCATAGTGGCCTCCATGACGACCGAGGTGCACCACGGACTGGAAGGGGTCGTCGCGTTCGAGACCCAGATCGCCGAGCCCGACAAGGAGGGGTCGGCGCTGCGCTACCGCGGCGTCGACATCGAGCAGCTCGCCGGGCGCGTGCCGTTCGAGAAGGTCTGGGGCCTGCTGGTCGACGGGGCCTACGAGCCCGGCCTGCCGCCGGCCGAGCCGTTCCCCATCCCGGTGCACTCCGGCGACGTCCGCGTCGACGTGCAGAGCGCCATCGCGCTGACGGCGCCCGCCTGGGGCCTGCGCCAGCTCTACGACATCGACGCCGAGCAGGCTCGCGACGACCTCGCCCGTACCGCGGTCATGGTGCTCTCGTACGTGGCCCAGGCCGCCCGCGGCGTCGGCGCCCCGATGGTCCCGCAGGCCCGGGTCGACGAGGCCTCGACGATCACCGAGCGCTTCCTGACCCGCTGGCGCGGCGAGGCCGACCCGGCCCACGCCAAGGCCATCGACGCCTACTGGACGTCCGCGGCCGAGCACGGCATGAACGCCTCGACCTTCACCGCCCGCGTCATCGCCTCCACGGGCGCCGACGTCGCCGCGGCGCTGTCGGGCGCGGTCGGCGCGATGTCGGGCCCGCTCCACGGCGGCGCCCCGTCCCGCGTGCTCCACATGATCGAGGAGGTCGAGCGCACTGGCGACGCCGACGGCTACGTCAAGAAGCTGCTCGACGACGGCCAGCGGCTGATGGGCTTCGGGCACCGCGTCTACCGCGCCGAGGACCCCCGCGCCCGGGTGCTGCGTCGCACCGCCGAGGAGCTGGACGCGCCCCGCTACGAGGTCGCCGTCGCCCTGGAGAAGGCCGCGCTGGCCGAGCTGCGCGAGCGACGCCCCGACCGCGTGCTCGAGACCAACGTCGAGTTCTGGGCCGCGATCGTCCTCGACTTCGCCGAGATCCCGCCGCACCTGTTCACCGCGATGTTCACCTGCGCCCGCACGGGCGGCTGGAGCGCGCACATCCTGGAGCAGAAGCGCACCGGTCGACTGATCCGACCGTCCGCGATCTACACCGGCCCGGCCGAGCGCGGACCACAGGACGTCGAGGGCTGGGACCGCCTAGCGCACTGACGGCTGGTCGTCGTCGCGGGTGCCGAACAGCTGGACGCCCTCGACGGCGGCGACGTCGCCGTGCACCAGCGCCGCCACCTGGCGTCGCGAGCGCCGGCTGAACAGCACCCGGAACAGGCCGTGGTCGTCCGCGTCGAGCTCCGCCTCGCCCGCTCCGCCCGGCCACACGCCGTCCCCGGTACGCACCGTGGGGCACCCGCCGCCCGCCGCGACGAAGGCCCACGCGCGCTCGAGCACGGGGGCCCACTCCGCCTCCACGGGTGGCTCGCCCAGCGCCTCGCGCACGTCGTCGCGGTGCACCACGAGGTCCCACACGGGGGTGGGCGACGCCGACGCCAGCACGTCGTCGGGCACCGCGGCGGCCGCGGACGCCAGCGCGACGGCGGCCTCGGGCGCAGGGCGGCCCGACCACGCGACCAGGTGCCGCGCCGACCACGACGGCCCCGGCGCCCCGTGCATCTCGCCGGCGACCAGGTCGATCGTGGCGCCCGTGACGTGGGCCAGCAGGTCGCGGACCGACCAGCCGGGCGTCGCCGGGACCGGCGTCGCGAGCGTCGCGGGGTCCCACGTCCGCGCCCCCTCGGCCCACGACAGGACGGCCCGACGGTGCGCGGCGCGCATCCGGTGCTCGTCCATGGGCCCTCCCCGTCCGACCCGATCCTCCCTCCCGTCTCGTCGTGCGTCCACCCCCGCGCCGGGTGACCATGGCTCGGTGGTCAGGCTGCGCACCGTCTCCCCGAGCGACGTCGGGTGGACCCGGATCGCCCGCGGCAAGGGCTTCTCCTACCTCGACGAGACCGGTGAGCGGCTGCCCGCGCAGCACGTCGCCCGGTGCAAGTCGCTCGTGATCCCGCCGGCCTGGCAGCAGGTCTGGATCTGCCGCTTCGACAACGGTCACATCCAGGCCACCGGGCTCGACGACGCCGGCCGCAAGCAGTACCGCTACCACGACGAGTGGCGCGTCCAGCGCGACCTCGCCAAGCACGAGCGCGTCCTCACCGTCGCGCGCAACCTCCCGGACGCCCGCGCCACCGTCCGCGAGCACCTCGACCTCGACGGGATGCCCCGCGAGCGCGCGCTCGCCACCGCCTTCCGGCTGCTCGACATGGGCTTCTTCCGGGTCGGCAACGAGCAGTACGTCACCGACAACGGCTCGTACGGGCTGTCGACGCTGCGCAAGGACCACGTCGTCGTCACCGACGAGTCGATGAAGTTCTGCTTCGTGGCCAAGTCGGGCAAGCGGCAGGAGATCGAGCTCGTCGACGACGACGCCCGCGCCGCGCTGCGCACCATGCGGCGCCGTCGGGGTGGCGGCGAGGAGCTGCTCGCCTACCGCGACGGAAGCCGGTGGCGCGACCTCGCGTCCGACGACATCAACGAGTACGTGCGCGAGGTGATCGGCGCCGAGATGACCGCCAAGGACTTCCGCACCTGGCACGCCACCGTGCTGGCCGCGGTGGCCCTGGCCGTCTCGTTCCCGGTGGCGCACAGCCGTACCGGCCGCAAGCGCGCCATCTCCCGGGCGATGCAGGAGGTCTCGGGCTACCTCGGCAACACCCCGACCGTCGCCCGTGCCTCCTACGTCGACCCGCGGGTGATCGACCTCTTCCAGGGTGGCGAGACGATCGAGCACGTCCTTCCCGACCTCGGCGAGGGCAACGCCGTGGGCGAGCCCGCCACCCACGGCGTCGTCGAGCGCGCCGTCCTCGACCTGCTCAGCTGACGCGGGCCGGGCGAGGTGGGTCAGCGGCCCGCGTGGTGGCCGGGTGAGTCGCGCAGGGGCTCGTCGGGGAGGCCGAGGAGCTGGTCGCGCAGGAGCATCCGGTCCGAGGTCGCGTTGATCTCGGCCATCAGCGGGCCCTCGAAGCGGTAGAACCCGAAGTCGTCGACGTGGATCCGGCGGCCAGTGCCCGCGACACCGAGGTAGGGCCGCACGTGGGTGCCGCTGTTGCGCATGCGGACCGCGACCGTGCGTCCGGTGACAGCCATCTCCGAGACCGACCAGACGAAGTCCGGGAAGGCCTCGAGCAGCGACGTGACGGCGTGGCGCACGACGTCGCGCTGGACGCGGTGGCCGTTGACCACCACCTCGGGTTCGAACATCGCCACGGTGGTGTCGACGTCCCTGCGGTTCATCGCCTCGACGTAGGCCTCGAACCGCCGCACGAGCAGGCGCGGGCGCAGCGGGTACATGCGCCAACCCTGTCATCTCGCGGCGCCGTCCGTGGCAGAAGCCGGACGTCCGCCTTCACCCCGCCTCGTAGGCTCGGACGGGTGAGGCTGACGAGGCAGGTGGTGCCCGCGGTGATGGCCGCCGGGATGGGCTGCGCGATGCTCGTGGGCTGCTCCGACGAGCGCGTCGACCGGTCGGCCGCACCTTTGCGCTCGACGGCGAGCAGCGTCACCCCCTCACCCACCCCGTCGCCGAGTCCCACGCCGACCGCCACCACCGCGCCCGTCCCGGCCGGTCCGGTGCCGAGCGACGGCTCGCCGCGCCGCGCCCGGGTGAGCGTGCCCGCGGCCGGAGTCGACGACCTCGTGGTGGTGCCCTACCGCGGCTTCACCGACGACGGGGAGGGCACCCGCATCCAGGACGGCGGGGTGGCCGCGAGCCCGCACGGCCCCCGCGGCGGTGTCGGTCCCGGCGGGATCGGCAACTTCCAGGTCACCGCCCACCGGCTCTCCTCCACCCGGGCCTTCCTCGACCTCCCCGACGCCGGCACGGGCGACAAGATCGTGGTCGAGGCCGCCGGCACCCGGTACGTCTACCGCATCACCTCCACCCGCGAGACCTCCTTCCGCCAGCCCGCGTCGCTGGCCGCCCAGCGCGCGGCCGTGCCCGGGCGCCCCGGTGTCGAGCCCACCCGGGCGATGATCACGCTGTCCACCTGCGCGACGCCCGAGGACCACGCCGAGGGCAACTACTGGTCCGACGAGTTCAGCAACCCCGAGCACCGGATCGACAAGATCGGCCTGCTCGTCCGGACGTCCCCGGCCTGAGGCGACGTGATGCGCACCTCCTCCACCCACCGGGTCGTGCCGCGTGCGCCCACCTCTGGGACCGTGGACCCGTGAGCACCCTGGGACCCGTCCTCGCCGGGTGCACGATCCTCGTCACCGCCCAGCGGCGCGCCGACGAGCTGGCCGGGGCGCTCGAGCGCCGCGGGGCCGTCGTGCACCACGCGCCGACGCTCGGCGTCGTCTCCGACATCGACGAGACCGCCCTGCTCGCCCGCACGCGCGAGGTGATCGAGCACCCCGTCGACACCGTCGTGGTCACCACGGGCGTGGGCCTGCGCGGGTGGCTCGAGACCGCCGACGCCGCGGGCCTGCGTGAGCCACTGGTCGCCGCCCTGGCCCGCGCCCGCCTCGTCGCCCGCGGACCGAAGGCGCGCGGCGCCATGCAGGCGGCGGGTCTGGAGGCCACCTGGGTCGCCGAGTCCGAGATGGCCGCCGAGGTGGCCGACCGGTTGACGGCCGAGGGTGTCGAGGGCCGGCGGATCGTGGTGCAGCAGCACGCGGCCGGCGACGACGGCCTCGAGCGCGTCTTCACCGCCAGCGGCGCGACCGTCCTCCCGCTGGTCGTCTACCGCTGGGGTCCGTCACCGGACCCCGCCGCCGTCGACCGCTCGGTGCTCGACGTCGCCCGTGGCCGCTACGACGCGGTGCTCTTCACCTCCGCGCCCGGCGTGGTGGCCTGGCTGTCGGCCGTCGACCGCCTCGACGTCGGCACCGACGTGCACCGCCACGTCGACGGCGGACGGACCACCCTCGCCGCCGTCGGCCCCGTGACCGCGGCCCCCCTGCGCGACCGCCGCCTCGAGCCGCTGGTGCCCGACCGCTCGCGGATGGGCGCGCTCGTCAAGGGCGTGGTGGCAGAGCTCGGTGGCCGCGACGGTACCCCCACCCCGTCCGGACGGCTGCGCGTGCGCGCCGACGCGGCCACCCTCGACCACGTGGCCCTGCCCCTGACGCCCGACGAGTTGGCGGTGCTGCGCGAGCTCGACGGCGAGCCCGGTCGCGTCGTCGACGACGCCCGTCTGTCGGCCGCCCTGGCCGGCGCCGCCGACGGAGCCGTCGAGTCGGCCCTGGACGTGCTGCGCGACTCCCCCGCCGGCGTGCCGCTGGTGGAGCGCCACGCGGGCGGGCACCGCCTGGTCGTGCGCGCGGGGGCGGACGCATGACGCCCCGCCCGGTGCTGGTCGCCTGCGCCCATGGCACCCGCAACGCCGTCGGCGCCGGCACCGTCCACGACCTGGTGGAGGCCGTGCGGGCCGCAGCCCCCGACCTCGCGGTGCGCGAGGCCTTCGTCGACGTCCAGCAGCCCGAGGTCGACGACGTCGTCGCCGGGTGCGAGCAGCCCGCGGTGGTCGTGCCGCTGCTGCTCACCGCGGGCTTCCACGTGCACGTCGACATCGCCCGGGCGATCGAGGGCCGCGACGCGGTGCGGACCGATCCCCTCGGGTGCGACCCCGCGCTGATGGCGGTGCTCGTCGACCGGCTCCGTGCCGCGGGCTCGCGTCCCGGCGACGCCGTGGTGCTCGCCGCGGCCGGATCGTCGGACCCGCGCTCCAAGCGCGAGGTCGGCCGCGCCGCCCACCTGCTCGGCAAGCTGCTCGGCGGGCCGGTGCGCGTCGGCTACGTCGCCAGCGGTGCGCCGACCGTCACCCAGCAGGTCGCGTCGCTGCGCTCGCAGTGGCCGCAGGCCCGGGTCGCCGTCGCGGCGTACCTTCTGGCGCCGGGCATCTTCTGGAACCGTCTGCACGACGCGGGCGCCGACGTGGTCTCCGACCCGCTCCTGCTGCCAGGCACTCCCCCGGACCCCCGGCTGGTCGACCTCGTCCTCCGGCGTCATGCCGAGGGCGCGACCGCCCTCGCGTCCGCCGGCGGCACCTCCCTGCCGTCCGCGATCTGACCCGTCCCGCGGGCGGGACGACGCTCGAGCCCGCCGCCGCAGCTCGGGCAGACGCCCTGCATGGCCTCGGCGCACGGCCCGCAGAAGGTGCACTCGTAGCTGCAGATCATCGCGTCGGTGGACTGGTGCGGCAGGGCGCGGTCGCAGCGCTCACACGTGGGACGCAGCTCGAGGGCCACGGGTCTCCTCGGGGTCGGGGCGCGCCGCGAGGCGCAGGGCGAGGTGCCGGCCGGTGAGGGACGCCTCGCAGTGCATGAGGTCGGCGGGGGTGCCCTCGAAGACGATGGTGCCACCGTCGCGTCCGGCGCCGGGACCGACGTCGACCACCCAGTCGGCGCGGGCCACGACGTCGAGGTTGTGCTCGATCACGACCACCGAGCGGCCGGCGTCGACGATGGCGTCGAGCAGGCCGACGAGCCGGTCGACGTCGGCCATGTGCAGGCCGGAGGTGGGCTCGTCGAGCACGAACACGTCGGCGGTGGACCCCATCTCGATGGCGAGCTTGAGGCGCTGCCGCTCACCGCCCGACAGCGTGGTGAGGGTCTGGCCGAGCGCGATGTACGGCAGACCGACGGCGACGAGCCGGTCGAGCATCGGGCGGACGGCGCGCTCGTCGAAGAAGTCGCGCGCCTGCTCCACCGACATCGCGAGGACCTCGCGGATGTTCTGGCCCCTCAGGCGGTACTCCAGCACCTCGGCGGTGAACCGCTTGCCGCCACAGTCCTCGCAGGGGGACGAGACGCCGGCCATGAAGGCGAGGTCGGTGTAGATGACGCCCGCGCCCTTGCAGGCGGGGCAGGCACCCTCGGAGTTGGCGCTGAACAGGGCCGGCTTGACCCCGTTGGCCTTGGCGAACGCCTTGCGGACCGGCTCCAGGATGCCGGTGTAGGTGGCCGGGTTGGAGCGGCGCGAGCCCCGGATCGGGGTCTGGTCGACGAAGGTGACGCCCTCGCGAGGCAGGCACCCGTGGACCAGCGAGCTCTTGCCCGACCCGGCGACCCCGGTGACGGCGACCAGCACGCCCGTCGGCACGTCGACGTCGACGCCGTCGAGGTTGTGCACGCGGGCGTCGCGGATCGCGATGCTGCCCGTCGGCGTGCGCGGGACCTCGCGCAGGCCCTGCCGGTGCTCGAGGTGGTCGCCCGTGAGCGTGCCGGACCCGCGCAGCCCGGCGAGGTCGCCCTCGTAGACCACCTGGCCACCGTGCGCGCCCGCACCCGGCCCCATGTCGACGAGGTGGTCGGCGACGGCCATCACCTCGGCCTTGTGCTCGACCACCAGGACGGTGTTGCCCTTGTCGCGCAGCCGCAGCAGCAGCTCGTTCATCCGCTGCACGTCGTGCGGGTGCAGGCCCGTGGTGGGCTCGTCGAAGACGTACGTCATGTCGGACAGGCTGGAGCCGAGGTGGCGCACCATCTTGACCCGCTGCGCCTCGCCGCCCGAGAGCGTGGACGACTCGCGGTCGAGGCTCAGGTAGCCCAGCCCGATGTGCACGAGGCTGTCGAGCACGCGCACGAGGGCCTCGCGCATCGGGCCGATGCCGTCGTCGAGGCCGCGGACGAGGTCGGCGAGGTCGCTCACCTGCATGGCCGAGCACTCCGCGATCGACCGGCCCGCCACCTGCACCGAGCGGGCGGCAGCGTTGAGCCGCTCGCCGCCGCACTCCGGGCACGGGCCGAAGGTCGCGGCACCCTCGACGGCGGCCCGCAGGCCCGGCTTCATCGACTCCACGTCCTTGACGAGGTAGAGGCGGGTGATCTTGGGGACCAGGCCCTCGTACGTCAGGTTCATCCCGTCGACCTCGAGCCGGTGCTCCTCGCCGTGCAGGAACAGCTGCCACTCGTCGTCGGTGTAGTCGCGCAGGGGCTTGTCGACGTCGAAGTGGCCCGACAGCGCGAAGATCTTCCAGTACCAGCCGCCGACCACGAAGTTGGGGAAGGTGATGGCGCCCTGCGCCAGCGAGAGCGAGCGGTCGACGAGACCGTCGGGATCGACCGTGGACGCGCGTCCGAGGCCCTCGCAGGCCGGGCACATGCCCTGCGGGAGGTTGAAGCTGAACGCGCCCGCCCCGCCGACCTGCGGCTCGCCGACGCGGCTGAAGACCACCCGCAGCGCGTCGTAGGCGTCGGTGGCCGTGCCCACGGTCGAACGGGCGTTGGCGCCCATCGCGCCCTGGTCGACGATGACCGCCGCCGAGAGGTGGCGCAGCTCGTCGACGTCGGGCCGTGCGGTCGACGGCATCAGCGACTGCAGGAACATCGTGTAGGTCTCGTTGATCAGCCGCCGCGACTCCGCGGCGATCGTGCCGAACACGAGCGAGGACTTGCCCGACCCCGAGACCCCCGTGAACACGGTCAGCTGACGCTTGGGGACGTCGAGGTCGACGTCCCTCAGGTTGTTCTCGCGCGCCCCGCGCACCTCGATCGACTCCTGCACGCCCGTCCCTCCGTCGTCGGTGGGGACACTCTGCCCCACCCCGGTGACAGACCGCCGCCATCGCCGTCCCTCATCGGGGGTCGCGCCGGAGCCGTCGGGGCGGGGTGACGCCGGGGCATCCCCCCGCACCGACAGGTCCTAGGCGGGGTCGGCGTCGTAGGCGGCGAGGATGGCGTCCGCGGCCGCGGCGGCGGGCAGCGACCCCTCGAGCACCTGCTCGCGGACGCCGTCGCGCACCCGGCGGACCGACGCCGACCGCCGCAGCCGCTGGTCGAGCTCGTCGCGGACGAGCGCCCAGGTGAACTCGAGCTGCTGCTGCGCGCGCTTGTCGTGGATGCCGCGCACGCCCAGGAACTCGCGGTGCCGCGCCACCCGCTGCCAGACGACGTCGATGCCGACGTCGTCCAGGGCCGAGCAGGTCAGCACGGGCGGCACCCACGCCTCCTCCCCGGCGTTGACGAGCCGCAGCGCGCCGGCGAGGTCGCGGGCGGCCGACTCCGCCTCGGGGGCCCGCTCGCCGTCGGCCTTGTTGACCGCGATGACGTCGGCGATCTCGAGGATCCCCTTCTTCATGCCCTGCAGCGCGTCGCCCGTGCGGGCGAGGGTCAGGAAGCAGAACGTGTCGACCATGCCCGCGACGGTCACCTCGGACTGCCCGACGCCGACGGTCTCGACCAGCACCACGTCAAACCCGGCCGCCTCGAGCACCAGGATCGACTGCGTGGTGGCGCGCGCGACGCCGCCGAGCGTGCCCGCTGACGGGGACGGACGCACGTACGCGTCACGGTCGGCCGACAGCAGCGGCATCCGCGTCTTGTCGCCCAGGACGGACCCCCGGGTGCGAACGCTGGACGGGTCGACCGCCAGCACCCCGACGCGGTGGCCGTCGGCGGTCAGACGGCCGCCGAGCGTCTCGATGAACGTCGACTTGCCCACGCCGGGCACGCCGGAGATGCCCACCCGCCAGGAGCCGCCGGCGTCCTCGGCGAGCTCGGTGAGCAGCTCGCGCGAGAGCGCGCGGTGGTCGGGGCGCGAGGACTCCACCAGCGTGATGGCGCGCGAGACCGCACCGCGCTGGCCGTCGCGCACGCCCTCGGCGAGGAGCTCGAGGTCGATGCTCATCCGTGCGACAGGCTCGCCGACAGGTCGCGGAGCAGGTCGAGCGCGGCGTCGGCGATGACGGTGCCGGGCGGGAACACCGCGGCGGCACCCATCTGCTTCAGCAGCGGCACGTCGTCGGGCGGAATGACCCCGCCGACCACGACCATCACGTCGGGACGACCCGCGTCGGCGAGCGCCTCGCGCAGCGCGGGCACCAACGTCATGTGGCCGGCCGCCAGCGACGAGACGCCGACGACGTGCACGTCGGAGTCGACCGCCTGCTGGGCGACCTCCTCGGGCGTGGAGAACAGCGGGCCCACGTCGACGTCGAAGCCCATGTCGGCGAACGCCGAGACGATCACCTTCTGGCCGCGGTCGTGGCCGTCCTGGCCCATCTTGGCCACCAGGATGCGTGGACGCCGTCCCTCGGCCTCCTCGAACGCGTCGGTGGCGTCGACGACGGCCTGGACGTTGCCGGCTCCCCCGGCCTCGCTGCGGTACACCCCCGAGATCGTACGGATGACGGCGCGGTGGCGTCCCCACACCTTCTCCAGGGCCTCGGAGATCTCGCCGACGGTGGCCTTGGCGCGGGCCGCGTCGACGGCGAGCGCGAGCAGGTTGCCGTCGAGCGAGCCGTCGGTGCTCGAGCCCTGCTCGGCCGAGCGGGTCAGCGCGGCCAGCGTGCGCTCGACCTCGCCGGAGTCGCGCTCGGCGCGCAGCCGCTCGAGCTTGGCCTTCTGCGAGCGCAGGACGCTCGCGTTGTCGACGCGCAGCACGTCCAGCTTGTCCTCGTCGGCCAGGCGGTACCGGTTGATGCCGATGACGGCCTGCTGCCCGGCGTCGATGCGGGCCTGCGTGCGGGCGGCGGCCTCCTCGATGCGCATCTTCGGGATGCCGGCCTCGATGGCCTTGGCCATGCCGCCGGCGTCCTCGACCTCGCGGATGTGCGCCCAGGCGCGCTCGGCGAGGTCGTGGGTGAGCTTCTCGACGTAGTACGAGCCGCCCCACGGGTCGATGGTGCCGGTGGTGCCCGACTCCTGCTGCAGCAGCAGCTGGGTGTTGCGGGCGATGCGCGCGGAGAAGTCCGTGGGCAGCGCGATGGCCTCGTCGAGGGCGTTGGTGTGCAGCGACTGGGTGTGGCCCTGCGTCGCGGCCATCGCCTCGATGCAGGTGCGCTGCACGTTGTTGAACACGTCCTGCGCGGTGAGCGACCAGCCCGACGTCTGGCTGTGGGTGCGCAGCGACGTCGACTTGGCGTTGGTGGGGCCGAACTCGCCGACCATCCGCGCCCACAGCGCGCGGGCGGCGCGCAGCTTGGCGACCTCCATGAAGAAGTTCATCCCGATGGCCCAGAAGAAGCTGAGCCGCGGTGCGAACGCGTCGACGTCGAGCCCGACGTCGAGGCCCGCGCGGATGTACTCGACGCCGTCGGCGAGGGTGTAGGCGAGCTCGAGGTCGTTCGTCGCCCCGGCCTCCTGGATGTGGTAGCCCGAGATCGAGATCGAGTTGTAGCGCGGCATCTCGGCCGCGGTGTAGGCGAAGATGTCGGAGATGACGCGCATCGACGGCGCCGGCGGGAAGATGTAGGGGTTGCGGACCATGAACTCCTTGAGGATGTCGTTCTGGATGGTCCCCGAGAGCTGGGCCGGCTTCACCCCCTGCTCCTCCGCCGCGACGATGTAGAGCGCCAGGACGGGCAGCACCGCGCCGTTCATCGTCATCGACACGCTCATCTCCTCGAGCGGGATGCCGTCGAAGAGCTGGCGCGCGTCGTAGATCGAGTCGATGGCCACGCCCGCCATGCCGACGTCGCCCTGCACGCGCGGGTGGTCCGAGTCGTAGCCGCGGTGCGTCGCGAGGTCGAACGCGACCGACAGCCCCTTCTGGCCCGCGGCGAGGTTGCGCCGGTAGAAGGCGTTGGAGTCCTCGGCCGTGGAGAAGCCCGCGTACTGGCGGATGGTCCACGGCTGGGTGGTGTACATGGTCGGGTACGGGCCGCGCAGGAACGGCGACAGGCCCGGGTAGGTGTCGAGCGCGTCCAGGCCCGACAGGTCGGCCGCGGTGTACAGCGGCTTGACGTCGATGCCCTCGGGCGCCGTCCACGGCTCGGCGCCGTCGGTGGCCCGGGCGAACGCGTCGGCGTCACCGGGGCCGTAGGGCTGCTCGGGGTCCAGGGGGACGCCGGCGAAGGACTCGGGGACGCTCATGCGGACTGCCTCTCCAGCTGCTCACGGGCTCGGCCCAGGAAGGCGACGGCGTCGACGCCCACCGCCGCGGAGTCGTCGGTGCCCTCGATCGGCCTGCCGGCCACCACGATCCACGATGCGCCCGCCTCGCGCAGCGCGGCGACGAGCTCCTCGCCCCACTCCGCGTAGGTGCGGTCGTGGCCGGCCAGGCAGGCGACGGCCGGGCGGCCCGCCTCGGTCCAGGCGGCGACCACCTCGGCCGGGCCCTCGGTGGGCCCGGCGGTGACGGTGTCGACGCCGCCGGCGGCGAACAGGTTGGCCGCGAAGGTGGCCCGGGCGTTGTGCTGCGCGACGGTGCCCATCGTGGCGAGGAACGCCGGCGTGGCGGTGCGGGCGTCGCGCATCTGCTCGAAGGGCTCGGCCCAGCGCTCGACGCCCACGCCGCCGGTGAGGTCAGCCGCCCGGTCGGGCAGCGTCTCGTGCAGGTTCGGGAACTCGCTCACGCCGGTCAGCGGCCGCGTGCGGGTGGCGACCTCGGCACGACGCCGCACGGCGGTCTCCTCGACGCGCGCGAGCACCGAGCCGTCGGCGAGGGCGGCGAGCACGCCCCCGGCGCCGTCGATGCGGCCGAGCTCGTCCCACCCGGCACGGGCCAGCCCGTCGGTGAGGTGCTCGACGGCGTACGAGCCGCCGGCGGGGTCGGTGACGGCGGCGACGTGCGACTCCTCCACCAGCAGCGCCGAGGTGTTGCGGGCGATGCGGCGCGAGAACGCGTCGGGGTGGCCGAGGGCGGCGTCGAACGGCAGCACGGTGACGGCCGACGCCCCGCCCACGCCGGCCGAGAACGTCGCGACGGTGGTGCGCAGCATGTTGACGTAGGGGTCGTGGCGGCTCGTCATCGCGCGCGACGTCACCGCGTGCTGCCGCTGGCCGCGCGACGCCTCCGCGCCGCCGGCGACCTCGGCCACGCGGTGCCAGAGGCGGCGTGCGGCACGGAGCTTGGCGATGGTGGTCAGCTGCTCGTCGGTGGCGGCGAGGCGGAACTCGACGAGCGCCAGCGCGTCGTCGACGTCGAGGCCGTCGGCGACG
The DNA here is from genome assembly GCA_030655315.1 of Nocardioidaceae bacterium. Taxonomy (GTDB): domain Bacteria; phylum Actinomycetota; class Actinomycetes; order Propionibacteriales; family Nocardioidaceae; genus JAURVT01. Next base: position 3,881 of record JAURVT010000008.1, on the reverse strand, counting down.
AGCAGCCGCAGGTAGGCCGCACCCACGGCCGTCGCCCAGCCGAGCTCCTGGGCCGACGACGCGCCGCGGTCGTGCACCACCGTGGCGTCGACGACGAGCGCGAGCGCGCCGAGCTCGCGGGCGCGGCGGGCGGCCGAGGTGACGACCTCGCGGACCGCGTCGGGGTCCGCGTCGCGGCCGTGACGGACCGCGGCGCCGATCGGGTCGACCCCGAGGTTGGTGCCGGCCGCGGGAGTCACCGCGCGGTCGGCGACCACCGCGGCGAGCGCGTCGGCGGCGGCCAGCGGGTCGTCGGGCGCGTCGAGCACGACCGGCGCGAGGTCGAGGAAGACCCCCTCGAGCAGGGCGTCGAGACCGGCGAGGGGCACGGCGCCGTCGCCCACCCGCAGCCACAGCGACGTGACGCCGTGCTCGAGCTCGTCGAGCACCACCTGGTTGGTCAGCGCGGGGTCGGCCAGCAGGACGCGGACGTCCCAGCCGTCCTCGGACCGCGCGGCGGCGGTGCCGCGGGTGAACGGGGCCTGGCCCGGCAGACCGGGTCCGGGCAGGTCGGCGACCGAGGCGGCGGTGCCGAGCGGCGGGACGTCGACGTCGTCCAGCGTGGTGCGGGTGAGCCTCGCCCAGACGTCGGCGTCGGCGTCGTCGTCGCCGAGGCGCCGCGCCTTGCGGAGCACGGCGGCGGCCGCGGCCTCCCACTGCTGCTGCGTGGGGGCGTCACCGGGCGCGAGCCTCAGGGCCTCGTTGTCGGCGAGCGGGGACTCGACGGGATCGGGTTCCACCATGGACGCACGTTACCGACCATTAACGAGGGGCCGCGACCCGGTGTGAGTCATCCGACAGGACCCACCGCGACCTCCGCGGTGGCGACGTCGACCGCCCGCTCGATCTCGTCCAGGCGGGCACCGAGGTCGTCCGCCGGACGACGGCTGCGCAGCGGCTCGCGGCGCGCGAGGTCGACCGAGCGGCGTGCACGCGTCAGGGCACGGTAGGCGTCCCGGCGCAGCGCGTGCCGCTCGCCGGGCTCGGCCGCGGGTCCGCGCTGCGCGTACAGCTCGGCGGCCCGCTCGGCGAAGACCACCTGCGACGCGGTGCGCGACGAGGGCGACTGCGAGCGCAGCAGCAGGTCGACGGCGAGGACGAGCAGCACACCGACCACCGTGTCGAGCACGCGGGCGACCAGCAGGCTGTCGCCCTCGCCCAGCACGTCGAGGAACACGAAGACGATCGGCGTCAGCACCAGGACCTGCCAGACGTAGCCCCGACGCTGCGCGGTCGGCAGCAGCGCGGCGGCGACCGTGACCAGCACGAGCAGCCCCACGACGTCGTCCAGCAGCAGCACCGCCACCGCCGTCAGCGCCACGCCGGCGACCGTCCCGGTGCCGCGCGCCACGGCGCGCACGAAGACCGGCCCGAGGTCGGGGCGCATGACGAAGGCGACGGTGAGCGGGATCCAGTAGCCGCCGCCCGAGGCGAGCATGGCCAGCCACCCGGCCACGGCGACGGTGGCCGCGAGCAGCACCGCGAACCGCGCCCGCTCCGAGGTCGGCAGGCCCTGCTGGCGTCGCCGCGGCACCAGCTCGGCGCCCGGGCGGGCCGGGTCCTGGGTGAGCAGGGCGACGACGCGCGCGGTCACCGGGTCGGCGGAGTCGACGCCGCGCAGACGCTCGCGGTTCTCGGCCCGCGCGTCGGCGACCGGCGTGCGGCCCCGGCCGGACCGCAGGTGGGTGCGGACGGCGAGCAGCGCGTCACGCACCTCCCGGGGGACGGTGGTGCGGCGGACCCGCGCGACCGTGACGAGCTCGCCGAGCTGCACCACCTCGGCGAGGCCGTCCCGCAGGTCGTCGATCCCGTGCCCCCGCGACGTGGGGCCGAGCACGTCCTGCGCCTGGTTGAGCGCGAGCACGAGCTGGCCCTTGACGCGGTCGCCGTCCTCGCCGTCGTCGTCGCCGGCGGCCAGGCCGATCGAGGCCCAGCCGTACGCGTGCGCCAGCGAGAGCCGCTCGTGGCGGCGTCGGCGCAGGAGCAGGGGCACCGCGGAGGTCGCCGCGACCAGCAGGCTCCCGGCCAGGAGCGCGGCGGGCGGCTCCCACCACGGACCGGGCAGGTCGATGCCCGTGCCGATCACGGTGCCGAGCACGACGTGCATCCCGGCCGCGGTGCGGGCGGGCGTCGTCCCCTGCACGGCGCCGCCGACCAGGGCCGCGACCGCGAGCGCGACGACGACCGGCCAGCCGCGTCCGGCCTCGCGCAGCACGAGCAGGCCGCACGTCAGGCCGGCCGAGTGCGCGAACGCGACCGCGAGCACCCGTCCGAGCCGGCTGCGGTGGACGTCGAGGCCGTCCTGGGTGATGGCCCAGAACCCGCCGAGCGCCGCGACGACGCCCAGCGACCGCTGGTCCGCGAGCACCCCGACCAGCAGCGGCAGACCGACGCCCAGCGCCGCGCGGGCGGACGCGCCGGTGACGGCGCGGCGGTACGGGGCTTCGGGCACCGTCCCAGTGTCGCGTGCCCGGCGCCCATCCCCGGGGTCGTCGGCGAACGGGACGACGCGATGATGGTCACGTGAGAATCCCCGCCGCGCTCCTGCCCGCCGACGGCCGGTTCGGCTCCGGCCCGAGCAAGATCCGTCCCGAGGCCCTCGCCGCGCTCGCCGCCACCGGCACGTCGCTGATGGGCACCTCGCACCGCCAGGCCCCGGTCAGGGACCTCGTCGGCAGCGTCCAGGAGCGCGTCGGCGCCCTGCTGTCGCTGCCCGACGGCTACGAGGTCGTGCTCGGCGACGGCGGCTCGACGGCGTTCTGGGACGCGGCCACGTTCGGCCTGGTCCGGCGCCGCAGCCAGCACCTGTCGCACGGCGAGTTCTCCGCCAAGTTCGCCAAGGCCGTCGCCGCCGCCCCGTTCCTGGACGAGCCCACGGTCGTCACGAGCGAGCCGTGGACGCGACCGCACGCCGTCGCGGAGGCGGGCGTCGACCTGTACGCGTGGCCGCACAACGAGACGTCCACCGGCGTGATGGCGCCCGTGCGCCGCGTGCCCGGCGCCGACGACGACGCGCTCGTGGTCGTCGACGGCACGTCGGGCGCCGGGGGACTCCCCCTCGACCTCGCCGAGTGCGACGTCTACTACCTCGCGCCGCAGAAGACGTTCGCGTCCGACGGCGGCCTGTGGCTCGCGGTGATGTCGCCGCGCGCGCTCGACCGGGTGGCCGAGCTGGGGGCGTCGGGCCGCTGGACGCCGGCGTTCCTCGACCTGCGGACCGCGGTCGACAACTCGCGCAAGCAGCAGACCTACAACACCCCGCCGCTCGCGTCGCTGTTCCTGATGGACCACCAGCTGGGCTGGATGCTCGACCAGGGTGGCCTGGACTGGGCCGTCGCCCGCACCACCGACTCGTCCACCCGGCTGTACGACTGGGCGCTGGCCAGCCCCTACGCGACGCCCTTCGTGCCCGACGTCGCTGAGCGGTCCCTGGTCGTCGGCACCATCGACCTCGAGGGCGTCGAGGCGTCCGCCGTGGTGTCGGCGCTGCGCGAGAACGGCGTCGTCGACGTCGCCGGCTACCGCGGCCTCGGCCGCAACCAGCTCCGCGTGGGCATGTTCCCCGCGGTCGACCCCGCCGACGTCACCGCCCTCACCGCCTGCGTCGACCACGTCGTCGAGGCCCTCACCGCCTGACGGATTCCCAGGTAGGCACGGTCTTCCGACAGGACCACGGAGAGTTCTCCCTGTTCCTGTCGGTCTCCCGTGTGTCGTGTGTCAGGACATCTGTGACAGGGATGTGTCAGGACATCGGTGACACCCGGTAGCTGTGCCCAGATGATCGGGGATGGCAGATGTGGTGGTCCCGATGGATGTGCGGTTGGCCGTGGCGTACTTCTTGC
>JAURVT010000007.1 GCA_030655315.1 Nocardioidaceae bacterium | reverse complement strand
GGCCTCGCGGCGACCCTCGGCCCAGCCGGCGGCGTACCCCTGGGCGCGGGCGGCGGCCTCGGCACGGGCGGCGAGCTCGGTCAGCATCGACTCGGTGACCGGGTCGCCGGCGAGACCGGGCGACCCCAGCCTCGTCCAGGGGCCGGTGCGCAGCTCGCCGCGCGACGGCGCGCCGTGCACGCGGACCTCGGCGAGGTCGCGCAGGACCAGGCCGGTGGGCTCAGGCGATGAGCTCATCGTCGCTCCCCCTCCGGATGACGAGCTCGCCGGACTCCTCCATCAGGCGGATGACCCGGATGATCTTCTGCTGGGCCTCCTCGACCTGGCTGACCCGCACGGGGCCGAGCAGGTCGATGTCCTCGGTGAGCGACGCGGCGGCGCCCTCGGAGAGGTTGCCGACCACCTTGTCGCGGACGGCGTCGGGCACGCGCTTGAGGGCGACCGCCAGGTCGGCGGGCTCCACCTTGCGCAGGAGCACCTGGATGGAGCGGTCGTCGAGCGTGACGATGTCCTCGAACAGGAACATCCGGCTGCGGACGATGTCGGCCAGCTCGGGGTCGCGCTGCTCGAGCGCCTCGACGATGAGGCGCTCGGTGCTGCGGTCGGAGCGGTTGATGATGTCGACGATCGGGTCGATGCCGCCGACCGTGGCCGACTGGTCCGCCGGCTGCAGGAGCGAGGACATCCGCTTGGAGAGCTGGGCGTCGACCGCGCGGACGATCTCGGGGCGGCAGCGCTCCATCACCGCGATCCGGTGCGCGACGTCGGCCGCGAGGGCCGGGTCGAGCGCCGACAGGACCGCGGTGGCCTTGTCGCCGGTCATGTGGGCGAGGACGAGGGCCACCACCTGGGGGTGCTCCTGGGAGATGAAGGAGACCAGCTGGTGCGGGTCGGTGCGGTGCAGGAACTGCAGCGGCTGGTGCACCGCGGCGGCCTGGACGCGCGCCATGATCGCCTCGGCGCGGTCGTGGCCGAGCGATTGCTCGAGCATGCCACGGGCGAAGTCGGGTCCACCCTGTGCGACGACGGCCTGGGTGCGGGCCATCTGCCCGAACTCGTCCATCGCCTTCGCGGCCTCGTCGGCGTCGACCGAGCCCAGCCGGGAGATCTCGGCGGTGATCTGCTCCACCTCGGCCTCGTCGAGCTGGCCGAGGATGCGTCCCGACGCGTGCTTCCCGAGCTGGACCAGCAGCACGGCGGCCTTGCGGAGGCCGGCGGGGTCCGTCGCGAGGCTCATGGCTTGGTGTCCACGAGCCAGCCGCGCAGGAGCTGCGCGATCTCCTCGGGCTGACGCTCGACGAGCGCGGCGATCTCGTCACGCGTCGCCGCGGCCGGGCCGGCGTTCTGCGGCAGGCTCCCGATCGGGATGGCACCGGTGGGTGCGCCCGCGGTGAGGGCCTGCTGCTGCTCGCGCTCGAGCGCCTCCTGGCGCAGCTGCTCGACCACGTAGGTCGAGGCCTCGATGCGCTCCTCGTGGTGGCGACGACGCCGACGCCACCACAGGCCGAGCACCGCGAGGACGGCGAGGACGATGGCGCCGTTGCGGGCCCAGGCGATCCACTGCGAGCGCTGCTCGGCGGCCTCGGCGTCGGCGAGGTCCTTGGCGGCCGCGTCCTCGGCGGAGCGGTCGAAGGGGATCTCGCTGACCTCGACGGTGTCGCCGCGGGTGGCGTCGATGCCCAGCGACGAGACGACCATGTCCTCGATGACGCCGGCGTCGACCTCACGGGTCTTCTGGCTGTCGAGCACCACGCCGACGTGCAGCGCGGTCAGGTTGCCCGGTGCCGCCTGGCGACGCTCGACGGTCTTGCCGAGCGCGTTGTCGGACGTGCTCTGGGTCTTGCGGTAGGTCGACGGGTCCTGGCCCTCGGCGGTGTCGGTGTCGAGCTGGCCGTCGGGGCCGACGACGCCGCTGGCGCCGTTGGCCGCGGCACCGCTGTAGCGCTCGTCGGTGCTGGTCTCGGAGAGCGACAGGTCGTCGGGGTTGGCGAAGTATCGGGTGGTGTCGGTGACCGTGTTGTCGAAGTCGAGGTCGGCCGTGGTCTGGACGGTCGCGTTGCCCGCGCCGACGACCCGGTCGAGCATCTTCTGCACAGCGTCGGTCATCCGCGTCTCGTAGGCCTGCACGACCTCGGCTCGGTCGCCGCCCCCGCCGGCCGCGTCGTCGCCGGGGGTGCTGAGCACCTTGCCGGTGGCGTCGGCCACGGTGACGTCGTCGGGCTTGAGGCCCTCGACGCTGGACGAGGTCAGGTACACGATCGCGCGGACCTGCTCGGTCGTGAGCGTGTCGCCGGGGCGGGTCTTGACCAGCACGGAGGCGGTGGTGGGCTGCTGCTCCTCGGCGAAGATCTCCTCGGCCGGCATGGCCAGGTGGACGACGGCGGTCTGCACGCCGTCGAGGCCGCCGACGGTCGCGGCCAGCTCGCCCTCCATCGCGCGCTTGTAGCCCGTGCGCTCCTGGAACTGCGAGGTCGAGAGGTCCTGGTCGTCCAGGATGCTGTAGCCCTCGGACTTCTGGGTGGGCAGGCCCTCGCCGCTCATCGCGATGCGGGTGGGGTAGACGAGGTCGTTGGGCACCATGATCGTGGTGCCGCCACCGGTGAGCTCGTACGGCGTGCCGTCGGCGTCGAGCTTCTCGACGACCGCGGACGCGTCCTCGGTGGAGATGTTCGTGTACAGCGGGCTGTACGACGGCGCCGCCACCCAGCGGTAGAAGAAGAACCCGCCGACGAGCACCACGAGGACGCCGCCGATCGCGGCTGCCTTCTGGGCCGCGGTGAACGTGCCGAAGCGCTGCTGGAGGGGGGACAGGAGTCCCAGGGCCTTCGCCTTCATCAGACCGGCATCCTCATGATCTCGGTGAACGCCTCGATGGCCTTGTTGCGCACGGCGGTGGTCAGCTGCGTCGCGGTCGCGGCCTCGGTGGCGGCGATGGTGTAGTCGTGGATGTTCGTCAGCTTCCCGGTCGCGGCCTGGACGGCGAGGTTGTCGGCCTTGTCGTTGACGGCCTCGAGGCGCTCGATGGCGCCGGACAGCTTGGACGCGAACTCGCCGCCGATGCCGCTGGTGGCGCCGGCGCCGGCCGTCACCGCGGAGGTGTCGGCGACCGGCGGGACGTAGGGGGTGAACCCGGAGATGGCGGGGATGCTCATGCGCCCCTCCCGATGGACAGCGCGCTGGCGTAGGTGTCCTGCGCGTTCTTGACCACCGTGGCCTGGGCCTGGAAGCCCCGTTGGGCGATGACGAGCTGGCTCATCTGGCTGGCCATGTCGATGTCGGGCATCCGGACGTAGCCCTCGGCGTCGGCCAGGGGGTGGTCGGGGGAGTAGGTGACGCGTCCGACCGGGTCGCCGAGCGACTCCGGGCCGACCACCACGCCGCCGCCGGCGACGGCGCGGGCGCTGGTGAAGCGCGCCTGGAACGCGGCCTGGTCGGTCCCGCGGACGGTGTTGACGTTCGCGATGTTGTCCGAGAGGTTGTCGAGCCAGCGCTGGTGCATCGTCAGGCCGCTGCCGGCGATGTTGAGCTCGGAGAAGGCGCTCATCACGCACCGCCGAGGACGGTGGTGATGCGCGCGGTGCGGTCGCTGACCGCGCGCGTCATCATCTGGTACTGGAAGAGCGACTGCGTCGCCGCGAGCGTCTCGGTCGCGAGGTCGACGTTGTTGCCGTTGGGGCCGCGCGGCGTGCTGCGCGCGCTCGTCGTGGGCGACACCTCGCCGAGGTCGACCGAGCCCTCGGACACCGCGCCTTGCAGGGCGGACTCGAACTCGACCTTGCGGGCGGTGAAGCCCGGGGTGTCGATGTTGGCGATGTTGTCCGCGACGACGCGCTGGCGGGCGGACAGCCCGTCCAGCGCGGTGCGGATCGACGCCCCGACGGCGTCCTGGGAGAACAGCATGGATCGATACACCCCGATTGGGCAGGTGACGCCGATCCTTCGGCGGTGGTGAGCGGTCCTTCGCTCACCCCTCTGTTCGGCCCGCGCGGGCCCGACCTGAGGAAATGTCCGGAACTTCTCTCAGGTGCTGAGGTCGAGGTAGGACGGGCGCCTCGAGGTGGTGGTCGCGGAGGACACCCGGGCGACGACCTCGCGCTGGCGACGGGTGCCGAGGGACGCCGCGGCGAGGGACTCGGCGACGGCGACCTGGCGGGTCAGCAGGGCCTGGGCCCGCGTCAGCATCGAGACCGGGAGCGGCTTGGTGACCAGCGGGGGGTACCACGGGGGGAGCGGCTGGTCGTCGCCGTGGAGCACCCGCTCGGCGGCGTCGACCGAGAGCTCGAGCTCGTCGAGCGCATCGGCCCAGACCGAGTCCCAGTCGTCGAGGGCGTCGTCGGGCACGGAGGACTCAGGCGATCGCGGCCGCGCCGGCCGCGTGGGCCGCCGCCTCGTGCCAGACGTCGACGACCTGGGTGACGACGAGCAGGCAGTCGCGGGTGGTGGTGACGTCGCGACCGACGTTGGCGTCGATCAGGCCGCGCAGGATCCAGTCGTAGACGGCCGCGAGGTTCTCGCCACCGGGGCACAGGTCCACGTCGAGGCTGGAGAGCAGCTCGGACACGATGTCCTGGGCGTGCAGCAGGCGGGTCGAGGCGGACTCGTGGTCGTCGAGCTCCTGGTGGGCCAGGGCCTGCTCGACGTCGGTGCGCAGGCGGTCGAGCAGCATCAGCAGGAGGCTGGGGCCGCTGGCCGTGTGGATGCTGTTCGACAGGTAGGCGTTGCGTGCTCTCATCGTTCTCCTCCTCAGGAGCTCGAGCTGGACAGCTGGGCGATCTGGCCGGAGAGCCAGCTGGACTGGTTGTTGAGCTTGCCGAGGGCGACCTCGAGCGCGGCGTACTGCCGCTCGAGCGAGACCTTGCGCGCCGCGAGGCGCACGTCCCACCCGGTGATCTGCTCGCCGAGGTCGTCGATGGCGCTCGTGCGGTTCTTGATGGAGCCGGTCACCGTGCCGTCGGTGGCGTCGCTCGCACGGCTGGCCACCGAGGCCAGGCGGGCGGCGAGGCCCTGGGTGAAGACGAGGGTGCCGCTCGCGGGGTCCGAGGCCGTGAACGTCAGGCCCTCGGCGCGGGTGCCGGTGGCGGCGGAGAAGACGGTGTTCGAGACCGTGGCGGCGACGCCGTCGACGGTGGCGGTGCCGCCGCCCGACTCGATCGCGTAGCTGCCGGGGCTGGTCTTCCACGACGACGCGATGGTCGCGACGTCGCCGGACCCGGTGTACGTGGCCTTGGAGACGAACCGGTCGCTGACGGCCACCGGGTCGGCGGCGTAGGCGGCGGTGAACTTGGCCTCGTCGAAGCTGAGCCGGCCCGAGCGGTCCACCTGCACCCCGACCGTGGCGAGCGTCTGGCCGTCGGCGGAGCGCGAGACGGTGTCGAGCAGCTCGTTGCGCAGCGCCCTGACGGTGGCGTTGCCGGCCAGGGCGCCCGAGGCCTTGGTGGTCGCGTTGTAGGAGGTGAGGCTGTCGATGTCGGCGAGGACGGAGTTGGCCCCGTCGACCATGGCCTTGACCTGAGCGGTCATCGAGGCGACGTCGGAGGTGACGCTGACGTCGACCTGCGTGCCCACGGCGGTGCCCGCCGCGATCGTGACGTCGAGCCCCAGCAGCGTGCCCGCGAAGGTGTTGGTGGACGAGGAGACCTGGTCGGGCCCGACGGTGATCCTGGCGTCCCGACCGGCGGTCGCGGTGACCGTGCCGAGCAGCGCGGACCCGTCGGCGCGGGTGAGCGTGAAGTCGGAGTCCTCGCCGGTGGCGGTGGACACCACGCTCAGCCGGTAGGTCCCGTCGTCGAGCTTGACGGTGCTCGCCCGGAGGCCCGACGACGACCCGTTGATCGCCTTGACGAGCCCCGAGAGAGTCCCGTCACCGGTGTCGATCTGCGTGGTCGTGCCGTCGAGGCGGTCGAGCGTGACGAGCGTGGTGCCGTCACCGGTGACCCGGGCGTCGAGCGCGGCGGTGGTGCCGAAGTCGACGCGGTGGGCCCGCGCGGTCTGGTCGACCGTGAAGCTGGTGGTGCCGGGGGAGGCCCCGGTGCCGACGGTCACCGTCACCGAGCTGCTCGAGCTGGTGGCCTTCAGCGGGTTCCAGGCGGCGGCGAGCGACAGCGCGCCCGCCTTGGTGGCCAGCGACGCGATCTTGGCGTTCACGGTCTGCAACGCGCTGACCGCGAGCTTCTCGCTCGACTGGCGGTTCTTGAGCAGGGTCTGCGGGTTCGACTCGACCTGGATCAGCTTGCTGACGATGGTCGCGGAGTCCAGCCCGCTGACCAGTCCGCTGATGCTGGCACCGGCCATGACCCTCTCCTCTCCTGGTGGCCGCGAGGGCCGTGGATCCGTCGTGGCGGGGCCGGGTCACGACCCCGCCACGACGGTGCTCACGAAGCGAGCGTCACTGGAGCAGACGCAGGACCGACTGCGGGGCCTGGTTGGCCTGCGCCAGCATCGCGGTGCCGGCCTGGGACAGGATCTGCGAGCGCGTGAACGCCACCATCTCCTGCGCCATGTCGGTGTCGCGGATGCGGCTCTCGGACGCCGACAGGTTCTCGACGGCGACGTTGAGGTTGTTGATGGTGTGCTCGAAGCGGTTCTGCAGGGCACCGAGGTTGGCCCGCGAGGTCGAGACCGCGGTGATGGCGGTGTCGATCGCGCTGATGGCGTTGTTCGCGCCCGCCTGGGTGGCGAGGTTGATGGCGCCGACGCCGAGGTCGGTCGAGGAGAACCCACCGGCCGCCACGGTGTTCGCCGCGTCGGTCTTGGTGCCGGCCAGGCCGGCACCGGTGATGGTGATGTTCGTGTCGGCCAGGGTGGCGTTGTTGGCCTTGATCTCCAGGCCGCCGGTGCTCGTGACCTTGGCGGTGAAGACCGACGAGAACGCCTTGTCGGCGTTCAGCTGCGTGGCCACGGTGTTGGCGTTGCTGCTGGCCGTCAGGGTGCCGGTGGTGATGGTGACGCCGCCGACCTCGAGCGTGGCGGTGGCCGCCGTGGTGCTGACCGCACCGTTGGCGTAGGTCGCCTTGACGCCCTGCGCCGCGTTGGCCGTGACGTCGACCTGGATCGTGTCGCTGGCCGCGTAGCCGACCTGGAACTGCTTGCCGGTGTACTGGCCGTCGAGCAGCTTGACGTTGTTGAAGGTCGTCTTGTCGGAGATCCGGTTGAGCTCGCTCTTCAGCGCCGTGGCCTCGGCGTCGATCGCGGTGCGCGAGTTCGTGTCGTTGCTGTCGTTGGCGGACTGGACCGCCAGGTCGCGCATGCGCTGCAGGATGCTGTGCGTCTCGGTGAGCGCACCTTCAGCGGTCTGCACGACCGAGACGCCGTCCTGGGTGTTGCGGACGGCGACCTTGAGGCCACCGATCTGCGAGCGCAGGCCCTCGGAGATGGCGAGGCCGGCCGCGTCGTCGGCGGCGCGGTTGATGCGGAAGCCGCTCGACAGCTTCTCCAGCGACTTGGACATCTGCGCGTCCGTGACGGAGAGGTTGCGGTAGGCGTTCATAGCCGCGGTGTTCTGGTTGATGCGAAGACCCATGATGTTTCCTCCTTGAAGCGGATCACGAGCCCGTCCGTGGGCTCGTCAGGTGGTGGATCGGCCCCCGGGGCGGGGACCTGAGGTTTTCGGTGGAGAAGTTTTTCCGGCTCTGCTCGTCCAGCCGGTCAGGCGGTGTTCGCCTGGGGCATCGGGGTGAGGCGTTGGCGGTAGGTGCGGTGGGTGGCGACGTCGGCGTAGTAGGTCTCGCGTCGTCGGGTGGCGCAGCCGTCGGGGCGGGTGGGTGGGGTGAGGAGGTGGGGGTCGAGGTGGGTGTTGAGGGCGTCCTTGAGCAGGGTGAGTGCTTCGGCTCTCATTTGGGAGACGCGGGACTCGGTGATGTCGAGCTCGGTGGCGATGTCGGCCATGGGGCGGTCGTGGATGAACCAGCCTTCGATGACGGTGCGGAGGCGTGGGGGGAGGGTGGCGATGGCGTCGTGGAGGTAGGCGATGCGTTCGCGGTGCTCGATGATGGTGTCGACGGCGGGGGCGCGGGTGGCGACGAGGTCGTCGACCTGGCGGTCGTCGAAGCCTTGGAGGCTCATGACGACGGAGCGGGCGATGTCGTCGGCGTGGGTGGCGAGCTCTTTGGTGGTGAGGCCGGTGGCGTGGGCGAGCTCGGTGTCGGTGGGGGTGCGGCCGAGCTGGGCGGCGATGGTGTTGCGGGTGGTGTCGAGCTCGCGGGCGCGGCGTCGGACCGAGCGGGAGGCCCAGTCCAGGCCGCGGAGCTCGTCGAGCAGGGCGCCGCGGACGCGGATGGCGGCGTAGCGGGCGAAGGAGACGCCGCGGTCGGGGTCCCAGGCCTTGGCGGCGACGACGAGGGCGGCCAGGCCGGTGCCGGTGAGGTCGTCGCGGTCGACGTGGGCGGGGATCCGGGCGTACATCTCGCGGACGAGGTGGCCCACCAGGGGCATGTGCTCGCGGACGAGGGTGTCCAGGTCCGTTG
>JAURVT010000035.1 GCA_030655315.1 Nocardioidaceae bacterium | reverse complement strand
TCGCCGAGATACGGGTTCTGCACCACCGCGAACGGATTCTTGGTGCAGAAGCCGTATCTCGGCGACTCAGGTGGGCGGTCGGCGGGGGTCAGGGGTGGAAGGTGAGGCCGGCGGCGCGCTCGGACGCCTCCCAGAGGGTGCGGCCGAGGGCGGGGTCGCCGGCGACGGACGACCAGCCGACGAGCTGCGGGCTGCCGCGCAGGCCGCCCTGGCCCGCGGGGCCGACGTACGAGCCGCTCGCGAGGCCCGGCGTGGTGGCGGCCATCAGCACCGGCCAGGCGCCCATCGCGGCGGGCTGACCGATCATGCGGCTGACCTGCTGCACCGCCAGCGACCACGGCCCGCGGACGCCGAGCGAGGGACCGGCCCGGAACAGGCCCGTGGCGGCGTAGCCCGGGTGCGCGGCGACGCTGGACGCCCGCGACCCCGAGGCGTGCAGGCGCCGGTCGAGCTCGAGCGCGAAGACGAGGTTGGCCAGCTTGGACTCGGCGTACGCGCGGTACCGGACGTACCGGCGGGAGGCTCCCAGCGTCTCGAGCGAGCCCGGGTCGATGCCCTTGACGAGCGCGTGGAACAGGGACGAGACCGTGACGACGCGCGCGTTGCGTGCCTCGAGCCGCGGCCACAGGAGGGCGGTGAGGGCGAAGTGCGCCAGGTGGTTGGTGGCCATGTGCAGCTCGAACCCCTCGGGGCTGCGGCGCTGGGGCGCGGCCATGATGCCGGCGTTGTTGACGAGCAGGTCGAACCCGTCCCACTCCCGGCGGGCCCACTCGGCGCCGGAGCGCACCGACTCCAGCGTCCCGAGGTCGAGCGGGACGGCGGCGGTGCGGGCGCCGGGCACCTCGGACTCGAGGTGCCGGCGCAGCTCGCGAGCGCGCTCGGCGTCACGGGAGCCGAAGACGACCTCCGCGCCGTGCCGCACCAGCTCGAGCGCCACCTGCCGGCCGATGCCGCTGGTGGCGCCGGTGACGAACGCGCGCCGACCCGTCAGGTCGCCGATGCGCGCGGGCGTCCAGGCGCTCACGGGGTGACGGCCAGCGCCTCGGCCACCCGGGTGGCGAGCTCGACGTCGCCCGACAGCGCCACCTCGAGGTCGGCGAGCGGACGGCGTCCGGCACCGAGGATGGCGAACGACTCGGTGTCCGTCGCGACGATGGCGTCGGCGGGCACCGCGTCGTCGACCGGACGCGCGCGGCCACCGGGGTCGACGCGCAACCGGCTCGAGAACGCGACGGGTCCGTGCACGTCGACCGCGACGACGGTGCCGGCGGGCGGCTGCACCCGCCGTCCGACGACGTAGCCGAGCGACCCGGCGAACATCTGGACGGTCACCTGCGCGCCGGGGTCGTCCAGGCCGCCGGGCCGGCCCAGCGCCCGGCGCAGGTCCTGCTCGTGCACCCACAGGTCGACCGCGCGGTTGCGCAGCAGCGTCTCCCAGTCCCAGTCGACGCCCGCGGGGGTGCCGGGCGGTCGGCCCCTGGGTGAGAGCGTGAGCGGATCGAGCTGTGCCCGGCGCACGTCGACCACCGCAGCGAACGCCTCGCGCAGGTCGAGAGGGCTCCGGCCCCTGAGGGCCGCGACGCCGGCCTCGGTGTGGTCGCCGGCCACGACCCTGCCGTCGCCGGTGCCGGGCTCGGGCGCGGTGCCGTCGGCGAGCTCGGTCTCCAGGTGCAGCAGGTGCGCGACGACGTCCCCGACGTCCCATCCGGGACAGTCCGTGGGCGTCGCCCACAGCTCGGCGGACAGGTCGGACGTCAGGTCGAGAACGGCGTCGGCCGATCGGCTCCAGGCCTCGAGGTGGATCTGCAGCGGGTGCACCCGGGCGAACCTACCGGCCGGGGCGCTCTCTCAGCGCGGGTCCTCGTACCGACGCTGCTCGACGTGGGTGGTGCGCACGTCGTTGCGCCGGCGGCTCAGGTAGACCGCGAGGGCCAGGGCGACGATGCCGGCCACGAGCAGGATCAGGCCGAGCGCCTGGCTGTCGACGGGCCAGCTCGCGGGGATGGCCACGGCGTCGGTGAGCAGGATGGCTCCCACGACGGCCAGGACGATGCCGACTCCGATACCCATGCTCACTCCAGACGTCCGGGACCACGAACGACCGCGGCCCACCTCCCCAGAAGGTAGGGGAGGTGGGCCGCGTCGGCCACTCGAACGGACTAGAAGGCCGCCTCGTCGAGGTCCATCAGGGACAGGTCGGTGGCCTCGGCGACCTGTCGCTCGGCCGACAGCCGGGGGAGCACCTCGCGGGCGAAGAACTGCGCCGCGGCGACCTTGCCCTCGTAGAAGGCCTGGTCGGCCTTGGACACGTCGCCGCCGAGCTTCTCGAGCGCGACGGTCGCGCCGCGCAGCAGCAGCCAGGCGCAGGTGACGTCGCCCAGCGCCATGAGCAGGCGGGTGGAGTTCAGGCCCACCTTGTACAGGTTGCGGACGTCGCCGTTCTCGGCCTGGGGGTCGGCCGACATCAGCTGGCCGAACATCGCGGCGAGGATGCCCTGGGCGTCCTCGAGGCCCCGCGCGAGGAGGTCGCGCTCGACCTTGAGCCGGCCGTTTCCCGCCTCGCTCGCTACGAACGCCTGAACCTGCTCGGCGAGGTGGCCGACGGCCTGGCCCTTGTCCTTGACGATCTTGCGGAAGAACAGGTCCTGGCCCTGGATGGCGGTGGTGCCCTCGTACAGGGTGTCGATCTTGGCGTCGCGGACGTACTGCTCGACGGGGTAGTCCTGCAGGAAGCCCGAGCCGCCGAAGGTCTGGAGCGACTCGGTGCCGAGCAGCGTCCAGGAGCGCTCCGAGCCGTAGCCCTTGACGATCGGCAGCAGCAGGTCGTTGACGCGCTCGGCGAGCTCGTCGCGCTCGCCGGCGTGGGCGGCGAGCTGGACGCGGTCCTGCCAGGTGGCGGTGTAGACCACGAGCGAGCGCAGCGCCTCGGCGAACGACTTCTGCGTCATCAGCGAGCGACGGACGTCGGGGTGGTGCGTGATGGTGACGCGCGGGGCCGTCTTGTCGGCGGACTGCGTCAGGTCGGCGCCCTGGACGCGCTCCTTGGCGTACTCGAGCGCGTTGAGGTAGCCGGTGGAGAGGGTGGCGATCGCCTTGGTGCCGACGAGCATGCGGGCGTTCTCGATCACCTGGAACATCTGCGCGATGCCGTGGTGGATCTCGCCCAGAAGCCAGCCCCGGGCGGGCTGGTGCTCGCCGAACGTGAGCTCGCACGTGGTGGAGACCTTGAGGCCCATCTTGTGCTCGACGTTGGTGACGTAGGCGCCGTTGCGGTCGTCGGTGTCGACCTCGCCGGTCTCGAGGTCGAAGCCGTACTTGGGGACGATGAACATGCTCAGGCCCTTGGTGCCCGGTCCGCCGGCGCCCTCGACGCCCACCGGGCGCGCGAGGACGAGGTGGACGATGTTCTCGCTCATGTCGTGCTCGGCGCTGGTGATGAAGCGCTTGACGCCCTCGATGTGCCAGGAGCCGTCCTCCTGCAGGTAGGCCTTGGTGCGGCCGGCGCCGACGTCGGACCCGGCGTCGGGCTCGGTGAGCACCATGGTGGCGCCCCAGGCGCGGTCGACCATGTGCTGGGCGATCTTCTGGTCGCGCTCGGTGCCGTTGCGGTGCACGATGCTGCCGAAGTTCGGGCCGGCGGAGTACATCCAGACGGCGGGGTTGGCGCCGAGGACGAGCTCGGCGGTGCTCCACAGCAGCGAGCTGGGGGCCGGTTGGCCACCCATCTCGGCGGGGATCTGCAGCCGGAACCACTCCGAGTCCATCCAGGCCTGGTACGCCTTCGCGAACGCCGGGGGCATCGTGACGGTGCAGGTCTCGGGGTCGTAGACCGGCGGGTTGCGGTCGGAGTCGGCGAACGACGGCGCGAGGTCCTCGCGGGCGAGGCGGTCGATCTCGACGAGGATGCTGCGGGCGGTGTCGAGGTCCACCTCGGCGAACGGGCCCTGGCCCAGCACCTCCTGCCGGTCGAAGAGCTCGAACAGGTTGAACTCGATGTCTCGCAGGTTGCTCTTGTAGTGGCTCACGGGTCCCCGTCTCGGTGCTGTGTGGTGGCTGCCAGCGCATGACGTCTCGTACCCGCCGGTAACACCCAGTCTGCTACTCACGGGTAACCAATGCAAGCGGTTCACGAGTGACGCCTGGGACGTGGGACGGGTGTCTCGGATGACGAGACGTCGTGACCTCGGCCCCGTGGCTCGATATGGTTCGTATCTCGCGTGACCTCATCGACATAGATGGGCCCCGCACCCCCCGTCCCCCCACCCCGAGGTCACCCATGCGCAAGCTCGTCGTCGTCGCCCTGGTCGGGTTCTTCGCCCAGCTGATCGACGGATCCCTGGGCATGGCCTACGGCGTCACGTCGTCGACCCTGCTGATCGCCACCGGCACGCAGGCCGCCGTCTCCGGCGCCGTCGTCCACCTCTCCGAGCTGGGCACCTCGCTCGCGTCGGGCGCCTCGCACTGGAAGTTCGGCAACGTCGACTGGCGACTGGTGGGCATCATGGCGGTCCCCGGCGGCATCGGCGCCTACATCGGCGCCACCTTCCTGAGCAGCCTCGACGCCGACACCGCCACCCCGGTGGTGGCCGTCGTGCTGTTCGTGCTGGGTGTCTACGTCCTGTGGCGCTTCATGTCGCTCGGCGGCCGTCGGCCCGAGTTCAAGGGCACGCTGCCGGTGACGTTCCTGGCGCCGCTCGGCCTGGTGGCCGGCGCCGTGGACGGCTTCGGCGGCGGTGGCTGGGGCCCGGTGGGCACGCCCGCGCTGCTCTCGTCGGGCAAGGTCGAGCCCCGCAAGGCCGTCGGATCGATCGACACCTCGGAGTTCGTGGTCGCGGTCGGCGCCTCGATCGGCTTCCTCACCGCGCTCGGGAGCGAGAACATCGACTTCGGCTTCGTGCTGGCCCTGCTGGTCGGCGGCGTGATCGCCGCCCCGATCGCCGCCTACGTCGTCCGCTGGCTCCCGGCCCGCGTGCTGGGCGTCGGCGCCGGCGGCCTGATCATCCTCACCAACCTCAAGACCATCATGGAGAAGGGCCTCGGCGTCGAGGGCTGGCCCGTCGCGATCGCCGCGATCGTGTGGGCCGTGGTGTGGGTCAACCTGATCGTCTGGGCCGTGCGCGCCGAGCGTCGGGTCCGCGCCGCCGAGGCCAAGGGCGACGAGGTCGAGACCGCCACCATCTGAGGGTCGATCGTCGCGGGCGGGGCGGGAAGCCACAGTTCGTCGAGCGTTCTGAGAGACTTGCGTCATGCGCGTCTCCGCCAAGTCCGACTACGCCCTGCGCGCACTGATCGAGATCGCCGCCCGCAAGGCCGACGGCCCGGTCTCGGCCGAGGAGATCGGCCGCGAGCAGCAGATCCCGCACGGCTTCCTGCAGGCGATCCTCGCCGACCTGCGCCGCTCCGACCTCGTGGTCAGCCAGCGCGGCCAGTCCGGCGGGTGGCGCCTGGCGCGCGACGCGTCGCAGATCTTCGTCGCCGACGTGATCCGCGCCGTCGACGGCCCGCTGGTCAGCGTCTACGGGCTGCGTCCCGAGGCGGTGTCGTACACCGGGTCGGCCGAGGTGCTCCAGCTGGTCTGGATCGCTGCGCGCAGCAGCCTGCGCGAGGTGTTCGAGAAGGTCAGCGTGCAGTCGCTGGCCGAGGGGACCCTGCCGGTCTCGGTGATGGTGCGCACCGAGGACGAGGACGCGTGGCGCCCGCACTGACGGCATAGGTACCGGTGGAGCGGGCGACGAGAATCGAACTCGCATGTTCAGCTTGGGAAGCTGATGTTCTGCCATTGAACTACGCCCGCGCACCCGGGGGACGACCCCCGAGGACGGCACGACCTTATCGCACCGTCCCGCCGCCGCGGGCAGCACCACGGCGTCCCCGGTGATGGCCTAGGTTGGTCCGGTGCTGCTCTCCGACCGCGACATCCTCGGCGAGATCGACGCCGGACGGGTCGTGCTCGACCCTCTCGACCGGTCGATGATCCAGCCCTCCAGCATCGACGTGCGTCTCGACAAGTTCTTCCGCGTGTTCCAGAACCACCGGTACCCGCACATCGACCCCGCCGAGGACCAGAGCGACCTCACGGTCGAGGTCGTGGCCGAGGCCGGCGAGGCGTTCATCATGCACCCGGGCGAGTTCGTCCTCGGGTCGACCTACGAGCAGGTCAGCCTGCCTGACGACGTCGCGGCCCGCCTCGAGGGCAAGTCCTCGCTCGGGCGCCTCGGGCTGCTCACGCACGCCACCGCCGGCTTCATCGACCCGGGCTTCTCGGGCCACGTGACGCTCGAGCTCGCCAACGTCGCGACGCTGCCGATCAAGCTCTACCCGGGCATGAAGATCGGGCAGCTGTGCTTCTTCCGGCTCACCTCGCCCGCCGAGCACCCGTACGGCTCGCAGAAGTACGGGTCGCGCTACCAGGGCCAGCGCGGCCCGACGCCGTCGCGCTCGTACGCCAACTTCCACCGCACCGACATCTGAGGACGCTTCCCCTTCGTGACCGCACCGCCGCTCGACCTGTCCGCCCCCGTCGCCGCCGCCCTCGCCGAGGGCCGCCCGGTCGTCGCCCTCGAGTCGACGATCATCGCCCACGGCCTGCCCCGCCCGCGCAACCTGCAGGCGGCGCGCGACTTCGAGGCCATCCTCAGCGGCGCCGACGTCGTCGCGGCCACCATCGCAGTGCTCGACGGACGGTTGTGCGTCGGGCTGGACGACGCGCAGCTGGAGCGGGTCGCGTCCGACCCCGACATGGCGAAGCTGAGTGTCCGCGACCTGCCGATCGTGATGGCCCGGCGCGGCTCGGGCGCCACCACCGTGGCCGCCACCTCCTACGTCGCCGCGATGGCCGGGGTGCGTGTGTTCGCCACGGGTGGCCTCGGCGGCGTGCACCGCGAGGCGTCCAGCACGTTCGACGAGTCCAACGACCTCCCGACGCTGGCTTCCACGCCGATCACCGTGGTCTCGGCGGGCGTGAAGTCGATCCTCGACATCGGCGCGACGCTGGAGCGCCTGGAGACGCTCGGCGTCACCGTGGTCGGCTACGGCACCGACGCGTTCCCGAGCTTCTGGGTCACCGACTCCGGCCACCGGCTGGACTGGTCGGTGCCGGACGCGCCGGCCGTCGCCGACGTGATGGCCGCCCAGGACGCGCTCGGCCGCCGCTCGGCCGTCCTCGTCGCGAACCCGCTGCCCGTCGACCAGCAGCTCGATCCCGCGCTGCACGACCGGTCGCTGGCCGACGCCCTCGCCGCTGCCGCCGCCGAGGGGGTCACCGGCAAGGCCGTCAGCCCCTTCCTGCTCGACGCCATGGTCGGCATCACCGACGGCCGCAGCCTCGAGGTGAACCTGGCGATCGCGGCCAACAACGTCACCGTGGCCGGGCAGATCGCCACCGCCTGGTCCCGTCTGGGTGCGGGCGCATGAGCCACGTGCTGGTGATCGGCGACGTCGTCGACGACATCGTCGTGCGACCGCTGGACGGGGTGACGCCCGCGAGCGACACCACCGCCACCATCCGCACCTTCGCCGGCGGCTCGGCGGCCAACACCGCGGCCTGGCTGGGGTGGCTCGGCAGCCGCGTGACGTTCGTCGGTCGCGCCGGGCTCGGCGGCGGCGAGCGCCACACGTCGGCGCTCGCGCAGCACCGCGTCGACGCGCGCGTCAGCGAGGAGCCGTCGCTTCCGACGGCCACCATCGTGCTGATGGTCGACCGCGGCGGGGAGCGGACGATGTTCGTCGACCGCGGCGCCAACGCCACCCTGACGCCCGCGCACGTGCCCGCCGAGGTCTGGGACGACGCCGGCTGGGTGCACCTGACGGGCTACTCGTTCTTCTGCGACAACGTCCGACCCCTCGCGCTCGCCGTCCTGGACGAGGCGCGCCGCCGGGGCATCGGGGTCTCGCTCGACCCGAGCTCGGTGGCCTTCCTACGCACCACCGGGCTGACCTCGTTCCTCACCTGGACCGAGGGCGTCGACGTGATCTTCCCGAACTACGACGAGGGACGCGAGCTCACCGGTCTGCAGCAGCCGCGCGAGATCGTCGAGGCCCTCGGGCGCCGCTACGGCACCGTCGCCCTCACGCTCGGCGGCCACGGCTCGCTCGTGCGCACCGCCGCGGGCGAGATCATCGCCTCCCCGGCCGCGCCCGCCAACCTCGACGACCTCACCGGCGCCGGCGACGCCTACTGCGCCGGCTTCCTCGCCGCCTGGCAGGCCGAGATGCCGTGGCGCGAGTGCGTCCGGGTGGCCACCGAGACGTCCGCGATGGCCGTCAGCCGGGTGGGCGGGCGACCCTAGGGCCCAGGCGCCCCAGTCGCCGACGCAGCTCGGAGACGAGCTCCATGGGCGTGGCCTCGTCGAGCACGACGGGCACCGAGGAGGTGCCGGTGGGGTCGCGGTGCTCCCGCACGACCGCGGCGACCAGCTGCGCCACCAGGCGGGGGTGGACGCGCGTCGCCCCGTCCGCGACCTGCACCTGGGGTCGGCGATCCGACCCGTCGATGGTGGACTCGACGAGCTGCACGACGGCGGCACGGTCCCGGGGGCCCAGCTCGGTCTCGGCGAGACGCCCGGCGATCGCGTCGACGAGCTGACGCTCCCGGGGATCGAGACCGGTCACCGGGCGCTCCTGCGGGCCAGGGCGAGGCGCGCACGGAGGCGCAGCCTGCTGCCGGTGCGCGCGACCAGCGTGGCCAGCAGCCGGGGCACGCCCACGTCGGTCACCGGTCGCCGCGCGACGGGTCCCGCCGAGGTCGCCTCGGCCGCGGCGACGACGGCGTCGGCCGCCGTCGGGAGCCCCAGCCAGGTGCGGACGCCGCCGACGTGGTCGGCGGGCCCGGCCGGGGGACGCAGCAGCTGGTCGAGGTCGCCGACCACCCGGACGCCGCTGGCCCGGATGCTCGTGACCATCTCGCGCCCGGTCGCGAGCAGTCGTTCGACGGCCCGGTCGGGTGCGTGCAGGCGAAGGTCCTCGGGGTCGGCGGGACGGTGCTTGACGGTGCGCGTCACGGCCCGCCGCACGTAGTGGGCGTAGTCGCCCTCGGACCACTGCTCGCGACGCGCGATCTTGTTGAGGTGGCGGACGACCTCGATCTCGGGCCGCGTCAGCCCGCGGTTGTGGCGATCGACGTGCGGGCGCAGGGTCCCGGGAGACAGCGCGAGCAGGGACTCGACCGACCGGGGCAGCATCTGGCGGTCGTGGTCGTCGACCGCGACGACGACCACGCGGTCGGCGCCGACCTCGGCCACCCAGCGAGCCACCAGCCGGTCGTGGCGGTGCCGACGCCAGAAGCTCGGGCTGGGCTTGTCGTACGGCGGGCGGTCGAGCATCTGCTCGAGCCAGGACGGCCAGCTGGTGACGTGGGCGTTCTGCACGTACTGCTGCCACTGCGAGGGGGCGATCCGCCACAGCGGGCGGAGCGTGACGAGGACGTGCACGTCGTCGCGCCCGAGGTCGTCGACGACGCCACGGATCTCGTCGGGGCCGAGGTCGGCGAGGAACTCGCTGCTGAGCACGACGCGCCGACGCCCGGCTGCGGCCGCCTCGCGGACGAGGGCGTCCCACGTCGAGCGGGACGCGGGGGTGTCTCCGCGCAGCGCCCGGGAGCCGCGGAGCGCGGTGACGGCGGCGGCCGGCTGCAGCCCACCACCCAGGTAGTGCACGCCTTGGCGTGCGAGCGCCACGCGACCGGCGTGGAACGCGCTCTGCAGCGCGGTGGTGCCGGTCTTGTGCGGACCCACGTGCACCAGGCGGGTGCCCGGCGGCAGGGTGGTGAGGGTGTCGGTGTGCAGGGGGTCCTCCTCGGGAGGGCCCAGGCTATCGGCCGCGCCCGAGGGGCGACGGTCAGCCGTCGAGGGCGTCGGCGAGGCGGTGCAGGCGGCGGGCGGTGCGGCGGCGCAGGCGGTCACGGGTGTGCGGCCGTCCGTGGGCGAGGTCCTCGCGGACCTGACGCTCGCGCTGGCGGGCGAGCAGCTCGGGCATGGCGTCCATGACTCTCCTCCTCTCAGGCACGGCCGACGACGACGTCGCCGGACACGGACGTGGCGTGGACCTCGGCGTACGGCTCGCCGTCGGCGGGCTCGCCGGGATCGAGGTCGCTGGAGATGCGCCCGGTGACGGTGGACAGGTCGAGCCAGGCGGGCAGGTCGCCCGCGACGCGGACCTCGACGTCGCCCGAGGCGTTGGTGGCCTGGACGCGGGTGGCTCCGACGCGGCCGACGGTGAGGTCGCCGGACCCGCTCTTGAGCACGACGTCGCCGCGGGCGTCGTCGACCGTGAGGTCGCCCGAGCCGCTCCTGAGCTCGACGGCCCCGCGGGCCTCCCGCACCCGCAGGTCGCCCGAGCCGGTCTTGAGCGACAGGTCCGCCAGGACGACGCCGACCTCGACGTCGCCCGAGCCGGTGCCGATCCGGGTGGGCCCCTCGGTGCGTCCCACCCGGACGTCGCCCGAGCCGGTGCTGACCTGCACCGCCCCGGTGGCCTCGGCGACGTCGACGTCGCCCGACCCCGTCGCGATCCGGACGACGTCGACCGTTCCGGTCGTGGACACGTCGGCGGAGTCGGTGTCGACCGTGACGCTCGACCCGGACGGCACGGTGGCGACGACCTCGATCTCGAGGTCGCCCCGGCCGCGCCTGCGCGGCACGTCGACGAGCAGGTCGCCGCCGTGGCAGGTCACGGTGGCCGCGTCGACGAGCGCCTCGGCGCCGGCCCCGTGGGGGACGAGGTCGACGGTGGACGTCTGCGCGTCGGCCGCGGTGACGGTGACGCTGCCGGTGCCGAGCCGGACCCGGAGCGAGACCGGGTCGGGGGTGTCGAAGGGGTGCATGAGTGGCTCCAGAGGGTGTGCGGGTCCGCCGCGCCGGCCGGTGGCCGGAACGCTGGGTGCGGAGGGACGGTGTGGCTAGCGGGACCAGCCCTGGAAGCGGCGCGAGCCGGATCCGGGCGGGCCGTGGGAGGTGAAGCGCATGGAGCCGAGGTCGATGTCGACCCGGCGGCCGGTGGTGGCCGCACGGACGGCCTGGACGACGAACGTGTTGAGCGACTGGGAGCCCTCGGAGGCGAGCTCCTCGGCCCGGAGCTTCAGCTGTTCGGGGATGCGGACGGTGACGCGGGCGACGGGCCCGTCGTCGCCCACCTCGGGCTCCTCGGGCTGGGGTGCCGACGGCGTCGGCTCGGGGGTCTCGTCGTGGACGACGAGCTGCGGGTCGCGCCCGCGCAACCTCACCTCGACCCGGGCCTGCGTGAGGTCGGCGGTGATCTCGTCGGCCGCGTCGGACAGCGCCTCCATCAGGCACATCCGGAACGCGGGCTCGAGCGCGAGGGCCAGCCGCTGTGCCGCCTCGGCCGCGTCGGGGCCCGCTGCGGCCGCGACGTCGGTGAGGTCGGCACGCAGGTGCTCGACGTAGCGGGTCAGGTCCATGACGCCACAGTGACATCACGGTGACGTCACGTCAAGACCATCTGACGTCATGGTGCCGACCGAGGCGGCCCGGCGGTGCGTCAGCAACCACGATCGGGCTCGGTCTGGTTGCCCACGCACCGCCGGCCGGCCGACGAGACGCCGACGGCCCCGCTCCACGGGGGAGCGGGGCC
The DNA here is from genome assembly GCA_030655315.1 of Nocardioidaceae bacterium. Lineage (GTDB taxonomy): Bacteria > Actinomycetota > Actinomycetes > Propionibacteriales > Nocardioidaceae > JAURVT01. Next base: position 99,346 of record JAURVT010000035.1, on the reverse strand, counting down.
GTCGTCAGGGACCGAAGGTCAGGACTTCGGTGGCTCGTCGTCGGTCTCGTCGGCCCCGGCCTCGGCGGGAGCGGTGAGCCCGTGGGCGGTGGACTCGTCCTCGGCCGACCCCTTCGCGTCGATGTCGACGTCGTGCTCGCGGGCCACCTCGGCGTCGGCGGCGTCGGGCGGGCCGGTCGACGGCTCGTCGAGGTCGGCGACGTCGGACGAGTCGGGCGTCGGTGCGTCGGTGGCCGTCGCGGCGGCTGCGGCGCCGACCGCGGTGTGGTCGGTGACGGAGTCCGCGTCGGCCGCGTCGGCCGCGGTGGGCTCGGCGTCGGTGGCCTGGACCGGGTCGACGGCGACGTCGTCGGGGGCGCGCTTGACCGAGGCGAGCAGCATCTGCGCGACGTCGAGCACCTCGACCTCCTCGCGGGCCTCGCCCTTGGACTGCTGCAGGGTGAGTCCGTCGGACAGCATCACGCGGCAGAACGGGCAGCCGACGGCGATCTGGTCGGCACCGGTGGCGATCGCCTCGGTGGTGCGGTTGACGTTGATCCGCTCGCCGATGTTCTCCTCCATCCACATGCGCGCGCCGCCGGCGCCGCAGCAGAAGGACTTCTCGGAGTTGCGGGGCATCTCGGCGAACGTCGTGCCCGGGATGACGCCGAGCAGCTCGCGCGGGGGCTCGTAGACCTGGTTGTGACGGCCGAGGAAGCAGGGGTCGTGGTAGGTGATCGTCTTGCCGGTCTCGGCCGCGTTGGGGCCGGGGGCGACGGGCTGCAGGCGTCCGTCGCGCACGAGGCGGTTGAGCAGCTGCGTGTGGTGGACCACCTCGAGCTGGGTGCCGAACTCGCCGTACTCGTTCTTCAACGTGTTGAAGCAGTGCGCGCAGGTGGCGACGACCTTGGTGGCCTTGGTCTCCTTGAGCACCTCGGCGTTCTGCATCGCGAGCATCGAGAACACGAACTCGTTGCCGGCGCGACGGGCGGGGTCGCCGCTGCAGGTCTCACCGTCACCGAGCACGGCGAACTCGACGCCGGCCATGTGCAGCAGCTCGGCGACGGCCTGCGTGGTCTTCTTCGCGCGGTCCTCGTAGGCGCCGGCGCAGCCGACCCAGAACAGGTACTCGACCTCGGTGAGGTCCTCAATGTCGTTCCCCACCTGCTTGACCTCGAAGTCCAGTCCCTTGGTCCAGTCCAGCCGCGCGTTGGGCGACATGTTCCAGGGGTTGCCCTTGTTCTCCAGGCCCTTGAACAACTGGTTCAGCTCGGCGGGGAAGTTGGACTCCACCAGCACCTGGTAGCGGCGCATGTCGACGATGTGGTCGACGTGCTCGATGTCGACCGGGCACTGCTGCACGCACGCGCCGCAGTTGGTGCACGACCACAGGACGTCGGGGTCGATCACGCCGAACAGGTCCTCGGACCCGATCAGCGGACGCTCCATCTCCTTGGTCATGGTGTCGGAGTGCTCGACCTCGACCCCGTCGGCCGCGGCGCGCTCGGCCTGGATGCCCGGTGCCTTGGCGTAGGCGTGGTCACGCAGGCCCATCACCAGCAGCTTCGGTGACAGCGGCTTCTCGGTGTTCCACGCGGGGCACTGGGACTGGCAGCGGCCGCACTCGGTGCAGGTGGTGAGGTCGAGCAGGCCCTTCCAGGAGAAGTCCTCGATCTTGCCCACGCCCAGCGGCGCGTCCTCGTCGAGCTCCTCGATGTTCTCGAAGTCGAGCGGCTTGCCGTCGACCATGATCGGACGCAGGCCGCCCAGCGCCGTCGAGCCGTCGGACTCGCGCTTGAACCAGATGTTGAACCACGCGGTGAACCGGTGCCAGGCCACGCCCATCGTGATGTTGCGGGCGATCACGATCAGCCAGGTCATCGAGATGACGATCTTGACCATCGCGACGGCGTAGGTGACGTTCTCCAGCGTCGTCAGCGACAGCCCGGACCACAGGTCGCCCAGGAAGAACGTGGTCGGGAAGTGGAGGACGCTGCCCTGGTCGGCGGCCTCGGGGTGGCCGGCCAGGTACTCGGCGTCGTTGAGCATCGCGTACTCGACGGTGCGCAGGACGATGCCGCACAGCACGACCGCGAGGATGACGGCCTCGACGAAGTACGCCTGCCAGAAGGTGGAGCCGAAGAAGCGCGACGAGCGGCCCTTGGACCGGGGGTGGTTCCTCTGGCGGACGGCGATCAGGTAGACGATGCCGATCAGCGTCAGCCACGACAGTGCCTCGACCGGCCACTCGTAGACGACCCAGTGGCCGATCACCGGGAACGCCTGGTGCGCGTCGAAGACCTGCAGGTAGGCGCCGAAGACCAGCGAGCTCAGGAAGATGAAGCCGGCCATGACGAACCAGTGCATGACGCCGATCCAGTGCCACTGCAACATCCGCGTGTGGCCGAGGGTCTCGGTGAACATGTGCTTCCACCGCTGGCCGGGCTGGTCGGTGCGCCCGACCGCGGGCTGCCCCATCCTCACGACGCCGAGCATCTGACGGACCGCGGCGACGGCCAGCGCGACCGCGACGATCGTGATGGCCAGCGACACGACGATCGCGACGACCTGCATGTGGTGCTCCCTGGTGTGCTCTGCTCAGGACCTGGCCGACCGTCGGCCGGGCCATGGTCCGCCGGTGGCGGGGCGTGCCGGGCAGGCGCGCTGGACGAGCCTCAATCTACCCGTGGGTAACCCGGGCCGTCCGACTAAGGGTCGCCACACACGTCGGCGGCGGGGATCTCAGTCCGTCAGGGAGACGATCTCGATCTCGCCGTCGCTGCCGGTGGTGTGGGAGACGATCTCCGTCTCCCCGAGCTGCGCGTGTCCGGCGACGACCGCGGCGGCGAGCGTGACGGTGACGACGACGGCGGTCACGAGGGTGCTGACGAGCATGCGCAAGAGGGGCCTCCTGGTCGGGGTGGACGGGAGGGTGGTTCCCGCGGAGGGCCGCGGCCAAACATCACGATCGGCTCACGGCACCGGACCCGCCCAGGGAGCGGGCTGCACGAACGACGCGTCCAGGTCGCGGGCGCGGGGGCAGCCGACGAGCGCGAGCGCGTTCTCCAGCTCGGCGCGCAGCAGGCCGAGCGCGTGCGTCACGCCGGCCTCGCCGTCGGTCGCGAGCGCCCACAGCACCGGGCGTCCGAGCAGCACGGCATCGGCGCCGCGGGCGAGCGCCTTGACGACGTCCCAGCCTCGGCGGACGCCGCCGTCGACGAGCACGGGCACGGCGCCGTCGACCGCCTCCACCACCGGGCCGAGGGCGTCCGAGCCCGACAGGACGGTGTCGAGCTGGCGTCCGCCGTGGTTGGACACGATGACGCCGGCCGCCCCCGCCGCGACGGCGAGGCGCGCGTCGTCGGGGTGGAGCACGCCCTTGAGCAGGACGGGAAGCCCGCTGTCGGCGGCGAGCCGCTCGACGTCGTCCCAGGTGAGCGAGGGGTCGTGGGCGGCGAACAGGTCGGCGGTCGAGGTGGGGCTGCCCGAGGTGTTGAGCGCCACCGGCTTGTCGACGGTGAAGCCGCTGCGGCGGTCGCGCTCGCGCCAGCCGCCGACCGGGAAGTCGACAGTGAGGACCAGCGCCTCGTACCCGCCGGCGACGGCCTGCTCGACGAGGTCGGCGGTGACCGCGCGGTCCTTGAACACGTAGACCTGGAACCAGCGGGGCGCGTCGACGGCCGCGGCGACCTCGGCCGGCGGGGTGGTGGTCTGCGACGACAGCACCATCGTGGTGCCGGTGGCCGCGCAGGCGCGCGCGGTGGCGAGCTCGCCGTCCGGGTGGGCGTGCCGCTGGTAGGCCATGGGGGCGACGAGCACGGGGTGCTCGTGGGTGCGACCGAGCAGCTCGACGGAGGTGTCGACGTGCGCGACGTCGCGCAGGACCCGGGGCTTCAGCGCCCACCGGCTCCAGGAGGCGGTGTTGTCGGCGAGGGTGATCTCGTCGCCGGCGCCGCCCGCGTAGTAGCCGAGGGCGCCGGCCTCGAGCACCTCGGCGGCGGGGGCCTCGTAGTCGTGCAGGTTCTGCGGGTCGCTCATGCCGATCACGCTACGGCGAGCCCCGGACAGGCCGTCGAGGACGGGTCTCAGGAGAGCGAGCGCTCGTCGCGGACGGGGACGAGCGGGACGGCCAGCAGCGGCGCGACGGCGGCGAGGGCGAAGGCGACCGGGTACCCGAGGCCGGTGATCGCGGTGCCGATCACCGGGGGCACCGCCGAGGCGGCGAGGAACTGCGCCGTGTTCTGGGCGCCCAGCGCGCGTCCGGACCAGAAGGGGCCGCTGCGCTCGGCGACGGCCGTGAAGGCGAGCCCGTTGTCGGCGACGCTGAGCACCGACGCGAGGACGACGAGCGGGACCGCGACGGCCCAGTCCAGGCCGGCCGCCGCGCCCAGGGCCGCCGTGGCGGCCGCGGCGGCCACGGCGACCCAGCGCAGCGGACGCATCCGGCTCCCGACGACGTCGGACAGCTGGCCGGCGGCGGCGCGGCCCAGCGCACCGAGCACCTGGGTCGCCGCGACGAGCGTGCCCGCGGCCGCGGTGCTCCAGCCGCGCTCGCTCACCAACCACACCAGCGTGTAGGTCCAGACCGTGAACTGCGGCACGACCAGCAGCACCGACACCCCGTGGACGCGCCACAGGAAGTGGTCGCGCCGGTAGGGGTTGGCGACGTCGTCGGCATCAGCCTCGGCGCGGGGCGGCCGCGGCGGGTCGACGATGACGAGCAGGCAGGCGACCGCCGTCAGCGCGGCGAGCCCGGCGGGGACGAGCAGGGCGGTGGAGATGTCGGACCGCTCGGCGACCACGGGCAGCGTGATCGCGGCGACGGCGACCCCCAGCGGCTGGGCCATCTGCCGGATGCCCATCGCGAGGCCGCGCCGGTGCGGCGGGAACCAGCCGACGACCACGCGTCCGCTGGCGGAGTTGCTGCTGGCCGCGGCGGCACCGGCCAGGAAGAGGAAGAGGCCGAGCGTGACGGCCGTCCGGGCGGTGGTGGCCGCGAGCCCGGCCATGGCCGTGAGCACCAGGCCGGTGACCAGCACGCGACGCTCGCCGACGCGGTCGACCAGGAACCCCCAGGCGAAGAGCGTCAGCATCACGCCCACGGTGGGCGCGGCGACCACCACCCCCGCCTGCGGCAGCGTCAGGCTGAGGTCCGACCGCAGCGCCGGGATGAGGAACGGCGCCCCGTGCATCGACACGGCGCTCGCGGCCTGCGCGGCCGTCCCGACGCCCAGCATCCCCCAGCGCCGTGCGGCGCCGGGGGACGCGGTGTCCGGAGTGTGAGACGTCGATCTCGCCATGCGGTCATGATGTCAGGCGTCGCACCGACTGATCCACGGCGTCCGCCTCGGCACCCCGGCAACCCACCAGACCTGAGGTGTCCCGCGCCCGGCAGGCACGGCGCGCCCGCGAAGGCGTACTGATCTCGTACGTCGAAGCGGGCAGCAACGCAGCGTGCCGGGATGCGGGGCGCCTCAGAGGGGTGAGGCGACGATCTCGACCGGGATGTTGCCGCGGGTGGCGTTGGAGTAGGGGCAGACCTCGTGGGCGGCGTCGGCGATCTCCTGGGCGGTGGCCTGGTCGACGTCGGGGATCTGGACGATCAGCTTGACGGCGAGGCCGTAGGAGCCGCCCGAGGGGCCGATGCCGACCTCGGCGGTGACGAGGGAGCCGGAGGTGTCGTAGCCCTTGGTGCGGGCGAGGACGCCGAGGGCGCCCTGGAAGCAGGCGGCGTACCCGGCGGCGAACAGCTGCTCGGGGTTGGTCGCGCCACCGGCGCCGCCCATCTCCTTCGGCGGGGCGAGGTCGACCTCGAGCTGGCCGTCGTCGGTCTTGGCGTGGCCGCCGCGGCCGCCGGTGGCCGACGCGCGGGCGGTGTAGATGATCTTCTCCGGTGTCGTGGTCATGTCGGGGCCAACGGTGGGGCATCGGGGCGCATTCCCGAGGTCGTCCGTTGACCTCGACCGCGGTCGAGGTCGTACCGTCGGCGTCGACCGTCCGGCTCCTGTCGGCGGTCGGGAGGAGACTGAGCAGATGAGCATGGAGTTCACGGCCTACCGCACGATGCGCGGCGTCATGGCCGACGAGGTGGGTGAGGGGTTCTCGCGCGAGACCCTGCGCCGGATCGTCGACTTCGCGCTGCCCCGCCGCGGCCGGCTGCTGGCGATCTTCCTGGTGCTCAGCGTCGTCGGCGCCGTGATCACCGTGGCCACGCCCGTGCTGGCCGGGCGCGTGGTCCGCGCGATCAGCGACGGTCAGGCGGGCTCCGTCGTCGTCCGGCTGGCCCTGCTGATCGCGGTGCTCGCCGTGCTGGAGGCCGGTGTCGGCCTGCTGACGCGCTGGTTCTCCTCGCGCATCGGCGAGGGTCTCATCCTCGACCTCCGCACCGCGGTGTTCGACCACGTGCAGACGATGCCCGTCGCCTTCTTCAACCGCACCAAGACCGGTGCGCTCGTCAGCCGCCTCAACAACGACGTGCTCGGGGCCCAGCGCGCGTTCAGCGACACGCTCTCGGGCGTCGTCGGCAACGTCGTGACGCTGGCCCTGTCGCTGGTGGTCATGCTCACCACCTCGTGGCAGGTGACGGTGCTCGCGCTCGTCCTGCTGCCCGTCTTCGTCCTGCCGGCCAGGCGCATGGGCCGCCTGCTCGCGCGCAACCAGCAGGAGGCGGCCGAGCACAACGCCGCGATGGGCAACCAGATGACCGAGCGCTTCTCGGCGCCGGGCGCCACGCTCGTCAAGCTCTTCGGCCGTCCCGAGCACGAGTCGCGCGCGTTCGCCGAACGTGCCGACCGCGTCCGCGACATCGGCGTCCGCTCGGCGATGGTCCAGTCGGTGTTCATGACGGCGCTGACGCTCGTGTCGGCCCTCGCGCTCGCGATGGTGTACGGGCTCGGCGGTGTCTACGCGCTGCGCGGGAGCCTCGACTCCGGCGACGTCGTGACGCTCGCCCTGCTGCTCACGCGCCTCTACGCGCCGCTCACCTCGCTGGCCACGGCGCGCGTCGAGGTGATGGGCGCGGTCGTCGCGTTCGCCCGGGTCTTCGAGGTGCTCGACCTCGTCCCGCTCGTGCGCGAGCCCGACGCACCGAAGCGCCTGCCCGAGGGGCCGCTGGCGGTCGAGATGCACGGCGTCCACTTCGCCTACCCGTCGGCCGACCAGGTGTCGCTGGCCTCGCTCGAGGACGTCGCCCGGCTCGACGACCGCGGGGGCACCGAGGTGCTGCACGGGGTGTCGTTCCGGGCCGAGGCCGGGCAGATGGTCGCGCTCGTCGGCTCCTCGGGCGCCGGCAAGTCCACCCTCGGCACGCTGCTGCCGCGGCTGTACGACGTCGACGAGGGATCGGTGCGGGTGGGCGGCGTCGACGTCCGCGACCTCAGCTTCGCCGACCTGCGCGGCGCGGTGGGCGTCGTCACCCAGGACGGCCACCTGTTCCACGAGTCGGTGCGCTCCAACCTCGCGTTCGCCCGACCCGGGGCCAGCGACGACGAGATCTGGGAGGCGCTGCGGGGTGCCCGCCTCGACGAGCTGGTCGGGTCGCTCCCCGACGGCCTCGACACCGTGGTCGGCGAGCGCGGCTACCGGCTGTCCGGTGGCGAGCGGCAGCGGCTGACGATCGCGCGGCTGCTGCTCGGCGGTCCGCGCGTGGTGGTCCTCGACGAGGCCACGGCGCACCTGGACTCCACGTCCGAGGCCGCGGTGCAGGCGGCGCTGTCCACGGCACTGGCCGGACGCACCGCGATCGTCATCGCGCACCGGTTGTCGACCATCCGGGCGGCCGACCTGATCCTCGTCCTCGAGCACGGCGACGTCGTCGAGCGCGGCACGCACGCGGGCCTGCTCGCGCAGGGCGGTCGCTACGCCGAGCTGTACCGCACGCAGTTCGCCGACACCGACGCCGCGGCCTGAGCGGCGCCGGTCAGCGGCGCCGGCGGGGCGTCAGGCGCACCTCGGGCATCGGCGGCGCAGGGATGCGCTCGTCGCCGTGGTGCTCGATGTGCCCGAACCGGTCGGAGCCGGCCTCCCAGTCCGCGCGGGCCTGCACCACCTCGTCGTGGGTGCGGCCGACGAAGTTCCACCACATCAGCACGTCCTCGGCGAACGGCTCGCCGCCGAGCAGCAGCAGGGTGCTGGCGGCCACGGCGTGCACGGTCACGGTGCGTCGGCCGGTGCCCAGGTAGGCCATCGCGCGGTGCGGGACCGTGGTGCCGCAGACGGACGCGTCGCCGTCCACCAGCTGCACGCCGTGCTCGTGGTCCGGGTCGACGCCGAGCTCGACCTCGGCGCCGGCCTCGAGCGTGAGGATCGCGCCGACGAGCGGGGTGAAGGTGCGGGCGGGTGACGTGACGCCGTCGACCGTGCCGGCGAGGACCGTGAGGTGCATGCCGTCGCGGCGCGCCTCGGGCAGCTCCGACAGCTGCTCGAAGCCGGGTGCGCCGTGGCGGGCCGACTCGGGGAGCGCGACCCAGAGCTGCAGTCCACGGCCGCCGCCCGCGGTCTCGTCGGCGACCTCGGAGTGGGCGACGCCCGCACCGCTGGTCATCCAGTTGAGCTGCCCGGGGACGATGTCGGCGACCGTGCCGAGGGTGTCGCGGTGCCGGACGCGTCCGTCGAAGAGCCAGGTGACGGTCTGCAGCCCGGTGTGCGGGTGGGGCATGACGCGCATCGTCGTCCCGCCCGGGTCGAACTGGTCGACGAAGCACCACGCGCCGACGGTGGGGAACCGGCGGCTCGGCAGCGTGCGGTGCACGCTCACGCCGCGGACGCCGCCGAGCGGCACCTCGCGCGACTCCAGCAGCTCGATCATCGGCCCGGGCGCGTCGTGACCCGGGCAGTCGGTCTCGGTGGCGTCGGCCTCGAGGTTGCTCACCCGGCCGACCCTATCCCCGTCGTCCGTCACTTCCGCCGGGTCGATCCGTCACTCCTGCCGGTCAGGAGACGAGCTTGAGCCCGACCACGCAGCCGACGATGCCCAGCACGAGACCGATGCGCAGCAGCGACGCGGGCTCGGTGCCCGTCGCCATCGCCCAGGTGACGGTGAGCCCGGCGCCGATGCCGACCCAGACCGCGTACGCGGTGCCGGTGGGCAGGTCGCGCATCGCGTAGGCGAGGCCGGCCATGCTCAGCACGACCGCGACCCCGAAGACCAGCGTCGGCTGCACGCGGGTGAAGCCCTCCGAGCGGCCGAGCGCGGTGGCCCAGACGGCCTCGAGGACTCCCGAGACGACGAGCACGATCCAGGACATGACGTGACACCTCCGTGTCGACGTCTTTGCGCTGGCCGGGTACGTCGCCTCGTCCGGGTGCCGGTGTGGCTGGTCCCTATTCTGGCACAGTCGTGCGGGAAAAGGCTCGAGGATGAGCGGGGACACCGGCAGAACCGCCGGACCGGACCAGCGGAACTGACGGATCGGACCGGCGGAACTGACGGATGGGGCTAGGGGAGGCAGCCGACCGAGGCGAGGGCCTGGCGGAGCATGCGTCCGCGGCCGCCCTCGAGCTCGTCGGCGACGCCGGCCGCGTCGGCCGGGGAGAGCCAGGTCAGCTCGAGCGCGTCCTGGCGCGGGTCGCACTCGCCCGCGACCGGCACGACGTAGCCGAGCGCGACGGCGTGCTGGCGGGTGTCGGAGAACGTGGTGACGCCCGGCCACGGGAAGTACTCGGTGACGGCGAACGGCACCGTGCTGGCGGGCACCTGGGGGAGCGCGGACGGGCCGAGGTCCTTTTCCAGGTGACGCATCAGCGCGTCGCGGACGAGCTCGCCGTGCCGCACCCGCCCGGCGACGACGGTCCGCGTCATCTCGCCGGTGGCCGACGCGCGGAGCAGCAGGCCCACCTCGGTCACCGTGCCCCCGGCGTCGGTGCGCACGGGCACCGCCTCGACGTAGAGCATCGGGACCTGCCCGCGCACCTCCTCGAGGGCGTGCTCGGACAGCCAGCCGGGGTTCGGGTCGGGGGTCCGCACGTAGGTCATGCGCCCATTCTGTCCGGTGGACGGCTGCGCCGCCCTGGGGGGCCGGACCTCAGGTGGTGGCCGAGGTCGTGACGGTCGTCGAGGCGATGACGATCGCCATGGTGGCCGCCGTCTGCGCGGCCTGGACCGCCGCGCGCACGCCGTCGCCCACGGCGTCGTCCTCGGAGATCGCCTTCGCCCGGGCCTTGGCCGCCTTGCGGTCCGGCCGCTCCACGACCAGACCGAGCTGGTCCATGGCCAGCAGCAGCGACGCGAGCGCGGCGGCCCGCTCGGTGGGGGTGACCCCCTGGACGAGCGCCGCGTGCAGCTCGGCGCGCACCTCCCGCTCCGCCGACGAGTCGACCTCGGGCCACTTGGTCGTGGGGAAGAGGCCGAGCACCTTGCCGTCCTCGCGGCGGACGACGCCGCGGGCGGCGAGCGAGTCGTACAGGGACTCGCGGGACTTCCGGCCGATCCGGTCGACGGCGGCCTGCGCCTTCTCGTCGGTCTTCTCCCCGAGCCTGCGCAGCGCCTCGTCGAGGGCGGGATGGCCGACCGGGGTCGGGTCGACCACGTGCACGACGGGCTTCTTGGGCTTGCCCGAGAAGTCGATCCGGCCGGCGACGGCGAGGTCGACGAGCAGGGCGCCGCCCAGCCCGGTGTCGACCGGGGCCATCGACGCGACACGGCCGCTCTCGTCGTCGGTGAGCAGGAGCAGGAGGTCCTCGGCGATCAGCATGGGAACCACGCTAGGACGCGCGAGGGTCGCCGTCGTCAGCCTCGGGACGGATCCGTCGTCCCCCTCGCGGCCGACCGGTCAGCACCCCGGTATCAGCTCATGGACAGCTGGACCACATGCTGGACTCCATCCACCGGACCCGATTTTGTCCATAGAGTCGCTGCACATTCCCGACCAGGAGGACCCGTGACCGACCACGACCCGCGACCCGCACCCGCGGTCGACGTGCATCAGCACCTGTGGTCCGAGGCGCTGGTCGACGTGCTGCGGCGCCGCGGCAGCAGCCCGCGGATCGACGGGTCGACGCTCCTGGTGGACGGCGAGCGTCCCTACGAGGTCGTGGTCGAGGACGCCGCCGCGCGCCAGGAGCAGAACGTCGCCGACGGGATCGACCTCGCGCTGCTCGCGTTCTCGAGCCCGCTGGGCGTCGAGCACCTGCCGCCCGACGAGGCGGCGGAGATCTTCGGCGTCTGGCACGCCGGCGCGGTGGACCTCGCCGAGTCGGACCTGTCGGGGTTCGGGGCCTGGGCCTCGACCGGGCTGGTCGAGCCCGACCTCGACGGTCTCGGCGCCGCGCTCGACGCCGGCTGCGTCGGCGTGCAGGTGCCGGCCGACGCCCTCGTCACGCCCGGTGCGCTCGAGCAGCTGACCCCCGTCCTCGAGGTCGCACAGGGCCGCGGCAAGCCCGCGTTCGTGCACCCGGGACGGGCGCAGTCGGCCGGCGAGCACCTGCCGACGTGGTGGGTGCCGCTCGTCGACTACCCCGCCCAGATGGCCGCGTCGTGGTGGTCCTGGCACCACGCCGGACGCACGCTGCTGCCCGACCTGCGGATCTGCTTCGGCGCCGGCGCCGGGCTCGCCCCGCTGCACCACGAGCGCCTCGCGGCGCGCGGCGGCCGGATGGGCCGCGTCGACGCGGGCGTCTTCGTCGAGACCTCCTCCTACGGCCCGCGGGCCGTCGACGCCCTCGCGCGCGTGCTCGGCATCGACGCGCTGGTGCTCGGCAGCGACCGGCCCTACGCCGAGCCGCGCGACCCCGGGCTGGGCGACGCCGCCTGGCACGCGCTCACCCGCGCCAACCCTCGTCGGCTGCTCGATCCCGAGCAGCTGCCCGCACCGACCGATCGAAGGAGTGCCGCATGACCCTGACCGTCGACCAGCCGACCCCCACCCCGAGTGCCGACGTGTGTGCCGAGCCGGACTCCCTCGACGCGCTCGTGGCCTCGCTGCCCGAGCGCGACCTCACCCAGGACGAGCTGCTGACGATCGCCCAGCGGCTCGCCGAGCGTCCGCACCTGTGGCGCGACCTGGTCGCGTTCGACGACGACCGTCGGCACTTCGTCCAGCTGCACCGCGACGGGCACGTCGACATCTGGTTGCTGTGCTGGACGCCGGTGAACGACACCGGGTGGCACGACCACGACGTGTCGAGCGGCGCGGTCGCCGTCGCCGGGGGCGCGCTCGTCGAGCACGACCTGGTGCTCGGGGGCGAGTCGAACGAGCGGGTCGTCACGACCGGGGGGTCGTGGGCGTTCGGGCCGGACCACATCCACCGGATGACGGGCCTGGACGACCGCAGCGTCTCGGTGCACGCGTACTCGCCGCCGCTGTGGCGGATGGGCCAGTACACCGCCGACGGCGGCGTGCTGCGGCGCGTCTCGCGGTCCTACGCCGACGAGCTGCGGCCGATCGACTGAGTTTGACCACACCGGTCGGGAACTGTTCTCCACCAATTTAGGTATTCGTGGTGCACGGCCGCTGGTTTCTCATCCATACTGATGATGCTTCCCTGGGGGGTCGCCAAGTCGGCGACGGGGACGGAGCGAGGCGCGGTTCGGGGGTTCCGCGTCTCTGCTCCGCCCCGTCGCCCCGGCACCGCCGGGCCGGCGTCACCACCGGCCGCGGTGCACCACCTGGTCCATCGGCCGGCGTCCCCGGCCGCGGGAGCCGCGTCCGGCCTCGCCGCCGTCGGTGGCCGGGTGGCCCAGCGTCATCGCCCCGATCGGACGGTGCGAGGCGGGGACTCCGAACGCGTCGCCGAACGCCGGGAGCCGGTCGACCGGGATGCCGAAGAAGCACCCCCCGAGCCCCTCGTCGACGGCCCCGAGGAGCACCAGGAGCGAGGCCATGGCGGTGTCGAGCTGCCAGTACGGCGCCGGCCAGCGGGACTCGTCCCGGTCGGTCCAGCCCTTGTCGGGCTCGGCGTACCGGTCGAGGTAGGCCTGCTTGCCCGCCATCGGCACCACGACGACCGGCGCGGTGCGCATCCCGCGCAGCCACCGCGAGTCCGCGCCGGGCGACGGCGAGGTGACGTTCCAGAACCGGTCGACGTCCTCGGGCCGGTCGAGCACGAGGAACGCCCAGCCCTGGGCGAAGCCGGCGCTGGGCGCGCGGACGGCGAGCGCCAGCAGGCGGTCGACCACGGCGGGGTCGACGGGGTCGGGTGCGTACCGGCGGACCATGCGCCGGCGGTGGACGGCGTCGACGAGCTCCATCGGTCCAGTCTGGCGTGCCACGGGAACGCCGCCAGCAGGTAAGGTCACCCTATGAACGTGGACGCGACCGATGAGACCCAGGACGAGGCCCCCTCGCCGGAGCTCGTCGACCTCGCCCACCAGATGTTCGACCTCGCGCGGGCTGGCGACGCCCAGCGGCTCGGCGCCTACCTCGAGGCCGGCGTGCCCGTCGACCTCACCGACGCGTCGGGCAACACCCTGCTCATGCTCGCGGCCTACCACGGCCACGTCGCCACGGTGCAGACGCTGGTGGAGCACGGCGCCGAGGTGAACCGCCTGAACGACCGCGGTCAGAGCCCGCTCGCCGGAGCGGTGTTCAAGGGCGAGGACTACGTCGTCTCGGTGCTCATCGGCGCCCACGCCGACCCCGATCTCGGCAGCCCCACCGCCCGGGCCACCGCCCGCATGTTCGGCAAAGAGGGCCTCTTCTCCTAGGCCCCTTCTCCCAGGGCCTGTGCTCCCAGGGCCTCCCTCCCGTCCGCGATCTGATGCCCTGTGGTGCTCATCCGGCGGGTTTGAGCACCACAGGGCATCGGATCGTGGACGGGGAAGGAGCCGCGGGGCGCGGACGGCGGTAGGGTGACGGCACAACGACAGGGGAGCGCCGACCGGCGCTGAGAGTGCGGACCAGCCGCAGACCCTCGAACCTGCTCCGGCTAGCACCGGCGAAGGGAGTCAACATGACCGTCGCACCCGCGCGCCCGCGTCCAGACCTGGGGACGCTCCTGCGCTACCGCACCATCGACCTCGTGACCGTCGCGACGCTGAGCGTCGCGTTCGGCGTGGTCTTCTGGGGGTGGAACCAGCTCTACGCCGTGATCACCGCCGGGCTCACATTCGGCTTCCCGCCCGCGGCCGCCGTCCTCGGCGGGCCGTGGCTGCTCGCGGGCGTCGTCGGCGGGCTCGTCGTCCGCCGTCCCGGCGCCGCGCTCGCCACCGAGCTGCTCGCCGCCGTCGTCTCGGGCCTGCTGGGCAACCAGTGGGGCCTGTCGGTGGTCGTGTCCGGTGCCGTCCAGGGCATCGGCGCCGAGATCGTCCTCGCCGTGCTGCTGTGGCGCCGGTTCGGCGTCACCGTCGCGGCGTGGTCCGGCGCCGTCGCCGGCCTCGCGGGCGGCCTCTACGAGGCGAACCTGTACTACTCCGACTGGGACGCCGGCTGGAAGCTCGCCTACATGGGCTTCTTCGCCCTCTCGGGCGCGGTCGTCGCCGGCATCGGCGGGTGGGTGCTCGTGCGAGCGCTGGCCCGGACCGGTGCGCTCGACTCGTTCGGCGCGGGGCGCGAGCACCACGCCGCGCGGGCGGTCTGAGCGCGCCACCCCGGGGCACGCTCGGCCTGCGCGGCTTCTCCTGGACGCCGCTCGGTCGGCGGACGCGTGCGGTCGACGGTCTCGACCTCGAGGTCCCGGCCGGGCAGCGCGTGCTGCTCACCGGGCCGAGCGGGTCGGGCAAGTCGACGGTGCTGCGCGCGCTGGCCGGCGTGCTCACCGACTCGGTGCCCGGGGAGCCCGCGGGCGAGGTCGTGGGCGACGGCGTCGCCGGGCTGCTGCTGCAGAACCCCGGTGACTCCGTCGTGGCCGCGACGGTCGGGCGCGACGTCGCGTTCGGCCCCGAGAACGCCGGCGTCCCGCGTCCGGAGATCTGGCGCCGCGTCCACGCCGCCCTCGGGGCGGTCGACCTCGGCCTGCCCACCGACCACCCCACCCGGGCGATGTCGGGCGGGCAGCTGCAGCGGCTCGCCCTGTGCGGCGTCCTCGCGCTGGGCCCGGACGCGCTGCTCCTCGACGAGCCGACGTCGATGCTCGACGCCGCGAGCGCCGACGCGGTGCGCCGCGCGGTCGTCGCCGCGGCCGACGCCACCGGCGCGACCCTCGTGGTCGTCGAGCACCGGCTCGGGCCGTGGCTCGACCACGTCGACCGCGTGGTCGTGCTCGACGGCGGACGCCTGGTCGCCGACACCGACCCGGCCGGCTTCGTGGAGCACCACGCCGCGGACCTCGCCGATCGCGGCGTCTGGGTGCCGGGCCTGCCCGCCCCCGCCCCGTTCGAGGTGCCAGAGGCCCTGGTCGCCCCCGACGAGGCGCCGCTGCGGCTCCGGGCCGAGGGCGTCGTCGTCGACCTGCGGGCCCGGACGCTCCGCGGGACGACCACCACCCGCGCGCTCCGCGGGATCGACGCCGCGCTCCCCGTCGCGGCCACCACCGCCCTGACCGGGGTCTCCGGCGCGGGCAAGTCGACGCTCGCGGCGGTGCTCGCGGGCCTCGTCGCCCCCCGGTCCGGACGGGTCGCGGGCACCGACCGTCCGCTCCACCGGTGGTCGTCGGCGAGCCTCGCGCGGCACGTCGGCTGGGTGCCCCAGGCCCCCGAGCACGGCTTCCTTGCACGCACCGTGGCCGAGGAGATCGCGCTGACGGCGCGCCGCTGCGGGCGGCGGGTCGAGGTGGAGGAGGTGGCCTCGGTCCTGCGGCTCGGTCACCTGCTGGGCGCCGACCCGTTCCGGCTCTCCGGCGGCGAGCAGCGCCGGCTCGCCACCGCGGCGGCGCTCGCGCACCGTCCGGGCGTGCTGCTGCTGGACGAGCCGACCGTCGGCCAGGACCGCGGGACGTGGGCCGCCGTGACCGGGTGGGCCCGCGCCGCGGCCGCGGCCGGCGCCGCGGGCGGCGTCGTCACCCACGACGCCGACGTGGTCGCGCTGGCCGACCACGTCGTCACGCTGGAGCGGGGGGTGGTCGTGGCATGAGGTCGTGGCTGCCGGGCGCCAACCCGCTCGCCCTCGTCGCGGCGGGCCTGCTCGCGATCCCCGCGTCGCTCGCCGTGCGCGACGTCCGCACGGGGCTCGTCGCTCTCGGGGCCTACGCCCTCGTCGGTGCGCTGCTGCTCCCGTCGGCGCGACGCGCGCTCGGTCGGGTGCTCGTGGTGGTGGTCGGCTCGGTCTCCATCGTCTACTCCACCTGGCTGCTCGGCGGCCGCGACATCGGCACCGCCGTCGCGGCCGGGCTGCGGGTCTGCCTGCTCGCCGCACCGGGCGCGGTGCTCGCCGCCTACGTCGACCCGGTGCGCCTCGGGGACCAGCTCGGCCAGCGGCTGCACCTGCCGGCGCGTCCGGTGACGGCGTTCACGGCGGCGCTCCAGCGCTTCGAGCACCTGGGAGCGGTGTGGGCCCAGCTGGACCGGGCCCGACGCAGCCGCGGCCTGGGACCGTCCCGCAGCCCGGTGGCCCGGGGACGGCACGCCGCGAGCCTCGCCTTCGGCCTCCTGGTGTCGGCGATGCGGGGCGCGTCGACGCAGGCGATCGCGATGGACGCCCGCGGCTTCGCGACGGCCCAGCACCGCACCTGGGCCGAGCCCGCTCCCTGGACGCGCCGCGACACCGCCGTCCTGCTGCTCGGCGCCGCCCTCGCCGCGGTCCCCGTCGTCCTGCACCTCGCGGGCTGAGCCGTCCGTCGGATTCCCAGGTAGGCACGGAAAACCGACAGGACCACGGAGAGCTCTCCGTGGTCCTGACGGAAAACCGTGCCTACCTGGGAAACCGACAGGCGGGACGGACGGGTGCCGCGCCGGCGTCCGTCAGACGACCTGGACCTGGCGGCGGGGGGTGGCGGCGAGGACGGCCGCGAGGATGACGAGCGCGCCGGTCACCAGGAAGATGATCTGGTCGGCGTTGGCGACGCCGGGCCGCACCAGGGTGTAGACGAGGAAGACGGCCGCCGCGAGGGCGACCAGGCCCGAGCCGACGCGGCTGGGGCCGGTGGCGATGGTGCGCATGCCCACGACGCCGGTGAAGATCGCGAGCCCGATGGCGTGGTAGATCGCGCGCTCGGCCTCAGGGGTGAACTCGAAGCTCAGCACGTACGGGGCCAGCACCAGCCAGGCGGTGAGGCCGAGCAGCATCAGGCCGCCGAGACGGTCCGCGCCGGGGCCGGGCTCGACCGGGCCGGCGACGTGGCCGGACTCGAGCGCGAGCTGCTCGTCGGACGACCGCGACGGCAGCGCCGCGGTCTCCGAGCGCATCTCCGAGGCGGGCATGTGGCCCTCGCGGACCTCGACGTCGTTGAGCGCGCCGCCGACGAGCATCAGGACGCCGCCGACCGCGCCGACCACGAGCCCCACGATCCAGAAGATCGCCGGCGCGACGGTCGTGCCGAGGCCGATGAGCAGCGTGCCGAGCAGGCCGACGTACACACCCGCCCAGACGAGCTTGTGGTTGACACCGGTGGTGTCGACGGTGAGTCGGGGCGTGGTCGCCATGGCTGTCCTCCGCGGGGGCGTCGTGGTCAGGGTCATCGTCTCGCCTTCTCGCCCCCGGGGCCAACCCGGGGCCCGAAAAGACCTGCCCGGATCGAGGAACAGAACCCGGCGCACCTAAGTTGACATCACTAGACTCAACCAACTTGTGCGGCGTCACGCAGCCAGGCATACTGGACGCAGACGAACCCGTCTCGACTTCTTTCAGGAGGAACACCCATGGCCCGTGCGGTCGGAATCGATCTGGGGACGACCAACTCTGTCGTCGCCGTCCTCGAGGGTGGAGAGCCCACCGTCATCGCGAACTCCGAGGGAGCTCGCACCACCCCGTCCGTCGTGGCGTTCGCCAAGAACGGCGAGGTCCTGACCGGCGAGGTCGCCAAGCGTCAGGGCGTCACGAACGTCGACCGCACCATCCGCTCGGTCAAGCGCCACATGGGCTCGGACTGGTCGACCAAGATCGACGACAAGTCGTTCAACCCCCAGCAGATCTCCGCGTTCGTGCTCCAGAAGCTCAAGCGCGACGCCGAGGCCTACCTCGGCGAGTCCGTCACCGACGCCGTCATCACGGTGCCGGCGTACTTCAACGACGCGCAGCGCCAGGCCACCAAGGAGGCCGGTGAGATCGCGGGCCTCAACGTCAGCCGCATCGTCAACGAGCCCACCGCGGCCGCGCTGGCCTACGGCCTGGACAAGGGCGAGACCGACCAGACCATCCTCGTCTTCGACCTCGGTGGCGGCACGTTCGACGTCTCGCTGCTCGAGATCGGCGAGGGCGTCGTCGAGGTCAAGGCCACGTCCGGCGACAACCACCTCGGTGGCGACGACTGGGACCAGAAGGTCGTCGACTGGGTCGTCGAGAAGTTCAAGAGCGGCACCGGCCTGGACCTCACCAAGGACAAGATGGCGATGCCCCGCATCCGCGAGGCCGCCGAGCGCGCCAAGATCGAGCTGTCGTCCAGCTCGTCCACCGCGATCAACCTGCCCTACATCACGGTCGACTCCGAGAAGAACCCCGTGTTCCTCGACGAGACCCTGACGCGCTCGGAGTTCGAGCGCATCACCGGCGACCTGCTCGAGCGCACCAAGGCGCCGTTCAAGAACGTCATCAAGGACGCCGGCATCACCGTCGACAAGATCGACCACGTGGTCCTGGTCGGCGGCTCGACGCGCATGCCCGCCGTCGCCGACGTCGTCCGCAGCCTCACCGGCGGCAAGGAGCCCAACAAGGGCGTCAACCCCGACGAGGTCGTCGCCGTGGGCGCCGCGCTCCAGGCCGGCGTGCTCAAGGGCGAGGTCAAGGACGTCCTGCTGCTCGACGTCACCCCGCTGAGCCTCGGCATCGAGACCAAGGGCGGCGTGATGACCAAGCTGATCGAGCGCAACACCACGATCCCGACCAAGCGCTCCGAGGTCTTCACCACGGCCGACGACAACCAGCCGTCCGTCGCGATCCAGGTCTACCAGGGCGAGCGCGAGATGGCCGCCCGCAACCAGCAGCTCGGCACCTTCGAGCTGACCGGCCTGCCCCCGGCCCCCCGCGGCGTCCCGCAGATCGAGGTCACCTTCGACATCGACGCCAACGGCATCGTGCACGTGTCCGCCAAGGACCGCGGCACGGGCAAGGAGCAGTCGATGACGATCACGGGCGGCTCGGCGCTGTCCAAGGACGACATCGACAAGATGGTCAAGGACGCCGAGCAGTACGCCGACGAGGACCGCAAGGCCCGCGAGGCCGTCGACGTCCGCAACCAGGGCGAGACCCTCGTGCACTCGACCGAGAAGTTCGTGGCCGAGAACGAGGACAAGATCAACGACGAGGTCAAGGGCGAGGTCAAGGCCGACGTCGACGCGCTCAAGGAGGCCCTCAAGGGCGAGGACACCGACGCCATCAAGGGCGCCGTGGCCAAGCTCGGCGAGTCCAGCCAGAAGATGGGTGCGGCGATGTACGAGGCCGCGGCCGCCGAGAACGCCGCCGGTGGCGGCGACCAGTCCGGCTCGTCCGACGGCTCGGACGACCAGGACGACGACGTCGTCGACGCCGAGATCGTCGACGACGAGCCCGGCACCGAGGGTGAGAAGAAGTGACCTCGGACCACGAGGCCCCCACCCACCCCGACCCGGACCAGGGCGACGCGGTCACCGAGCCCGACGTGGAGGGCGAGCAGCCCTCCGCGTCGGCGGGCGTCGAGGACGAGCTGCGGGCGCAGCTGGCCGACCGGACGCTGGACCTCCAGCGCCTGCAGGCCGAGTACCTCAACTACAAGCGTCGGGTCGACCGTGACCGCGAGGTCATCAAGGCCGGCGCCGCCGCGCAGGTGCTCAGCAGCCTGCTGCCCGTCCTGGACGACCTCGGGCGGGCCGACGAGCACGGCGAGCTCCAGGGCGGCTTCAAGGCCGTCGCGGACTCGCTGCGCCAGGCGGTCACGTCGCACGGGCTCGAGGCGTTCGGCACCGACGGCGACCCGTTCGACCCCAACGTCCACGAGGCCCTGATGCACGGGTACTCCGACGA
This sequence comes from Nocardioidaceae bacterium, assembly GCA_030655315.1. GTDB lineage: Bacteria > Actinomycetota > Actinomycetes > Propionibacteriales > Nocardioidaceae > JAURVT01. Next base: position 79,403 of record JAURVT010000035.1, on the reverse strand, counting down.
CGTCGAGGTCACCACGGCCGACAAGGTGCTGCAGACCGGCTACCGCGTCGGCGACCGGGTGCTGCGCCCGGCCCGCGTCTCGGTCGTCGAGCCGAGCGAGCCGTCGGCGGCGCCCGACGGCGCGGCGGACGACGCGCAGGCCTGAGCCGCGTGCACACACGAACGAGGAGGGGGTGACAGGTGGCCGGCAACGACTGGATGGACAAGGACTTCTACAAGGTCCTGGGCGTCAAGAAGGACGCGACGTCCGACGAGATCAAGAAGGCGTACCGCAAGCTCGCCCGTGACAACCACCCCGACACCAAGCCGGGTGACAAGGCGGCCGAGGACCGGTTCAAGCAGGTCTCCGAGGCCTACTCGGTGCTCTCCTCGGCCGACAAGCGCAAGGAGTACGACGAGCAGCGCACGCTGTTCGGCGGTGGGTTCGCCGGCCGTCGCGGCGGAGCGGGCGGCGGGGGTGGCTTCGGCTTCCCCGGCGGGGGCGGCAGCGGCACGGCCGACTTCGACGTCTCCGACCTGCTCGGCGGCATCTTCGGTGGAGGCGGGGGCGGTGGTGGTCGTCAGACGCGTCAGCGTCCGGCGCGCCGCGGCAGCGACGTCGAGACCGAGGCGTCGATCTCGTTCGAGCAGTCCGTCGACGGCGTCACGGTGCCGCTGCGGATGACGAGCGACGAGCCCTGCCGCTCCTGCCACGGCACCGGCGCCCGCGCGGGCACCGTGCCCAAGGTGTGTCCCAAGTGCGAGGGCAGCGGCATGCAGACGGGCGCCTCGGGCGGCCTGTTCGCCATGACCGAGCCCTGCACGCAGTGCCGCGGACGCGGACTCGTGGTCGAGGACCCGTGCCCGACGTGCACCGGCTCCGGTCGCGGCACGTCGAGCCGCACCATGCAGGTCCGCATCCCGGCCGGCGTCAAGGACGGGCAGCGGATCAAGCTCAAGGGCAAGGGCGCCAAGGGCGAGAACGGCGGCCCCGCGGGCGACCTGCTCGTCCTCGTGCACGTGGCCACCCACCCGCTGTTCGGGCGTCGGGGCGACAACCTCACCATCACGGTGCCGGTCGCCTTCGACGAGGCCGCGCTCGGCGCGGAGATCTCCGTGCCGACCCTCGGCGGCGCACCCGTGCGCATCAAGGTGCCGGCGGGCACGCCCAACGGACGCACCTTCCGCGCCCGTGGCAAGGGCGTGGCCGGCAAGACCGGCACCCGGGCCGACCTGCTCGTCACCGTCGAGGTGCAGGTGCCCACCGACCTGTCGGAGCAGCAGCGCCAGGCGGTGCAGGACCTGCGCGCCGCGCGCGGCGAGAGCGACCCGCGAGCCGGGCTCGCGAACGCCGGGAGCTGATCGAGGTGGCGGGGATGCGGCTGCCGTTCGAGCCGCCGGGCCCGGAGGCGAAGGTCTTCGTCATCAGCGTCGCCGCCGAGCTCTCCGGGCTCCACCCGCAGACGCTGCGCACCTACGACCGGCTCGGCCTGGTGTCACCGGGCCGGGCCGGCGGGGGCGCGCGACGCTACTCGCTGCACGACGTGGCGCTGCTGCGCGACGTCGCCCGACTGAGCGCCGAGGGACTCGGGCTCGAGGGCATCAGGCGCGTCCTCGACCTCGAGCAGCAGGTGTCGACGCTGCAGGAGCAGGTGGTGGCGCTCAGCGACGAGCTCGCGCTCGCCCGGGCCGCCCTCCTGCAGACCCCCAACCTGCCGGTCCACGTCCCGCACGCGGACGCGCAGATGGTCCTCTGGCGCCGGCCCCGGCGCCGCTGACCCCTGGCGTCTGCGTCGAGCGGGGGACGACGGTCAGGAGAGACGGGCGAAGGCCATGTCCATCCACCGCACCCAGGTGCCGGGCGAGGTCTCCTGCTCCCAGACTGCCGTCATCGACGTGCCGTCCGCCGCGGGACGCAGCAGGCTGCGGACGGCGTCGCCGACCGCCAGGAACGTGCCGTCGTCGAGACGGGTCATCGTCATGGTGCCGAAGTCGCCCGAGGCGTCGAACGCCCGCATCAGCCAGCCCCCGGACGCCGGGTCGCGGTCGCCGACGAGCTCGAGCGCCTGGGCGTGCTGGTCGCCCATCATCACGTCGACCTCGTGCACCAGCCAGGCGTCGCCGGTGAGCCAGCGGTAGGTGTCCGTGCCGCGGATCGGCGCGACGGCAGCGCCGTCCGCGTCGAGCACCGACCCCGACGTGCGCCACCGCCCCACCAGGGGCGACAGGGCGCGGACGTGCGGCTGGGGGAGCGGGCTCATGGGCTCGTCCTTCCGGTGCAGGTGGGTGGACGGGGGTTTGTGTCGTCGGCTTCGAGGGTAGAGAGTGCGACGGGTGTGACCTGAGCCACACCACACCACCTCGCCCCCGGAGGCAACGCCATGACCACCACCCCCACCACGCCCGCGGACGGGCTCACCCGCCGCCGTCTGCTCGGCACCGCCGGCACCGCCGCCGTCGCCGGAGCGGCCGCCCTCGCGCCCGTCGCTCCGGCGTCCGCGACCACGCCCGGACGCACCGCGTCGCGCGACCGTCGCGTCGAGCAGCTGCTGCGCCGGATGACGCGCCAGGAGAAGATCGGCCAGCTCCGGCTGGCCAACACCGTCGAGTCCGCCGAGGAGGCGCTGACCACCACCGGCCTGGGCGGCATCTTCTCCGTCGTCGGCGCCCGGGCGATCAACGCGATCCAGCGCAAGGCCGTGGAGGGCACCCGCCTGGGGATCCCGCTCATCGTCGGGCTCGACGTCATCCACGGTTACACCACCAACTTCCCGATCCCGCTGGGCCAGGCCGCCGCGTTCGACGCCGACGTCGCCGCCGACGACGCGCGCGTGTCGGCTGCCGAGGCCCGTCGCAGCGGCATCCACTGGACGTTCGCGCCGATGATGGACGTCTGCCACGAGCCGCGCTGGGGGCGGATCGCGGAGGGCAACGGCGAGGACCCGTACCTGACGACGGTGCTCGCGGCGGTCAAGACCAAGGCCTACCAGGGCAGCAGCCTGGCGAGCGCGACGTCGGTCGCGGCGTGCGCCAAGCACCTCGCGGCCTACGGCGCCCCCGAGGGCGGCCGCGACTACAACACCGTCGACGTCTCGATCCAGCGGCTGCACAACCTCTACCTGCCGCCCTTCAAGGCCGCGGTCGAGGCCGGCGCCGCGACGGTGATGACGAGCTTCAACACGATCGCCGGGGTCCCGGCACACGGCAACGCCGACCTCGTGCGGGGCGTCCTCAAGGACCGCTACCGCTTCGAGGGGTTCGTCGTCAGCGACTACACCGGGGTGCAGGAGCTGATCCCGCACGGCCAGGCCGCCGACGGACGCGACGCCGCGCGGGAGGGCATCCGTGCCGGCGTCGACATGGAGATGACCAGCACCACCTACGTGGAGAACGCGGCCGCGCTGCTCGCCTCGGGCGCGATCACGCAGCGCCAGCTCGACGACGCGGTCCGCCGCATCCTGCGCGTCAAGCTCGACCTCGGCCTGTTCGAGGAGCCGTACGTCGACGAGGCCGGCGAGGTCACCGCGCCGACGGCCGCGACGCGTCGTTCGGCGCGGTCGGCCGCCGCCCGCAGCCTGGTGCTGCTCCGCAACGAGGGCGACGTCCTGCCGATCCCGCGCACCGGACGGATCGCGGTGATCGGCCCGCTCGCCACCGCCACCTACGACCTCAACGGCACCTGGGCGGGGCTGGGCACGGGCGCCTCGACGACGCCGCCCACCACGGTCCTCGCCGCGATCGAGGCCCTGGCGACCGGCACCGTCGTGCACGAGCCCGGCTGCGACGTCTCCGGCCGGGGCACCGGAGGGATCGACGCGGCGGTGGCCGCGGCACGCGCGGCGGACGTCGCGGTGCTCGTCCTCGGCGAGGACGCCACGATGAGCGGCGAGGCGGCGGCCCGCAGCGACATCGGGCTGCCCGGCGTGCAGCAGCGGCTCGCGGAGGCCGTCGCCGAGGCGCAGCCCAGCACCGTCGCGGTGCTCGTCAACGGCCGGCCGTTGACGCTGACTGCGCTCGCCGCGGCCGTCCCGGCGATCCTCGAGGCGTGGGCGCCCGGGCTCGAGGGCGGCCGCGCGATCGCGGACGCGGTGTTCGGCGCCACCAACCCCGGCGGCAAGCTGCCCGTCAGCTTCCCGCGGTCGGTCGGGCAGGTGCCGCTGTACTACAACCACGAGAACACCGGGCGTCCGTACGACCCGGACAACAAGTTCACCTCCAAGTACCTCGACGTCGAGGACGGCCCGCTCTACCCCTTCGGCCACGGGCTGTCGTACACGACGTTCGAGGTGTCGGACGTGCGCCTGTCGCGCGCGACGATGTCGCGCCGCGGCGGATCGGTGTCGGTGAGCGCGGTCGTGCGCAACACCGGACGGGTCGCGGGGGACGAGGTGGTGCAGCTCTACGTGCGCGACCCCGTCGCGAGCATCGTCCAGCCGGTGCGCCGGCTGCGGGGGTTCGAGCGCGTGCGGCTCGAGCCGGGCGTGCGTCGGCGGGTGACGTTCGAGCTGACGCCCGGCGACGTCGGGTTCTACGACGGCGACGCCCGGTGGCGGGTCGAGCGCGGCGAGATCGAGGTGTACGTCGGCACGTCGTCGCAGGCGCCGCTCGCGGGCAGCTTCACGGTGCGCTGACGTCGCGCGGCGGGCCGGGCACGGCACCATGGGTCCGTGCCCGTCCCACGCCTGCTGCCCGCCGCCGCCCTCGTCCTCGCGCTCGCGGGGTGCGGTGGCGGCGACGAGGCGCCCGCACCCGTCGACCCGAGCACCACGGTGCCGGCCGAGCCCACCGCGTCGGCGTCGGCCTCGGGCGGGACGGGGCTGCCGGGCGTCGCGGCCAACGCCGACGTGTCCGACCTGCTGTGCGCCCGCGACTCGGCCGGCGCGTGGCGCGCGACCGGGGCGATCACCAACCCGACGCAGGCGCCGGCGGACTACCGGATCACCGTGGTGGTCGGGGCGCCCGACGCGGGGCAGAAGCAGGCGCGCCGCCTCGTCCTGCCGCAGCTGCAGCCCTCCGAGCCGACCGCGTTCGCCGTCGACGAGATCCCGGTGGGGGAGGCCGCGACGCCGACCTGCCGCGTGCAGGTCGTCCGTCTGCGCTGACGTCCGCCGAGTCGTCGGTGCCTCAGGGGGTCGGGACCCTGTGAGGCACCGACAACTCCCATCGACGCGCCGGGAGGAGCGGTGGATCAGGCGCGGCTGATGCGCACCAGGTCGTCGCGCTCGACGACCTTGACGCGGCCGCGACCGGCGGCCTCGCCGAGCGACACCTCGTGGGCGTCGAGGGTCTGCCAGCCCTGCCACGTCGTGTACGCGATGCCGCGCTCGTCGAGGTGGTCGGTGAAGGCCTCGCGGTCGGGACGCTCGGCGGGCGTGAGCGCGTCGACGTCCGAGAGCAGCATGTCGACCGTCTGGGCGGCGTCGGACTTGGTGTGGCCGATCAGGCCGACGGGTCCGCGCTTGATCCAGCCGGTGACGTAGGCGCCGGGCAGTGCGCCGCCGTCGAGGTCGATCACGCGGCCGCCGTCGTTGGGGACGACGCCCGCGGCGTTGTCGAACGGCAGGCCGGCGAGGTTGTCGGACAGGTAGCCCACGGCGCGGTAGACGGCCTGGACGTCCCACTCCTGGTGCTCGCCGGTGCCGCGCGCGTTGCCGGTGCCGTCGAGCTCGGTGACCTCGGTGCGCAGCCCGCCGACGCGGCCGGTCCCGTCGTCGAGGATCTCGACCGGCGCCTGGCAGAAGTGCACGTGGATGCGGTGCTTGCGGCCCTTGGGCTCGGCGGCGACGTAGTTCTGCAGCACGTCGACGACCAGCTTGACGGACTTGCTGGCGCGGATCGCGTCCATCGAGCCCTCGTCGAGCTCGAAGCCCTCGGGGTGCACGATCACGTCGATGTTCTCCGAGTGGCCGAGCTCGCGGAGCTCCATCGGGGTGAACTTGACCTGCGCGGGGCCGCGGCGGGCGAAGACGTGGACGTCCTGTGCCCGGTTGGCGCGGATGCCCGCCTCGACGTTGGCCGGGATCTCGGTGACGAGCAGCTCGTCGGCGGTCTTGGCCAGGATCCGGGCGACGTCGAGCGCGACGTTGCCGGCGCCCAGCACCGCGACGGACTCGGCCTCGAGCGGCCAGTCGCGCGGGACGTCGGGGTGGCCGTCGTACCAGGACACGAAGTCCGCGGCGCCGTACGAGCCCTCGAGCTCGACGCCCGGGAGGTCGAGGTCGCGGTCCTTGCTGGCGCCGGTGGCGAAGACGACGGCGTCGTAGAACGGACGCAGGTCGTCGAGCTTGAGGTCGGTGCCGAAGGCGACGTTGCCGAGGAAGCGGATGTCGTCGTTGGACAGGACGCGGGTGAGCGCCTTGACGATCTCCTTGATCCGCGGGTGGTCCGGCGCGACGCCGTAGCGGATCAGCCCGAACGGGGTCGGGTCCTTGTCGAGGAGGTCGACCGACACGTCGACGCCGGCCTCGGCGGCGTTCTTGGTCAGGATGTCGGACGCGTAGATGCCGGCCGGGCCTGCACCGACGACGGCGACCCGCAGCTGCCTGGTCATGGACGAAACCTCTCGGGGTGGACTCGTGAAGGATTTCACGTACCTACTTAGGCCAGGCTAATCCCGTTCGCCGTCCGACCCCAGGTGGTCTCACGTCACGGACGTGTGAATCCCCTCACCGTCCCCCGACCTGTCGGTGCGTCATGACGCCGGGGCATCACCACGCACCGACAGGTCAGCGGAAGCGGCGGCCCTCGTCGCGCCGGTAGGCCCAGACGGCGAGGACGCCGGCGGCGGCGGTCCAGGCCGCCCACACCACGGGGGTCAGCCAGGTGGCCTCGCCGCCGACGAGCGCCCAGACAACCCCGTCGCGGCCCGCGCGGCTCGGCAGCGCCAGCGACACCGCGTCGAGCCAGCCCGGGAACATCTGCGGCGGCAGGAAGATGCCGCCCGCGAAGGCCATCGGGAACAGCACGACCTGCGCGACGGGCAGCGCGGCCTTGGCGCTGAGCAGGTAGCCGACGCCGAAGCCGAGGAGCAGGAACGGCATCCCGGCCAGCACGAGCGCGACGACCCCGAGCGCGAGGCGGCCCGGCGACACCGTGGCGCTGGTGAGCAGCCAGCCGATCAGCAGCACCGGCACCAGGGCCAGGACGACGAAGGTGATGCCGGTGGCCACGCGTCCGACCAGCTGCGGCACCGCGCCGGCGGGCAGGGTGCGCAGGAACGTGTCGAACGGTCGCTCGCGGTCCTCCGCGACACCGACGCCGTAGGTGAACATGCACGTCGACATCACCGCGAACACGCTGAGCTGGCCGATCGCGCCGGTGGCGACCACCGGGTCGGACGCGACGGCGTCCTGCGGCACGACGAAGAAGACGAGCGCGAGCGCGGGGAACAGGCAGTTGCCCACCACGGCGATCGGCACGCGCAGCGTCTCGGTCAGCTGGTAGCGGGTGTGGATCCAGGCGAGCCGCAGCGTGGATGGTGCGGTGGAGCGGACGGCGGTGGCGGCGCTCATGCGCTGACCTCCTCGTTCGGGGTGCGGTGGGTGAGCTGGGTGAAGGCGTCCTCGAGCGACGCGCCCTGCACGCGCAGGTGGCTGAACGCGGCGCCGGAGGTGACGAGCGCGCGGACGAACGCGTCGGCGTCGCCGGTGAGCACCTCGACCCGCTCGCCGGTCCAGGTCGCCGAGGTGACCGAGGCCAGGTCGGCCACGGCGCGGTCGGTGCACCGCATCGAGACGCGGTCGACGTCGACCCGGGCGATGACGGCGTCGACGGTGTCGTCGACGAGCACGCGCCCGCCGGCGACGACGACGACGCGCTCGGCGAGCTGCTGCACCTCCTCGAGGTAGTGGCTCGTCAGGACGACGGTGCCGCCGTCTTCGCGGTAGGTGCGGATCGCGTCCCACAGCGCCGTACGGGCGTCGACGTCGAGCCCGGTGGTCGGCTCGTCGAGCAGCACGACGTCGGGCCGGCCGACCATGGAGAGCGCCACCGCGAGGCGTCGCTGCTGGCCGCCGGACAGCCCGCCGCACTGGCGTCGGGCGAGGGCGGTGAGACCGAACCGCTCGAGCAGCTCGTCGGTGTCGAGCGGGTCGGGGTAGTGGCTGCCGGTGAACGCGACGACCTCGGCGACCCGCAGGGTGGGGGGCAGCCCGGTGTCCTGGGGCGTGACGCCCAGGTGCACCCGGGTGGACGGGTGGCGGGGGTCCTGCCCGAGCACCCGCACCGTGCCCGAGGTGGGGGCGCGCTGGCCGGTGACCAGGCCGAGCATCGTGGACTTGCCGGCCCCGTTGGGGCCGAGGACGCCGACGAGCTCGCCGGGTGCGATGTCGAGGCTGACGTCGTCGAGGGCGAGCACGTCGCCGAAGCGGCGGGTCGCGTGGTCGAGGTGCACGGCGGGGATCACGAGGTCTGCTCCTGCCTGGTCGGGTCGAGCATGGCGCGCAGCGACGTCAGGTAGTCGTCGTAGGCGTGACGGCCCGGTCGCGTGAGGCCGACGTAGGTGACGGGGGTGCGACCGCGGTGGGTCTTGGACTGCTCGACGTAGCCGGCGTCCTCGAGCTTGCGCAGGTGTGTGGACAGGTTGCCGGCCGTCATCTCGAGCACCTGCTGCAGCCGCGGGAACGTGATCTCCTCGTCGGCGGGCATCGCGGCGAGCGTGGCCATCACCCGCAGCCGCGACTGCGCGTGGATCACCGGGTCGAGGTCGCTCATGACCGACGTCCGCGCAGGACCTGCTCGACGGCGGCGCCGAGCAGGAACCCGCCTCCACCGGCCAGCGCCATCACCAGGTAGAGGCCCGGCACGCCGACGAACGCCGACGCCGCCGTCACCACGCAGATCCAGGCGCCGAGCACGAACTGGGTCCGTTCCTGCCATGCCGCGCCCTGGCCGAGGTACAGGACGCCCACGACCAGGCAGGGGATCGTGTTGGCGAGCACCCCGCCCATCGGGCCGTCGGCGACGTCGGACCGCATGATCGCCGCCATGACGGCGAACACGGTGGCGAAGGCGACGAACCAGCCGATGCCGAGCATGGCGCCGATGCGTGACGACTCGCCGCGCAGGCCGGTCGTGCGGCTCGTGACGTGCCCGATCGTGACGGCGAGCGCCGCGGCGAGCAGGACGCCGAACACCGCGAACCCCCAGCCCGAGGGCGACGGGCCGGCGGCGGTGTCGCGCGTCGTCGTGTGGAGCACGAGGTAGCCGACGAGCCACGCGACGCCCCACGCGCCGAAGATGATGCGCCCGTCCACCTCGACGGAGTCGCGGACGCGGGCGCGCTGGGCGTCGATGATCGCGAGCGACGCGGCGGGGTCGAGGGCGTCGTCCTCGGTGGTGGTGCGGTGCGGGTCCATCTCTGCCTCCTGGCAAATGACTTTGTATTGCAAACCAGTCTGTGGGCAAAGAAGACGGCCGTCAACCCCCGAGGGTCGACGGCCGTCCGGGCGGCCCGATGTCAGTGCACGCTCTCGGCCTCGCCGCGGGCGAACGCGTCCTCGTCGAACGGCAGCTCGCCGGCGAGCACCCGGTGCACGCGCTCGTGGTCGACCTGGTGGGTCCAGGTGCCGACGAGGACGGTCGCGACCGCGTTGCCGGCGTAGTTCGTCAGTGCCCGCGCCTCGGACATGAAGCGGTCGATGCCGACGATCAGGCCGACGCCGTCGAGCAGGTCGGGACGGTGCGACGCCAGCCCGCCGGCCAGGGTCGCCAGGCCCGCGCCGGTGACGCCCGCGGCGCCCTTCGAGGCGATGATCATGAACACCAGCAGCCCGACCTGCTCGCCGATCGAGAACGGCTTGTCGAGCGCCTCGGCGATGAACAGCGAGGCCATCGTCAGGTAGATCGCGGTGCCGTCGAGGTTGAACGAGTACCCGGTCGGGACGGTCACGCCGACCACCGGACGGGCGACGCCGAGGTGCTCCATCTTGCCGATCAGCCGCGGCAGCGCCGACTCCGACGACGACGTCGACACGATCAGCAGGAACTCGCGGCCGAGGTACTTGAGCAGCATCAGGACGTTGACGCGCGCCACCACCCACAGCAGCGTGCCGAGCACGACGACCACGAACAGGAAGCAGGTGATGTAGAAGGCGACCATCAGCTTGAGCAGCCCCAGCAGGGCCGCGCCGCCCGTCGCGCCGACGACGGCCGCGATGGCGCCGAACGCGCCGACGGGGGCGGCCCACATGATCATCGCGAGCACCTTGAAGACGATCTTCTGCAGGTGACCGATGCCGCGCAGGATCGGCTGGCCGGCCTCGCCCATGCTCTGCAGTCCGAAGCCGACGAGCAGCGCGACGAACAGGGCCTGGAGCACCGACCCCTCCGTCAGTGCCGAGACGATCGTCGTGGGGATGATGCTGAGCAGGAAGCCGCTGAGGCCCTCGGCCTCGGCCGGGGCCTGGTCGCGTCCGGCCTGGGCGATCGAGTCGGTGATGTTGAGACCGTCCCCGGGCTGGATCAGGTTGCCGACGACGAGCCCGATGACCAGGGCGACGGTCGACATCGTGATGAAGTAGCCGAGCGCAAGCCCGCCGACCTTGCCCACGCTCGCGGCCTCGCGCACCGACCCGATGCCGAGCACGATGGTGCAGAAGATGACGGGGCCGATCATCATCTTGATCAGGTTGACGAACGCGTCGCCGATGGGCTTGAGGGCGACCGCGTCCTCACCGAGGACGAAGCCGGTGCCGATGCCGAGCGCCACCGCGATGATCACCGCGATGTAGAGCCAGTGCGTGCGGTCGCGCTTCTTCGCGGTGGGGTTGGCGGTGGGGGGAGGCTCGTCGCCGGCGGCGCTCCTGCTGTCGGGCTCGGGCATGGTGGGCCTCCTGCGTCGGGGTGGAGAGTGGTGGGCGGAGCGGGCCGGGTGGAGTGGCCCGCGTCACGCTAGCGGTGACGGTTGGGTGGCGCACGCAACGGCTGACAAGATCCACCTTGAGCGGAATCGACTCAACCCTGCGGTGGTTGGAGCAGGAGAACCGTCAGAACCTTGGAGGGCCCGTTCCCTCCGCAGTCCCCAGGGGGTCACACACATGGACGCATCGAAGCTCACCACCCGGACCCGGCAGGCCGTCGAGGCCGCCATCTCGGCCGCGGCGTCGGCCGGCAACCCGCACGTGGAGCCGGTCCACGTGCTGCGGGCGCTGCTCGCGCAGGACGGCGGCACCGCGACGCCGCTGGTCACCGCCGCGGGCGTCGACGCGGCGCAGGTCGTCGAGGACGTCGAGAAGCTCGCCGCCGCGCTGCCCACCGCGCAGGGCCAGGCCGTCCAGGCGCCGTCCTGGTCCCGATCGACGCTGGAGTCGTTCCAGCGCGCGCAGGACCTCGCCGGCGAGATGGGCGACGAGTTCGTCGCCTCCGAGCACGTGCTCGTCGGTCTCGCCACCGTCGACTCGCCCGTGCGCGACCTGCTCGTCCGCGCCGGCGCCACGCCCGAGGCGCTGCGCCAGGCGTTCGGCAGCGTCCGCGGGGCCGGCAAGGTCACCCACCCCGACGCCGAGGACCAGTACCAGGCGCTCGAGAAGTACGGCGTCGACCTCACCGAGGTGGCCCGTGGAGGCGGCCTCGACCCGGTCATCGGCCGCGACACCGAGATCCGGCGCGTGGTGCAGGTGCTGAGCCGTCGCACCAAGAACAACCCGGTGCTGATCGGCGACCCCGGCGTCGGCAAGACCGCCGTGGTCGAGGGCCTGGCCCAGCGCATCGTCGACGGCGACGTGCCCGAGTCGCTGCGCGGGCGCCGACTGATCTCGCTCGACCTGTCGGCGATGGTCGCGGGGGCGAAGTACCGCGGGGAGTTCGAGGAGCGGCTCAAGGCCGTGCTCGCCGAGATCAAGGAGTCCGACGGGCAGGTCATCACCTTCATCGACGAGCTGCACACCGTCGTGGGCGCCGGCGCGTCCGGCGACTCCTCGATGGACGCGGGCAACATGCTCAAGCCGCTGCTCGCCCGCGGCGAGCTGCGCATGATCGGCGCCACCACCCTCGACGAGTACCGCGAGAACATCGAGAAGGACCCCGCGCTCGAGCGACGCTTCCAGCAGGTGCTGGTGGGGGAGCCGAGCGTCGAGGACACCGTCGCGATCCTGCGTGGGCTCAAGGAGAAGTACGAGGCGCACCACCGCGTCGAGATCACCGACGCGGCGCTCGTCGCGGCCGCGTCGCTGTCCGACCGCTACATCCCGGGCCGTCAGCTGCCCGACAAGGCCATCGACCTGATCGACGAGGCCGGCAGCCGGCTGCGGATGGAGATCGACTCCAGCCCGGTCGAGATCGACCAGCTGCGCCGCACCGTCGACCGGATGCGGATGCAGGAGATGCACCTCGACCGCGAGGAGGACGACGCCAGCCTCGAGCGGCTCGCCCGGCTGCGTGGCGAGGTCGCCGACGCCGAGGAGCGACTGCGCGGGCTGGAGGCGCGCTGGGACACCGAGCGCCGTGGCCTGAACGCGGTCGGCGAGATCAAGCAGCGGATCGACGAGGTCCGCAACGCCGCCGAGCGCGCCCAGCGCGAGGGGGACTACGAGACCGCCAGCCGCCTCACCTACGGCGAGATCCCGCAGATGGAGGCCCAGCTCGAGCAGGCGCAGGCCGAGGAGGCCGCCGCGAGCGGTGACCGGATGGTCGCCGAGGAGGTCGGCCCCGACGACGTCGCCGAGGTCGTGGCCGCCTGGACCGGCATCCCCACCGGCCGCCTGCTGGAGGGCGAGACGGGCAAGCTGCTGCGGATGGAGGACGAGCTCGGGCGACGCCTGATCGGGCAGAGGGCCGCCGTCACGGCGGTGTCGGACGCGGTCCGTCGCGCCCGGGCCGGCATCTCCGACCCCGACCGCCCCACCGGCTCGTTCCTGTTCCTCGGGCCGACGGGCGTCGGCAAGACCGAGCTCGCGAAGGCGCTCGCGGACTTCCTGTTCGACGACGAGCGCGCCATCGTCCGGATCGACATGAGCGAGTACGCCGAGAAGCACTCGACCGCACGCCTGGTCGGCGCACCCCCGGGTTACGTGGGGCACGACGAGGGCGGCCAGCTCACCGAGGCGGTGCGACGCCGTCCGTACAGCGTCGTGCTGCTCGACGAGGTGGAGAAGGCGCACCCCGAGGTCTTCGACATCCTGCTCCAGGTGCTCGACGACGGACGTCTCACCGACGGCCAGGGCCGCACGGTCGACTTCCGCAGCACGATCATCGTGCTGACGTCGAACCTCGGCTCGGTGTTCCTCGCCGACCCCGGGCTCGACGAGGCCGCCAAGCACGCGGCCGTCATGGGCGTCGTCCGCTCGTCGTTCAAGCCCGAGTTCCTCAACCGGCTCGACGAGGTCGTGATGTTCGACCCGCTCGGCACCGCCGAGCTGACGCGCATCGTCGACCTCCAGGTGGCCTCGCTGGCCCAGCGCCTCGAGGCCCGCCGGATCGTGCTCGACGTGAGCGAGGCGGCCAAGGAGTGGCTCGCGGTCACGGGGTTCGACCCCGCATACGGGGCGCGTCCGCTGCGCCGGCTGGTGCAGCAGGCGATCGGCGACCGGCTCGCCCGCTCGATCCTGTCCGGTGAGGTCCGCGACGGCGACACGGTGCGGGTGGACGTCGACCCCGAGCCGGAGGCCGACGGCCTCGCGGTGACGCGCGTCGACTGAGCAGGCACGCCCTCGTCAGGGCGGGGTGGGACACTGGCGGCATGGCCGACAGGACGACCGCCCCGCCCCGACCCTCCAAGGTGTCGGTGGCCTGCCTGATCGCCGGAGCCGCCTCGTTCGTCGTGCTGGTGCAGTGCGTCCGGCTGGTCGCCGACCAGGGATCGCTCGAGCAGCAGGAGTGGATCTCGGGGATGCTGAGCGACTCCGGCATGGAGGCGCAGGTCAGTCTCGCCCAGGCGCTCGCCTGGGCGCGCTGGACCGTGATGGGCGTGGCCGCCCTCTGCGTGGTCGTGGGCGTCTTCGCCGTCTACACCGCGCGCGGCGACCGCACGTCGCGCCTCGGGCTCAGCGTCGCCGGTGGCCTCGCGGCGTTCGGGTTCCTGTTCCTCGAGGGCAGCGGCGTCATCCCCGCGGCCCTGATGATCTACGGCGTCGCGTCGCTGTGGTCGGGGGAGTCCCGGGCCTGGTTCGCGGCCCTGCGCGCCCACGAGCGCGGCGAGACCCTCGCCGCCGACGGCGGGCCCCGTGCCGACCCGTTCGCCGCGGCCCCGCGCGACGTCGACGCACCCGCCGACACGGCACCGGACCCGGGCTCCGGCCCGTCGCCCGACCCGTCCCCGCAGCCGTGGGGCGCGAGCCGGACGTCGCGCCCGGCGATGCCCGGCTCCGCCCCGTCCCCCGGCGACGCGCGGTCCGCGTCCGACGGCGGTCCGCGTCCGGGCGAGCGTCCCTACGCCGCCGGTGCCGGCACGCCCACCCAGCAGCAGTGGCCCGCACCGCCGGTCCACCCGGGCTGGCAGCAGCAGCCGGCCGGCCGTCGCCGCAGCGGCCCGCCGCGCTCGGTGGGTCTCGCGGTCGGCATCACCTCGGTCCTGGCCGGCCTGGTGGTGCTCGTCTTCGGCGCCAACGCGGTCTTCTACCTGCTGGCGCCCGGCACCTACCGCGAGGCGATCGCCTCGCAGGGCGCCTTCACCGAGCTCGTCGCCCAGACCGGTCTGGAGGCGGCCGAGCTCGCCCGGCTGATGGCGCTCGTCACGGGCGTCGGCGCGGTCGTCGCGGCCCTGGCCGTGGCCTGCGCGCTGTGGGTCCTGATGCGCGCCAAGGTCGCCCGACTGCTCCTCACGGTGCTCGGCGCACTCACCATCGTGCTGTCGTTCACGGCGCTGCCGTTCGGCCTGATCTGGGCGGTCGGGGCCGGGCTCGTCATCCACCAGCTCCACCGGCGCGACGCCAACGCCTGGTTCGACGCCCCGCGGTAGCTCCCGCACGGGGCGTGAGACGCGCCACGCGTGCGTCGAACTCGCCGGTGCGACGTGCGGGACGAGGGGCGACGCGAGTAGTTTGCTGCTATGAGCCTGTCCCACGTCCAGCGCGGATCGCGCCCCCACGTCGTCGTCGTGGGCGGCGGTTTCGGTGGCCTCGCCGCCGTGCGCACGCTGCGCAAGGCCGACGTCGACGTCACGCTGATCGACCGGCACACCTACAACACGTTCCAGCCGCTGCTCTACCAGGTGGCCACGGCGAGCCTGAACCCCGGCGACATCACGTGGTTCCTGCGCGCGGTGCGCTCGGACCAGGACAACGTCCGGTACCTCAAGGGCACCGTGCTCTCGATGGACCACGACGCCCGCACGCTGCGTCTCGACGGCGGCCAGCAGGTGTCCTACGACTACCTCGTGATCGCGGCCGGCGTCACCACGAACTACTTCGGCGTCAAGGGCGCCGAGGAGTACTCGATGCCGCTGTACAAGCGCTCGCAGGCGCTCGCGGTGCGTGACCGCTTCTTCGCCAACCTCGAGGACGCGGCGGTCAACGGCCAGGACCGCGACCTGCGCATCGTCGTCGTCGGCGGCGGCGCCACCGGCGTCGAGACCGCCGGCGCCTTCGCCGAGCTGCGCAACAAGGACATGGCGACGACCTACCCCGAGCTGGACCGCAAGCGCACGCACATCACGCTGGTCGAGCAGGCGCCGTTCGTCCTCGCGCCGTTCGCGCCCAAGCTGCGCGACTACGCCAAGAAGTCGCTCGAGAAGCGCGACGTCGACCTGCGCCTCAACACGGGCGTCAAGGAGGTCCGCGACGACGGCGTCGTCGTGGGCGACGACGAGTTCCTGCCCGCGGGCATCGTCATCTGGGCCACCGGCGTCACCGCGCACCCCGTCGTCAAGGACTGGGGCGTCCCGCAGGGCCGCGGCGGTCGCATCATGATCGACGACCACCTGCGCGTGCAGGGCCTCTCGCGCGTGTTCGCCGTCGGCGACATCGGCGTCGAGGACGGCGACCGCGCCCTCCCGCAGCTCGCGCAGCCCGCGCTGCAGGGCGGCAAGTACGTCGCCAAGGTGATCCGGGCCGACCTCAAGGGCCAGGAGCACAAGCCGTTCAAGTACGGCGACAAGGGCACGATGGCCACCATCGGGCGCAGCTCGGCGGTCGCCGACATCGCGCACGGCCCGCGCCTGACCGGCTTCCTCGCCTGGGTGATCTGGATCGCGATCCACATCCTGACGCTGCTGGGCAACCGCAACCGCCTCAACACCCTGATCAACCTCACGGTGAAGTACCTGACCAAGAGCACCAACGCGATCGTGGGCGAGACGCCTCCGGTCGCGCTGCGCCGCCGCGAGCCCGGGCCGGCCATCACCGGTGGCGAGGCCGGCGAGCTCGACGAGCCGGCCCGCGAGCGCGACGGTGGCGAGGGCGGCCCGGCCGCCGCCGACGACCTCCACCCCGACCACGAGGGCGAGCGGATCTCCGAGGGCGGCGAGGGCGACGCCGACGTCCGCGTGCCCGACCCGCAGCTCGACCTCGGCGCCGACGCCGAGGGATCACGCACCGGCGCATCCACCGGCCACTCCTGACGAGCTGTCGGTGGCTCAGCGTCCTCCGGGCCGCTGAGCCACCGTTCGGTCTGCGTCAGGCGTCGTGCAGCATGGCGGCGCCGAGCATCGACTCGGGCACGCCGAGACCCTCGACGAGGGTGAGGGCGTGCGGCCGGAGCTCGCGGCACAGCTGGTTGACCAGCGAGGGGATCTCCTTGGCCCGCGACACCGTCAGCCGCTTGTGCTCGATGAACCAGGCCCGGTCGGCCTCGAGCACCGACAGCGCGTAGAGGTCGCAGACCTTGCCCAGCAGGGCCTTGGCCTCGGGGTCGGCGGTGGCGTCGATGCCCGCGACGAACGCCTCGAGCACCACGCGATCGACGTGCGCGGTGCCGACGGCGACGACGTGGTCCTGCGCGGCGTTGAAGATCGCGAACGCGTCCGCGCCGTCCTTGCGGGCCCGCTGCAGCCGACGGGCGACGGTCTCCAGCAGGTGCTTCTCGCGGTCCTCGAACAGGCTCAGCTGGGTGCCTCGCGACAGCAGGTCGGCGTCGTCGCCCAGCGGCGAGGCGTCGACGAGGCGCTGGATCAGGCTCTGCGCGGCGGTGCGCTCGACGACCACGTCGGCGATGGTCCGGGTGGCGAACCGCACCATCCCGAGCGGGTCGAGGCCGCGCACCTCGTCGGCGTAGGCCGTGAGCAGCTCCTTGGCCACGAGCTGGGTGAGGACGTGGTTGTCGCCCTCGAAGGTGGTGAACACGTCGGTGTCGGCCTTGAGGAGCACGAGCCGGTTCTCGGCGAGGTAGCCGGCGCCGCCGCAGGCCTCGCGGGCCTCCTGGATGGCCCGGGTCGCGTGCCAGGTGTTGGCGGCCTTGAGCCCCGCGGCGCGTCCCTCGAGCTCGCGCTGGGCGAGCTCGTCCACCTCGTCGGCGCTCTGCACGTCGTGCATCGCCCCCACCAGCTCGTTCTGGGCGAGCTGTAGCGCGTAGGACCGCGCGACGAGCGGCAGGAGACGGCGCTGGTGGAGCAGGTAGTCCATCAGGAGCACCTCCTCGTCGCTGCCCGGCGCCCCGAACTGGCGACGCTGCAGCGCGTAGCGGACCGCGATCGACAGGCCCACCCGGGCGGCGGCACCACCGGCGCCACCGACGCTGACGCGTCCACGGATCAGGGTGCCGAGCATCGTGAAGAAGCGGCGGTTGGCGTTCTCGATGGACGAGCGGTAGGTGCCGTCCTCGTCGACGTCGGCGTAGCGGTTGAGCAGGTTGTCGCGCGGCACGCGGACCCGGTCGAACACGAGCCGGCCGTTGTCGACGCCGGCGAGCCCGGCCTTGGCCCCGCAGTCCGAGGTGGTGACGCCGGGCAGGTCCGCGCCCTCGTCGTCGCGGATCGGCACCACGAAGCAGTGGACGCCGTGCGTCTCGCCCGCCGTGACCAGCTGGGCGAACACCGCGGCGACCGTGGCGTGCTGGCCGGCCCCGCCGATGTAGTCCTTGCGGGCCGAGGCGGTGGGGGTGTGGAGCACGAACTCCTGGGTGTCCGGGTCGTACGTCGCGGTGGTCTCGAGCTCCTGGACGTTGCTGCCGTGCCCGGTCTCGGTCATCGCGAAGCAGCCGAGCAGGTCGAGGTCGATCAGGCGCTTGATGTAGGCCCGGTGGTGGCGCTCGGTGCCGAGGTTCTCGATCGCCCCGCCGAACAGGCCCCACTGCACGCCGGCCTTGACCATCAGCGAGAGGTCGGCGTAGGCGAGCATCTCGAACGCCGTCACGGACGCGCCGACGTCACCGCTGCCGCCGTGGTCCACGGCGAAGCCCATCGCCGGGGTGCCGGTGTCGACGAGCACCTTCATCTGCTCGAGCACGGTGGCGCGGGCGGTGGCGGAGTCCATCAGCGGGTCCGTGAGGAGCTCCGCCTCGGCGAGCTCGCGACGCGACTGCGCCTTGATGTCGTGCCAGCGTCCGTCGAGCGCGTCGCGGAGTCGCAGCCCGAGCGCCTGGTCCTGCGTGGTGTCCATGTCTCGATGTTACTCCGGGGTAGCCCCACGTGCCATCGATCGTGTCACGTCCCACCCGCCCCCGGGAGTGGTCGAGATACGGGTTCTGCACCACGCGGGACGCTCCGGTGGTGCAGAAGCCGTATCTCGCGCACTCGGTGGGGGTGGGGCGGGCGACCTAGGCTTGAGGTCGTGAGCACGACCACCTCCGGCAGCGCGACGATCGACGACGCGTGCGAGGTGCTGGCGGGCAGACGGCTGTTCGTCCTGACCGGGGCCGGGGTCTCGACGGACTCCGGGATCCCCGACTACCGCGGCCCCGGGTCGGTGCCGCGCACCCCGATGACGTTCCAGGAGCTGATGTCGGGGCGGGGGGCGCAGCAGCGCTACTGGGCCCGCGCCCACGTCGGCTGGGCCCGGATGCGCGCGGCGGCCCCCAACGAGTCGCACCACGCGCTGCGGGCGATGGAGGTCGACGGGCGCCTGACCGGCCTGGTCACGCAGAACGTCGACGGCCTGCACGAGGCGGCCGGCCACGACGACCTCGTCGCGCTGCACGGCCGCATCCACGAGGTGGTCTGCCTGCGCTGCGACGAGGTCACCTCGCGCCGGTCGCTGCACGACCGGCTGACGCACCTCAACCCCGGCTGGTCCGAGCAGGACGCCGCGGTCGCGCCCGACGGCGACGCGCTGCTCGACGACACCGACGGCTTCGTCCTGGCAGACTGCCTCACCTGCGGCGGCCCGCTCAAGCCGCACGTCGTCTTCTTCGGCGAGAGCGTGCCCAAGCCCCGGGTCGAGCGTGCCTTCGACATGCTCGCGGCGGCCGACGCCGTGCTCGTCGCGGGCTCCTCGCTGCACGTGATGTCGGGGCTGCGGTTCGTGCGTCGCGCGGCCAAGGACGGCACGCCCGTCGTGATCGTCAACCGCGGCACGACGCGGGGCGACGAGCTCGCCACGCTGCACGTCGACGCCGGGTGCGCCGACACCCTCACGACGCTCGCCACCGCCCTGCGCTGACGCCCCGCGCGCCCCTGCGTCCGACGTCACACGGGTCCCACCTGGCCCCGGCGGGCGCACCGGCGTACCGTGAGAAGCGAAACGAAACCGTTTCGTTCATGTGTGGGGGATCGATGAGCAGCAGGATGACGGCCGCGCGCGTGGCCGAGCTGCACGCCGCCGTGCTCGCGATCCTCGCCGAGGACGGCTACGACCGGCTCACCATGGACCGCGTCGCCGCCGACGCCCGCACCAGCAAGGCCACGCTCTACCGCCAGTGGGGCGACAAGGAGACGCTGGTCGTCGACGCGCTCGGCACCCTGCTCCCGGTGGAGCCCGAGGTCCCCGACACCGGCTCGGTGCGCGGCGACCTCGAGGCGCTGATGTGCGACCACGCCGACAAGCCCGACATCGAGATGACGATCGTCGGCGCCATCGTCCACGCCTGCCGCACCAACCCCGACCTCGCCACCGGCGTCCGCGACAACGTCGTCGCCGCCCAGCGGGCCACGTTCGACACGATCGTGCAGCGGGGGGTCGAGCGCGGCGAGGTCGCCGCCGACCGCCCGGCGATCGCGTTCGTGCTGCCCCTCCTGATCGGACCCGCCCTGCTGCGCGAGGTCATCGACGGCGAGCCGTCCGACCCGACCTACATGCTCCGCTTCGTCGACGCCGTGCTGCTGCCGGCACTCGGCATCACCTCCTGACCTGCGTCACCCGCCGCACCACCGCACGACCCGAAGGAACCCTCATGGCCTGGTACCTCTACCGCCTCGGACGCTGGTCGTTCCGCAGCCGCAAGCTCGTGCTGTCGATCTGGCTGAGCCTGCTCGTCCTGGCCGGGGCGGGCGCCGCGACGCTGTCCGGGCCGACGTCGGACCAGTTCAGCGTGCCCGGCATCGAGTCCATCCAGGCGTTCGACCTGATCAAGGAGCGCACCCCGCAGGCCGCGCCGGACGGCGCCACCGCCCGGATCGTGTTCCAGGCACCGACGGGCCAGAGCGTCACCGAGGGCGCCAACCAGACCGCGATCGACCGGACCCTGGCGAGCCTGGAGTCGCCCGACGCGACGATCACGAGCCCCGCCGCCGGCGGCACGATCTCGCAGGACGGCCGGGTCGCCTACGCGACCGTCTCCTACGCCGAGCAGTCCACCTCGCTCGACGCGTCGGTCAGGACGGCGCTCGAGGACGCCCCGCAGTTCGGCGAGGACGCGGGCCTGCGCGTCGAGGTCGGCGGCGACGCGCTCACCGAGCTGCCCGAGACGGGCAGCAGCGAGGCCATCGGCGTCGTGCTCGCGCTCGTCGTCCTCGTCATCACCTTCGGCTCCCTCGTGGCCGCCGGCATGCCGCTCGTGACGGCGCTCGTCGGCGTCGGCATCGGTGTCGCGGGCATCACCACGCTCACCGGCTTCATGGACCTCGGGTCCACCACCCCGATCCTCGCCACCATGCTCGGCCTGGCGGTCGGGATCGACTACGCCCTGTTCATCGTCTCGCGCTACCGGCACGAGATCCGGGGCGGACGCGAGTCCGAGGACGCGATCGGGCGCGCCGTCGGCACCGCCGGGTCGGCGGTCGTCTTCGCCGGCCTGACCGTGATGATCGCGCTGCTCGGCCTGTCGATCGTCGGCATCTCCTTCCTGACCGAGATGGGCGTCGCCGCCGCCGGGACCGTCCTCGTCGCGGTGCTCATCGCCCTGACGCTGCTCCCGGCCCTGGCCGGGTTCGCGGGCAAGCGGATCCTGTCGGGTCGCATCCCGGGCCTGCGGGGCCGCGACCCCGAGGACGACTCCGGCAAGCCCACCGCCGGACGTCGCTGGGCCGACTTCGTGACCCGCCGCCGGTACCCGGTCTTCCTCGTCGGCATCATCGCCGCCGGCGTGGTGGCGGTCCCGGCGCTGTCGCTGCAGCTCGCCCTGCCCGACGACGGCACCGCCCCCGCGGAGAGCTCGGCGCGCCAGGCCTACGACCTGATCTCCGACAGCTTCGGCCCGGGCGCCAACGGCCCGCTGCTCGCCGTCGTGGACACCAAGGGGGCCGCCGACCCGGCCGGCGCGGTGCAGGCCGTCACCGACCGCATCGGCGCCATCGGCACGGACGTCGCCCAGGTGGTGCCCGCCTCGCCCGCGGACCCGTCGGACGCCGCGGCCGAGCAGGCCTACCAGGGCCAGCTCGACCAGGCGCAGTACGCGATCGTCACCGTCATCCCCGAGAGCGGGCCGTCGGACGCCGACACCCAGCAGCTCGTCGACACCATCCGTGCCGACGTCACCGAGGTCGAGGCGCAGACCGGCGCCCGGGTGCTCGTGACCGGCCAGACCGCCGTCGGCGTCGACGTCTCGGAGTCGCTGTCGGACGCGTTCCCGCGCTACCTGCTCGTGGTCGTCGGGCTCGCCTTCATCCTCCTGATGGCCGTCTTCCGCTCGGTTCTCGTGCCGCTCAAGGCCGTGCTCGGGTTCCTGGTGACGGTCGTGGTGTCGCTCGGCGCCACCACCGCGGTCTTCCAGTGGGGCTGGCTGTCCGGCGTCCTCGGCGTCGACAACCCCGGGCCGGTGATCAGCCTGCTGCCGCTGCTGCTGACGGGCATCCTGTTCGGCCTGGCGATGGACTACGAGGTGTTCCTGGTGTCGCGGATGCGGGAGGAGTACGTGCACGGCCGACCCGCGCAGGAAGCCGTCACGCACGGCTTCCAGTACGGCGCCCGCGTGGTCACCGCCGCCGCGGCGATCATGGTCGGGGTGTTCGGCAGCTTCGCCTTCAGCGACCAGGCGATCGTCAAGTCGATCGGCTTCGGTCTCGCGATCGGCATCCTGGCCGACGCGTTCCTGGTGCGCATGACGCTGGTGCCCGCCGTGATGTCGATGATCGGTGACCGCGCCTGGTGGCTGCCGCGCTGGCTCGACCGGCTCCTGCCCAACCTCGACATCGAGGGCGAGCGGCTGCTCCGGCACCTGGAGCCCGCGGGCCGGGCCGACGGGCAGGCCGACGACTCGGACGACGAGCCGGACGGCCCGCCGCACGGGCCGCACGGCCTCCACGAGGCGACCTCGGGGTCCCACGCCCGGTGACCGGTGACGTCGTCGGGCGCGGCCGCCTCCTCGCGGGGGCGGTCGCGCTCGTGCTCGTCGTCCAGTACGTCCTCGCCGAGGTCGTCGCCGCGGCGGCCTGGCGGGGCGAGGCCTACGACTGGTCGCGCGACTACGTCAGCGACCTGGGCGCCCCGGCCTGCGAACCCGGCGGCTGCTCGTCGCTGTGGTGGCTGTTCGACGCCTCGCTGGTGCTGCACGCGACCCTCGTGCTGACGGCGGCCGTCCTCCTGTCACCGCTCGTCGGCCGTGGCCGGCGTGCTGTGCTGGCGATGTTCGTGGTCACCGCGGCCGGCAACGCGCTCGTCGGCCTCTTCCCGCTCACCGTCGACGGCGAGGACGCGGTGCACTACGTGGGTGCCGTCCTCGCCATCGGCGGGGCCAGCCTGGCCGTCGGTCTGGTCGGTCTGCTGTGCGTCCGGCGCCGCGGCCGTCGGGCCTACGGCTGGGTGACGCTCGCGTGCGCGGCCACCGGCCTGGCGGGCATCGTGGCGCTCGGCCTCGACGCCCCGCCCGGCCTGGGGGAGCGCGTCGCGATCTGGCCCGTCGTGGCCTGGTACGTCGGGACGGGCGTGGTGCTGCTGGGTCAGTACGCCCGACGTGCCGCGGTCTCGGCGTAGAAGCGGCTCGACTCCGGTCGCCACAGCAGGATCAGGACGGCGACGCCCACCAGGACCGTCACCACCGAGACGATGACCTCGACGAGGCCGATCCCGGCGCCGGGCACCAGCAGCGTCCCACCGGTGAGCAGCAGGTTGAGACCACCGAGCACGGTGGCGAGGATCCGCGCCCAGCCGCGACCCTGGCCGTTCTTCCACGCCATCCAGAACCACAGCACGGCCCCGACGAGCCCGAACACGATGGCCGCGCCGATGCCGAGGGCGAACGCCGCGTCGACGATCTCGGGCGACGCGTCGGTGCCCTGGCCCTCGAGCTGGTCCGCGACCTCGCCGCGCTGGTCTCCGGCGGTGAGCAGGCCGACGACGAGCGAGATCAGCGAGATCACGCCGCCCACGACGAGCAGCCGCACGGCCCACGTGATCGACGCCGGCCGCGCCGGCGGCGGGCCTGCGGGCTGCTGGGCGCCGGAGCCCGGGTAGGGCTGCCATCCCGACGGTGCGGGTCCGCCCTGCGGGCCGGGCCCTGGGTACGGTGCGGCTCCCGGGTAGTCCGACGGTCGGTTCTGGTCGGGCCCGGGGCCCGGTGGTGTCGCGGTCATGGGATCCCCCTGGATCGGTGCCGCGCCTCTCCCGTGGACGCGCGCCGGTGCCGCCACGGTAGCGGCGGCGGGGGTCGCCCGCGACCGGCCGCCGTCAGGGTGCGGTGACCTGCACGTCGTCGATCGTGAGGGCGAACGGCGTGTTCGTGGAGCCGCTCGACAGGTAGCTGCTGATGCCGACCCCGCCCGCCGACTGCAGGCCCGCAGTGCTGTCGGTGACGGTGCGCTGCCAGGTGGAGGGCTCTAGGGTGCCGACCTTCCACACACGGGCCTGCAGGGTCGTCGGTGTCGTTCCCACGACGCGGAGCCTCACCCGCAGGCGGTCCCCGGGGGCGTAGGTGATCCCGGTCGAGATCGCGGGGGCGATGACGGTGCTGGTCGCCCCGACACGGCTGGCCAACCTCAGGTTGACCGAACCGGTGGACGTGATCACGACCGGCGCCAGGTAGCTTCCCGCGGCGGTACGGCGACCGGTGACGTCGGTGTACAGACCCGAACCGGTGACGGTCTTGTCCGTGGTGAGAGTCAGTGTCAGGTCGGTCGAGCTCGAGGAGACCTGGTCGAGCCACGCGCTGAGGGTCAGTCCGGCCGTCGGGAACGCCATCCGGGCCGCCCCGCCGGCGACGGAGTACCGCGACGTCGTCCCGCTGACCGTCCACGGACCGCCGACGTCGGCCACGCCCCACCCGTTCGCGGTCGTGCGGCCGAACGCGTCGCGGGCGAGCGGGCCGTTCGCCGCGGTGGCCGCGACCTGGCGGGTGGTCGTGGCGGTCGCGCCGTCGTCGTCGGTCACCGTCAGCGAGACGGTGTAGGTGCCGGGCGCCGCGTAGGCGTGCGACGGCGTCGGACCGGTGCTCGAGGCGCCGTCGCCCCAGCTCCAGGCGTACGAGGCGACGGTGCCGTCGGGGTCGGAGGATCCGCGTCCGTCGACGGCGCAGGTGAGCGCGTCGCAGGACGACGTGAACGACGCCGAGGGGCCCTGGTTGGCCGGCGGCGTCGCGTCGCGGTCGAGCGTGAACGCGTCGGTGAAGGTGCCGCCGGCCGCACGGTCGAAGGAGGCCGAGAGCACGGAGTCCGTGGCCGAGACCAGCAGGTTGCCCCACGTCGGGTCGGCGTTCAGGCCCTGGGCGGCGGCGAAGTAGGGCGCCTCGGGGTCGGTGGTCGAGATGTCGCGCAGCGCCTGCCCACCGGTGCCGACGGTGGCGATCACGGTGCCGGCGCCCGCTCGCATCGTGGCGTCGGAGTCGCTCACGCACGCCGCGGTGTAGGTGCCCGGGAGGATGCCGGTGCACCCGGCGGAGATCGCGAGCTGGTGCGTGCGCTGGTAGGCGTGCTCGTGCCCGTTCAGCACGAGGTCGACCTTCTTCTGCACGAGCAGGTTGGTGATGTCGGCCCCGGCCGCGCAGCCGTACACACCCACCGAGAGGCACGGCATGTGCGTGCCGACGACGACCCACGGCACCTGGCTCGAGCGGGCGCCGTCGATCGCGGCGGCCGTCCACGCGTACTCGGGGGTGCCGCTCGCGTAGGTCTGCAGCCCGGTCGGGTAGGTGATCCCGGGCGAGATCATCACGAACCGCACGACGGGGTCCTCGCGCGGCACGTCGACCCAGTACTGCCGCCCGTAGGTGCCGACCAGGCCCGGAAGCTGGTTGGGCAGGCAAGCCGAGAAGTCGTTGATGTTGCCGTTCTGGCCGTTGGACTCGTGGTTGCCGGAGACCAGCTCGAAGGCCGCGCCCTGGCCCACCCGGGCCTTGACGAAGTCGCACCACTGCTGCTCGGCGCCGGTGGCCCCGTAGGACAGGTCGCCGACGGCCAGGTGCAGGTCCGGCGCGAGCTGGCCCACGCGGGTCAGGGTGGCCGACGCGTTCGCCCCGGCGGCGATGTCGCCCGAGGCGGTGAACCGGACGGTGCCCGTGACCGCGGCGGCCTCGACGGCGGTCGGCGCGGCGACGTGGCCGGGGCCGGTGGTCGCGAGACCCGAGGCGGCGAGCACGAGGGCGGACAGGGCGGTGGCGGACAGGGCGGTGGCGGTGCGGCGCAGCGACGACATGGCGGGCTCCTCGGGTCACTGGTGTGACGCAGGTCACGCTAGTCCCGTCGAAGGTAGAGACCGCCACGTCGACCGGGATCTCGTCCGTCCGTGCGTGAAGTCCGTCCACCTGGACGGCCCTCGTCCCAGATATGTGCGTGAGACGCGTGTGGTGGTGGCGTGCGTGTGGTACAAAGTGAGGCATGGCCAACTTGCACCTGCCCCTCACCGCGGAGACCTCCTCGGTCGCCCTGGGCCTGGTGCGCCTGCTGGCCTTCCTCGCGCTGTTCGTCGGCGCCCTCGCGGTGCTCGCCGCTCTCACCCGCTGAGCCGCGCCCGCGGTGACGGTGGCACGGCCTAGGCTGGCCCGGTGACCACTGAACGCCCCGGTACCGCCACCGAGGACTACCTCAAGACGATCTTCGCCGTCACCGAGTGGGACCCCGAGGCCACGGTCACCACGGCCGCGGTGGCGTCCGGGCTCGAGGTGTCGGCCTCCTCGGTCTCGGCGATGGTGCGCAAGCTCGCCGCCGCCGGTCTCGTCGACCACCGCCGCTACGGCTCCATCGCGCTCACCGAGCTCGGGCGGGCCGAGGCCGTCAAGGTGGTGCGCCGGCACCGGCTGATCGAGACCTACCTGGTCGAGGCGCTCGGCTACACCTGGGACGAGGTGCACGACGAGGCCGAGGTGCTCGAGCACGCCGTCTCGCCCACGCTGGTCGACCGGATGGACGTCGCGCTCGGCCACCCCTGGCGCGACCCGCACGGCGACCCGATCCCCACCCCCGACGGCACGCTGCACCAGCCCGTCGCCCGCCGGCTCAGCGACCTCGAGGCCGGGGAGCGGGGCTTCGTCGCCCGCATCAACGACGACGACCCCGAGCTGCTGCGCCACCTCTCCGGCGAGGCCCTGCACCTCGACGACCAGGTCACGGTGCTCGAGCGCCAGCGCTTCCGCGGCTCGGTCACGGTCGAGGTCGGTGCCGGGGTCGCCGGCCGTCAGCTCGCGCTCGCCGACGACGTCCTGGCCGACGTGTGGGTCACCGACGCCCTGCCCACCCGGCCGCGGACCGAGGCGCGGGGCTGCACCTACCCCGACTGCCGTCACCTCGCCCTCGCCGCAGGCTGAGCAGCAGCGCGGCGCCCCACGCCGCGAACCACGGGTCCCAGAAGAAGGTGTGCCACCCGATGGCGCGCAGGTCGGCGTCCGGCGACGCCGGGACGATCCCCGTCAGCACGCCCAGGCCCACGACCGTCACCGCGCTCCCGTAGGCCAGCAGCACCCAGCCGGCGAGCAGCCCGGGCAGCCGTGCCCAGGCGTGCGGGACCAGGGGCAGCAGGGCCACCGCGGACTTCGCCCCGGCCGCGCCCAGCAGCACCAGCGACGCGCCGAGACCGGTGACGACGTCGGCCGGGCCGCCCACGGTGTCGAGCAACGACGTCGCGCCGAGCGCCCAGGCGAGGCTGAGCGCGGCGGACGCGAGCCCCAGCGTGACCGCGGTGCGTCGGGCGAGGATTCGGAGGTCGTCCACGGGTCCACCCTCGCGACCGGTGGGCGCGGTGTCATCGGGGTCGACCCTGGTCCTGCCCGGGGGAGCCAAGGCCTAGGCTCGGGGGATGGCCGGGACGCTGATGGTCGCGGGGGCGAGCTCGGACGCGGGCAAGAGCATCGTCACCACCGCGCTGTGCCGCGTGCTGGCCCGCCGCGGCGTGTCGGTCGCCCCGTTCAAGGCGCAGAACATGTCGAACAACTCGATGGTCACGCCGGGCGGCACCGAGATCGGCCGGGCGCAGTGGGTGCAGGCGGTCGCGGCCCGGGCCGTCCCCGAAGCCGCGATGAACCCGGTGCTGCTGAAGCCCGGCAGCGACCGGCGCAGCCACGTCGTGGTGATGGGCGAGCCGGCCGGCGTGCTCGAGTCCGGGGAGTTCGCCGGCGGACGCGCGGCCCTGGCCGAGGCGGCGTTCGCCGCGTTCGACGACCTGCGCGGCCGATTCGACGTCGTCGTCTGCGAGGGCGCGGGCAGCCCGGCCGAGATCAACCTGCGGCGCTGGGACTACGTCAACATGGGGCTGGCCCGGCACGGTGACGTCCCGGTGCTGCTCGTGGCCGACATCGACCGGGGCGGGGTCTTCGCCCAGCTCTACGGCACGCTCGCGCTCCTCGAGCCGGCCGACCAGGCTCTGCTCGCGGCGTTCTGCGTCAACAAGTTCCGGGGCGACGTCGACCTGCTGCGTCCCGGGCTGGACACGATCGAGGACCTCACCGGACGTCCGGTCGTCGGCGTGCTGCCCTGGGAGAGCGGGCTGTGGCTGGACTCCGAGGACGCGCTCGACCTGCAGAGCCGGCCGGTGCCCACCGGCGGCGACCGTCGGGGACGACTGGCCGCGGCCGTGGTCGCGTTCCCGCGGATCAGCAACTTCACCGACGTCGACGCGCTGACGCTCGAGCCGTCCGTCGACGTGACGTTCGCGCGCGACCCCGCGGCGCTGGCCGGCGCCGACGTCGTGGTGCTGCCCGGCTCGCGCGCCACCCTCGCCGACCTCGCCTGGATGCGCGAGCGCGGGCTCGACCGTGCCGTGCTCGACCACGTCGCGCGCGGCGGGGCCGTGCTCGGCGTGTGCGGCGGCTGCCAGGTGCTCGGGCGTCGCGTCGAGGACCCCGACGGGATCGAGGGCACGCCCGGCGCGTCCGTCGAGGGCCTCGGCCTGCTCGACCTCGTCACGGTGTTCGGTCGCGAGAAGGTGCTGGGCCTGCCGTCCGGCCACGGGCTCGGGGCGCCCGTGTCGGGCTACGAGATCCACCACGGACGCGTCACGCGCGGCCCGTCCGGCGACGAGCTGCCCGGCGGAGCACGGTCCGGCGGCGTGTTCGGCACGATGTGGCACGGGAGCCTGGAGAGCGACGGGTTCCGGCGCGCGTGGCTGCGCGAGGTGGCCGCGCACGTCGGTCGCGACGGGTTCGCGCCCGACCCCGGGCTGCGGTTCGAGGACCGGCGCCAGGCCCGCGTCGACGCGTTGGCCGACGCGCTCGAGGAGCACGTCGACGTCGAGGCGCTGCTGCGGCTGGTGGAGCAGGGTGCCGACCCCGCGCTGCCCGTCCTGCGGCCGGTGCTCGAGCCGTCGCCGTGACCGTCCTGCTGCTCGGCGGCACCGGCGAGGCACGGGCACTGGCCGCGGCGCTGGTGGCGGCGGACGTCGACGTGGTGTCGTCGCTGGCCGGACGGGTCGCGCGTCCGGCCCTGCCCGAGGGACGCACGCGCGTCGGCGGGTTCGGCGGCGTCGACGGCCTGGTGGCGTGGCTCCGCCAGCACCGGGTGGACGCGGTCGTGGACGCCACGCACCCGTTCGCGGCGACGATCTCGGCGAACGCGGTGGCGGCGTGCTCGGCGGCCGGCGTGCCGCTGCTGCGGCTGGCGCGCCCGGGGTGGGGCTCGCGGCCCGATGCGGCCACGTGGCGCTGGGTGGACGACACGGGCGAGGCGGCGACCGTCGCGGCGGACCTCGGAGGCGGGGTGCTGCTGACCACGGGGCGTCAGGGGCTGGAGGCGTTCGTCCCGGCGCTGCGGGACGCGTCCGTGGTGGCGCGCGTCGTCGACCCGCCCGAGGTGGCCCTGCCGCCGTCGTGGACGGTGCTGCAGGACCGCGGGCCCTACACGCTCGAGGGCGAGACCGAGCTGCTGCGCACCCGCGGCGTGCGCGTGCTCGTCACCAAGGACTCCGGCGGTGCGCTGACCAGCGCCAAGCTGGACGCGGCCGCGGCGCTCGGCGTCGCCGTGGTGGTCGTGCGCCGTCCAGACCGCTCCGGCGCACCGTCCGTCGCGACCGTGCACGAGGCCGTGACCTGGGTCCTCACGAGGGTCACCGGGCCGAGGTGAGGCTCGCGACGCCGACCGCCACGAGCGTCGCGCCGGCGCCGACCGCCGCCGCGAGACGCGTCGCGCGACGGACGTCGACCACGCCGGGGGAGGGACCGTCGCCGAGCGTGCCGCGGTCCTCGGCCACGCCGCCGTAGACGTTGCTGCCGCCGAGCGTGCGGCCGAGTGCGCCGGCGAACGCCGCCTCGACGGGTCCGGCGTTCGGGCTCGGGTGCAGCGCGGCGTCGCGGCGCCAGGCGCGGACGGCGTCGGACGGGCGTCCGCCGACGAGCGGGGCGCACGCCGCGGCGAGCAGCGCGGACGTGCGGGCGGGCACGAGGTTGAGCAGGTCGTCGAGGCGTGCCGACGCCCACCCGAAGCGTCGGTACCGCTCGGACCGGTGGCCGACCATCGCGTCGAGCGTGTTGGCCGCCCGGTAGGCGAGCAGTCCGGGGACCCCGGCGACCGCGCCCGCCAGCAGCGGCGCGACCACCGCGTCCGAGGTGTTCTCTGCGACGGACTCGACGGTGGCGCGCGCGACGTCGTCGGGCCCGAGCCGCGAGGGGTCGCGCCCGACGAGGTGCGTCACCTGCTCGCGGGCGGCTGCCAGGTCGCCGGCGTCGAGGTACCGGGCGACGGCGACGGCCTCGCGCTCGAGCGAGCGTCCGCCGAGGACGACCCACGTGGCGGCGGCGGTGGCCAGGGTACGGGCGGCGGGCCGCCGGGCGGTCCGCTCGGCCGCGACGCCGAGCAGCGCGGCGGCGCCGACGAGCGTCGCGCAGTGCACGACGCCGTGGGCGCGGTCGTCCGCCCAGGTGCTTCGCTCGAGGGCCGCGGCCAGCGTGCCGAACCCGGCGACGGGGTGGAGCCGGCGCGGGTCGCCGAGCCACCGGTCGAGGACGAACCCGAGGGCGAGCCCGGTGGCGCGGGGTTGCATAGGCTGCAGCCTAGGCAGAGCGGCCCGCCCGGGCCGCGACGGGAGGGACCAGTCGATGACCGCACGTCGCGTGCTCGTGACGGGGGGCGTGCGCTCGGGCAAGTCGCGCCACGCCGAGGGGCTGTTCGAGCCCGACGAGCCGGTCGTCTACGTCGCACCCGGGCCGTCGCCGGACGGCGACCCGGAGTGGGCCGAGCGGGTGTCGGTGCACCGCGCGCGTCGCCCGTCCGCGTGGAGCACCGTCGAGACCACCGACGTCGCGGCCGCCGTCCGCGACCATCCCGGCCCCCTGCTCCTGGACTGCCTCGGCACCTGGGTCACCGCCGTCCTCGACGAGCTCGACGCCTGGGAGGCGCCCCGCGACGTGTGGTCGGACGAGGTGGACGCCCGCGTCGAGGACCTCGCCGCCGCCTGGTCCGACGCGCCGGGCGTCGTCGTGGCGGTGACCAACGAGGTGGGCATGGGCGTCGTCCCCGCCCACCGCTCCGGCCGCGTCTTCCGCGACGTCCTCGGCACCGTCAACCAGCGCGTCGCGGCGGCGTCGGACGAGGTCGCCCTCGTCGTCGCGGGGCGCGTCCTCCACCTCTGACGCGCCGCCCAATTACCACGTGAACGTGGTATTTGGATCGAAGCACGGTAGATCTCCCATGCTTCGCGTCAATTACCACGTTCACGTGGTATTTGGTCCCCCGGCCGGCCGCGCTCAGACGAGCAGGGCGACGAGGAGGGCGGCGAGGCAGAGCTCGACCGCGGCGCCGCAGACGTCGCCCGTCACCCCGCCGACGGCGCGGACGGCGCGGCGCACCAGCAGGGCGACGACGGCCAGGGCGACCAGCGTGGCGAGCACACCGGACGCCCAGGCGACCAGCTCGAACCGGTCGAAGGTCATGGTCAGGGACGACGAGTAAGCCTCGCGCGA
Source organism: Nocardioidaceae bacterium (assembly GCA_030655315.1). Taxonomy (GTDB): domain Bacteria; phylum Actinomycetota; class Actinomycetes; order Propionibacteriales; family Nocardioidaceae; genus JAURVT01. Next base: position 47,930 of record JAURVT010000035.1, on the reverse strand, counting down.
GGCCGTCATCGGCTCGTAGCTGCCGCCGTAGGAGAGGACGCCCTCGGCGCTGGACGGGGCCAGCGCGAGCACCCCGGCGAGGGCCGCCGCCACGAGCGCCCAGATCGCCGCCGCGACGAGGCGGGGCACGGTGCCCGCCACCGCGGCCCCGAGCCCCGAGCCGCGCGCGGCCGGGACGCCGCGCACGCACACGAGGGCGAGGGCCGCGCGGGACAGGCAGACCGCGACGCCGACGACCAGCCAGCCGCGGGGCCCGGTCGCCAGCTCCGCGATCGCGGCCACCTGCAGCCCGAGCACCAGCACGAGCGCCGCGGCGCCGACAGGTCCGACGTCGCCCGTGCGCATGATCGCGAGCCGCCCGTCGGCGTCCTTGGGGGCGGCGAGGCCGTCGGCGGAGTCGGCGAGGCCGTCGAGGTGCATGCCGCGGTTGGCGACGGCCAGGACGGCGACGACGAGCAGCCCGACCACGGCCCTCGGCAGCGAGAGCCAGGTGCCCGCCCAGGTCACCGCCGCCGCGAGCACGCCCAGCGGCAGCGCGGCCAGCGGTGCGACGGACATCGCCACGGCCGCCCGCGGACGGTCGACGCGCGACGGCGGCGTCACGGGCAGCGCGGTGAGGGTGCCCACCGACAGCCGGAGACCGTCGAGCCAGACCGGCGAGACCTTCTCGGTCACTGACCGAGGACGTCGGCGAGCAGGGCGGTCTGCGCGAGCAGCAGCGTGGACGAGCGCAGCACCGGCAGCGCGGTGAGCGCGCCGCTGCCCTCGCCGAGGCGCAGCCCGAGGTCGAGCAGCGGGACGAGCCCGAGCTTGTCGAGCGCGAGCGACTGGGCGGGCTCGGTGGAGCGGTGACCGGCTGCGAGCCAGGCGACGGTGCCGGGCGCCAGCTGCTCGGCGGCGAGCGCGCACGCCACCGACACCACGCCGTCGAGCAGCACCGGGACGCGCGATCGAGCGGCGGTGACGAGGAACGCGACCGTCGCGGCGAGGTCGGCGCTGCCGAGCGCGGTGAGGAGCTCGACGGGGTCGTCGACGCGGTCGCCGGCCCGCGCGAGCGCCCGCTCGACCACGTCGAGCTTGCGCGCGAGACCGTCGGCGTCGACGCCCGTGCCGCGACCGACGGCGTCCTCGGCGGGCACGCCGAGGGACGCGGCCACGAGCGCGGCCACCGGGGTGGTGTTGCCGATGCCCATGTCGCCGACGATCAGCAGGTCCGCCCCCGCGGCGACCTCCTCGGCCGCGATCGCCACCCCGGCGGCCAGCGCGGCAGAGGCCTGCTCGGCCGTGAGCGCGTCCTCGAGGTGGATGGCGCCGGACGAGCGGCGCACCCGGTGGGCGCGGACGGCGTCGGGCACGCCGTCGAGGGCGTCGTCGACCGCGACGTCGAGCACGCGCAGGTGAACGTCGTGCTGACGCGCGAGGACGGCCGCGCCCGCGGTGCCGTCGAGGAACGCGCGCACCATCAGCCCGGTGACCGCGCTCGGGTAGGCCGAGACGCCGTGCGCGGCGACGCCGTGGTCGCCCGCGAGGACGACCAGGCGCACCGCGTCGAACGACCGCGGCGGGCACACGCCCTGCACGGCCGCCGACCAGACGGCGGCCTCACCGAGACGACCCAGCGCACCGGTCGGCGTGGCCAGTGCGGCGAGACGCTCGCGCGCGGCGGCCGCGACCACCCCGTCGGGCGGGTCGACCGGCGTGCCGGGCGCGAGCGGCGGGACGGTCACCGTCCGGCGCCGACGAGCTCGGCGCGCTCGCGCGGCTCGCCGGCCCGGCGCCAGTCGCGGTCGAGGAGCCCCGCGAGGACGAGGCCGAGGACGCCCCACAGCGCGGCCTGCGTCATCAGCGACGCGAGCCGGAACTGCCACAGCAGGGCGGCCGGGAAGGTGTCGGGCACCTCCTGGTGGGTGCGCAGCAGGAGGCCGGCGACCACGACCACGACGACGTAGCCGACCGCCGCGGCGGCGATGCCCGTGAAGGCCCCGCGACGTGCGGCGATCGCCCGCGCGACCGCCACGGCGACGACGACGGCGACCACCGAGACGACCACCATGGAGAAGTAGTCGGCGGTGCGGGCACCGATGGTGTCGCCGCTGCCCACGGCGGGCGGGTTCGGCGGGTACTTGGTGTAGGGCACCAGGTAGTAGGCCAGGAAGCCCAGGCCGGTGACGACACCGGCCGACGCGGCGGGGCCGAACCGGCCGAGACGACCGGTCGCGAACGCCGTGACGACCCCGACGATCCCGCCGAGCGCGGTGCCGAAGACGACCGTGGCGGTCAGCAGGCCGCCGGTGGACTGCTCGCCGCGGCTGACGGCGGCGTCCTCGCCGTGCGAGTGGCCCTCGGTGGCGGATGCCTCGTCGTGCGAGTGCGCCTCGGTGCCCTCCGCGTGGCTGTGCGCCTCGGTCTCGGCGGGCGCGGCGGCGCCGGACTCCTCGATCTGGATCGCGGCGTCGACGGGTGGCTCGCCGACGACGTACGCGACGGCGAAGGCCGCGAACCCGGCGAGCAGGCCCGCGACGAGGCCGCGGACCAGGAAGGTGCGCACCGCCAGCGGCGCGCGGGGGATGGTGGAAGAGCTCATGGGTGTCCCCTGGATCTGGGTAGGGAGGACCCGAGGCGCCTCAGGAGCCGCGGGTCAGCGGCCGAGGATCAGTGGCAGGGGAAGCCGAGGAGGTGCCGGCCGTCGTGCGTCCACTCGTGGATCGCGGTGCCGGAGAACAGCGACGTCGCGCCCTGCTCGGCGCCCACGAAGTAGACCGCGATGACGGCGACGAGGGCGAGCAGGAGCAGCCAGGGGAGCACCTGGCGGCCGGAGATCGCCGGGACGACGACCTCGGGGGTGGCGTGGACGGCGGGGGTGTTGCTGGTGGCCATGGTTGGACCTTCCGTGGAGGGATGATGCGTCCCTGTGTGAATGGAAGACAAGACACCGAGGCGGGGTCTGACTCGACCGTCGAGGCGGCCATCGCAGTAGCGCAACTGTGCCGGGTTCTCACCGGCTTCCCGTGTCAGGGTGGCGTCAGCGCACTGTAGCCCCCGACCTCCGCCCGTGTCACCGAGCGTCCGTCCCTCGGGCGCGACACCGGCGGGCGGAGCGACGGACCGGTGGGGCCGGAGCGACGGATGGCGGTCAGACGAGGGGGTCGAAGGCCGCGACGGCGCCGACGACGGTGATGGCGGGGGCCCGCAGCCCGGCGACGGCGGCGGCCTCGGCGAGCGTGGTCAGGGTCGCGCGGACGACGTGCTGCGAGGGCAGCGACGCGTCGGCCACCATGGCCGCCGGCGTGTCGGCGGGCATGCCGCCCGCCACGAGGGCCTCGGCGATCGCGGGGAGGTTGGCGACCGCCATCAGCAGGACGAGGTCGGTACCGGCGCGGGCGAGGTGCGCGTAGTCGATCGTGCAGCGCTCGTCGTCCGGCGGCACGTGGCCCGAGACCACGGTGAATCCCTGGTTCAGGCCGCGGTGGGTGACGGGGATGCCGCCGAGCGCCGGACCGGCGAGCGCCGAGCTGATGCCGGGGATGACGCGGGTGGCGACCCCGGCCGCCGCGCAGGCCTGCAGCTCCTCCCCGCCGCGCCCGAAGACGAAGTTGTCGCCGCCCTTGAGGCGCACCACGCGACGCCCCGCGCGGGCGTGCTCGACGAGGATGTCGTTGATCCGCTCCTGGGCGGTGAACTCGCCGCGCGGGATCTTGGCGACGTCGACGACCTCGGCGCCGGGTCGCAGGCCGGTGAGCGCGGCCAGCGGGGCGAGGCGGTCGCAGACCACGACGTCGGCGGCCCGCAGCGCCTCGAGACCCGCGACGGTGAGCAGACCGGGGTCGCCGGGGCCGCCCCCGACGAGGACGACCTCGCCCGCTCGCCCCGGGGCGTCGACGAGGCCGTCGGCGGACGGCGCGTCCGCCGTGACGCAGAGCAGCCCCTGGTCCTCGGCGTCGTCGGCCACCCGGGCGTCGAGCGCGGCGTCGCCCGAGGCGGCGACGACGAGCCGCGCGCCCGCGAGGTCGGCGGGGCTGTAGCCGCGGTGCCGCCACGCGACGATGCCGCGATCGGCGAGGTCGGCGATCGCGGCGACCGCCTCCGTGGCGACGACGGTCACGCGGGCGCCGGCGTCGCGCAGCGCGGCGACGTGGCCGATGGCCGGGGTGCCCGCGCCGACGACGAGGACCGGACGTCCCTCGAGGGCGAGCCCGACGACGTACCGACGGGGCTCAGCCATGGGACGGCTCCTTCTGCAGCTGGTCCCGACCAGTGGTGGGGGTGATGCCGATGCGGACCAGCGCCGCGAGCAGCTCACGGGTGGTGGCGGGCTCCCGGACGGCGATGCGCACCCATGCGGGACCAAGGCCCGGGAAGGTGTCGCCGCGGCGCAGGGCGTGCCCCTCGGCCCGCAGCCGCTCGCGCACGCCGTCGCCGACGCGCACGAGCACGAACGGGGTGGTGGGCGTGCCGACGACGGGCAGGCCGAGGTCGGCCAGCCCCTGCACGAGCACGGCGCGGTGCCGGGCGACGAGCACCGCACGTCGCTCCGCCTCGGCGACGGCGGTTCCGGTCGAGCAGGCCAGCATGGTGGCCGACGCGGTCGACGAGACCGACCACGGCGGCTGCTGGGCGGCGAGCTCGGCGACCAGGCCCGCCTCGCCGACGACGTATCCCGCGCGCACGCCGGGCACGGACCAGGTCTTGGTGAGGCTGCGGACGACGAGCAGGCCGGGGACGGCCTGCGCGGTGAGCGACTGCCGCTCGCCGCTGACGGCGTCCATGAACGCCTCGTCGACGACGACCACGCGGCCCGGGCGGAGCAGGGCACGGATCGTCGACGCGGGGTGCAGCACGCCGGTGGGGTTGGTGGGGTTGCCGACCACCACGAGGTCGGCGTCGTCGGGCACCGCGGCGGGGTGCAGCACGAACCCGTCGTCGGGACTGCAGAGCACGTGCCGCACGTCGTGGCCCGCGGCCCGCAGGGCGGCCTCGGGCTCGGTGAACTGCGGGTGCACGACCACCGGCGCGTGCCACGGACGCATCCGCGCCACGAGCGTGAACGCCTCGGCGCCGCCCGCGGTCGGCAGCACCTCGTCGGGGTGACGCACGTGCCGCTCGGCGATCGCGTGGCGGGCGCGGGTCGCGTCCGGGTACTCGTGGGTGTCGCCCAGGCTGTCGGCCAGCGCCCGCTCGAGCCAGTCCGGCCGAGGGAGCCGCTGCACGTTGACGGCGAAGTCGGTGAGGCCGACCCCCTGGTCGGCGTCGCCGTGGTGGTGCAGGTCGACCGCCGGCCGGACGTCGGGGACGGACGGTGCCGGCGGACGTCGGGGCGCGACCGTCGACGGCGCGACGCGACCGTCGGCCACCGCGGCGTGCACCGCGTCGGCGAAGCGCGCGGCCGAGCGGGGGTGGCCGGCCCAGTGCGTGTGCAGGTAGGCGGCGTGGAGCGTGGGGCTGCCGGTGCCCGCGGGGTCGGCGCTGAAGCCGTGCCGCGCCCCGTCGACGATCCAGGCCGGGCTCGCGCCGTCGGTGGCGTCGTGCGGCGGGTCGACCGTGGTGCGGTGGAACTCGTGGCCGGTGACCCGTCCGCCGGCCGGGGCCAGGAGCGTGTCGGCCGGCGCGACCGCGGTGCGGTAGCCCAGGGTCAGCCTCGGCGTCATCACGGCTGTGGCGTCGATCGCGCCGACCATCGACGCGCCGTCGACCGTGCGTGTCAGGTACAGCAGCCCGGCGCACTCGCCGACCGTGGGCACGCCGCGACGGACCGCCTCGCGCAGCGCGTGCCGCAGCGGCTCGTTGGCGGACAGGCCGGCGGCGTGCACCTCGGGGAACCCGCCGCCGAGGTAGAGGCCCGCGGTGCCCGGGGGCAGCGACTCGTCGGTGGTGGGATCGACGTACGCGGTGCGCAGCCCGGCGGCGTGGAGCAGCTCGGTGGTCTCGGCGTAGCGGAACGTGAACGCGCGACCGCCGGCCACCGCGACGAGCGGCGCGTCGCCGTCCGCGGACGGCTCCCGGCCGACGGCGTCGGCGGCCGACCACGGCGCGGCGTCGAGGTCGGGGGCCGAGCGGGCGATGCGCAGCAGCTCGGCGAGGTCGACGTGCTCGGCGACCTGCGTGGCGAGGAGGTCGAGCGCGGACGCGGCGTCGCCGCGCTCGGCCGCCGGCACGAGGCCGAGGTGGCGCGACGGCGCGCTGACGCCGTCGTGGCGCGAGAGCACGCCGAGCACCGGGACGCCGGTGGCCTCGAGCGCGGACACCACCTCGTCGCCGTGGCGGGGCGAGCCGACCTTGTTGAGGATGACGCCCGCGATCCGCACGCGCGGGTCGAAGGTGGCCATGCCGTGCACGAGCGCGGCGATCGTCCGCGAGGCCGACGACACGTCGACGACGAGCACCACCGGCGCCTGGATCAGGCCGGCGACGTGCGCGGTGGACGCGAACCCCTCGCGTCCGAGCGCGCCGTCGAACAGCCCCATCACGCCCTCGACGATCGCCACGTCGGCCTGCTTGGGAGTGGCGGCACCGTGCAGCAGGAGCGGGACGAGCCGCTGCTCGCCGACCATGTGCGGGTCGAGGTTGCGGCCGGGACGACCGGTGGCGAGCGCGTGGTAGCCGGGGTCGATGTAGTCCGGGCCCACCTTGTGGCCGCTGACCTCGTGGCCGGCGCGGCGCAGCGCGGCCATCAGGCCGGTGGCGACCGTGGTCTTGCCGTGGCCCGAAGCGGGAGCGGCGATCACGACGCGGGGGAGGGCGGTCACCACTCGATCCCCCGCTGGCCCTTCTGGCCCTGCTCGAAGGGGTGCTTGACCTGCGTCATCTCGGTGACGAGGTCGGCGAGCTCGATGATCTTGGGGTCGGCGCGGCGTCCGGTGATGACGACGTGCTGCTGACCCGGCCGGTTGGCGAGCGTCTCGACCACGTCGTCGACGTCGATCCAGCCCCAGTTGACCGGGTAGGTGAACTCGTCGAGCACGTACATCCGGTGCGTCTCGGCGGCGAGCCGTCGCTTGATCTCCTGCCACCCGGCGAGCGCGTCGGCGGCGTGGTCGGTCTCGTCGCCGTCCTTGCGCGACCACGACCAGCCGGCGCCCATCTTGTGCCACTCCATCGGCCCGCCCGTGCCCTCGCGCTCGTGCAGGTCGGCGAGGGTCTCGACGGCGGTCTGCTCGCCGATGCGCCACTTGGCGGACTTGACGAACTGGAACACCCCGACGGGCCAGCCCTGGTTCCAGTGGCGCAGCGCGAGGCCGAACGCGGCGGTGCTCTTGCCCTTGCCGTCGCCGGTGTGGACGATCACGAGCGGCCGGTTGCGGCGCTGCTTGGTGGTGAGGCCGTCGTCGGGGACGGTGGTGGGGACTCCCTGGGGCATCAGGCGGCCCTTCCTGCGACGGCGTCGGCGCCCTGGCGGACGACGGCGGCGAGCTGTTCGGCGGCGATCTCGCCGAGGGGGACGTAGGCGGCCTGCAGGTGGTCCGACAGCGTCCGCGCCAGGCCCATCCGAAACCGTCCGGTCTCGCAGTCGACGACCATGCTCGCGACGCCCTGCGCGGCCAGGTGGTCGGCCATCTGCCGCGAGCGGCCCACGGCGTCGGTGCCCGCGGTGGCGCGGCCGTCGGTGACCACGACGAGCAGCGGACGACGTCGGGGGTCGCGGATGCGCTCCAGGCGGAGCGTCTCGCTGGCGGTCCACAGGCCCTCGGCGAGCGGCGTGCGCCCCCCGGCGGGCAGCTCGCGCAGGCGTGCGGCGGCGATCTCCACCGAGCCCGTGGGCGGCAGGTCGAGCGCGGCGCCCTGGCCGCGGAACGTCACCAGGCCCACCTTGTCGCGGCGCTGGTAGGCGTCGAGCAGCAGCGAGAGCACGGCGGTCTTGACCTGCTCCATGCGGCGGCGCGCGGCCATCGAGCCGGACGCGTCGACGCACAGGAGCACCAGGTTGGACTCGCGTCCCTCCTTGACCGCCAGGCGCAGGTCGCCACCACGCAGCGACAGACCGGGGCCGGACGCGCCCCGCGAGCGCTGGTGCGGCGCGGCGGCGCGGATGGTCTCGAGCAGGTGGATCGCACCGGGCTCGCCGCCCGGGCGACGCGCGCCGACGGTGCGTCCGCTGGTGGTCAGCGCGCGCGAGCGGCGTCCGGCCTCGCCCGCACCGGCGCCCGGCACCTGGAACAGCCGGGTGCGGTAGGCCTCCTGCGGAGCGACGACGCTCGTCGGGGACTGGTCGCCCTGCTGGTCGCCCGCGGGCTTCTCGTCCGGCTCGGCGGCGGGCGCCTGGTCGGCCTCGGCCGTCTGGTTCGGCGGCTGGTCGGTGGGCTCGGTGGTGGTCGGATCGGTCGGCGACCCCGGCTGCTCCGGCGGAGCGTCGTCCTGCCCGGACTGCTGGTCGTCGTTGCCTTCGCCGTCGGTGCCGCCGGGCTCGTCGTCGGGCGCGGGCGACGGCGGGTCGGGCTCGGGCTCGGCGTCGCCGAGGATCGCGTCGAGGAGGTCCTCGTCGATGCCGGGCGCGTCGAAGGGGTTGCGGCGGCGGCGGTGCGGGATGGCCAGGCGCGCGGCGGCGCGGACGTCGGCGCGGGTGACCGCGAGCCGTCCCTGCCAGGCGGCGTGGGCCACGGCGGTGCGGGCGGTGACGATGTCGGCGCGCATCCCGTCGACCTCGAACGCGGCGCACACCTCGGCGATCTTGGTGAGCGCGTCGAGCCCCAGCTCGACGTCGTCCAGGACCGCCTGGGCGCTGGCGATGCGCTCGCCCAGCTCGCGCTCGGCGGCCGCGTAGCGGGCGGTGAAGGCGGCCGGGTCCTGCTCGTAGGCGAGGCGGCGGCGGACCACCTCCACGCGGACGGACGGGTCGCGCGGCGCGGCGACCTCGACGGTCAGGCCGAACCGGTCGAGCAGCTGCGGGCGCAGCTCGCCCTCCTCGGGGTTCATCGTCCCGACGAGCACGAACTGCGCGGCATGGCTGACCGAGACGCCGTCACGCTCGACCGTCGAACGGCCCATGGCGGCAGCGTCGAGGAGGAGGTCGACGAGGTGGTCGTGCAGCAGGTTGACCTCGTCGACGTAGAGGATGCCGCGGTGCGCGGCGGCGAGCAGGCCGGGCTCGTACTCGCTGACGCCGCTGGTGAGGGCCTTCTCCAGGTGGATCGAGCCGAGCACGCGGTCCTCGGTGGCACCCACGGGCAGCTCCACGAGGCGGACGGGGCGCGTCGTCGTGGGGGCGTCGGCGGCGAACGGGCCGTCGGGGCTCAGCGGCGACGGGTCGGCGGGGTCGCTGGAGAAGCGGTCGTCGGTGATGACGTCGATGGGCGGCAGCAGGTCGGGCAGTGCCCGGACCATCGTCGACTTCGCGGTGCCCTTCTCGCCCCGCACCAGGACGCCGCCGATCGCGGGCGACACCGCCGAGAGGGTCAGGGCCAGCGCCATGTCGTCGGCGCCGACGACCGCGGTGAACGGGAAGCGGTTCATCGCGCGGCCACCTCCTCGCGACGGGTGTACCGCTCGGCGTGCACGGCGTCGGCCAGCGGACGGCGCTCGCGCCACCCGTGCCGGACGAGGTCGGGCACCTCCTGCAGCTGCTCGACCGGCCCGACGCACAGCCAGGCGACGGGGCGGACGTGGGTGGGCAGCCCGACCAGCGCGGACAGGAACGGCTCGCGGTAGAACGACACCCACCCGACGCCGAGCCCCTCCGCGGTCGCGGCGAGCCAGAGGTTCTGGATGGCCAGGCACGTCGAGTACAGACCGGTGTCGGCGATGGTGTGGCGCCCGAGCGGCGACGGCCCGCCGCGCGTCGGGTCGTAGGTGACGACGACGCCGGCGCTCGACTCGCGGATCCCCTCGACCTTGATCGGCGCGAACGTGGCGGCGCGGTCGGCGTCGAGCGAGTCGGCGTACGCGGTGCGCTGCTGCGCGACGTGGTCGGCGAACGCGCCGCGGGTGGCGGCGTCGCGGACGACGACGAAGTCCCACGGCTGCGTCAGGCCGACGCTCGGTGCCTGGTGGGCCGCACCGAGGACGCGCATCAGCACGTCGTCGTCGAGCGGCCCGCCGGTGAACTCCGCGCGGACGTCACGACGCCTGCCGATCACGTCGTAGAGGTCGCTGGAGGGCTGGGTGGACTGGGTGGTGCCGATCACTGAACAGGCTCCCGCTGTCGTGGACGGTTCGGTGGCGGCGTCCCGAGGCCGGTCTTCGGACTTCCTGATCGACGCCCACCGACCGCCTTCCCGGGGCTCTCGTCCCAGTGGCTGCGCTCTCGCGCCGGTCGGCGGCTCCCAGGTCACCGCAGCGGGCCTGTGCCGGACTCTCACCGGCTTCCCGATTATCCCCCTCGCGAGGGCACCTCGTTCGTGCTGCCGTCGCCATCGTAGCCCCGGGCACCGGTGACGCCCGTGCGCGCGTCCAGGGGCGGCCGCGCGGTGCGCCGGGCCCTAGGCTTGCGCGTCATGACCCCGCTGGTGCACGTCGTCGGCATCGGTGCGGACGGCTGGGAGGGCCTGGCGCCCGGACCGCAGGCGCTCGTCCTCCACGCCGACGTGCTGCTGGGCGGTGCGCGGCACCTGGCGCTCGTCCCCGACGTGGCCGGCCAGCGTCGCGAGGCCTGGCCGTCGCCGCTCCGGGAGGGCCTGCCCGAGCTGCTCGGCTCGCTCGACGGACGTGCGGTCGTGGCGCTCGCGTCCGGCGACCCGTTCGTGTCGGGCATCGGCTCGACGCTGGTCGGGCTGCTCGGTGCCGACGGCGTCGTGGTGCTGCCGCACGTCTCGTCGGTGGCGTTAGCCGCGTCCCGGCTCGGGTGGTCGTCGGAGTCCTACGACACGGTCACGCTCGTCGGGCGCGACCCGGCGGTGCTCGCGCGGTGGGTGGCCCCGGGACGACGCCTGCTGCTGCTCTCGTCGGACGGCACGACGCCCGCCGTCGTCGCCGACCTGCTCTCGGGCCTCGGCTACGGCGCCAGCTCGATGACCGTGCTCGGCGACCTCGCCGCGGCGACCGAGACCCGCACCCACCACCCCCGGGCCGACTGCTTCTCCGGCGACGCGCCCCGGCTCAACGTGGTCGCGCTGACGTGCGCCGTCGACGACCCCGCCGTGCACCGCCCGACGCTGCCCGGCCTGCCCGACGACGCCTTCGAGCACGACGGCCAGCTGACCAAGCGCGACGTGCGCGCGTCCGCGCTGGCGCGGCTGGCGCCGGCGCCGGGCGAGCTGCTGTGGGACGTCGGCGCGGGCGCGGGATCCGTCGGCATCGAGTGGATGCGAGCCCACCCGCGCAACCGGGCCGTCGCCGTCGAGGCCCACCAGGAGCGGGCCGACCGGGTCGTCCGCAACGCCGAGGCACTCGGCGTGCCCGCGCTGGAGGTGGTGCGCGGGCGGGCGCCCGACGCGCTGGCCGGCCTGCCCGCGCCCGACGCGGTGTTCGTCGGTGGCGGTGCGACCGTCGAGGGCGTGCTCGAGGCGTGCGTCGCGGCGCTGCGACCCGGTGGCCGGCTCGTCGTGCACGGCGTGACGCTCGAGACCGAGACCCGGCTGCACCGTGCGTTCGTCGAGCACGGCGGCGAGATGACCCGGTTGTCGGTGGAGCACGCGGACTCCATCGGCGGGTTCACCGGGTGGGCGCCGGCCCGTGCGGTGGTGCAGTGGAGCATGAGGGCGTGACCGTCCACTTCGTCGGCGCGGGCCCCGGTGCCGCCGACCTGCTCACCGTCCGTGCCGCCCGGCTGCTCGGCTCGTCGCCCGTCTGCGTCTACGCCGGCACCTACGTCGACCCCGAGGTGCTCGCGCTGTGCCCGGACGACGCGACGCTCGTCGACACCCAGCACCTCGACCTCGACCAGATCACCGCGGCCCTCGTCACGGCCCACGAGGCCGGGCAGGACGTGGTGCGCCTCTGCTCGGGCGACCCGTCGGTCTACTCGGCGATGACCGAGCAGGCCCGGCGCCTCGACGCCGCCGGCGTGCCGTGGGACGTGACGCCCGGCGTCCCGGCCTACGCGGCGGCGGCGGCGCTCGTCGGCGCGGAGCTGACGGTGCCCGAGGTGGCCCAGACCGTGGTGCTCACCCGCACCCAGGCCCGCTCGACGAGGATGCCGGCCACCGAGGCGCTCCCGCTGCTGGCCGCGACCCGCGCCACCCTCGCGCTGCACCTCGCCATCACGCGCATCCGGGTGCTCGTCGACGACCTCGTCCCCGAGTACGGCGCCGACTGTCCCGTCGTGGTGGTGCACCGCGCGTCCCAGCCCGACGAGCAGGTCATCGTGGGCACGCTCGCGGACGTCGCGGACGCGGTCGAGGAGGCGGGCCTGCGGCAGGCGGCCGTCATCCTCGTCGGCCGGGCGCTCGCGTCGTCCAAGGCGGTCGGCGCCACCGTCGACGTCCGTGGCTCGCACCTCTACGACCCCGCCCGCACCCGCGCCTGACCCGCCGTCGGCCGGCCGGTGACCCGCGGTCGGGGAGGATGACCCCATGACGCCGCGCGCCACCCTCGCCCTCAAGGTCTTCGCGCTGATGGGGCTGCCGTTCGGCGTGTTCATGGGCCTCTACCTCGCGATCTCGACCGACGGCCGCGACTCGGCCCTGACGGCGGGCGTGGTCGGCGGCCTCGCGTCGGGCCTGTTCTTCGGGCTCTTCATGGCGGTGTTCGTGACGGTGGTCGACCAGATGCGTCGCACCCGCACCGGCGCCCCGCTCGCGGGCGGCACCAGGCCGTCGCACCGGATGCGGGTCGCGATCCCGGTGCACGACGTGGTGCTGCAGGCCCGCAACGTGCTGTGGCACCTCGCCGGCTCGCACGCCCAGGAGGACCCCGCCGCGGGCACGCTGACCGTGACCACCCGGCCGAGCTGGTGGAGCTGGGGCGACGTCGTCACGGTGACGCTCCAGGCCGAGGGGCAGGGCTCGACCCTCGTCCAGGTGGCCAGCCGGCCCCGCCTGCGGACGACGCTCGTCGACTACGGCTCCAACGCCGGTCACGTCCGCACCGTCGTGGAGGGCCTCACCCCGCCCGTCCGCTGGTAGCCGGCGGTCATGAGTTGTCGACCGGACCGGTGGGACCGATGATCAGGTCACGGCCGCCGACCGCGGGGCCCCGAGCAGACAGGTGAGCCCATGGCGACGCGCGAGGCACGAGCACGGTGGACCGGGTCCCTCCCCGACGGCGAGGGCACCGTCGCGCTGACGACGAGCGGCGCGGCCGAGCTGGGCTTCAGCCTCGACCGACGCGCCTCGGACACCCCCGACGGCACCGGCCCCGAGGAGCTCCTCGCCGCGGCCCACGCCGCCTGCTTCGCCATGCAGCTCTCGGCGATCCTGACCTTCGGGGGCACGCCGCCGGAGTCGATCGACGTCGGCGCGCGGGTCACGCAGGGCGGTCCCGACGTCGACTTCGACCTCACCGGCATCGCGCTCACCGTCCGCGCCGTCGTGCCCGGCCTCGACGTCGACGCGGTCGCCGAGGCGGCCCGCCAGGCCAAGGAGCAGTGCCCCGTCGGCCGCGCGCTGTCCGGCGTCCCGGTCGAGCTCCAGGTCCTCTGACCGGGCGTCGGATTCCCAGGTAGGCACGGGAGACCGACAGGACCACGGAGAACTCTCCATGGTCCTGTCGGAAGACCGTGCCTACCTGGGAATCCGACGGGTGATCGGGACGCGGGCCGGACCCGGGGCTACGGCGTCGAGCGGGGCGTCCACGCGGCGCCGGTGGGGCCGACGCGGGTGCTGGACGAGCCGATCACGAGCAGGCACTTCATGTCGATCGACGACGGGTCGAGCTCGCCCAGCGTGGTGACCACCAGGGACTCCTCGGCACGGCCCACGTCGCGCCCGACGACCACCACGACCGACGGGTCGTGCACCTCGAGCAGGACGCGCTGCATGTCGGCGACCTGCGTGGTGCGCGAGCGGGACGCCGGGTTGTAGACGGCGAGCGCGAGGTCGGCCTCGGCCACGGCGCGCAGACGTCGCTCGATCAGCGACCACGGCTTGAGCCGGTCCGACAGGCTCATCACCGCGAAGTCGCCGCCCACCGGCGCGCCCGCACGGGCGGCGACGGCCTGCACGGCCGACACCCCGGGCAGCACGCGCACGGCCACGGACGCGTACGCCGGGTCCTCGGCCACCGCGACGTCGAGCGCCTCGTAGACCGCCGAGGCCATGCCGAAGACGCCGGCGTCGCCGCCGGAGACGACGGCGACGCGCTCGCCGGAGCGGGCGAGGTCGAGGGCCAGACGGGCGCGGTCGACCTCGACGGTGTTGCCCGACGCGTGCCGGACGAGGCCCTCGCGCTGCGGCACGCGGTCGACGTACGGCGCGTAGCCGACGACGTGGCCGACGCCGGCGAGCGCCTCGGTCACCTCCGGCGTCACCCAGCGGTCGGGCCCGGGCCCCAGGCCGACGACCAGCACCTCGGCCGCCGCCGCGGGGGCCCCCACCTCGACGTCGGACGCGTCGGCCTCGTACCGGGTGCGCTGCGGGGCGGTGTCGCCCGGCACGAGCACGATCGAGAAGTAGGGGACGGTGTCGGGGTCGACGTCGGCGGCGCGACGCGTGACCTCGCGGCCCGTCGACGCGCGCTCGACGTACAGCGCCTCGTCCAGGCGACCGGCCGACGCGAGCGCGCGCCGCACCGCGGCGAAAGTCCGGCCGAGCTTCATGATCACCGCGCCCTCGGTGTCGGCGAGGCGACGCGCGAGCTCGGGCTCGGGCAGGGTGCCCGGCAGGATCGTCAGCACGTCGGTCTGCCGGACGAGCGGCGACGCGACCGCCGCCGACGCCGCCGACACCGACGTCACGCCGGGGACGACCCGGGTCTCGTAGCGGCCGGACAGCCGGTCGTGCAGGTACATGTAGGACCCGTAGAACAGCGGGTCGCCCTCGGCCAGCACCACGACCGTCAGGCCGGCGGCGAGGTGCTTCTCGAGCCGCTCGGCGCACTCGGTGTAGAAGTCGGCCATCGCACCGGCGTACCCGCCGGGGTGGTCGGTGGTGCCGGTGGTGACGGGGTAGACGAGGTTCTCCTCGACCTGCCCGTCGTGCAGCAGGCCGGCGGCGTCGGCGATCCCGCGCGCGATCGACGAGCGGTGCGTGCCGGAGTGGTAGGCCACGACGTCGGCGCCGCGCACGAGCTCGGCGGCGCGCAGCGTCACCAGCCCGGGGTCGCCCGGGCCGACGCCGACGCCGAACAGGCGCCCGCTCACTCCCGCTCCTGCGCGATCGCGTTGACGGCGCCCGCCGCCATCGCGGACCCGCCGCGCCGCCCGCGCACCGCGAGGTACGGCACGGCCGGAGCGAAGGCCGCGAGCGCCTCCTTGGACTCGGCGGCCCCGATGAACCCGACGGGCACGCCGATGATGGCGGCCGGACGGGGGGCGCCGTCGGCGAGCAGCTCGAGCAGGTGGAACAGCGCGGTCGGGGCGTTGCCGATCGCGACCACGGCGCCGTCCAGCCGGTCGGCCCACAGCGACACCGCGGCGGCGGACCGGGTGGTGCCCCAGGCGCGGGCGAGGTCGGGCACGCGCTGGTCGCGCAGGGTGCAGACCACGTCGTTGTCGAGCGGGAGCCGGGCACGGGTGACGCCCGAGGCCACCATGTTGGCGTCGGTGAGCACCGGCGCGCCGGCCTGCAGCGCGTCGCGTGCGGCGGGCACGAGGTCGGGGTGGATCAGCAGGTCGGGCGCGAGGTCCACCTGGCCGCACGCGTGGATCATCCGCACCGCGACCTTCTCCGCCGACGCCGGCACGCCCGTCAGGTCGGCCTCGGCGCGGATCATCGCGAACGACGCCTCGTAGATGTCGGCGCCGTGCGGCACGTAGTCGTAGCGGCGCGTCGGGCGGACGGGCTCGACGTCCGGCGTCGCGCCGGTGGGCACGGCACCGACGGGAGCCGCGCCGGTCATCGCGGTCTCGGCCGGGGTCGGGTGGTCGGTGGTCGTGCGGGTCACCGCAGGTCCTCCAGCGCGCGCTGCGCGGTCTCGGGGTGGGGCAGGGACGGCAGGACGAGCCCGCGGTCGGGGGTCACGACGACCTCGACGCCGGCCACGGCCGCCACGCGGCGGGCCGCGTCGGACGTCAGCACCGCGTCGGGCACGCCCAGGCACAGGTAGCGGCCGCCGTCGTCCTGCGGCAGCAGGCCGCGGACCTCCGGCTCGCGGTGCTCGGGCCGCCGCCAGGTGGGCAGGTCGCCGACGAGCTCACGACCGCTCCCCGGCAGCTCGACGACGTGCCACGCGCCGTCGTCGCCCTCCCCGCGGGCGGCGAGGAACGCGTGCGCCAGCCCGACGAGCGTCTCGACCACGTCGGCGAGCGGGACGGTGCCGGCGTCGAGGTCGCCCACGACGACGCGGGCGGTGCGCGCGTCCTGGGCCACCGCGGTGAGGTCGGCGCCGTCGGCCGCGACGTCGAGGCGGCCGTCGTCGAGAGCGAGGAGGAACTTGCCGGGCAGGTCGGCGAGCACCGGGGTCGCGAGCAGCCGCGCGTCGAGGTCGGCCAGCGTGCGGCGCAGGTCGACCAGGCCGCCGCGGTAGCCCGTCAGGGGCGAGCAGGCGAGGTTGCGGACGAGGTCGTGCGCGGGCGACGGCAGCAGGCCCGCCTCGCGGAGCGCGTCGACGAACGTCGCGACGGGCGCGCCGTCGTCGTCGGTGTCGACCCCGCGCAGCTGGACGTTGGCGCGCGACGTGAGGTGCAGGCGGCCGTCGGCGTGCACGTCGGCCAGCTCGGCGAGGGCCTCGAGCTGAGCGGTCGACAGACGTCCGCCGGGGAGCCGCAGCCGCACCAGCGCACCGTCGTCGGCGGGCCAGGGACGCAGCACGCCCGGGCACCGGTCCGTCCTCGTCCGCAGCACGCCGTCATGGTCGCACAGCCGTTCGAGGCCTCCCGGCGCCCGTCCGGCCGGTCGGATCGGCCTCGTGACGCAACCGATCTAGGGTGGCGCCATGACCTCCAGCGCCACCACGGCACGCCCCCGCCTCACCTGGGGCGGCGCGCCCGTCGGCACGGCTGCCAACTACGTCACCGCGGTGCGCACGGTCGCCGCGATCGCCATCGGGTTCGCCGGGATCATGGAGCGCTCGTGGGTGCTGCTCGCGATCGCGTACGCCGTGTACTGGGTCGGCGACTCGCTCGACGGCAACGTCGCCCGCTGGTTCGGGCAGGAGACCCGTCTCGGCGCGGTGTTCGACATCCTCAGCGACCGCGCCTGCTGCGCCGTGCTGATCTCGGGCCTGCTCATGCTGCGTCCGGAGCTGGCGCCCGCGCTGCTCATCTACTTCCTGCAGTTCATGGTGCTCGACTCGGTGCTGTCGCTGTGCTTCCTGCGCTGGCCCATCGTCAGCCCCAACTACTTCTACGAGGTCGACCGCACCATCTGGCGCTGGAACTGGTCGGTGCCGATCAAGACCATCAACACCATGGCGCTCGTCCTGGCCGTCGCCGCCGGCTCGCTGCCCGTCGCGCTGGCGATCGCGATCGCCCAGGTCGCCATCAAGATCTGGACGGCGCGGGCGGTGCTGCGGCTCGTCACCGCCGAGGACGCCGCAGCGGCCTGACCCGTGCTCGACTGGCTGGGCGTCGTCGCGGCGGCCGTCGGCACCGGGGTGCTGTCGGCGCTCGTGCCGATCGTCAACGCCGAGGCAGCGCTGGCCGTCACGGCCTCGACGACCCCCGCCGCGCTCGCCTACGTCGCCGCGGTGTGCGTCGGCGTCGGCCAGACGATCGGCAAGATCATCCTGTTCGAGGCGGCCCGACGCGGCCGCGAGTGGCGCAGGGAGAAGGGCCCCCGCCGCCCGCGCGAGGAGCTGCCCCGCTGGCGGCAGAGGATCGGCGAGTGGAGCGACCGCTGCCTCGCCGCCATGCACGGCCGGTGGCGCTCCAACGGGGTCGTGCTGCTCTCGGCCTCCGTCGGCATCCCGCCCCTGCTCGCCGTCGCCGTCCTCGCCGGCGCCGCCCGCAACCGTCGCCTGGACTTCGCGATCTGCTGCCTGGTCGGCCGCGTCGCCCGGTTCCTCGTGGTCGTCTACCCGTTCGTGCTCGCCCACCGCAGCTGACGCACTCATCCGTCCCAGAGTTGTCGGTGCCTCAACGGGCTATGGGCCCCTGAGGCACCGACAACTCCGGAGTCGGGGGTGGTCAGCCCTGCATCTCCTGGGGGGAGGTGCCGGCGACGGCCTTCTCGAGCAGCGGGGGCAGGTGGTCGGCGACGTAGGCGAGCGACAGGGGCGTCATGAAGTAGAAGGCGCCCGCGAGGGTCGCGTCGGTGTAGACGGTCCGGTTCTCCACCACCGCCGGCAGCGACTCGAACGTCTCCATCTCGCGGAGCGCGTCGAAGTTCGCCTCCTCCTCGGTGGCGAAGAGCACCACGTCGGCCTCGATCACGTCGAGGTTCTCGGCCGAGATCTGGGCCTGCTCGCCGGCGTTGGGGGAGTACTTCTCCAGCCCGGCGGTGATGGTGAAGCCCATCATCGTGAGGAAGTCGGTGCTCAGGCCGTTCTGGTAGACGTACAGGACGCCCTCGTACGGCGCGCCTTGCGCGAACGTCGCCGTCTTGCCCTCCCAGTCGGGGTTGGCCTCCGCGATCGCGGCGTACCTCGCCTTCACGTCGGCGACGAGCTTCTCGCCCTCGGCCTTCTTGCCCAGCGCGGTGGCCACGAGGACGGTCTGGTCGTCCCACGGCGAGAAGTACTGCGGGGTGCCCTTGCTCCCCGCGACCGTGGGGGCGATCGCGGCGAGCTTGTCGTAGTCGGCCTGCTCGAGACCGCCGTTGACGGCCACGATCAGGTCGGGCTCGAGCGACGCGATCTTCTCGAACGCCAGCCCGTCAGTCTGCGTCAGGACGGTCGGCTTCGCGCCGTCCAGCAGGTCGCTCGCCCACGGCCACACGGCGTTCGGCTGCTCGCCGTACCACTCCGTCGTGGCCACCGGGACGATGCCGAGCTGCAGCACGATGTCCTGCTCGGTGAGCCCGGCGACGACGACGCGGCGGGGCTCCGAGGGCACCGTGATGGTGCCGAACTTGTGCTCGAGCGTCACGGGGAACACGCCGCTGGACGTCGCGGCGGGGGCGGCCTGCTCGGACGACCCGCCCGACCCGCACGCGGTGAGGGCGAGGGCGGCGGCGCCGGCGAGCAGGGCGCGACGGGAGAGGGCGGCGGGAGGCGGGACGGGCACGGCGGGCTCCTGGGACGGCAGGTAAGGTGTGGCTCACCTTAGTGGCCGTCCCAGGTCCGCTGTCCAGTCCCGCCAGCCGGTCCTGCCGACGACCCGACCGACGGCTCAGCCGAAGACCGCGTCCCGCTGGTCGGGGATCACCCGGCCGTCGATGCCGCGGACCGGGCCGAGCGAGCCGTCGCGCTTCTCGCGGCCCTCGGTGGCGCACGGGTACCGGCCCGGCAGCTGGGGGAGCGGCTGGATGAACATCGGCGTGACCAGCCACCTGCCGTCCTGGTTCGCGTACGCCTGGCACATGATCTCGGCGCCGTTGCGGTTGAGGACGACGTGCGCGCGGGTGGCGTCGGCGACCATCGTGATGTCGGTGGACGCGTCGCCGGCCGCGATCACGGGCCGCACGTCCGCCGGTGCGAGGCGTAGCGCCGCCCGTCCCTGGATGCCACGGATCTCCTGGTTGACCCAGCACCGCTTGCCCTCGACGAACGGCATGATCTGGTCGCTGCCGTCGGCGTAGCCGCCGCAGCCCTTCAGGTGGCCGACGACGCGGCCGTCCTCCACCTGGGTGCGGATGCCGACGACGTGCTTCGCCGGCACGCCGATGCCCGGCCCCCACACGTCGGCCCACAGCTCGGGCGACGCCGAGATCACCCACGGCTCGATGCCGGCCTTCTTCAACGTCCGGACGAGGTCCTTCATCGGCCGGTAGTACCGGGTCCACTTGATCTGGGTGGTGCTGCCGACGCGCCAGGTGTCGCCGATCCTCGCGCGCAGGGCGACACGGCGCGCGTCGCGGGCGATCTCGCGCACCTGGGCGGGTGTGCGTCCGGCCATCAGCTGCGCCATCCACGCGTAGCCGGCGTTCATCCGGCGGTGGTCGTAGTCGCCCGCGAACCCGGGCCTGCCCGCGGTGGTCTCCTGGTCGAGCCGCATCGAGAGGATCTCGTCGGCGCACGCCACGGACCGCCGGTCCTTCTTCCCCGTCGAGAGCCGCTCGCCCGGCTTCGCCAGCGGCCCGCAGGCGCGACGAAGGGCTTTCGCGGCCGCCGGCGTCATCCAGCGGCTGGTGGTGCGCCAGTCCTTGCCCGCCGGCTGGCGCAGCAGCGACCGGCGCAGCAGCCAGAACGTCGTCTGGTCGCTGATGTCGTTCTTCATCATCGTGTTGTCCCAGTCGAAGACCGCGACCGGACGCACGCCGCGTCCGGGGCTGCCCTGGCAGGTGCCGACCCGGTCGATCACCTTCTGCAGCCGCTCGCCGGTGCTGCCGTACCACTGGTCGGTCAGGCGCAGCTGCGGACAGCGCGCGACCGCGGTGGTCGCCGCGTCCTGCGTGCGGCCGGTCGCGCCCGCCGGGGCGGAGAGGGTGGCGACCGCGGTGGCCAGGGCCAGTCCGAGCGTCAGGAGGGTGATCCGGTGGCGTGGCTTCATGGCCGGGCTGGCCCTTCGGGAGGCGGGCCGGACGGGTGCGAGCCGGCCCTGCGGACCCTGCCAGGGTGTGACGCAGGTCGCAACCAGTGATCCTGACGTAGGCTGCGAAGGACGTCGCGTCCCCAGGAACCCGGTGCGAGTCCGGGGCGGTTCCGCCACTGTGACGCCGCCGCCCACCGGCGGTGGCCAGCCAGACACTGCACGCGTCGACTCCCACCACCGACGGGGCGCGAACCCCGGCAAGGAGCACCCGCCCCATGGCACGAATCGCCCTGCTGTCCACGTCCGACACCGACCTGCTGGCGGCCCGCGCGAGCGGCGCCGACTGGCTGCTCGCGAACCCCGGTCGCCCGGGGCACCAGGAGATGGCGGCCGCGATCGAGGCGGCCGACGTCGTCGTCGCCCGCATCCTCGGCACCCCCGACGACCTCTGCTCGGGCTTCGCGCGCATCCGTGCGACGGGCAAGCCGATGGTCGTCGTCGGTGGCGAGCAGCAGCCGTCCGCGGAGCTGATGGAGCAGTCGACGGTGCCGATCGGCGTCGCCGCCGAGGCGCACCGCTACCTGGCCGAGAGCGGCCCGGGCAACCTGTCGCAGCTGCACGCGTTCGTCTCGGACACCGTGCTGCTCACCGGTGAGGGCTTCGAGCCTCCCGCCACGATGCCCACCTGGGGCTGGCTCGACCGCCCCGACGTCGCCGACGCCGATCGCCGGGCCCGCATCGGCGTGCTCTTCTACCGCGCCCACGCCACCAGCGGCAACGACGCCTTCGCGCACTCGCTGGCCGACGCGATCGACGCCACGGGCGACTCGGTGGGCCTGCCGCTGCACTCGTCGTCGCTGCGCACCGCGAGCCCCGACCTGCTCGAGGCCCTCGGCACCCTCGACGCGCTCGTGGTCACCGTGCTCGCCGCGGGCGGGTCGCGTCCGGCCACCGCCAGCGCCGGCGAGGAGGACGAGGCCTGGGACGTCGGCGCGATGGCCGCGCTCGACATCCCGATCCTGCAGGGCCTGTGCCTGACCTGGTCGCGCGAGGAGTGGGCCGAGTCCGACGACGGCCTCTCGCCGCTCGACTCGGCCAACCAGATCGCGATCCCCGAGTTCGACGGCCGCATCATCACCGTGCCGTTCAGCTTCAAGGAGATCGACCAGGACGGTCTGCCGCACTACGTCGCCGATGCCGAGCGCTGCGAGCGCCTCGCCGGCATCGCGGCCTCGCACGCCCGGCTGCGCAAGGTGCCGGCGTCGGACCGCAAGGTCGCGCTGATGCTCTCGGCCTACCCCACCAAGCACGCCCGCATCGGCAACGCGGTCGGCCTCGACACTCCCGTCAGCGCCATCCGCCTGATGCGCCGCATGCGCGACGCCGGCTACGACCTCGGTGGTCCGGGCGAGCTGCCCGGCCTCGACCCGCTGCCCGTGATCGAGGGCGAGGAGCCCGACACGACGTCCGGCAACGCCCTCATCCACGCCCTGATCGCCGCCGGCGGCCAGGACGAGGAGTGGCTGACGCACGCGCAGCTCTCGACCAGCACCGTGCGCATCCCGGCCGCGGACTACCGCCGCTGGATCGCCCACCTGCCGGCCGAGCTGACCGGCGCGATGGAGCAGGCGTGGGGCCCGGCGCCCGGCAAGCTCTTCGTCAACGACGACGACGAGATCGTCATCGCGACGCTGCGCGCCGGCAACGTCGTCGTCCTGATCCAGCCGCCCCGCGGCTTCGGCGAGAACCCGGTCGCGATCTACCACGACCCCGACATGGCGCCGTCGCACCACTACCTCGCCGCGTACCGCTGGCTCGAGGAGGAGTTCGGCGCGCACGCCGTCGTCCACCTCGGCAAGCACGGCTCGATGGAGTGGCTGCCCGGCAAGAACGCGGCGCTCTCGGCGTCGTGCGCCACCGACGCCGCGATCGGCGACATGCCGCTGATCTACCCGTTCCTCGTCAACGACCCGGGCGAGGGTGCCCAGGCCAAGCGACGCGCCCACGCCACCGTCGTCGACCACCTGGTGCCGCCCATGGCGCGCGCCGAGACGTACGGCGACATCGCGCGGCTCGAGCAGCTGCTCGACGAGCACGCCAACATCGCGGCGATGGACCCGGCCAAGCTGCCGGCCGTCCGCCAGCAGATCTGGACGCTCATCCAGGCCGCCAAGCTCGACCACGACCTCGGGCTCGACGACCGCCCGCACGACGCCGAGTTCGACGACTTCATCCTGCACATCGACGGCTGGCTCTGTGAGATCAAGGACATGCAGATCCGTGACGGCCTGCACGTGCTCGGTGCCCCGCCGGCCGGCGAGGCCCGCGTCAACCTGGTGCTCGCCATCCTGCGCGCGTCGCAGGTGTGGAGCGGCCAGGCCGGCGCGCTGCCGGGCCTGCGCTCGGCGCTCGGCCTGAAGGAGAACGACACCGGCGAGGGCCTGCACGCCATCGACGCGATCGAGGAGCGGGCCCGCGGTCTCGTCCAGGGCATGGAGGACGCCGGCTGGACGGTGCCCGCCGCGGCCACCGTCGTCGCCGAGCGCCTCGGCCAGGCCGACCCCGTGGTGCAGCAGGTGCTCGAGTTCGCCGCCCGCGAGGTCGTCCCGCGCCTGGAGCGCACCACCGACGAGCTCGACAACGTGCTGCACGCGCTCGACGGCGGCTTCATCCCCGCCGGCCCGTCGGGCTCGCCGCTGCGCGGTCTGGTGAACGTGCTGCCCACGGGCCGCAACTTCTACACCGTCGACCCCAAGGCCGTGCCGTCGCGCCTGGCCTACGACACCGGCGCCGCGATGGCCGCCTCGCTGGTGCAGCGGTTCGTCGAGGAGACCGGTGCGCACCCGCGCTCGGTGGGCCTGTCGGTCTGGGGCACGTCGGCGATGCGCACCAGCGGCGACGACGTCGGCGAGGTGCTCGCGCTGCTCGGCGTCCAGCCGGTCTGGGACGAGGCGTCGCGCCGCGTCACCGACCTGCAGGTGGTGTCGCTGGAGGACCTCGGCCGTCCGCGGATCGACGTCACCGTGCGCATCTCGGGCTTCTTCCGCGACGCGTTCCCGCACGTCGTGACGATGCTCGACGACGCCGTCCGCCTGGTGGCCGCGCTCGACGAGCCCGAGGACCAGAACTACGTCCGCGCGCACGCGCAGGCCGACCTCGCCGAGCACGGCGACGAGCGTCGCGCCACCACGCGCATCTTCGGCTCCAAGCCCGGCGCGTACGGCGCGGGCATCCTGCCGCTGATGGAGTCGGGCAACTGGCGCGACGACGCCGACCTCGCCGAGGTCTACACGGCGTGGGGCGGCTTCGCGTACGGCCGCGACCTCGCGGGCATCGCGGCGTCGGACGACATGCGCTCCAACTACAAGCGCATCGCGGTGGCGGCCAAGAACACCGACACCCGCGAGCACGACATCATCGACTCCGACGACTACTTCCAGTACCACGGCGGCATGGTCGCCACGGTGCGCGCGCTCACGGGCACCGCGCCCAAGGCCTACATCGGCGACTCCACCACGCCCGACGCCGTGCGTACCCGCACGCTGGAGCAGGAGACGTCGCGCATCTTCCGCGCCCGCGTGGTCAACCCGCGCTGGATCGCCGCGATGCGCAAGCACGGCTACAAGGGCGCGTTCGAGCTGGCCGCCACCGTCGACTACATGTTCGGCTACGACGCCACCACCGGCGTCGTCGGCGACCACATGTACGAGCAGCTCGCTCAGACGTACGCGCTCGACGAGACCAACCAGGCGTTCCTGCGCCACGCGAACCCCTGGGCGCTGCGCGGCATGATCGAGCGCCTCACCGAGGCGGCCGACCGTGGCCTGTGGGCCGAGCCGGAGCCCGAGACGATGTCGCAGCTGCAGCAGCTGTACCTCGACGTCGAGGGCGATCTCGAGGACCGCGACGAGCAGTGAGCCGCCTCCCGTGAGCCCGGTCCACCGCCGGGTCCGGGTGGTCGGCATCGGCGCCGGCCACCCCGACCAGGTGACGGTCGAGGCGGTGCGCGCGCTCGACGAGGTCAACGTGTTCGTCGTCGCCGACAAGCGTCGCGGTAACGGCGGAGCCACCGACGACCTCGTCGCGCTGCGCGAGGAGGTGCTCCGCCGCCACGTCACCCACCCGCACCGGGTGGCGTACGTGGACGACCCCCGGCGCGACCGCTCCAAGCGTGTCGACGACGACCCAGCGGCCTACGAGCGCGCCGTCGCGGACTGGCACGAGGCCCGCGTCGAGGCCTACGAGCAGGTGCTGACCGACGAGGTGGCCGACGGCGAGACGGTCGGCTTCCTGGTCTGGGGCGACCCGGCCTTCTACGACTCGACCATCCGCATCGTCGGTCGGATGGCCGAGCGCGGCCACGTCGTCCCCGACTGGGACGTGGTGCCCGGCATCAGCGCCCTGCAGCTGCTCGCCGCCCGTCACCGCATCGTCCTCAACGACGTCGGCGCCCCGCTCACCGTCACCACCGGACGCCAGCTGATGGCCGAGGTGGACGCCGGCCGCGACGCGATCCTCGTCGTCCTCAACCGCGACTTCTCGGCCACCGCCCTCGTCGACGGCGCCCACGGCGACTGGGACCTGTGGTGGGGCGCCAACCTCGGCACCCCCGGCGAGGCCCTCGTCTCCGGCCCCCTCGCCGACGTGGCGGACGACGTCGTCGCCGCGCGCGACCGCGTCAAGGCCCAGCACGGCTGGGTGATGGACACCTACCTGCTCCGCCGCCGCCCCGCCTGACCCCGGACCTGTCGGTGCGTGGTGATGTCCCGGCATCACCAGCCACCGACAGCTCCGGCGGACGGGGGCCGTCACGTCCGCCTCGGCCGGTAGCGGGTGCTGGTGCGGGGTCTCCGGTACGGGTCGAGGCGTGCCGGTGGGATGAACGCGGGCCGTCGGTCTTCGGTCTCGAAGGTGATGACCCAGTCGTCCTCGTGAATCATCCGGTGGTGGAAGGCACAGAGCAGCACCCCGTCCTCCAGATCGGTGCTCCCGCCGTGGGCCCAGGGTTCCCGCGCGTGGTGCGCCTCGCACCAGGACGGCGGCCGGTCGCAGTCGGGCATCGCGCACCCCTGGTCCCGGTGCGCCAGGGCGACGCGTTGGGCGGGGTGAAGAGGCGCTGCTTGCGGCCCAGGTCCAGCGGGAGCGACTGGCCTCCGAGGACCTGCGGGACGATCCCGACCCGGCACGCGTGCTGCCGCACCTGCGAGGCGGACATCCGCTGGCCGGTGGACGTGGTGGCCGTCCCGAGGCCGTCGATCAGCTGCTGGAGGTCGAGGTTCAGCGTGACCGTCATGCCCGATCCGCCGGCGTCGGGGAGTCCGTCGGTGGGCAGGTGGTCGATGAGGGCGATGAAGGCGCGGCCCTGGCGCTGGGGGTAGGTGAGGTCGGTGTCGGCCTGGCCGTCGTCGAGGTGGCGTCGGCGGGGTGCGGAGAACCCGTCCAACGCGCTTTTCAGCGCTCCGGCCTGCGCTTCGGGGAGGGTGAACGACCCAGCCCAGGTGCCGTCGCGATTGTCCCGCAGCCAGAGCTGCGACCGCTCGTACGCCTGCCGTTCGCGGTCCTCGACCTTCTGTCCCTCGTCGGCGTCCACCTCCTCGACCGGCTTGAGCATGTCGCTGATCCGGTCGGCCCGGTACTGCAGGTCCCGCATCGTGAGCGTCTTGGCGTCCTCGATCAGCGCCCGCTCGCACTTCTGGCGCGTCTCAGCCGGAATGTCATCGGGCAGGCCAGCGATGGCCCGGGCGATCAGCCGGGCCTGCTCCTTGGAGATCCGGCCGTCCGCGAGGGCATGCTCGGTCAGCGTGGCCTTCTCCAGGGCCCAGCCCAGATGCACGTCCCGTGCGGCCGCGTTGCGGTCGCCACCGAACTGACTCGCCAGCAGCGATCCGGTCGAGGACGCACCGGCCCTCCTCGCAGCACCCGACCGGTCCACCGACCGCGTCGCGGCCATCGCATGGGCCGCGACCTTCGAGTTCACCCGGCTCCAACGCCCCGCCAGCGTCACCGCGTCCTCGGCCGACAACCCGTCGTAGACCGACAGGTCACCACCCCCGGCCAGCGCGCCCTCGACCGCGGCGAGCACCGCGAACGCGGGGTGCTCGCCGAGCGGGAGGGCAGAGACGGTCATGACAGGTCCCCAGTGAGTCGAACGTATGCTCGATTCTAGCAAATCAAGGCGGCGCGTGAAGGCTCTTGCAGTCATCTGTGGACGGTGCAGAAGACCGCCCGCGCCGGCCCACCCCTCACCCCACCTCGGACGCCCGCCGCGTGAGCACGACGGTCCCCTCCTCGGTGATGGCGATGGTGTGCTCGCTGTGGGACGCGCGGGACCCGTCGGCGGAGCGGAGGGTCCACCCGTCGGGGTCGACGACGAGCTGGTCGGTGCCGGTCATGAGCCACGGCTCGAGGGCGAGGGTGAGGCCGGGCTTGAGGCGGAGCCCCCGGCCGGCGCGTCCGCGGTTCGACACGTGCGGGTCCTCGTGCATGGTCCGGCCGAGCCCGTGCCCGCCGAACTCGGCGTTGACGCCGTACCCAGCGGCCGTCGCAACGGCCTCGATGGCTGCCGAGACGTCGCCCATCCGCCCCCCGGGCACGGCGGCGTCGATGGCGGCCGCGAGCGCCGCCTCGGTCGTGCGGACCAGGTGGGCGTCGTCCTCCGACGCCGTCCCGACGACGACGGTGACCGCCGAGTCGGCCACCCACCCGTCGATCGACACGGCGAGGTCGAGGCTCAGGACGTCGCCGTCGCGCAGGCGGTACGCGTGCGGCAGGCCGTGGAGCGCGGCGTCGTTCACCGACGTGCAGACGACGTTGCGGAACGGCCCGCGGCCGAAGGACGGGCTGTAGTCCCAGTAGCAGGACGTCGCGCCGCGGTCGCGGATCAGGTCGCGGGCCTGCTGCTCCAGGTCGAGCAGGTCGACCCCGACCCGCGCTGATGCCGTCAGCTGCTCCAGCACCTCGCCGACGAACCTGCCGGTGACGTGCATCTGCTCGATCTGGGCTGGGGTCTTCATGTCGATCACGGTATTAAAATACCAGCATCGACGTAGGATCCCCCCATGGTCCGTGTGCCCCTCACCCCCGAGCAGCTCGAGGCCGGCCGACGTCTCGGTGCTGCCGTCCGCACGGCGCGCGGCTCGCGTCCGCCGGCGGACGTCGCCGTCGCCGCCGGCATCTCGCCCGAGACCCTGCGCAAGATCGAGACCGGCCGGATGCCGTCGCCGTCGTTCGGGGTGGTGGTGCGCCTCAGCGAGTCGCTCGGCTGCGACGTCCAGGTGCTGGCCGACGCCTGGAGCGCGCCGGGCCTCGAGGCCGTCCACCGGCGGGCCGGGTAGGCGTGCGCGTCGCGCTGGTCTCCGACACCCACGCCCCGCGGTTCTGGAAGGGCCTGCCGCCGCGCGTCGCCGCGGCGCTGGACGGCGTCGACCTGGTCCTGCACGCCGGCGACGTGTGCGAGCCGTCGGTCCTCGACGAGCTGGCGGCGATCGCGCCCGTGCACGTCGTGCTCGGCAACAACGACGGGCCCGACGTGGCCGCCTGGGGCGCGCCCGAGCGGCTCGAGCTCGACGTCGACGGCGTCGCGTTCGCGATGGTGCACGACAGCGGGCCCAAGCAGGGCCGTCTGCGTCGGCTGCGCGGCTGGTTCCCGGACGCCGACGTGGTGGTGTTCGGCCACTCCCACATCCCGTGGGACGAGGCCGACGCCGACGGCTTCCGGGTGCTCAACCCGGGCTCGCCCACGGACAAGCGCCGCCAGGCGCACGGCACCGTCATGCTGCTCGAGCTCGACGGCGGCGCGCTGAGGTCCGTCGAGCTGGTCGAGGTGAGCTGACGCGCGACGTGCGTCACGACGGCGGCGACCTCCTCGTCCCGTGCGACCTCGGCGTCATCGGGCCGCCCTAGCCTGGTCCGCGTGAGCAGCCCCACCGCGTCGCCGGACGCCGTCACCGTGTCGATCACCCGCCACGTCGACCCCACGCACGTCGACCAGATGGTCGCGTGGGTGCGGGCCGGCTCCTCGCTCGCCGAGCGGTTCCCGGGGTTCCTCGGCACCGGCTGGGTCCGGCCCGGCGTCGACTCCGACGAGTGGCACATGCTCTACCGCTTCACCGACGGCGACAGCCTCGCCGCCTGGGAGGCCTCGGACCAGCGCCGCTGGTGGCTCGACTCCGCGCAGGGACTGGTGGGGGAGTCGCGGCTCGAGCGTCGCACCGGCATCGAGGGCTGGTTCGACCCGCCGCGCCAGCACGACGTCGAGGACCTCCGCCCCGCGCCGTCCGCACCGCCGCGCTGGAAGCAGGCCGTGGTGATCTGGGTGGCCTTCTTCCCCCTGAGCCTTGCGCTCGGCGAGCTGCTCCTGCTGACGGACCTGGACGTCGGCGTCGTCGTCCGGACGCTCGTCACGACCCTCGTCGCGACGCCGATCATGACCTACCTCCTGCTGCCGCGGATGACGCAGGCGTTCGACTGGTGGCTCCACGGCCGTCCCGCGCCCTGGCGTCGCTGACGGCCCCGCCCGGTAACGTCGCGCCCATGAGCACGCCCCACGCGTCCGATCCCGTCCAGGTCGCCGGCCACCTCAGGGGGAAGGGCGTCGTCGGCGTGACGATCGGCTGGGTCGACAACAACGGCATCGTCCGCTCGCGCACGGTGCCCACCGATGAGCTCGCCGCCGCGGCGCGCCGGGGCGTCGGCGTCACGGCGGTCTTCGCGGTGTTCGACTCCCACGACGGCATCACCTTCGCGCACGAGGGGCTCTCGACGCCCTCGGGCGACGTCCGGCTCGTGCCCGTGCTCGACGCGCCCGTCGCCCTCGCGGGCCAGCCCGGCTTCGCGTGGGTGCCCGGGCGCCAGCTCGACGCCGACGGCGGCCCGTGGCCGTACGACCAGCGGGCCGTGCTCGAGCGCCAGGTGGCCCGCGCCGCCGAGCGCGGGTTCGAGGTGCGCGCCGGCTACGAGATGGAGTTCGTGCTGAGCCGCGCCGAGGCCGGCGACGACTACGCGCGCGCCCTCGGCGGACCGGCCTACGGCCCCAACGCGCTGCGCGACGTCGACGAGTTCGCGCGCCAGCTGCTCGTCGACCTCGACGCCAACGGCCTGCGCATCGGCCAGCTGCACGCCGAGTACGGGCAGTCGCAGGTGGAGATCGCGCTGGCGCCGCTCGACGCCGTCGCAGCCGCCGACGCCCAGGTGCTGGCCCGCCAGACGATCCACGCCGCCGCTCGCGCGCACGGCCTGCGTGCGAGCTTCGCGCCCGTCGTCACCACCGACAACGCCGGCAACGGCTGGCACCTGCACACGTCGCTCTTCTCGGGCGGCACCAACGCGCTCACCGGCGATGGCCCGCACGGGCTGTCCGACGTCGGACGCGGGTACGTCGCGGGGCTGCTGCGCGAGCTGCCCGGCATCGTCGCGATCACCGCGCCGAGCACCGGGTCGCTGGTGCGCCGACGGCCGGGCTTCTGGGCCGGCGCCTACGGCTGCTGGGGCGTCGAGAACCGCGAGGCCGCGCTCCGCCTGGTGCCCGCGTCCGGCCTGCTCGGCCCCGACGTCACCAACGTCGAGCTCAAGCCGTCCGACGCGTCGGCCAACCCCTACCTCGCGCTCGCGGTCGTCATCGCCGCCGGGCTCGCCGGCATCGACGACGACGCGCCGCTGCCCGACCCCGTCCAGGAGGACGTGGGCGGCTGGGACGACGCGCGCCGCGCCGAGCACGGCGTCGTGCCGCTGGCGACGACGCACGAGGAGCAGCTGGCGCACCTGAGGGCCAGCGCCCTGGTCCGCGAGGTGCTCGGCGACGACCTGCTCGGGGCGTTCGTCGCCGTGCGCGAGGCCGACGCCGCGTGGGCCGCCGACCGCTCGCCCGACGACGTCGTCACCTCGACCCGGTGGCTGTACTGACCGGCCTCGATCCCTTCGCCGGGGTCCACCCGCTCTCCCGCAGCACCGCGGTGCTGTCGGCCCAGGCCCTCGACCTGCCGCAGCCCGACCAGCTGTGCGGCCCGTTCGCGGCACAGGTCGCGCTGCACGGCGTCGGCCTGCCGGGCGTCCCGTCGCTCGGCGACCTCGCCCGCGCCGCCGGGACCCGGGTGTGGCCGCACGACGAGCCCGCGGCGCGTCCGCCCGGCGAGGCCTCGCGCGTCGACGGCTGGGACGGCCTGCCGCGCGCCGGGTCCCTCGACGAGTCCGGCACCGACGCCGCGTCCCTCGCGGCGGGCGTCGAGCGTGCGACGGCGGGCGAGGTGGCCGTCGTCGGCGTCACGGGGCCGTGGACGTCCGCGTCGGTCGCGTCCCTGCTGACGGCCGTGCGTGACGCGCCGTTCCCGACGGGCGTGGTCGCCAACCTCCGCACCGGGCCGATCAGCGGCGGACTGTGGCACGTCGGGCACTTCGTCGTGCTGTGGGGCCTCGACCCGGTCGCCGGGCAGGTCGCCGTCGCCGACTCCTACACCTCCCTCGGCCTCGCGGGTCGCTACCTCGCCGACCTCGACGACGTCGCCGCCGCCCTGCCCGACCGCGGGGTGCTGCTGCTGGTCCGTACCACTGAGGCCGACGCGGCGAGCACGCTCGTCATGTCCGGCGGCCTCGAGACGGGCCTCTGGGGCACCTGAGCCGCCGACATGTCAGCGGACGGTGAGGACGACCTTGCCGGTGGCGCGGCGCTCGTCGATCTCGGTGAGCGCGGCGACCGCGTCGTCGAGCGCGAACGTGGCGCCGATCGGCGGGTCGACGACGCCGGACGCGACGTGGGGGAGCAGCGCGTCCCACTGGTCGCGCACGTAGCCGGGGCGCTTAAGCACGTAGGCGCCCCAGCCGACGCCGACCACGCTCACGTTGTTGAGCAGCAGCCGGTTGACCTTGACCTCCGGGATCGACCCGGCGGTGAAGCCCACCACGAGCAGCCGGCCGTCCTCGGCGAGGCTGCGCAGCGAGTCGGTGAAGCGGTCGCCGCCGACGGGGTCGACGACGAGGTCGACGCCGCGTCCACCGGTCCGCTCCTTCACGGCGTCCTTGAAGCCCTCGGCCAGGACGTAGGAGTCGGCGCCCGCGGCGACCGCGTACTCGCCCTTGGCGTCGGTGGACGCGACCGCGATCACGTCGCCCGCGCCGAACGCCTTGGCCACCTGGATCGACGCGGTGCCGACGCCACCGGCAGCGCCGTGGACGAGCACCGTCTCGCCGGGCGCGATGTCGCCGCGCGCGACGAGCGCGAAGTGCGCCGTCAGGTAGTTCAGCGGCAGTGCGGCCGCCTGGGCGAAGGACACGGCGTCGGGCACCGGCAGCACGAGGTCGGGCTGGGCGAGCACCTGCTCACCGAACCCGCCGAGCATGCTCATCGCCGCCACGCGGTCGCCGACGGAGAGCCCGGACCCGTCCGGGGCCGAGACGACGACGCCGGCGACCTCGCTCCCCGGCACGAACGGGAGGTCGGGCTTGATCTGGTAGCGCCCTCGCGTCTGCAGCACCTCGGGGAACGAGACCCCCGCGGCGTGCACGTCGATCAGCACCTGCCCGTCGGCGGGCTCGGGCGCGGCGACGTCGGTGACGGTGACGGCCGCGGGGCCGTCGAGGCTGCTGATCTGGGCGGCTCGCATGCGGGTCACCCTAGGTCGGCCGCGGGCTCCCGGACGCGTGCGGGCTCCCACGCGTACGCCTCGGTGGGCACCTGGCGGGTCTCCCACCAGTACTGGAAGGTGAACTTCGGCCAGATCGTGCGGTTGCGGCCCTGGCTGTCGAGGTACCAGCTCGTGCAGCCGCCCTGGGTCCAGATGCCCTTGCTGACGCGGCGCTGGACGTCGACGTTGTACCGGGTCTGGGCCTCGAGCGTCGGCTCGACGGCGACGGCGCCGCGGGCGTCCATCTCGGCGAGCATCCGGACGACGAACTTGGTCTGCTGCTCGATCATGAACACCACTGAATTGTGGCCGAGCGCGGTGTTGGGGCCGAGCATGAAGAACAGGTTCGGGAACCGGTTGACCGTGATGCCCAGGTGGCTCTCGATGCCGTGCTCGGCGAACTGCTTGCCGAGGTCGAGCCCGTCGCGGCCCACGAAGTTCAGGTACTCGTAGGAGTCGGTGACGTGGAACCCGGTGCCGTAGACGATCACGTCCACCTCGTGCAGCACGCCGTCGCCGTCGACGACGCCCTGCGGGGTGATCTCGGCGATCCCGCTGGTGTCGAGCGAGACGTGCTCGCGGTTGAACGTGGGGTAGTAGGTGTTGGACTGCAGGACGCGCTTGCAGCCCAGCCGGTAGTCGGGCGTGAGCTGCCGCGCGACCTCGGGGTCGTCGACGGTCTTGGCCAGCTGTCGCGTGACGACCTTCTCGGCGAGCTTGAGCGCCCCGAGCGCCCAGCCGTTGAAGCCGATGGCGCGCGACTCGAGCGCCCAGTACGTCAGGTCGCGGTACGCGCGCTGGGCTCCGGGCACCGACCGGAACACCCGCTTCTGCCACTCCGGGATGGGCTTGTCGGCCTTGGGGAGCACCCACGGGGGCGTCCGCTGGAAGACGGTGAGCTCGGCGACCTCGTCGGCGATGATCGGTACGAACTGGATGGCCGAGGCGCCGGTGCCGATGACGGCGACGCGCTGGCCCGCGAGGTCGACGTCGTGGCGCCACCCGGCGGAGTGGAACTGCGGGCCCTCGAAGGTGTCGGCGCCGGCGATGGTCGGGATGCTGGGGATGTGCAGGCCCCCCGCGCCCGACACGAGCACGCGCGCCTCGTACGTCTCGCCGCCGCGGGTGTCGATCGTCCAGCGCTGGCGGCCGTCGTCCCAGGTGGCACCGGTGACCTCGACGCCGAACTCGACGTGGCTGCGCAGGCCGCGGTCGTCCGCGACGCCCCTCATGTAGGCGAGGATCTCGGGCTGCCGCGAGAAGCTCTTGCTCCAGTCGGGGTTGAGCTCGTAGGAGAAGGAGTACATGTGGCTGGGGATGTCGCACTCGCAGCCGGGGTAGGTGTTGTCGCGCCAGGTGCCGCCGACGTCGTCGGCCTTCTCCAGGACGACGAAGTCGTCGCGGCCGGCCTCGCGGAGCTTCATGGCCATCCCGAGACCCGCGAAGCCCGTGCCGATGATGACGATGTCGTGGACGCTCATCTTTCAGATACTAACGGTATCTGACTATCATGACCAGATGGCTGACGGGACGGGACCGGTCACACGGGCGCAGCGGCAGGCGCGGACGCGCGAGACGCTGATCGTCACCGCGCGCCGGATGTTCCTCGCGGACGGGTACGGCGCGACGTCGCTCGACAAGGTCGCGCTCGAGGCGGGGTTCTCCAAGGGCGCGGTCTACTCCAACTTCAAGAACAAGGAGGAGCTGTGCCTCGCGGTGCTGGACTCGATCCAGCAGCGCCAGATCGACGAGGTCGCCGCCGCCTTCCGCGACCACACCAGCCTGGACGACCGGCTGGCGGCGTTCGGCCGCTGGGCGCGCGAGCGCATCGGCCAGCCGCGCTGGACGGCGCTCGAGGTCGAGTTCGGGTCGGTGGCCCGCCAGAGCCCGTTCGTGGCGCAGGCACTGCTCGAGCGGCACCGCGCCGTCCGCGCCGCGATCGCCCAGCTCGTCGAGGCGGTGCTCGAGGACACCGGCGTCGAGATCGCGCTCACGCCGGACCAGGCCGCCACCGCGCTGCTCAGCCTCGGCATCGGGCTGGGCGCCCAGCGCTCGCTGGATCCCGACGTCGACGTCGAGGTCTTCACCGCCACGCTCCGCGCGGTGATGGGCCTGCCTAGCTCCTGAGGAGGCGACCGTCGCCGTCGCGGGGACTGCCGGTGAGGATGAGGATGCCGTCGACCAGGGCCCAGATGCCGACGCCGAGCAGCAGCACGAAGCCCACCAGGACGATGGCCAGCAGGAAGCCGAAGACGGTGAGCAGCAGCTGCGTGATCGCGATCCCGGTCGACCCCATGTAGAAGCGTCCGATGCCGAGGGTGCCGAGGAAGATCTGCAGCAGCCCGGCGACCAGCTTGGACTTCTCCGACAGCGGCTCACCGGTGGCCGGGTGACGACCCCACGGCGCGTACGGGTCGGGCGCGCCGTACCCGTACCCCGGCGGCGGGCCGTACCCGGGCGGGGGAGGCCCGTACCCCGGCGGTGGGCCGTACCCCGGAGGCCGGCCGTGGGGCTGGGGCAGGCCGTCGCCGGACGGCGGGAACTGCTCGGTCATCGTGTGCTCCCCCGGGTGGTCGAGGTCCCAGGCTAGACGTCGCCCCGGACGGCTGCGACGGAACGAGCGCACCGTCCCCGACTGGTCCTAGGGTGAGGCCATGCACGAGCGCGCCGGACAGCCTGCCAAGCCCGAGGACCTGATCGACCCCACCGCGCTGGAGCGTGCGTACTACGAGCTCACGCCCGACCCGGACGACCCCGACCAGCAGGTCGCGTTCGGCACCTCGGGCCACCGCGGCTCGAGCCTCGACACCGCCTTCAACGAGGCGCACATCATCGCCACCACCCAGGCCATCTGCGAGTACCGCGCGGCGCAGGGCGTCGACGGCCCGCTGGTGATGGGCCGCGACACCCACGGGCTGTCGCTGCCGGCGTGGCACACCGCGCTCGAGGTGCTCGTGGCCAACGACGTCACCGTGCTCGTCGACGAGCAGGACGGCTACACGCCCACCCCCGCGGTGTCGCACGCGATCCTGCGGCTCAACGCCGAGGGCGGTCACGGGCAGGTCGACGGCATCGTCATCACGCCGTCGCACAACCCGCCGCGCGACGGCGGCTTCAAGTACAACCCGCCGCACGGCGGACCGGCCGGGTCCGAGTCCACCGGCTGGATCCAGGACCGCGCCAACGCGCTGCTCCGAGCGGGCGTCGGCTCGGTCAAGCGGGTCTCGACGGACGCCGCGCGCGCCGCCGTCGAGGGCTACGACTTCCTCGGCCACTACGTCGGCGACCTCGACGCGGTGCTCGACCTCGACGCCGTCCGCTCCGCCGGCGTGCGCATCGGCGCCGACCCGATGGGCGGCGCGTCCGTCGGCTACTGGGGTGCGATCGGCGAGGCCTACGGGCTCGACCTCACCGTGGTCAACCCCGACGTCGACCCGCGCTGGGCGTTCATGACGCTCGACCACGACGGCAAGATCCGGATGGACTGCAGCTCGCCGTACGCGATGGCCTCGCTGGTGGCGGGCCGCGACCGGTTCGACATCGCCACCGGCAACGACGCCGACGCCGACCGGCACGGCATCGTCACGCCCGACGCCGGCCTGATGAACCCCAACCACTTCCTCGCCGTGGCGATCAAGTACCTGTGCGAGCACCGCGGCTGGGGCGACGGCGTCGCCGTCGGCAAGACGCTCGTCTCCTCCAGCATGATCGACCGCGTCGTCGCCGGTCTCGGCCGTCGCCTGGTCGAGGTGCCGGTGGGCTTCAAGTGGTTCGTGCCGGGCCTGCTCGACGGCAGCGTCGCGTTCGGGGGCGAGGAGAGCGCCGGGGCGTCGTTCCTGCGCAAGGACGGCACCGTCTGGACCACCGACAAGGACGGCCTGCTGCTCGCGCTGCTCGCGGCCGAGATCCAGGCCGTCACCGGGCGGAGCCCGAGCGAGCACTACGCCGACCTCGTCGAGCAGCACGGCGAGCCCGCCTACGCACGGGTGGACGCGCCTGCGTCCCGCGAGCAGAAGAAGCGCCTGGGCGCGCTCGACGCGTCGGCGGTCTCGGCCACCGAGCTCGCCGGCGAGCCGATCACCCAGGTCCTCACCGAGGCGCCCGGCAACGGCGCGGCCATCGGCGGCCTCAAGGTCTGCACCGACTCGGCCTGGTTCGCCGCGCGTCCGTCGGGCACCGAGGACATCTACAAGATCTATGCCGAGTCGTTCCGCGGGCCCGACCACCTCGCCGAGGTGCAGGAGGCGGCGCGAGGCGTCGTCGACACCGCGCTGGCCTGACGGTCAGCGCAGCGTGACGCGCAGGATCCTGTCGTCGCGCCCGTTCGAGGTCGTCACGTAGAGCGCCTGGTCGGGGCCGAGCACCACGCCACGCAGACGTCCGTAGGTGCCCTCGAGGTGCACGGTCTGGGACGTGAGCCGGCCCGCGGCCGTGAACCGCAGGAAGCGCAGCTGCTCACCCTTGAGCGCCGTGATCGCGAGGACGCGGCCCGAGCGGTCGCCCCAGCGCGACCCGTACAGCCAGGCCCCGGCCGACGCGGCGATCGTCGACGAGCCCGAGCTCCAGCGCGCGCGGTAGGCCCGCGGCAGGCGGGTGTCGGTCATCGGCGCGGACTCGTCGTAGCCCGGGCCTGGCCGCCAGCCGGCATTGCCGCCCTTGCGCAGCCGGTTGACCTCGTCATCACGGTAGGAGCCCTGCTCGACCGACCAGACGCCGCCGCCACGTCGGACCGCGAGCCCCTGCACGTTGCGGTGGCCGTAGGAGAAGACCCGCCGCTTCTGGGCGTTCGCCGAGGACGCCCAGGTGTTGGTCGGCCAGCCGCGGCCGGTGGTCGGGTCGACGCGCAGCACCTTGCCGCCGCCGGAGGTCAGGCTCTGCGCGATGCCCGTGCGTGCGGTGTCGCCGGTGCCGACCAGCAGCGCGCCGCGGCTGGTGAACGCGAGCTGGCAGCCGCCGTGACGACCGGACGTGATCGGCAGGCGGACGATCGTGCGCACGATGCGCGCGCTCGTGCCGGCGGCGTCGAGGCGCCAGCGCACCACGCGCACGTCGGTCCTGGTGCCCGTGCGTGCGCCGTGGCAGGTGAGGAACTCGCGCGTGCGGGCGAAGTCCGGACGTGCCTCGACCGCCATCATCCCGGTCTCGCCCGAGGCCCAGGCCGATGCGGGGCGCGCCACGACGCGCTGCGCGCCGCCGAGGGTGCCGAGCGAGATCGTCCTGCGGTCGCGCTGGGTGAACAGGAACGAGCGGGACGAGACGAAGCTCAGGTCCCACGGGTTCTGCAGTCCCGACAGCACGGTGGTCGCGACCAGCCGGGGCGCGGCGGCCGGCGCCGGGGCGCCGCCGAGCAGCGGGGTCGCGAGGGCGAGGGCGGCGGTCAACGTGGCCGCGCGCAGGGACGTCCGAGACAGGGGCACACCTCATCGTGCGCGATCCGTCCGGCCGGCGCCAGAGAATGACACACCTGTCATTTGCAAGCCGACACGCCGACGGGTTCGAGAATTTCGCCTGCAGATGTGTCGGATGGGACGAATGAGGTCTACGTTGACGGTGCGACTGCTGTGACTCACGGGGCCACGGCCCCTCCGGGTGCGGTCGACCCAGGACGTCGACCACCGAGGAGCCGGACGCGTGCGAGCAGCTTGGTCACGTCGTGGACGCCCCCGTGCCGTCGCCGCGGTCACGGTCTGCGCGGCCCTCGCGCTCGGCTCGACGGGCGCCGCCCGGGGCGACGACGGGACGCCGAGCGCGGACGACGTCGCCGCGGCCCAGGACGCCGTCACGGCCAGAGCGGCCGAGGTCGGGGTGATCCGGGCCCGGCTCGCCGCGGCCGACCAGCGTCTGGAGACCGCGGGCATCGAGGCGGCCAAGGCCGGCGAGGCCTGGAACGGCGCCCGCTACGAGCTGTCCGTCGCGCGTCGCGACGCCCGCGACACCGCGGCGCGTGCTGCCGCGGCCCAGGTGTCCGTCGCCGCGCAGAGCCGCGCGGTGGCC
This sequence comes from Nocardioidaceae bacterium, assembly GCA_030655315.1. GTDB lineage: Bacteria > Actinomycetota > Actinomycetes > Propionibacteriales > Nocardioidaceae > JAURVT01. The sequence goes on along the minus strand of JAURVT010000035.1, from coordinate 9,785 downwards.
CGGCTCAGCGTGCAGGGCGTGCAGGACGGGACGTCGATGGGCCGGCTCGGTGCGGTCTTCGCCGCCGACGGGCCGGCCCAGCTGCTCGAGCAGGAGGGCGCCTACGACAGCACCAACGACGCGCTCACCGCCGCGCTGGACGCGTACGAGTCGGCCCGGTCGGTCGGGGACGTGCTCGCAGCCCGTGACCGTGCGGCCCTGTCGCGCCGTCGGACGCTCACCGCGCAGGCCGCCGACGCCCGGGCGGCCGCCGACGCCGCGGTCGCCGCGAGCGAGGCCGCCGTGGGCGAGGTCGCGTCCGAGAAGACCCGCCTGGTGCGCCGCCTCGCCGCCGCCCAGGGCGTCTCGGTGAGGCTCGCGACCGAGCGTCAGGACGACCTCGAGCGGGCCGCGCGCCGTCGCGAGGCCGAGGCCGACGACCGGGCCCAGGCGGCGGTGGCGACGCAGGACGGTGCCGACGCGCCCACCGAGGAGCCTGCGGACGAGGCCACGGTGGCTCCGGAGGAGCAGCCGGGCCGGGCCCCGGCGTCGGGCCCGGCGCAGGAGCCCAGCCCCTCGCCGTCGGCACGCCCCGACCCGACGCCGGAGGCAGACGCGGAGCCGGAGCCGGCGCCCGCCGAGAAGCCCCGGACGAGGCCGACGAAGCCGAGGAAGCCCAAGGCCGACCCGGCACCGGAGGCCCCGGCACCCTCAGGCGGGGTCGAGGCCGCGATCTCGTACGCGAAGGCCCAGCTGGGGGAGCCGTACGTCTTCGGCGCCGCGGGTCCGTCGACCTGGGACTGCTCGGGCCTCACGATGCGCGCCTGGGCGGCCGGCGGCCGCACCATCCCGCACTTCTCCGGCGCCCAGTACGCCGCCTCCACCCCGGTGTCGACCGGATCCGTGCGCCGCGGCGACCTGCTCTTCTGGAGCAACGGCGGCCCCGGCTCGATCTACCACGTCGCCCTCTACCTCGGCGGCGGCCAGATGATCCACGCCCCCCGCCCCGGCCAGGGCGTCAGGATCGTCCCCGTCGACGAGTGGACCCGCCCCGACCTCGCCGGCCGCCCCTGACCCCACCAGCGCAACCGCAGGATGGCACCTGCAGAACCGCCGGATGGCACCTGCAGAACCGCCGGACCACACCTGCAGAACCGCCGGACCACACCAGCAGAACCGCCGGACCGCACCAGCAGAACCGCCGGATCGCGGGGGGCGGAGCGACGGATCGGTGGGGTGGGAGCGACGGATCGCGAAGCATCAGCGACCAGTACTGGGGTCTACGCGCCGATCTGGGCAGGCGGAGGAGCGAAGGCGAACTGGTTTCGTTCGCCGATGCGACGAGAACGCACCCAGATCGGATGCGGAGGCCTCAGTAACCGCCGTTGTCCTTGAAACGGGCGTAGGACGCGATGATCTCGGCCTCGGCCTCCTTGCGTCCGACCCAGGCGGCGCCCTCGACGGACTTGCCGGGCTCGAGGTCCTTGTAGACCTGGAAGAAGTGCTCGATCTCGAGGCGGTCGAACTCGGGGACGTGGCGGATGTCCTGGAGGTGCTCCTGGCGCGGGTCCGTGGCGGGGACGCAGAGGACCTTGTCGTCGCCGCCGGCCTCGTCGGTCATGCGGAACATGCCGATGGCGCGGCAGGTGATCAGGCAGCCGGGGAAGGTGGGCTCGGGGAGCAGGACGAGCGCGTCGAGCGGGTCCTCGTCGAGGCCGAGGCTGTCGTCGATGAACCCGTAGTCCGCGGGGTACTGGGTCGCGGTGAACAGCGTCCGGTCCAGACGGATGCGGTGGTTGCTGTGGTCGACCTCGTACTTGTTGCGGTTCCCCTTCGGGATCTCCACGGTCACGTCGAAGTGCACTGTTCCTCCGTCTTGCAGGCGAGCTCGTGTCGGTAGTCTCCCCCACATGCGACGTGCCCGGCCAACGAGGGTTCTCCCCGGTGACCGGGGTGACGGCGGACGGGTGGTGGTGTGGCTGCTGGTGGCGGTGCTCCTGGTGGGGGCCGGTGGCGTCGGCGCCTGGTACGCGGGGGCGCTCGACCGGTTCCTCTGCGAGGGCGGCACCTGCGCGCCGACCGACGTCGCGGCGCCGAGCTCGCTCGACCTCCCCGCGTCTCGCGCCGCGGGCACCGTCCTGGAGCCCGCGCAGGGCCCGGCGCTCGACCCGGCGAAGGTCGAGGGCGCCGTGGCGGGGCTCCTCGACGCGGAGTCGCTCGGGCCGCACGTGGGCGTCGCGGTCCGCGACCTGTCGTCGGAGCAGGACGTGTACGCCTACGCCGAGGGTGGTCCGTCGCTGGTGCCGGCGTCCACGCTGAAGCTGCTCACGAGCGCCGCGGCGCTCGCGTCGGTCGGCCCGCAGACGCGGTTCGCGACCACGGTCCGCCAGGTCGCCGCACCGTCCGCGGCCCCGACGTCGCCCGCCACGGGGGCGACGCCGGACGCGGCGCCGGCCCCCGTCACCCCCGCACGTCTCGTGCTGGTCGGCGGCGGCGACCCCCTGCTCCTCACCCGACCGCAGACCGGCGACGACGCCGCCTACCCCGTCGCCCGGGCGACCCTGCGCGACCTCGCGCGCCGCACCGCCGCGGGCCTGCGCGACCAGGGCGTCACCCAGGCGACGGTCGCCTTCGACGACTCGCTGTTCACGGGCCCGGGCGACAGCCCGCGGTGGGAGCCGCAGTACGTCGCCGGCGACCTCGCCACCACCGTCTCGGCGCTGTGGACCGACGAGGGCCTGCTCGGCGACGACGGGGTCCGCTCGCGCGAGCCCGCGCTGGACGCGACCCGCGCCTTCGTCCGGCTGCTCGGCCAGCAGGGCATCACGGTGACCGACGAGCCCGCGCGCCAGGCGGCGCCGGCGGGGGCCACCGAGCTGGCCCGGGTCGAGAGCCCCACGGTCGACCAGATCGTCCAGCACACCCTGGAGTCCAGCGACAACGAGGCCGCCGAGGTGCTGCTGCGCCAGGTGGCGGTGGCCGAGGGGCAGCCGGCGTCGTTCGACGGCGGCGCCGCGGCCGTCGAGCAGGTGCTGACCGGGCTCGGCGTGCCGTGGGACGGCAACACCGTCGTCGACGGCAGCGGTCTCTCGCGCGACAACCGCGTCACCGCGACCTCGATGCTGACGCTCCTCGGACTCGCCTCGGCCGCGCCCGCCGCCACCGAGGACCCCGACCTCGAGGCCTTGCGCGGCATCGTCGCGGGCCTCCCGGTCGCGGGGTTCAACGGCAGCCTGGGCGGGCGCTTCACGTCGTCGGGCACCGATGCGGGCCTCGGCGTCGTGCGCGCCAAGACCGGCACGCTGACGGGCGTGCACGCGCTCGCCGGCGTCGGCGTGGATGCGTCCGGCACGCCGTTCGCCTTCGTCGGTCTCGCCGACCGTGTCCCGGTGCCGCTCACCCTCGACGCCCGCGCGCAGCTCGACCGCGTGGCCGCCGCGCTCGCCGCCTGCGCCTGCTCGGCGGGCTGAGCGCCCCTGCGCCGTACGCTCGGGGGATGAGCGACGACGCGGCGATGATCGACTGGGGCCTGGCCGCGTCCACGGCCCGTCGTCTGGTGCGTCCGGGGCCGGAGGTGAGCGCCGCCGAGGCCGCCGAGGTGGTGGCCGAGCTCCGCGAGGGGGCCGCCCGCTCCGAGCAGCCCGTGCGCGACCACACCGGCCTGCACGCGCGCTCGTCGACCGCCCCCGTCCTCGTCGTCGACCGCCGTGGCTGGGTGACCTCGTCGGTCGAGGGGTTCGCCACGGTGCTCGAGCCGCTCGTCGACAAGATCGCCGAGCAGCGTCCGTCGGGCGCGGTCGCGCGCGCCGTCGGGTCCAAGGTCTCCGGCGCCGAGCTGGGCGCGCTGCTCGCGTTCATGTCGGGCAAGATCCTCGGCCAGTTCGACCCGTTCTGGGACGGACCCGAGGGCTCCACCGGACGGATGCTGCTCGTCGCGCCCAACATCGTCGCCGTCGAGCGCGCGATGGGCGTCGACCCCCACGACTTCCGGCTCTGGGTCTGCCTCCACGAGGAGACCCACCGCGTCCAGTTCACCGCGGTGCCCTGGCTGCGCGACCACCTGCGCTCGCTCGTCGGGGGGTTCGTCGGCGCGACCGACGTCGACCCCGGCAACGTCGGACGCCTGCTGGGCGACGGCGTCACCGAGCTCGGGCGGGTGCTGCGCGGCGAGGAGGGCGCCTCGATCATGGACGTCCTGCAGAACCCCGCGCAGAAGGCCGCGGTCGAGGCGATGACCGGCGTGATGAGCCTCCTCGAGGGCCATGCCGACGTGATCATGGACGAGGTCGGCCCCGACGTCGTCCCGTCCGTCCGCACGATCCGCCGCCGCTTCGAGCAGCGACGCGACAGCAGCCGCGGCCTGGACTCGGTGCTGCGCCGGCTGCTCGGGATGGACGCGAAGATGCGTCAGTACCGCGACGGCGCCGCGTTCGTCCGCGCCGTCACGCGCGACGTCGGGCACGAGGGCTTCAACGTGGTGTGGGAGTCGCCCGACCGCCTGCCCTCGGCCGACGAGATCCTCGACCCCGCGCTCTGGGTCGCGCGCGTCCACGGCTGAGCCCGTGGGCGGAACCCTCGACCCCCAGGTCGCGCGGGCGCGCACCTGCGTCCGCGCGGCGATCGGCGACCTCCCGCGCGGCGCGCGCGTGCTCGTCGCGGTCTCGGGCGGGGCCGACTCGCTGGCGCTCGCCGCGGCCACCGGGTTCGTGGCGCCGCGCCTCGGCCTGCGGGCGCACGGCCTCGTCGTCGACCACGCCCTGCAGGACGGGTCGGCCGAGGTCGCCGAGCTCGCGGCCCGGCGGGCCCACGACGTCGGGCTCGACCCGGTCGACGTCGCCCGCGTCCGCGTGGCCGGCCGCGGTGGCCCCGAGGCGTCCGCACGACGGGCCCGGTACGACGCGCTGCGCCGTGCCGCCGTCCGCGAGGACGCCGCGGCGGTGCTGCTCGCCCACACCCGCGACGACCAGGCCGAGACCGTCCTGCTCGGGCTCGCCCGCGGGTCCGGCGCGCGCTCGCTCGCCGGCATGGCGCCCGTCGACGGGCTGTGGCGCCGGCCCCTCCTGTCGCTCACGCGGGTGCAGACCGAGCAGGTGTGCGCCGCGCACGGCCTGCCGTGGTGGGACGACCCCCACAACGACGACCCGTCCTACGCCCGCGTGCGCGTGCGCCACGAGGCGCTGCCGGCGCTGGAGGACGCGCTCGGCCCCGGTGTCGGCGCGGCCCTCGCGCGCACGGCGTCGCTCCTGCGCGACGACGCCGACCTGCTCGACCGCCTCGCCGAGGAGTCGCACGCGCGCTGCCTCGACCACACCGGCGAGCTCGACGCCGAGGTGCTCGGGTCCCTGCCGCCGGCGCTGCGCTCCCGCGTCGTCCGCCGGGCCGCCCTCGCGGCGGGCAGCCCGGCCACGGACCTCACCGCCGGCCACGTCTCCGCCGTCGAGGCCCTGCTCACCGACTGGCACGGCCAGGGCCCCCTCGACCTCCCCGGCGGCCTCCGCGCGTCCCGCGTCGACGGCCGTCTGCTCCTCGCCCGCCCCTGACCCGCGGACCTGTCGGTGCGTGGTGATGCCGGGACGTCACCACGCACCGACAGCTCGGCAGAACCGGCGGTGGAGGGGGTGCGGGGCTGTGCGACGCTTCACCCGTGGACCAGACGCGCGTGGACGCCGACCTCGACCCCGACGGACTGCTCATCACCGAGGAGCAGATCCGCGACCGTCTCACCGAGATCGCCCGCACCATCGAGGCGGACTACGAGGGGCAGGAGGTGCTGCTCGTCGGCGTGCTCAAGGGTGCCGTGATGGTGATGGCCGACCTCGCCCGCGCCTTCGACCGCCACGTCGAGATGGACTGGATGGCGGTGTCGTCCTACGGCTCGGGCACCACCTCGTCCGGCGTCGTCCGCATCCTCAAGGACCTCGACGCCGACATCTCCGGCCGTCACGTCCTGATCGTCGAGGACATCATCGACACCGGCCTGACGCTGTCGTGGCTCGTGTCGAACCTGCGCTCGCGCGGCCCCGCGTCGGTCGAGATCGCCACCCTGCTCCGCAAGCCCGACGCCCAGCAGATGAAGGTCGACGTCAAGTACGTCGGATTCGACATCCCCAACGCCTTCGTCGTCGGCTACGGCCTCGACTTCGACGAGAAGTACCGCAACCTGCGCTGCATCGGCACCCTCGCCCCCCACGTCTACTCCTAGCCCCCGTTCGCCGAGGGCGGACGCGGAGCGGAACACCGTCGCGGGCCCGCTCGTTGACGTGCTGTGGGCGCAGGTGCCCGACCGTGCGACCGGCGTGACCGGACGGGTCGGTCGCCCCCGCCCCGTGTACCGTTCGGGAGTCACCCACCTATCCTCCGAGGAGCGGGGCGCAGCCCCCCACTATGGACGTCAAGCGCATCTTCAAGGGCCCCTGGCTGTGGATCATCCTGGGCGTCTTCGGCGTGCTCGCCGTGCTCCAGCTGGTGTCCTCCAACAACGGGGACCGCGAGGTCGACACCTCGACGATGGTCGGGTACTTCGACTCCGGTGACGTCGACACCGCGACGTTCGTCGAGGGCGACCAGCGCATCGAGGCCACGCTCGACAACGGCGACCGCGTGCGCGCCAACTGGATCGGCACGCTCGGCGACAGCCTCCAGCGCCAGGCCGAGAGCGCCGTCCAGGACAAGCAGCTCAAGTCCTACGACGTCGAGGTGCCGCGTCCCAGCGTGCTGGGCAGCCTGCTCCTCACGCTGCTCCCGATCCTGCTGATCGTCGGCCTCCTGCTGTTCCTGATGAACAACATGCAGGGCGGCGGTGGCCGCGTCATGCAGTTCGCCAAGTCCAAGGCGAAGCTGATGAGCAAGGACACCCCCAAGACCACGTTCGCCGACGTCGCCGGGTGCGACGAGGCGATCGACGAGCTCGGCGAGATCAAGGAGTTCCTCCAGGAGCCCGCCAAGTTCCAGGCCGTCGGCGCCAAGATCCCCAAGGGCGTGCTGCTCTACGGCCAGCCCGGTACCGGCAAGACGCTGCTGGCCCGCGCGGTCGCCGGTGAGGCCGGCGTGCCGTTCTACTCGATCTCCGGCTCGGACTTCGTCGAGATGTTCGTCGGCGTCGGCGCGAGCCGCGTCCGCGACCTGTTCGAGCAGGCCAAGGAGAACGCCCCCGCGATCGTCTTCATCGACGAGATCGACGCCGTCGGACGCCACCGCGGCACCGGCATGGGCGGCGGCCACGACGAGCGCGAGCAGACCCTGAACCAGCTGCTGGTCGAGATGGACGGCTTCGACGTCCGCGGCGGCGTCATCCTGATCGCCGCGACCAACCGTCCCGACGTCCTCGACCCGGCGCTGCTGCGCCCGGGCCGCTTCGACCGCCAGATCGGCGTCGAGGCACCCGACCTCGCCGGTCGCAAGCAGATCCTCGCCGTCCACTCGCGGGGCAAGCCGCTCGCCGAGGGCGTCGACCTCGAGTCCGTCGCGCGACGCACGCCCGGCATGTCCGGCGCCGACCTCGCCAACGTGCTCAACGAGGCCGCGCTGCTCACGGCGCGCGAGAACAAGAAGATGATCGACGACGCCACGCTCGACGAGGCCATCGACCGCGTCATCGCCGGACCGCAGAAGCGCACCCGCATCATGAGCGAGCACGAGCGTCTCGTCACCGCCTACCACGAGGGCGGCCACGCCCTGGTCGCCGCGGCGCTGCCCGGCAGCGACCCGGTGCACAAGATCACGATCCTGCCGCGCGGCCGTGCGCTCGGCTACACGATGGTCCTGCCCGACGAGGACAAGTACTCCCAGACGCGCGCCGAGCTGCTCGACAAGCTCGCCTACATGCTCGGTGGCCGCGCCGCCGAGGAGCTCGTCTTCCACAACCCGACCACCGGTGCCGGCAACGACATCGAGAAGGCGACGGGCCTGGCCCGCGCCATGGTCACCCAGTACGGCATGAGCGAGAAGCTGGGCGCCGTCCGTCTCGGCGAGGACGGCGGACAGCCGTTCCTCGGGCGCGACATCGGGCACGCGCGCAACTACTCCGAGGAGGTCGCGGCGCTCGTCGACCACGAGATCAACAAGCTGATCACGGCCGCGCACCAGGAGGCGTTCGACGTCCTCGTCGACAACCGCGACGTGCTCGACGCGCTCGTCCTCGAGCTGATGGAGAAGGAGACGCTCGACAAGGCGCAGATCGCGGCGATCTTCACCGCGCTGCGTCGCTCTGACGTCCGCCCGGCCTGGACCGGGTCCGACAGCCGTCAGCCGTCGGCCCTGCCGCCCGTCGCGCCCAAGGGCCTCAACGGCACGCGCCCCGAGCCCGAGGAGGAGGGGTCGATCCTGCTCGCCCCCGGCACCGACGGCGACGTGCACGGCACCGGTGGCGCCCTGCCCGGCGACGGGTCGGAGCCCCCGGCCCCCGGGGTCTGACATGACGGCCGAGCGGGACGCCGCCGCCACGGGCGACGTCCCCGAGGTCGACCTCGGACGCGCCGCCGCGGCCGTCCGCGAGCTGCTGATCGCGGTGGGGGAGGACCCCGACCGCGACGGCCTGCGCGAGACGCCCGCGCGGGTGGCCCGCGCGTACGCCGAGATGCTGAGCGGCCTGCGCCAGGACCCCGCCCAAGTGCTGGAGAAGCGCTTCGACGTCGACCACGACGAGCTGGTGCTCCTGCGCGACATCGAGCTGTGGTCGATCTGCGAGCACCACCTGGTGCCCTTCACCGGCGTCGCGCACGTGGGCTACATCCCGGCCCGCGACGGCAAGGTCGTCGGGCTGTCCAAGCTCGCCCGGCTCGTCGAGGTCTACGCGCGCCGCCCACAGGTGCAGGAGCGGCTCACCACCCAGATCGTCGACGCCCTCGAGGAGTACCTGCGGCCGCAGGGCGCGATCGTCGTCGTCGAGGCCGAGCACCTCTGCATGGCCATGCGCGGCGTCAAGAAGTCCGGTGCCCGCACCATCACGAGCGCCGTCCGCGGCCAGCTGCGCGACCCCGCCACGCGCGCCGAGGCCATGGGCCTCATCAAGGGCCGCTGACGTGGAGCCGGTCACCCTCCCGGGTCTCCCGGACCCGGGTCGGCCGCTCGTCATGGGCGTCGTCAACGTCACCCCCGACTCCTTCTCCGACGGCGGGCTCTGGTTCGACCGCGACGCCGCCGTCGCCCACGGCCGCGAGCTCGCCGGGCAGGGCGCCGACCTCGTCGACGTCGGCGGGGAGTCGACCCGTCCCGGCGCGCTGCGCGTCGACGAGGACGAGGAGCTGCGGCGCGTGGTCCCGGTGGTCCGCGAGCTCGCCACCGAGGGCGTGCGCGTCTCGGTCGACACCATGCGCGCCCGGGTGGCCGAGCAGTCCGTCGAGGCCGGTGCCGTGCTCGTCAACGACGTCTCCGGCGGACGCGCCGACGACCGGATGCTGGCGGTGGCCGCCGACGCCGGCGTCCCCTTCGTGCTCATGCACTGGCGCCAGCACTCGGCCACGATGCAGCAGCACGCGGTCTACGGTGACGTCGTGCGCGAGGTGGTCGACGAGCTGCGGCAGCAGGTGGCCGCGGCCGACGCGGCCGGCGTGCCCCTGCACCGGCTCGTCGTCGACCCCGGCCTCGGCTTCTCCAAGACCGCCGAGCACAACTGGACGGTGCTCTCGCGCCTGGACGAGGTCGGCGTCCTCGGGCTCCCGGTCCTGGTCGCGGCGAGCCGCAAGCGCTTCCTCGGCCAGCTGCTCGCCGGCGACGACGGCGAGCCGGCCCCCGTCGAGCGCCGCGAGGCCGCCACCGCCGCGGTCAGCGCGCTGGCCGCCGGGGCCGGCGCCTGGTGCGTCCGCGTG